>NZ_CP118610.1:740000-1480000 GCF_028993555.1 Ensifer adhaerens | reverse complement strand
CTCGAACCGGTAGCCATGCGCGATGGCGATGTCACCCTCTTCCGGCGTCTTGCGCAGTTGCTGCACCAGGAAGCCGGCAATCGTCTCGAAGTTGCCATCGGCATCGATGCCTTCGATGCCGATCGTCAGATGGATCTCGTCGATCGGCGTGCGGCCGTCGACGAGATAGCTGCCATCTTCACGCTGGCGAATCAGCGCGTGCTCGATGTCGTCATAGTTCGACGGCAGAACGCCGACGATCGCCTCGAGGATGTCGGCGATGGTGATGATACCCTCGGTGCTGCCATACTCGTCGACGATCATTGCCATGTTGATGCTCGACGACTTGAAGGCTTCCAACGCCTTCAGGCACGACGCCGTCTCCGGCAAGGTGTGGATTTCCTTGATGTACTTGCGCACGTCGAACGGTCCGGAGGTCGGAGCGTTCAGCACCTCCTTCGCCAGAACAGCGCCGAGCACATCACCGCTCGGTCCATCGACCACCGGATAGCGCGAATGGCCGAACTGGTCGATCTTGCGGCCGACGGTCTCCAGGCTGTCGTTGACGTCGATGAAGCTCACCTCGGTCCGGTGCGTCATGATCGACTTCACGTTGCGGTCACCGAGCCGGATGATACGCCTGAGCATCTCATGTTCCGATTTCTCGATGGCGCCGCTCTCGACACCCTCGGCCATGATCGCCTGAACTTCCTCTTCCGTCACATGGTCGGGATCGTCGGGGCGCATACCGAGAAGGCGCATGGCGACCGATGCGGCCGTTTCGAAGAGATAGACGATCGGAGCAGTGATCCGCGACAGGAACAGCATCGGCCTTGCCACGAACATCGCCAGGGCTTCGGAATTCTTCAGTGCCAATTGCTTCGGGATCAGTTCGCCGATGACGACCGACAGGAACGTAATCAGCGTGACGACAAGCGCCACGGCGACCGTGTTTCCGTAGGGATGGATCCAGGCGATTTCATCGAGGATCGGTGCGATCTTGGCAGCGATGGTCGCGCCACCATAGGCGCCGGCCAGCGTGCCGACCAGCGTGATGCCGACCTGAACCGTGGACAGGAACTTGCCCGGATCCTCCGCCAGCCGCAGCGCAACTTCAGCGCGGGCGTTTCCCTGTTTTGCCATCTGGCGAAGCATTGGCTTGCTTGCCGAGACGATTGCCATTTCCGAGAGAGCAAAAAATGCATTGATCAAAAGCAGGACGAAAATGACAAAAAACTCGGACATGGTCTCCAGGTCACCGTTGACGAAAGCCGCTCCGCTGGGAACGACCAATCACCAGATAAGGCCAGCGGGCGATCTGAGCAAGCGCAAGCATTGAAATCTATGCGATCGGCTGAACATTGGAGATCATCCATAGCGGGATTTCGAACAATCCCGCGAAGTCGGAGGGATCAGGCGCGACTATGCAAGGCGCTGCGGACCCGCTCGCGGCCGATCTTGATGACATTCTCCATCGCGAGCCGTGCACCGACTTCATCACGCCGGCCGATCTCCTCGACGATGCGGATATGGTTGCGGGCGACCTCGTCGATCCCGCCCCTTTCGGCGACCGGCGAACTCAGCTTGAAGACGCCAACCAACGCCGCTTCGATCAGCCCGCCGACCGTTCGCATGAACGGATTACCGGAGGCTTCGGCGACCGCGAGATGAAATTTCAGATCCGCCACGGCAAGGCTCTCCGCCGTGTGCCCCTCCTCGCCCATGGCGACGGCAAGGCGCATCATGCGGCTGATCTCTGCTTCCGAAGCGTTTCGTGCGGCAAGTGCTGCCGCATGCGGCTCGAAAGCGAGGCGCACTTCGCTGAGGTGATACAGGAAATCTTCGTCTACCCCGCACTCAAAATGCCAGGTCAGGATATCGCTGTCGAACAGGTTCCAGTCGTTGCGCGGCGTGACGCGCGTACCGATGCGGGCCCGAGGCACGACCAGGCCCTTGGCGGCAAGCGTCTTCATCGCCTCGCGCAGCACCGTCCGCGACACCTTGAAGCGCGCCGCGAGTTCCGGATCTCCTGGAAGAATGGAGCCCACCGGGAACTCGCCGGATATGATCGCCTTTCCGAGCTGATCGACGACATGCGCATGGCTCGTGCGTTTGCGCGAGCCGGACACAACGGTTTCCAGCAAACTCCTGTTCAATCCATCTCCTCCAGGCACTCCCCTGCCTGATTCCTGCGCGACGCGCGGATATCGATGCCGGGAAGCACCGCCGTCCGCTTGCCTCAAACTTGCGCAAACGAGTGTAGTTTGATCGATCGATTCCGGAAAGCCCCCGGAAAAACAAGCGAAATCGGCGCTGGCCACGCTCGCCGGCCGTGGTCACACCGTCTTTCTTGACGCCATCCTCAAAAGAACAAACCCCGCCGTGAGGGCGGGGTCTGCTTATCTTCATCTCTGCGCGACGGCTTACTTCGGCAGCTGGTCGTCGACGCCCTCGACGTAGAAGTTCATGCCGAGCAGGGTGCCGTCGTCAGACGTTGCACCGGCAGCGAGCCACTCGCTACCGTCCTGCTTCTTCAGCGGGCCGGTGAAGGGCTTCAGCTCGCCCGACTTGATCTTGGCTTCGGTTTCCTCGGCCATCTTCTTCACGTCATCAGGCATGTTGGTGTAGGGCGCCATCGTCAGGATGCCGTCCTTCAGACCATCCCAGCTCGAGGTGGTTTCCCACTTGCCGTCGAGGAATGCCTGAGTGCGCTTGATGTAGTAGGCGCCCCAGGTGTCGACGATCGCCGTCAGCTGCGTCTGCGGGCCGGCCTTGATCATATCGGAAGCCTGGCCGAAGGCCTTGATGCCACGCTCGGCGGCAACCTGCATCGGCGCCGTCGTGTCCGTGTGCTGCGTCAGGATGTCGACGCCCTGGTCAACCAGTGCCTTGGCGGCGTCAGCTTCCTTGCCCGGATCGAACCAGGTGTTTGCCCACACGACCTTGATCTTGAAGTCCGGGTTCACCGAGCGCGCGCCGATGACGAAGGAGTTGATGCCCATCACCACTTCCGGAATCGGGAAGGAAGCGATGTAGCCGGCGACGCCCTTCTGCGACATCTTCGCGGCGATCTGGCCCTGGATGTAACGGCCTTCATAGAAGCGGCTGTTGTAGGTCGCGACGTTCGGCGCGGTCTTGTAGCCCGTGGCGTGTTCGAACTTCACGTCCGGGAATTTCTGCGCGATCTTGATGGTCGCATCCATGAAGCCGAAGGACGTGGTGAAGATCAGGCCGCAGCCCGAGCGTGCCAGACGCTCGATCGCACGTTCCGCATCCGGGCCTTCCGGAACGCTTTCGAGATACTGGGTCTCGATCTTGTCGCCGAGCGCCTTTTCCAGTTCCTGGCGGCCGATGTCGTGCGCCTGGGTCCAGCCGCCATCGGTCTTGGCACCGACGTAGACGAAGCAGATCTTGGCCTTTTCCTGAGCGCTGGCACCCGTGGCGAAGCCGATCACCGCCGCGGTGCTTGCGAGAGCGAGCAGTAGTTTCTTCATTTTTTTACCCCTGTCGGTTTGAGAAACGTTTGTCTGAAATACTTGAAATCACCGGTCCGGCACGAACGGCTTGCCGAGCGATGCCGGTGTATTGATCAAGGTCATGCGCCGGTTGTGCGAAATGAGAATGAGGACGACGATCGTCGCCACGTAGGGAAGCGATGAAAGGAGTTGTGAGGGGATACCCAGGCCGAAGGCCTGCGCATGCAGCTGGCTGATCGAAACCGCGCCGAAGAGGTAGCCGCCGGCCGCCAGCCGCCAGGGCCGCCAGGAAGAGAAGACCACCAGCGCCAGCGCGATCCAGCCGCGCCCCGCCGACATGTTTTCCACCCATTGCGGCGTATAGACGAGCGACAGCTGTGCACCGGCGAGGCCGGCGCAAGCGCCGCCGAACATGACGGCGAGATAGCGTGTGCGGATGACGTTGACGCCGAGCGCGTGCGCGGAAGCGTGGCTGTCACCGACGGCGCGCAGCTTCAGGCCGGCGCGGCTGCGGAACAGGAACCAGTGCACGCCGGCGACAACCGCTATCGACAGATAGAAGATAATGTCCTGCCGGAAGAGAAGCGGCCCGATATAGGGGATATCCGCCAGAAGCGGTATCGCGATCGGCTGCAGCTTGATGCCCTGGAGGCCGAGGAAACTCTCGCCCATCATGCCGGAGACGCCGATCCCGAGCAGCGTCAGGGCAAGGCCCGTCGCCACCTGGTTTGCCACGAGCGTCAACGTCAGGAAGGCGAAGAGCTGCGAGAAAATCGCGCCACACGCAACACCTGCAAGCATGCCCAGATAGGGGGAGCCGGTAATCTGGGTGATCGCGAAGGCGGAGACCGCACCCATGATCATCATGCCTTCGACGCCAAGATTGAGCACGCCTGACCGTTCGGTCACCAGTTCGCCGATGGCAGCGAGAACCAGCGGGGTCGCGGCGGTGATGACGCTCAAGAGGATCGCTTCGACGATACCCATCAGCGGCTCCCCTCGGTGTTTGTCGCGGTCAACCGGTCGAAGACCAGCTTGATGCGATAATGGATGAGCGTGTCGCAGGAGAGCACGAAGAAGAGCAACAGGCCCTGGAAGACACGCGTGACCTTCTCGGAAACGCCGATCGATAGCTGCGCCGCCTCGCCGCCGAGATACGTCAAGGCAAGCACCAGGCCGGCAGCGACAATGCCGAGCGGATTGAGGCGGCCGAGAAAGGCGACGATGATGGCGGTGAAGCCGTAACCGGGCGAAATGACCGGGCGCAGCTGCTGGATCGCGCCGCTAACCTCGGAAATGCCAGCAAGACCGGCAAAGGCCCCCGACAGCAGCATCGAGAACCAGATCATCTTGCGCGACGAAAAACCGGCAAAGCGCCCTGCCCGCTCCGACTGGCCAAGAACGGAGATCTCGAAGCCCTTCAGCGTGTAGCGCATCATGAACCACACGAGGACCGCCGCGATGATCGCGAAGGCGAAGCCCCAATGGGTCCGTCCCGAGGCGATCATCTCCGGCAGGATCGCATCCACGGCGAAGGTGCGCGTCTCCGGAAAGTTCATGCCGCCCGGATTGCGCCAGGGGCCACGCACCAGCCAGTCGAGAAAGAGCTGGGCGACATAGACCAGCATCAGGCTCGTCAGGATCTCGTTGGTGTTCATATGCGCCTTGAGAAAGGCAGGGATGGCCGCAAAGAGCGCGCCGCCGAGCATGCCCATCAGCATCATCAGCGGCAGCACCAGCGGCGACTGCCAGTCATAGAAGACCACCGGCAGGATCGAGCCGGCAATCGCGCCCATGATGAACTGGCCCTCGGCACCGATGTTCCAGTTGTTCGAACGGAAGCAGACCGAAAGCCCGACGCCGATGAGGATCAGGGGTGCCGCCTTGATCGCCAGTTCGTGCAGCGACCAGACCTCGCTCAAGGGTTCGACGAAGAAGCTGTAGAGCGCCGTCATCGGGTTCTTGCCGAGCAGCGCAAACATGATGCCGCCGAAGACGATCGTCAGCAGGAAGGCGATGAACGGCGACAGGACCGAAAACAGCGTCGAGACCTTGGCGCGCTTTTCCAGTTCAATGCGCATGTGCGGCCTCCGTGCCTTCCGTCTTGCCGTACATGCCACCCATCAGGAGGCCGATCTTTTCGCGCGAAAGCTCCTTGGCCGGATAGGGATCAGAGAGCTTTCCATCACTGATGACTGCGATTTCGGTCGCCACCTCGAAAATCTCGTCGAGATCCTGGCTAATGACGAGAACGGCCGAGCCCGACTTGGCGAGATCGACGAGTGCCTGGCGGATACGGCTGGCGGCGCCTGCATCCACACCCCAGGTCGGCTGATTGACCACCAGCACGCTCGGCTGTCGGTCAAGCTCACGGCCGACGATGAACTTCTGCAGGTTGCCGCCAGACAGAGAGCCCGCCGGCGGATCTTCACCGCTCTTGCGCACGTCCATCGCCTCGGAAATGCGCTTCGTGGCGCTCGCCACCGCATCCCGGCGGATGATCTTGAGGAACCCGCCGCCGAGAAATGCCTTGGCGTCCGAGCGGCTGCGGGCAAGCACGAGATTGTCCGAGAGCGGCAGTGCCGACACGGCGGCATGACCGTGGCGCTCTTCCGGAACGAAGCCGGCGCCCATCAGGCGGCGCGCGTTGATGTTCCTGCTGCCGACGGGCCTTTGGCGAATCTGAACGGCAGTGTCGTCAGCGACCGGATACTCGCCCGACAGTGCATCGAAGAGTTCGCCCTGGCCATTGCCGGCGACACCGGCAATCGCCAGCACTTCGCCAGCATGAACCTTGAGACAGATGTTCTTCAGCGAAACGGCAAAGGGCGTGCGTGCCGGGACCGTCAGGTGACGCGCCTCCAATTGCACCGCACCCTTTGCACTCGTGCCTTCCGCTGTGACGGCCGCGACATCGCTGCCCACCATCATGCGCGCCAGCGACGACGGGGTCTCCGCCTTCGGGTCGCAGGCTCCGGTCACCTTGCCGTGACGCAGCACCGTTGCGCGATCGCAGATGCGCTGAACCTCCTCGAGGCGGTGGCTGATGTAGAGAACCGAGCGGCCTTCGGCCTTGAGCTTGTAGAGCGTTTCGAACAAACGGTCAGCTTCCTGCGGCGTGAGCACCGAGGTCGGCTCGTCGAGGATGATGAGGCGCGGGTTCTGCAGCAGCGCACGCACGATCTCGATCCGCTGACGCTCGCCAACCGAGAGGTCTGCCACATGCGCCTTCGGATCGAGCGGCAGGCCATAGGCATGCGAGAGGCGCGAAGCCTCCTCGGCCACCTTGGCGAGCGAGATGTTTGCATCCATCGAAAGTGCAATGTTTTCGGCGACGGTCAGTGCCTCGAACAGCGAGAAATGCTGGAAAACCATGCCGATGCCGAGCTTGCGCGCGGCGGCGGGGTTGGCGATGCGCACGCTCTGGCCCTGCCAGACGATCTCACCGGCCGTCGGCGCCAATACGCCGAACAACATCTTCACCAGGGTCGATTTTCCGGCACCGTTTTCGCCGAGAAGGGCGTGGATCTCGCCCTGTTCAATCTGCAGATTGATCCCATTGCAGGCTGCAAAGCTGCCAAACAATTTCGTCAGGTTGCTCACAGCCAATAGGTGACCGTTCGCCGCTACTCCCTCAACAGGCACGCTGCCCTCTTTCCCCTCTGTTGATCCGCGTCCGCCTTAAGGCTTCGATCACGGAATCAGCAGTGTTGTTCCACTTGTTTTTCTTGTCTCGAGATCCGTATGCGCCCGCCCTGCATCGGCGAGCGGATAAGTCTGATTTATATTGATACGCACTTTGTTGCTTTGCACAATATCAAACAGGGAATTTGCACACGCTTCCAGCGCAGGCCGCGTCGCAACGTAACCGAAGAGTGTCGGACGGGTCGCGAACAGCGAGCCCTTCTGCGCCAGGATGCCGATGCTGAAGGCGTCCACCGGGCCGGACGAATTGCCGAAGCTGACCCACAGGCCGCGCGGCTTCAAGCAGTCCAGCGACGCCGGATAAGTGTCGCGCCCGACGGAATCATAGACGACATCGACGCCGCGGCCATCGGTCAATTCCTTCACACGCGCCACGAAACTGTCGGTGCGGTAGTTGATCACGTGGTCGTAGCCGTGCGCCAGCGCCAGATCGATCTTGTCCTGCGAGCCCGTGGTACCGATGACCGTTGCACCAAGTGCCTTGGCCCATTGGCCAGCGATCAGGCCGACGCCGCCGGCAGCGGCATGGAAGAGGATCGTCGTGTCGGGGCCGACCTGATAGGTCTGGTTGAGCAGATATTGTGCCGTCATGCCTTTCAGCATCATCGCAGCTGCTGTCTCGAGGCTGATACCGTCCGGCACCTTGACGAGCTGCGAGGCATCGACATTGCGTTCGCTGGCATAGGCGCCGTCCGCTGAGGCATAGGCGACACGATCACCAATGGCGAAGAGGCTGACGCCATCACCGACCGCTGTGACAATGCCCGCACCCTCCTTGCCCGGCACGAAAGGTAGGCCTGAAGCGGACTTATAGAGGCCGGTGCGGAAATAGACGTCGATGAAGTTGAGACCAACGGCGACCTGGCGGATTTGCACCTCGCCCGGTCCCGGCGGCGAGAGCGTGACGCCTTCGAGTTTCAGGACCTCCGGTCCACCGAGTTCGCGTACCACAATCGCCTGTGCCATTGCCTGCTCCTATTTCCGGCCGAGACTTGGAAAAATCTGCAGCACGAAGCCAATCACGTAGAGATAGATGCCCGTCACCACGAAGCCGGTCACGACCCAGGCCGGTGTCGCAAAATGCAAGAGCAGCGCGTAAACGCCGAGCGCCGACCAGACGAGGAAGATGCCAAGGTTCAGCGGCCGCAAACGCTGGACGCGGACCGGGTGAAGGAAATTGATCGGCAGGAAGGTGAGCACCACGGAGACGAAGACGACGACCGACGCCGTCACTTCGCTTGCCTGGATGACGAACAGCGTGAAGACCACCATGTTCCAAACGACGGGGAAGCCGGAGAAGAAATACTCGTCCGTCTTCATGCCCATGTCGGCATAGTAGATGGCGCTCGACACCACGATCGCCCCCGCCGCCACAAAGGACCAGGGCTCGCCGATCATGCCGCTCTGATAGAGTGCGAACGCCGGTAGCAGGACGTAGGTCACGTAGTCGATGACGTTGTCGAGCGTGTCGCCCGACCAGTTGGGCAATACTTCCTTGACCCGGACCTTGCGGGCAATCGGCCCATCGATGCCATCGACGAGCAGCGCCAGGCCCAGCCACCAGAACATATCGACGAAGCGATGCTCGGCCGCAGCGACCACGCCGAGGAAGGCAAGAAACGATCCCGAAGCGGTCAAGATGTGCACGGAGAAGGCGCGGATCTCGGCGTAGGGAACTCGTCTGTAGTTAAAGAACTTCATCTGCGGACGCCGCCTACCCCTAGCTATTTCCCCGTACGGACCTGGAAGCCCGCATCAACCGCTCTGCGGCGCATTGCGCGTAATATGCACCCTTTGCAACGCATCGCCACTAAAATTCAAGCTCGGTCGCTTCCTGCAGCCCCATTGTCCTGTGGACACTTGCAAATTGCTTCTGCGCTGATTCTACCCATTTATTTCGCTCTCGCCCGCGACTAGAGGTATGATCGAGGCTGGACCAAGACGCCTCACAGCGTGCGTGAAAGGTTGGTTGCATCATGGATCACTACGACATCGCCATCATCGGTGCAGGTCTCGCGGGATCGCTCGCGGCCATCGCGCTTGCCGACGCCGGTTACCGCGTAGCCTTGATCGGTCCGGAGCCGGCGGTCGCCGACGGACGCACGACGGCGCTGATGGACCAATCGATCGAGTATCTCAAAAAGCTCAGCCTGTGGGAAATGGTCGAGCCGCTGACGGCACCGCTCTCGACCATGCGCATTCTCGACGGAACCAACCGGCTGTTGCGTGCGCCACCGGTCAATTTCCGCGCCTCCGAAGTCGGGCTCGACGCCTTCGGCTACAACATTCCGAACGCACCTTTCATCGACATTCTCCGCCAGCGGGCAGAAGCGAGCCCGACGCTGACCCGCATCACCGCCTCCGCAATCGGCTTCGAGCTTTCGGATGGCGTCGCAACGATCGAGCTTGCGAACGGCAGCCAATGCAGCGCGCATCTCCTTGTTGGTGCCGACGGTCGTCGCTCGCCCGTGCGCGAAGCTGCAAAGATCTCCGTCAGCACCTGGTCCTATCCGCAGACGGCGGTCGTTCTGAACTTTGCACACGAGCTGCCGCACCAGAACATCTCGACCGAATTCCACACGGAAAGCGGCCCCTTCACCCAGGTTCCCCTGCCCGGCAACCGCTCAAGCCTCGTGTGGGTGCGCAAACCCGATGATGCCGCGCAAACGCTGACGCTGGAGCTCGCTGCCCTCTCCCGCGCTGTCGAGGACCGGATGCAATCCATTCTCGGCAAGGTGACGGTCGAAGGCACGCCGCAATCCTTCCCGCTCTCGGGCATGACCGCGCAACGCTTCGGCAAGGGCCGCGTCGTGCTTCTCGGCGAAGCGGCCCACGCCTTTCCGCCGATCGGTGCCCAAGGCCTCAACCTCAGCCTGCGCGACGTGATGACGCTCGTTGATCTCATCGGTACGGCTAACGGAGAGGCGCTTGCAGGCGATATCGGCGATCGCTTCGACAGCCGTCGACGGCCCGACATCATCAGCCGCACGGCAAGTGTCGATCTGCTCAATCGCTCGCTGCTTTCCGGCTTCCTGCCGGTTCAGGCTCTGCGCGCGCTGGGGCTCCATGTACTTTCCGCCGTCGGGCCGCTCCGCAGCCTGCTGATGCGCGAAGGCGTCCACCCCGGCAGCGCGCTCAACGCCCTGAAGGACGGCCTACGGGAAAAGATCGGGCGGAAGAGCGCCTGAACGGATCAGGTAAAGCAGGCCGGTGACAGTCGCGACCGAAAGCGTCGTGGTGATCAGGATCGTTGCCGAGGCCCGCTCCTGCCATACGCCATACTGGTGGCCGATGACGAAGACGTTCGTTGCCGTCGGCAGTGCGGCGAGCAGCACTGCGGTCTGCACCCAGATCGGATCGTAATTTCCCGTCAGGCTCATCGCCGTGAACATGACCAGCGGATGCAGTAGCAGCTTCGCCGGAACGATGTAGCCGATCTCGACGGGAATGCGCTTGATGGGCCGCAGCGCCAGTGTCACGCCCATGGCAAAGAGCGCGCAGGGTGCTGCGCATTGCGCGAGATAATCGATCAGCCGCTGAACCGGCACCGGCGGCTGCACCGCGAAGAAGGCGGCGAGGACGCCGGCAAGCGTCGCAAGGATGAACGGGTGCAGGATGATCTTGTGCGCAACGCTTACAGCAAGCACCAGCGGTTTTTCCTGCCTGCCGCCCGATATCGCCATCATCGCCGGCGCGACGGCAAAATGGGCGGCGTTCTCGAAGCTGAAGATCAATGCCACCGGAACAGCGGCGGCGTCACCGAGCGCCAGCAGCGCAAGGCCGGGCCCCATGTAGCCGATGTTGCCGTAGGCAGCGCCAAAGCCCTGGATCGTCGCCTCGGCAATGGAGTTACGCCTGATATAGACGCCGATGAGGAAGATTAGCGAAAACACGATATAGGTCGCGCCGACCGTCGTCAGGATGAAGTCGGCGCGCGCCAACTGTTCGATCGGCGTGCGCGAGACGAGCTTGAAGAAGAGTGCCGGCAGAGCGAGATAGATGATGAAGGTGTTGAGCCAACCCATCGCCTCGCCGGGATGATGGACAAAACGCGCCGTCAGGTAGCCGAGAAAGATCAGGCCGAAGAACGGCAGCACCAGACCCGCGATTTCCGTCATCTTTCCCCTCGCGACTTTGACTTCGCCCACGCCGACGCCAAGCCTTCGAACGGCGCTCTAGCACTTTGTTTCCAGAACGTCTTTCCGCTTCAAGCGATTCCGCTTGAAGCGGAATGCACTAGCCCACGAACCGGCCGGACGATTAGGCCGGTCCAGGCGAAAAGTGATTCCGAAATACGAGGCAATGCCCTAGCCGATTTTCATCAGGATCGGGAAGGTCGTCTGGAACCAGATGGCGACGGAACTGATGAAACCGAAGAGAAAAGCGAGACCTGCCAGCACCAGCAGGCCGCCCATCAGCTTCTCTACCAGGCCGAGGTGGCGACGGAAGCGCAACAGGAAGCGCATGAAGGCGCCGGAAAAACCAGCGGCGATCCAGAACGGAATGGCAAGCCCGAGCGAGTAGACGGCCAGCAGCATGGCGCCGTCGGACACCGTGTCGCGCGCGGCGGCGACGCCTAGGATTGTGCCGAGCACCGGACCGATGCAGGGCGTCCAGCCGAAGGCGAAGGCCAGCCCCATGATATAGGCGCCAGAGAGCGTCGCCGGCTTGCCGCCGCCCTGAAAGCGCGCCTCACGCGCCAGCAGGCCAATCTTGAACACGCCGAGGAAATGCAGGCCCATGATGATGATGATCACGCCGCCGACGCGCGACAGCAGATCCATGTGTTGCCGGAGCAGCATGCCGATCGACGAGGCCCCTGCCCCAAGCGCCACGAACACCGTCGCAAAGCCGAGCGTAAACAACAGTGCTGCCGGCAGAACCGCGCGCCTTGTGCTGCCGATCGTCGCCGCATCACCGCTGCGGAACTGATCGACCGAAACGCCGGCCATGTAACAAAGATAGGGCGGAACGAGAGGCAGAACGCAGGGCGAAAGGAACGAGAGGGCGCCGGCAAGAATGGCGGTCCAGATGGAAATATCGGCGATCGACAACGGCAAGAACTCCGGCATGCGGCATTTGGGCCATTCCTTAGCCGCAGGATCATGATGATACCAATCACCTTTTGGCGATCATTGCGCCATGCACCGTTTCTTCACAAAACCGGCAATTTTTCGGTTGACCGACAGGAAACACGCGTGCATATGTCCGCCCACTTCCGCCGGGTTTCACGGCCGCGGCCAGGGAGCGCGTAGCTCAGCCGGTAGAGCAACTGACTTTTAATCAGTAGGTCCAGGGTTCGAATCCCTGCGCGCTCACCACGAATTCCAAGCAGCCAACGACAGATTTAAAGAGCGCAGTAACTTAGTGAGTCGCCGCGTGACACATCCGCTGCAAAAGTCGCGCGCCGCGAACCTGTGAAGAGCAAACTGCCAGGCATCACAGCAAGCACTTTGGTGATCAGAAAAGCAGGTCGTACTAGCCGGCCTTGAACTCAGGCGGCAGCTCTCGTCGACCTGCTTCAGAGGTCGGTCAGGGCGCAGTACTAGAAATCGAAGTAGACCGTGACGCCAGATCGACGCTGGTAGCGGTACTGGTCACCGTAACCATAGTAGTCGCGATCACGGTAGCCGTCGTAGTACCCGTACTGGCGCGGATAGCACCTGCCGTAGTAACCGCATGAACGCCAAGCGTACCGCCGATCCCATCGGCGGTCCCACCGGCGATCTGCATGCCAATGACGATGGCTGCGGTGGTTAACCTGTTCGACAGTGACGGCCTGCGACTGTTCGGGTTTCGGCACGAAAATCGGAGCCGCGCTTAGCGGCAGAGCAAAAGATGCAGCCAGGCCAATCGCTGCGAAGGCGGATAAGAGCTTTTTCATCGTAACTCCTCCTATCTGCCGATGACTTTGGGCGAATCAGCCTGAACCTGCGATGAATAGCTGCCCCACGCGCGTTAGGGGACTTCGCGCCATCGGTCGCGAGCGATCGGTTGCGTGATCGCCAAACATCGCTGTTGAGAAGAGCCGCTCTCGACAATTTGACGCGTTGCGTAGATGCTGAGCTCTCATGCCGTGGTTGCAACGTGGTGAAACCCGCAGGTTTGTATCAGCAAAGGGGGAAAGCATGAAAAAGCTTGTCATTGCGATTGGGGTGATCGGTACGCTTGCGTCCTGCACGCAGACCGAGAAAGGGACGGCAATCGGCGCCGGCACCGGCGCCATCATCGGCGGCGCTGTGAGCGATAGCTGGGGCGGCGCGGCAATCGGCGCTGTTGCCGGTGGCGTCATAGGCAACCTGATCGGTCGTTCGCAAGAGCGCGAAGGCTATTGCATCTATCGCGATCGCTACGGACGGCGATACGAGGCACGCTGCCGCTAACATATCGCATTCGGAGCGGACGGGGTGTCAATTTCGACGCTCCGTAGCTTCGACGCTCGCCAAAGGGCCTTCCCATCGCCAACTACCCAGCCGCCGCGCGTAGCGCGCCTGGGTGGTCGCTCCGTTTGGATGAGGCCAAGGCATGCCGGCACTCTCGATGCCTTCGAACCATCGGAATGGGAGATGCCGCCAAGTACAAGACGGTGACGGCTGACACCGTCGAACGCCCGAGCAGCGGTCGCTGCCGAACAGAATGAGACGTCTTCAAACAAGCGTGTTACACTACAGAAATGACTGACGAAGAGCAGACGTACGAGTATTCAGAATTTTCCGGCCAGTTCAGTGACGACGGCGTCGTTGTCGAATTGCGCATTTATCGGCCAGCGGGCTCGAACCGCGATTGGGTCCTCGAGGTGATCGATGAGGAAGGTTTCTCCACCACGTGGGAAGAACCCTTCCCCACCGATCGCGAAGCCTTTGAGGAGTTCATTGCGACCGTTCAGCGAGACGGCATCCAGGCGTTTACCGACGAACCGCCGCAAACGGTTCACTGACCTCCTATCCTGATCTGATGTCCAGGCGCGCTCGGCATTCGCCAGCGTGGGGAAATCCGCTCACACCACAGCCGCTCGCCGCGCCGAACGCATTTTCAGCGGGCTCACGCCATATTCGCGGCTGTAGGCACGCGAGAAAGCCGACAGGCTATCGAAACCGCAGCGAAGCGCGATCTCGCGGATCGGGCTGCCGGAATCGCGCACCAGACGGTGTGCGACCTGGAGGCGAAGGCGGAGATAATAGGCGCCGGGGCTGGTCGATAGCCCTCGTGCAAACAGCAACTCCAGCTTGCGCTGCGAAACCGACAGCCGCTTCGTCAAAGCCGCGATTGTCAACGGACGCTCCAGGGTGCGCTCCATCAATCGAATCGCCTCGGCGAGTTCCGGATCGCGCGTCTCGATGCGCCCGAGCGAAACGAACGGCTGAACATCGGTCGCGCTGTGCGTCTGGTCGTAGACGAAGATGCTGGCGACATCGAGCGCAAGCGCCGAACCCAGCCTCTGCGTGATCCAATGGAGCATCATGTCGAAGGTCGGTGACGCACCGCCCGATGTCCAGAACTTGCCGTCGGCGACGAATCGGTCACCAAGCACGGTCAGGGCCGGAAAGGCCTGGCTGAAATCTTCGAGCTCCTCCCAGTGGGCAGTCGCCCGCCGGCCGTTGAGCAGGCCGGTACGCCCCAACAGCCAGCAGCCTGATTCGATGCCGGCGACGATATCGAAGTGCCGGGAGCATTCTTGCAGGAATCCGATGAATTTTTTCCCCACATGCCGGTCGAGATTGAAGCCACCGATCACCAGCAGCGCGTCGCCTGCGAGCGGCTGGGCAAACCTACCATCGACCGCGATCGGCACCCCGCAGGTCAACGTCACAGGCTTTCCATCCGCCGAAAGCAGCCGCCAGCGAAAAACATCGCGCCCCGAGATGCGGTTGGCGGCACGCATCGGATCCAGCACCGAGGCGAGCGACATGATCGACGACTCCGGCAGGATGACGACGGAAACTTCGATCACAGATTGTGGACGTCCATCGGAAGGCATGCGGGAAATGTCAAATTTTGAGCGATAAATGTCAATTCCGGAAATGGCGTTCGGGCATTATCAGACCGTATCGATCTCCCTACGCGCGGCGCTGCAGCCCCGCGCAGAGACGTTCCCCTTTCCGCCTTTTGCCGGAACGGGCCGGTTGGAGCCATCCACCGGCCCGTTTTTTTACGTGCCGTCGCATAAGAAGGACAGCAGCCAACCACCGGATACATTGTCGATCGGATTGTCTATATTTATCGCCGTCCAATCTCTCCGCGCCGAAGTCTCCGATCGGCACGGGCGTGGATCAATCATTATTTCTGCCGGATGTTGGTGAATATATTCGCCAGCGGCTCCGGACGATCCGCCGTCTACGCTAGAACGCATTGCCAATTCCCAATATTCTCAGAATATTTCTATGGACATCCATGCTTTATGGAATACGGTTATCTCCTAGGATCGGAAATGGCGCCATGAGCACCACAAAACTTCTTCTGATCCTTCCGCTTGCAGCGGTCCTGACCTATCTTGTTGTTCTTGGCCTCGTCTATTTCTCGCAGCGCACCCTGCTCTATCCCGGGGCCACGCCCACGGCCGCACCGAACCTGGCAAGTTGGGGCGACAACGTCTCGGTCAAAACGCCGGATGGTGAAACGCTGCACGGGCTTTATAGTCAAGGTAAGCCCGGCAAACCCGGTGTCCTGCTCTTTTTTGGAAATGGAGATCGGCTCGACAACTATGGGTTTCTCGCACAGGCATTGGCGGCACGGGGCATCGGATTGCTCGCGATTTCCTATCGCGGCTATCCGGGATCGACCGGCTCGCCAAGCGAGGACGGCTTGCTGACTGACGGCATCGCGGCGTTTGACTGGCTGACGCCCCGCATCAATCGCGGCATCGTTGTGCTCGGCCGCTCGCTCGGCACCGGCATCGCCGTGAACACCGCGGCACAAAGACCAGCTTCCGGCGTGATCCTTATCTCCCCATATCTGTCGGTGCTGTCGGTCGCCGAGGCACGGTATCCACTCCTGCCGGTGGCGCTCCTCCTCAAGGATCCCTTCCGTTCCGACCTCCAGATAGCGACGGTAAAGCAACCGAAGCTGTTCATTCACGGACGATTGGACGATAGCATTCCGCTGTCCTCGGGCGAGGCGCTCTATCACATCGCGCCTGAACCCAAACAGATGCGGATCGACGAACACTCCGGTCACAACGACATCTGGAATGACAACACAGTAAGCGAGGTGGTCAAGTTCGTGGACGCCCTGACACGAGGCACTTAAGTCGCCCTGCGTACCTCACGGCACGATCCACAATTTCTATCGAAGAAACAGATAGTTAAAAACTTGGCGACCCCTGCAGGAATGCTAGAAACGGCTATTTCATCAACGAAATCAACACTTACCGGGAAAAGTGAGGGGTGATTAATTCCCTTTGATTCATTTGCGAAATTTTAGACGCGTCCCTCACCGCTCCACGCATCCTAGGTCGATCACGGTGCGTGAGTAACCCCTATTGCGTTCATTCATCGCCCCCCGCAGCGACCTCAGTCGTTATGATGCTTGTTTCCTTTGTTCCCCTTATTTTGATGGTCGTTGGCGTGTTCGCGGACATCCTTATGATTGGCATCCTCGCCACGTATGCCTGGGTGTTTCGTCTCCCAGTGGCGATTGCGGTACCCCTCTTCTTTCGCAGGCTTCTCAGGCTTTTTGTCGGGCTTGTCTGGCTTTTTGTCGGGCTTATCTGGCTTCTTGTCCGGCTTGTGTGGCTTGTCTGGCTTCTTGTCGGGTTTCTGCGGCTTTTCCTCGGGAGGTTGCTCTTCGACGGCGCGGGGTTGCACAGTCTGCGGTTGGCGCTCGAGGTCCTCTTGGATCGCCGCCGCAAGGCTGCAACCACCCCCCGCCCAGCCCAACGCTCCCGACAGTCGTTGCCCACCGGAGAGGAAAGGAAGGGCCTGAGCATTGCCAAGTGATTTCAGCGTGCCACGGCTAACTCGCGCCGGGTCGCTGATGCCGCCGCCGGGCTTGGCGACGACGCAGTCGCAACGCTGTGTCAATTGCCGGCAGCCGCCGGCGCCACAGAAGCTTGCGGCGCCGCTGAGCAGCACGACGGCGGTGGTGCCGTCGCGGCCGACATAAAAATCGAAGGCGGTGCCACGAACACCGATCGTGCCGGCCGGCGTGACGATCTGATAGGCGGAGTGCCCGGACTTGCCGCTGATCCAGCGGAAGGTGCCCTTGGCAGCCATGATCGTCAGCTTCTTCACCGACTTCTGATCATCGTAGACGAACTTGTCGATGACGACGGAGGAGCCCCAGCCGACGGCCAGCTTGGTGCCATCCTGAAAGACGAACTGGCCGAGGCCGGATTTCGATGTCGAGATCCGTTCGTCCTTGTAGACCGGGTCCTTGACCGCGATCGGGCCACGAGCGCCGCTCACTGCCGTCCGGATTTGCACTGCCTGGCCGACGGGCTCGGCGGCATGGACCGGAATCGGGATGTAAGACGCGACACAAAGCGCGATGAATGCGGCCCCACGCACAGAGAACATGATACGCTCCAAAGCGTTATTGTTATCATGTTACAAGGATTTGCGTCTTGTCGCCCAATCGAGGTATCGCAGTGCCATGCATTGTCTTGTCTTGGCCGTAAGGGTTAAACGAGAGGAGAGAAACGAAATGGGAGTAACTGAGAGGTCATACCGCCCGATTGCTCCTGCCTTTGGCGTAGCTCACGTGAGCAACTGGCGCTGAATTTCCGCAATTGCTATTTTAGCCTTGAAGATCAAACCCAGCTTAGGCGGGGCTTTCCAGGAGGCTGGAATGCACAGGGACGATCCTCGGATCAAACAAAAGCTGGCGCAGATCGACACTCATCGCCGCCATGCGAAATATGCGGAAGACCAAGCCTATATGCTGTTGGAGGATGCGCAGTATTCGTACGAGCACATTGCGCGTCTGAAGCGCGAGATTTTCGAGATCGAGAGCAGCCAATCCCAAAGCAGTTTGTTGCTGTCCCAATAGATTGTCATGGATGCGCCGCACTACAGGCCAATCCTATCGACCAAATCTTGCACCCGATATCGGACGTATTGGCTTTCTTCATTCGCTCCGCGCCAAACCGCGCTGCTATAGCGCCCCTCGGATGCGATCCAGTCGACCGCCAGGAGGCCACTCAGCACAACAATTGAGAGCAGTAAGCCACGCATGTCGCTAGATTAGCAACGAGCGCGACAGAAATCTGTAACCTTTTCAATAGCCCGATCGGGCGCTACGATAATCCTTGACTGGTACGTGCACTGTGCGACGCTTCGACGTATTGGTTGCAATGCGTAGGGGCAATGAATGAATCGTTCCGCTGCTGCACTTGGCCTGATCGCTACCTGCGTTGCCTGCCTTGCCGGCTTTACCGGTCTGGTCACGCTGATCGGGGAGTGCGATCGCCCCCTGCCCCCACTACTGCTGGATTTATCGTCCGTCGAAGAAGGGAATGTATGGAGTCCCGGGTGCGGTCTTTCCGAAGGGAAGAAACAGGCCTTCTCGCCGGAGCTCACGAGACGCTTGCAGACGCGGTTTCCGGCCGGCAGCGATGCGGACGTAATGGAACGAGACCTTCAATCAATGGGCTTCAAGGTGGTTTCACCCTGTTCAAACGCCTTGAGCGCTCGTCTAGCCCAGTTTCTCCAAAAAGGGTGCGCGTTCCCGACGGACGCCAGGCTCACTTGGCACCGAACAGAGGACGGGAAAGTCGCCGGCCTTAGTGGCCACGTATTCTTTAAGCCTAGTGGAGAGTACTGACTTCTCCCCAAATTTGGGGGCAGCTCCAAGTGCGAGAAAATTCAGGCGCTTAGGTCTTTGCGTGCGGACGGGCCAGCGCGGTGATATCCTTGCTTGCTAGGTGGTGCGGCAAGATGAATATCCGACGTGGCCTCTTTCGAATATGGCTGATCGCCTCAGTACTTTGGGTGCTGATACTGGCCTTCTATGTGGACGTTGAAGGACGAGGGCGAGCCGGCACGAATGAGGGCTCCATCTACCTCCATGGCTGGGCGGTGGTCACAGACGGCTGGAAGGCTGAAAAGGAAGCCGCATCCGTGGGCGAAGCATCTACCGTGCCAGACGAGATTAGGAGCCGAATTCTAGTTGGCAGGGAAGTGCAGATGGCAGCCTTGCTTTTCGGTGCGCTGCTGCTGGGCCCGCCACTTGTCTTACTTGTGCTAGGGGTTTGGGTTATCCGTGGCTGAGTAGGGCAGAGGGCTGCGGCGGGGGCTCTGCAGCCAGAGGGTAATCAGGGCGGTCGCGGGAAAACTAACCCGAATTCGGGGGAGTTTTCGAAGTCCGAAATCAACGCCCTTGGTTCGGCCCGCTTCGTCCTTCGCTACGACAATCCTCTCCTCAGGAGGCCGATTTCCGCTGTCCAGCATGGCGCCTGCATCAAGACATAGGCAAAGGCGCACCCGAGCGTTTTCCCGCTGTAGGGAGGCTTTCGAGTTGAAAGAGTTTGGCAATGAGAGATGGGAGGCGTATAATGCTTTTTGCCGGTAGCGTCTGGCCCGCGTCAAGCGACGACAAAGCTTGATACGCCCTAATGGGTTTCAATAGGCTCATCGGAGAAACCACCCGCTACCGGTTGTTGGAAGGTCGGATTCAGTCCGGCCTTTTTTGTTTGCCTACTTTACCATTGACTTAAACGTGCGCTGTGCGATCTTAAATCCTCACGGTTGCCTCCCCGCCCTATCATAACGAAGAACGGACACTCGCATGAGCAGAAACCTGCCCCATGTTAGAGGGGACACTCGCATAACCCGGCAAGAGCGTGACAAGTTTATGCAATTCCTCCGACAAGCGACCGATGCACAAGTACGCAACATCTACATCAAAGAGACGAACGCGCCGCGACCTTCTTTGACATGGAAGGGACCTTTGCCGCGGCAGCTATATGCCGATCTTGCAGAGCAAGAATTGCAGCGCAGAGGGATCGACATTCCATAAAACACGGCGGTGGCGCCGCCGCTCCAGCTTCACGAGTTGACTACGCGGCTCAATTTCAAGACTGGCATGGATCAACCTTGAGAGGGCAATGTGGCATTCAGGCCAGAAGATCACAGCATCCTCGCGCAGATCGCTTTCTGGGGCGCCGGCGCGGCCTTTTTATGCGGGTTTATCAGCTGCGTGGTGTGCAACATTGTCATCCTGGCGCGGACGAAAGCGCTGATCAATCCCGTGGACGAAAGGGAGTTGAGCCGGGGCGAGAAGATGGGGCGAAAGTTCAGCCGTGGAACTTCGGTTTTGGTCGACGATCGCTTTAGATCGTTGCGAAGGGCTTGGTCCACCTCGATGGCCGTCACGTTCCTGTCGTTTCTGGCAATTTTGACGATGATCGTCACACTTGGCGAATGAAGTCTCTAGGCGGTGGGCTCGGCCACATCGCGTAGCAGCAGGTGAATGAGTTGGATTTGAGATGCCCGGTGCATCTTGGCCTCATGCAGATTCCAGAGCGTCAGAAGCAATGTCGTCACGGCGAAGAAGGCCAGCGCTGCCAGATGGATTTTACCTATGCGGCGCGCGAAATAGGATCTGGCTTTGGCCTCGACAGCCAGCACCGCGGCTCGACGCTCTCTGTCGTTTTCCAACAGATACCGATCTATGCGTCCAACAGAACGATCCTGCGCGCTCGACCGAGCATCGTCCTTTGGCCCTGCACTCAACCCCTGACGCACGCCGCTAAAGAGCAGGATCGCCAGCAACACCCAGAACACCAAGAAGGACAGGCCAGAAAGCTGCCCGCTGGGGGTAGTCATATCCATTAAAGTCTCCAGGCTATGGAGCAATGATCGCCTCTGCTATCAAAAAGCAATTGAAGCAGAATTTCAATCTCAGGACGCAATCTTCTGTTGCACGGTGGTTGAACCCTGGCCAGTCCGGAAGAAAAAGGCCCTCCCACATGGGAGGGCTCTGGTCGATCGGCCGATACATTGAGGTTGCCTCGGAGACCATGCGGCACTAGCGATCACCGCCTCGGTTGCCCACCTTCCACCCGCTGCGGGACATGCCGGAACAGCGACCGCAACACGATCAAGGTCGGGAAGCTGAAGCGCTAATCAGCCTCGGGGAAACCACGTCAGACCTAGGTCTTACGCGCTCCGGCAAAGGTCCTAGCCGCGTTGCAGAATCCGATCGGCGCTGCCATTCCTAGTTGAGCGCCATTCCTTTGGCGCTAGTGATCCCAGAGCGCGACCCGCCAGCACTGCTGCGCTCTGGGGTCCACCCTACCCCCAAATCTTACGAGCATTTCTGCCCCTAGCCACCATTCGACATCGTCGAGTCCCCGAGTCCGCGCGATCTATCCGACGGGCGCACCGAGGGGCGGTCACTATGTGAGACCTTCAAGCTATCGAACACGCGACATGATTACTTTCTGGCGGTAAACGAAGAGCAGTTTGTCAGAGCATTTGACTTGTCAGACGAAGCTTCGCCTTTGCGTCAGGCGATCGGTCGCCTCGGCACGCCAATTGTCCACCTCAGCATGCACGGCAACGACCAGGGGATTTGCCTTACAGACGGGACGATGATCGACTGGGAATACCTACTCGGGATCCTAACCCCCTTGAACAACGGACTTGAATGGGGAGTGTTCGTAACACTCTCGACGTGTGGAGGTGCTGCGGCTGCTCGGATGTCGATGTATACCGAGGAGCACCGAAAGCCGCTGTATGCGACCCTTGGCAGCACCGAAAACATACCGTGGGACGACGCTCTGGTTGCCTACACCGTTTTCTACCACAACCTGTTTAAGCTGAAACTGCCGGCTACTTGTGTGGAACTGATGCGGGCGGCCTCCGGTCACAACAGTTTTCAGTTCTATGGTGGGGCCGAACAGAAGAGAGCCTTTATCGAGTTCGTCAACAAGCAACGGCTGGTAGAGGCGCTGACTCGGGACTAGACGTCGCAACCTCTACCCTCTTCTGAGGGCAAAAGTTGAGACATCGGGGAAGTGTTCTGAATGCCTGAAACAACGAAACGGCGGCTGGATAAACTCCAAGAGCTTGGTGAGCGTCTTCTCGACGGAGGACGGCTCCACAAAACCCTCATTGCGATCGGTGCGGCGTCAATCGGCCCTGGGGCGCTCTATGGGGTCATTCATGCGCTCATTACAGGCGAGGTCAGCAGGCGTGGGGCCGTCATATTGACGGCCAACGAAAATCCCTTCGAATTCTACACCCTGATGCTCGTTGGCAGCGTAGGAGCTACCCTTGGTACCCTTATGGCTGCAGCCTTACTGGTCGTGGTGCTGAAAAGGCGCGCGTCGAGCTCGAGAAACTGAGACGTCGGGGAACCGGGCCTTAGGTCCGGCTCCCTATTTAGGCATGCGGGATCAGCAACGCATTCGATCGGCGTCGAGACTGAGGCCGGTTCCTTTCACTGATGACGGAAGATATTGGCAATATCAGCGGTAAAGCCAGAGGGAGACCGAGCTTGGAAGCCATCGAAGTAGGCGTACGTACAGCGCGATGGCATGTATCTGGAACTATCTGATACCGGCGCTGCAAAGGCCGTTGCGGAAGTGTTCTATTCTGACGAAACCGGTCTGATTCTGTCGCTCACGTGAGCGCCGCTGGGATTGGTTGCCGCGCGTCTGAAATGCCTGAGCGAAACTGACGGAGAGCGGGCTTGCGGACTGAACATTACCGGCAGAAATGCCTCGAATGCGGCGCAGAGCATGTTGTCACGGAAGAGTACCATGACAACGCCACGTACAACCAAGAACACATGACAGTGTCATGTGTACGCTGCCAAACGACGCTGGCGTCAGCTACGTGTGCACGCCTTTCTGCGCATCTCGCCTGACAACGGGCACTCTGGGGCGCCTCGCGGTCTGCCTTTACCTTCTGCAGGTCGATGATGGTCATCAGACGATCTGGACGTGGTAGATGATGAAGTAGACGAGCCAAGCAAGGCCGCCGAGGATGGTGACAAACCGGGCGGGCTGGGCGTACCCTTGGATAGTGGGCTGAAAGCAGTATTGCTCGTCCATCAACCAGAGGAGTTTAGGGGTGATGGCTAAAGGTCAGGTTCGAAGCAACAAAGAGACGCGCAAGCCGAAGAAGGACAAGGTCGAGAAAACGGCACCAGCCCCGGGCTCGCAGGTAAAGAACAGCGAGAGCACGCTCAAAAAGAAGTGAGTGTCGCACGCTACGGCGGGCCTTGAGTCGCATGTCACTGACCTCGCCCCGCTTGCCTGTTCATCTCCGGTTTTGGTTGGCGTGGTAGAATTCACTCCTCGGATGCATCCAAAAGGAGTGAAGCATGAGCCGAAATACCCTCATTGCAATCATTGCTGCCGTGGTAGTGATCCTTGGCGTCGTCTTCCTGATGCCGAAGAAGGAAGCGACCACAGAAACTGCGACAACTCCGGCGACCACGACTGAGCCAGCAACCTCGCAGCCGTCGACAACCCCGTCCACGACGACAGAGCCAACGACAACGGCGCCGTCCACCACAACCACGACACCGACAACGTCGAAGCCTTCAACTACCGAGCCGTCGACAACGGCGCCGTCAACGTCTGAGCCATCAACAACGACCCCGACTACTCAGCCGTCTACGACGCAACCTTCGACTACAGCGCCTGCGCAATAAACTTTCAAGTGTCGCGACCGTGGTCGCCCCAGACAGGAAAAGCCGCCCGGTGACAAATCGGGCGGCTTTACTTTTACAAGATTACCGAAGAATCCCGCTTCGGCAGGACTAGGAGCAACCCATGAGCCTCAAGCTCAGCTTCCAAGTCCGGATCGGCACTGCTGTTGCCGCTCTCGGCAAGGACCTGGGCAAGCGTCTTGCGAAGGCCGTGGGCTCTTCCATCGACACCAGCCTCTACGCAGACGTCGGCAAACCAGTTGCCGAACGCCGCAGCGCTTTTTCTACATTCTGGGGAACCGGAGAGGTGGCTAGACCCCTCCGGCCCCCGGTTTACCGGCTTATGGAGAGTATGAGTCTCCACTTGCGAACTGAAGGCGCGGTTCGGGTGGCGGAGCGATTCGATGGCTAACCATTACACCCGCAATGCCGACAAGAAGCGGCTTGCAGTTTCGGGTGCGGAGAAACTGAACGTGAACATCCTAATCCCTCACTCTGATCTTGGTGAGGGATTGAGCAGAATTTCTGATTTAGAAACAGATACTTAGAAAATTGATGGCGACCCCTGCAGGATTCGAACCTGCGACAACCTGCTTAGAAGGCAGGTGCTCTATCCAACTGAGCTAAGGGGCCGTCCCGGGCTGCGCCCGACGAATGCGACCGGAGGACCTAGTGGGTCCAGGGCTGCATCCGGTTGAAACGGAAATTGTCCGGATAGGACACGCTCTTGCGCGTCGCTTCCTTCGGGGCGATCACGCGATACTCGATGCCGTTGCGCTCGGCATAGGCAATGGCCTGCTCGGCGTTTTCGAACGTTAGCCGCAGTTGCTGCTTCATGTCGCCGGAGCTGGTGTAGCCCATGATCGGGTCGATGGTGCGCGGCTTTTCCTGATCAAACTCCAGCACCCACAGGTTCGTCTTGGCCTTGCCAGACTGCATGGCGGTCTTTGCTGGACGATAGATCTTTGCGGACATGGTTTCGAACGGCTCCATACTTTCGCTGGCAACATTCACGGGCACCAGCATTCCGTCTTCCCATAACGCAGAATGATCTAAAACGGAATGACTTTTGGCCGGATAAATTCGGCTTTTCAGCAACACGCTTGCGCGGGGCGCAAGCTTCTCCGGCAGGGCGCGCAGTCCGAGCTCAATGAGCGCGGCGCGACGATACCTGACGAAGGGAAAAGACGCTGGGAAATCAAGAACGCCGCCTCGGGCGTTACGATGGTCGGAGTGGAGAGATTCGAACTCCCGACCCTCTGGTCCCAAACCAGATGCGCTACCAGACTGCGCTACACTCCGTGCCAACGGCGCCGGAGATACACGCTTCGCCCTTGGGCTGCAACATCTATTTCTTCGCCGTCCACACTGACGAAATCCTGGCTTCGCTCCACTCGCGATCCGTCGCTGGCAGAAATGTCCCGAAATGGGACAAAAGTGTCGGTTTGTCATTCGAGTTTAGTAATCGCTAAATCCATTGCGGCTAGAGCCAAGTGGTGCACAACCGCACCGCGCCAGCCTCCCGAGCCCGCCCGAGCACTATCCCATGACCGCCCAACTCGATCTCGCAACCGTTCTGCTGCTTCATAAATCGTCGTTCCTCGTCGGCGCGTTCTGCTTTCTTTATGCCCGTTGGCAATCGCCGCGGGATGAAGGGCTTGGGATTCTCGCGAGCGGATTCTTCTTCCTGGCTCTTGCGTCGACGCTCGCCGGCTACGGCGAACAGCAGCTGCTGCCGACCTATCTGTGGACGCTTTCGAGTTTCACGCTCGGTATCGGCGGCTATGCGCTGTTCTGGATCGGCGTGCGCCGCTTGAGCGCTGGCCGCCGACGCAAGGCGGACTGGCTGGCGCTATCGATACCGGCCGCGGGCGCGACAATCGGCCTTGCCACGCATTTCCATGTGGTCAACTACATCCGCGCCAGCGTGTTCAATGCCACCGCCTTTGCTTTCCTGGCGGCGGCCGCCCTTGCCGTCATCGCCGATCGCAACAGGGAGCCACTGCCGGTACGCGCGCTGTTTGCGGCGGCCATGACCGTCGGTGCCAGCCTCTGCCTTGCCGTGGTGATCGGCCTTGTAAAGCCGGGAATCATACCGATCACCACCACCTACGCCTTCTTCCTCTCGATCATCTGCCACTTCGCGATCGCCCTCTTTGCGCTCGTCCTCGTCAAGGAGAGGGCCGAAGCCGAACTCAGATGTTCGGCCGACACCGATGCCTTGACCGGCGCGCGCAACCGACGCTGGTTTCTCACGCAACTGCCTGGATCGGACTGGCATGGCGACTGCCTCGTCGTCATGGATCTGGACTTCTTCAAACGCATCAACGATCGCTACGGCCACCAGGCCGGCGACCAGGCACTGATCGCCTTTGCCGACCTGATGAAGAAAAATCTCAGAAAGGGCGATTGCTTTGCCCGTCTTGGCGGAGAAGAGTTTGGCCTCTATCTGCCGCAGACCAGCGAAGCGCAGGCGCTTGTCATCGCCGAGCGGCTGCGCCGCTCCGTCGAAGAACTCGTGGTGACAGGCAACGGGCAACGCGTGGCACTCAGTGTCAGCATGGGCCTTGCAGCCGGCGGCGACGAAAGTTCGTGGGAGGACCTGTTCAACAGGGCAGACGCGGCGCTCTATCAGGCCAAGAGCAGCGGTCGCAACCGCGTCATGTCATTTTCCTCAGCGACTGCACCTGCTTCAACATCAACGGAGTTGCGTTTCGGCCGGGCCGGCTGAGAAGGATCGGCTACACCTTCCAAAAAAGTAGCGGCCTTCCCGATGGAAAAGCCGCTCCAGATTGGAGGTGTAATGCCTCATACTACTCCTATTGAGAGAAATTGCCTGTGGCAAAATTTCACCTATGCGAGCAAAAAGCTACCATGACGCGTATGTGTGACAACTCCGCACTTCGCGCGGAACGCACGACGTTGTAGAACGCACGCGCAGCCACAATCGCGCTGTCTCTCCTGGAGTTTCGCTTTGCCTTTGTAAAATCCGGTCTCGCTAGTTTCACCCCGTACGCCCGGTAGCGCTCGACGCTATCGGATTGATATTTCACGCGTTCGTCGAGGTGACGGTTCGAGACCGGAATGGCATTGCCGATCTCAAGCCCGGTGCTACACCACCGGGCGGAACCATCACCTACAAACGCTGCCAGACCGCGTCCCCGGAACGGGTACTCAAACCGTCGTCTCGATGGACTTCCTTTTGGAAGAACCAGACGACATGTCTCATACATTGACGGTCCTGTGGACCATTGAACCACAAACCGCGCCCCGCCCCTGGCTTGCCTGCAGCCGCTGCCGCGGAGCGCGCCCCTTCGAGTGCAGCGGCAAGACGCGGCTGAATGCCAACGGCCGGCGACTCGATGCCTGGCTGATCTATCGCTGCGCCGATTGCGACGACACCTGGAATCGCCCGATCTTCGAGCGGCAGAATGTCCGCGACATTGCGCCACAAACGCTCGATGCGCTTCAGAACAACGACCCACACTGGATTCGCCGGGTCTCGTTCGACGTCGAGGGACTGCGCCGAAGCACCGACAGGATCGAAGAATTCGCCGATTGCCATGTGACAAGGCGCGTCGTCGCTCGGCCAGGGGACATCTGCACCCATATTAAGATCGTCCTTGAGGTGCCGATGCCGATCCGCGTGCGCGCCGATCGCCTGCTGTCGACGGAACTCGGACTGTCGCGCAACAGGCTAGGCCGGCTTGAAGAAGCAGGACGGCTTACGCTGCAGTCTGGCTCACGCAAGGCGTTGCAACGGCCCATCCGGGACGGGCTGCGTGCGGCTCTCGATCTGTCGGACGAAGGCGATCGAGCCGAAATCGCCGATCGCGCAGGCGGAATTTTGCAACCGGCATGAACGCTTCGAGAAGCGCCAGCGACACGTCGGCGCTTCCTCGTCTCGGAAACATCGGTCAGAACTTCACACCGACGCCGATGGTGAACTGCTGCTGGTCGAGATCAACGTTGACGCCGCCGACGTCCTTGTCGCCATAGTCGTTGTAGCGATACTCGGCGCGTCCGAAGACGTTGTCCGTAAACGAGTAGTCGACACCAGCGCCAATCGTCCAACCGTTGAAGGTCTCTTTCTCCTTCGACGCTCCGGGCACGTCAACGAAGCCCCGCGTGACCGCCCACCCCCCTGCCCCGTAGAGCAGCGCCTTGTCGTTCAGCACGTAGCCGACACGCCCGCGAATTGCGCCGGAGACATCGGTACCGACGTCAGCGGACGTGCCGCCTACATCGAATCTCTTGTCGTTCCAGTTGTAGTTGACATCACCCTCGATGCCGTAAACCCAATCACCCTGTTGATAATTGAAACCGGCAAAGGCACCGAGCAGGCCGCCATTGAAATCTTCAGAACCGCTACCGCCGGGCGCGCTGAAATCGCCCTTCAGCCAGCCGCCGCCGCCCTGAAGGCCGACATAACCGCCGGTCCATACGAAAACCGGCGGCGTTTCGACAACCGGCGCTGGCTCCAGCGCCGGCGTCAGGTCTGCCGCCATCGCTGTTTGTGTGAACGCAGAGGCCGCCACGATCGCAAAAAGCACACTCCGGATCATCACAGATGCCTCCTGTCGCCTTCGGCAGAACATTAGCAACTTATTAAGTTTAAGTCTGCCCAAAAGGCTTTGCCGTCGTCATCGAAAGGATCGATTCGTCTCGATACAGGTGATTTAGGCGCTGATCCTCGAACTACAAGGCCAACGGATGCCAGCTGTCGATTTGTGATCATCACCCCCGGGGATCATCGCCCCGGGAATCGAGCGCCTTCAAGACGATCTCCGGCCCGAATAGCAAGGCGTTTGACGGTGCCGGCATTGAGCTCGAGCACGAAGGCGACCGGTTCACCGGAATCAATGATCGCTTCGGAAAATGGGACGGCATCCTCGCGGATCGTCCGCACGACGCCCCTGTTGTCGATGAACAGCATGTCGAGCGGAAGATAGGTGTTCTTCATCCACATCATCACGCGGCGTGTCTCACCGAAATCGAACAGCATGCCGTGATCCGGTGCCATCGACTTGCGGAACATCAGCCCCTGCTCGCGCTGGTCGGGATCGACCGCGAGCTCGACGGTCAATTCGTGCACCTTCCCGTCGGCGGTCACAATCCGCATCTTGTCCTTGGTGAACTCGACCTCGGCCAAAGCGACAATGGTGAAGACGAACAACAAAAAAAGCGCCAACAGGGCGCTTTTTCCGGAAAGGTTTCGTGCCGCAAGCATCAGTGCGACCGGCTTGTCGGCGACGGGCCGTCCGGATGGATTTCGGCAGCCATCAAGCCCTTTTCGCCATCGCCAAAGCGCACCAGGACAACCTGTCCGGGACGAAGCTCGGTGAGACCGAAGCGCCGCAGGGTCTCCATATGAACAAAGATGTCCTCGGTCCCTTCGCCGCGTGTCAGGAAGCCGAAGCCCTTGGTGCGGTTGAACCACTTGACCAGGACCCGTTCAAGACCGCTGGTCGGCGTCACCTGCACGTGGGTGCGCACCGGGGGAAGCTGAGACGGGTGTACCGCGGTCGACTGATCCATGGACAGGATGCGGAACGCCTGGTAGCCGCGATCCCGCTTCTGAATCAGAGCCACGACCCGCGCGCCCTCAAGAACCGTCTGGTAACCGTCGCGCCGAAGGCAGGTCACGTGGACCAGCACGTCCTGCATGCCGTTGTCAGGCACGATGAACCCGAAGCCCTTGGCGACGTCGAACCATTTGATCACGCCCGTGATTTCGATGAGGTCGAGAGCGTCACTGCCAAAGTCGTCACCATGCATGACGTCTTTTGAAGATGTCCTATCCGCCATTCTCTCCCAGCCCCTCGTTTACGCGCAACTACCAATACGGTTAACTGATTCTTATTGACCAGAATAACATCGTCCCGCCGCGGATACGCAAGACCCTCGGCATATTTTGGCCGAGATCTAATATGCGGACGCTGCCTTGCCTCTGGCTTGCTGGCAGCTCAGTATACGCCATCTTCTGCAAAACAGGGACATTGCAATGCGCTATCTGCACACGATGGTTCGCGTCAAGAATTTGGACGAGGCCTTGAACTTCTACTGCACGCTTTTCGGCCTGACCGAAATCCGCCGTTACGAGAACGAGAAAGGCCGCTTCACGCTGGTTTTCCTCGCCGCCCCCGGCGACATCGATCGCGCCCGCGGGGAGCTCTCACCCTGCCTCGAACTCACCTACAACTGGGATACGGAAGACTATACGGGCGGGCGCAATTTCGGCCACCTTGCCTATGAGGTCGACGATATCTACGGTTTCTGCCAGCACCTGATGGACAATGGCGTCACCATCAACCGCCCGCCGCGCGACGGCCATATGGCCTTCGTACGCTCCCCAGATGGCATTTCGATCGAAATCCTGCAGAAGGGCGAGAACCGTCCGGCGCAGGAGCCCTGGGCTTCGATGGCCAATACCGGCGCATGGTAAGCCCCGCGCAATTCTGACTGGCGAGGATACCCCTATGTGGCCGGTCTCACCGGCTGGCATGGCCGAGTCGCCGATCAGCAGCAGCTATGAATGATCTAAGGCCCGGTCGATCCGGGCCTTTGCATGTGTGCAACATGCGGGCTCAAGGTTAGCGCCGGTTTACAAATCGCGTGTCGTTGAGTATTTTTTCGCGCGAAACGTTGATACCGGGTCCTATCCGCGATGTCTCGTGGCGACGACCCCCTTTGTACTTGGCCTGATCTTTTCCCGTGGCGTTCATTCGGATCGCCGCGAGAAACATGAGTTTGTTTGTTCTGAGCGATGTTTCGGAACTGAGACTTAATGCATGAGAAGGCGGGGGCTTCGCCGATCATGCACGGAGAGCGGGGATAGGACGTTGCAACATCCGGGTACAAAGGGTGCAGTGCTCGCTGCCATTGCGCGGGCCGCTGCCTTATCCGTTTCACTCCTGGCGCTCAGCGGCTGCGTGTCGGCCGTTGCCGACAACGACGTGACCACCGGGCTGGACCTTGAGGGGCAGACCGCAGCCCAGGCGGCACAATCGGCTGGGCAGGGCCCGGTCCGGGATGCGCAGGTGGCCGCCATGGGCAGCGATCCGCAAGCGCAGCAGGCTGCCACGGCGCAGGACCCCACCCAGGCCCAGTCCCTGACGATGCAGACCACAGGCCTGCGCGCCGCCTCTTCCAGCATCTATGGACAGGCCGTAGCGACGCAGGGCACGCCGAACACCCAGCCGCAGGCCAATGGTGCCGTGCCGCTGCCGGCCGGCCAGCCCGCCATGAACGCGACCACCAACAGCCTGTTCAGCGGCACTCAGCGACAGCCTCGGCCGATCATGACGCCGCAACAGGGTGCCGCCAAAGAGACCACCGCTCAGCCGGCAGACACGGCGGTCACCGCCTACGCTCCCACTCCGGCGCCGGACGCCGTCCCCGTACCGCTCAGCGCCGAGGCTGCCACCGGCAGTGAAAATTCGGCTGCACTTCAGGCCGTGGCCAACGCGGAGGTTGCGCCAGCCGCGACGGAAGTGGCAATCGCAGGACCGATGCAGGCGACCGCGGAGGCAAAGGAAAGCAACGGCGACCAGGAAGCGCCGAAAACCTGGACACTCGCAACGCTCTTTGCCGGGAAACGCAAGGAGAAACAGCAGGAAGCGCTGCGCGCTGCGCAGCCGGCGGAAAAGAAGACGATTACCACCAGCAACGCCAGCCAGCCGCAGACAGCATCCCTCGCCTACACGCTTCCGGGCGTCAAACTGAATTCGCTCTACAATTTCGAGCACGAAGAGCATCTCGGCGACGACGACGACAGCGCGCCGGTGCAGGTTGCATCCCTTTCGGGCCTGGCGCGGCTGGCACCGAGCGGACTGATTCTTCAGACGGAAAAGGTCGATGCCGGTTGCTTCAAGCCCGAGCTCATGCAGATGCTGAAGAAGGTGGAATCACATTACGGCAAACAGGTCATGGTGACCTCCGGCCTCAGACCGATCAAGGTCAACCGCGCGAAGCAGTCGCTGCATACGCGCTGCGAGGCAGCAGACATTCAGGTCCAGGGCGTCAGCAAGTGGGATCTTGCCGAATTCCTGCGCAGCGTTCCCGGCCGCGGCGGCGTCGGCACCTATTGCCACACGGAGTCGGTCCATATCGACATCGGCACGCAGCGGGATTGGAACTGGCGCTGCCGGCGCGGCAAAGGCTGAAGCCAACCGCTTGTTTCCATGAGTTATTCCACGCAAGGTGCCCTCCGGCCCGCGACTGTGGAATTTTTACAGAAATATGAAATTTGCCGCTTGCGGTTCTGAAATCCTCTGGCTATAAGGCGCCCACACAGCGAGTGCGCCCTTCGTCTATCGGTTAGGACACCAGATTTTCATTCTGGGAAGAGGGGTTCGACTCCCCTAGGGCGTGCCACTGTGTTGAATTTCTCCCTCACACAAATCGCCATTTTCCTCATCTGAAACAGTGATTTTCTGTCTCGGACACATCTCCGATTCCGGCCTGTCGCGCGTCGAATTTTTCTCGCTGTTTTTAACAGGAAAAGCACAAAAATCCTGAGATTGGCGCTTGCGGTATCCAGAGTCGCTGGCTATAAGGCGCCCACACAGCGAGTGCGCCCTTCGTCTATCGGTTAGGACACCAGATTTTCATTCTGGGAAGAGGGGTTCGACTCCCCTAGGGCGTGCCACTGTGTTGAATTTCTCCCCCACACAAATCGTCATTTTCCTCATCTGAAACAGTGATTTTCTGTCTCGGACGCACCTCCGATTCCGGCCTGCCGCGCGTCGAATTTTTCTCGCTGTTTTTAACAGGAAAAGCACAAAAATCCTGAGATTGGCGCTTGCGGTATCCAGAGTCGCTGGCTATAAGGCGCCCACACAGCTAGTGCGCCCTTCGTCTATCGGTTAGGACACCAGATTTTCATTCTGGGAAGAGGGGTTCGACTCCCCTAGGGCGTGCCACTGTGTTGAATTTCTCTCCCACATTTCCAATATCGCTACACAGCAATTAGCGCCTGCGGCTCACTTTCGATCGAATCCCGCGATCCTATCGCCGGAGCGATGCGGTTGAATTTATCTCGTGGTTTGCGCTGAAAGAGCATAATATCCGCAGATAAACTGTGCACGGTCGCAAGACTGCATTGCAAATCATCAGCGAGAAGCATGGGCGCCCATCGTCTAGCGGTCAGGACGCCGCCCTCTCACGGCGGTAACACGGGTTCGAGTCCCGTTGGGCGTGCCAAGATCCCCAAGGCCAGCAGAAGCAAGCGCGGTCAGCCAACCAACGTTCTCAAGGGATTTGCGTACGTCACCTGGACGAAAACACCGTAAGAGCCAAGACGGTCATGCCTAGTCATGGCGGTGCAGGAACGACATCCAGAGCCCTTCCAGGATTACCAGGGCGTGATACAGCGCAAAAAGCCCAAGCGCCGCACATACGGCCAAAAACCCAAAACCGGCGATCCACACGCAGTACTCGGTTGTGCAGGGATCATTATTTTCCAGGTACGACCAAGCTGTGGGCACAAACACTAAAACAGCCAGTATTATCGCCAATCTGGATTTGACGGTCAGCAACGAACTCCCCCTAAACGCCTCGTCGAAGCGGCCATGCTACCACCCCTGCATCCACGGGTGCAATGTGTGCTTGTCTCGGCCATCACCGTGAAATCAGTGATAGTGCACGGATGGTTGAGGCAACGCCAATCGCCAATGCGCCGGAATCCATGTCGGCGCGAACGCGCGTATCAAAACGCCCTCGCTGCATCCGTGACGCGAAGCTGCACCCGGCGCTGCCCTTGCCACAAATCCGCCGAGACCGAGCCTGCGACGTGAATGGACGCCCCGCGGCTCGCGAGCAGGAAATCGCCGAGCGGCGTCTCCGTTGCCCGGAACGCGATGCCGTCGAGCCGGCTGCCGTCCTGGCCCTCCAGCGTCACCTTGATGTGGTTGGCGCCCACTTGCCGGCTGTCGCGCAGTCGATGCTGCGGGAAGGCAAAGACCGGCTGCGGGTGGGCCGAGCCGTAGGGGCCGGCCTGCTCCAGGAGATCGATGAGTTCCAGCGTCGCACCGGAGGCGGCGAGCGCGCCATCGACCTTGAGCGTCTGGATGGCGACGAGGTCGCGCACTGCCACTTCGGCACGTTCCTCGAAGAATTGCCGGAGCTTGCCGAGCTTCGTGCGCTCGACTGTCAGGCCAGCAGCCATCGCATGACCGCCGCCTTTGATCAGAAGGCCCCCATCGGCCGCGGCGCGGACCATCTTGCCCATATCAAAGCCATTGATCGAACGGCCAGAGCCGGTGCCGCGCCCGTTCGGGTCGAAGGCGATGGCAAAGGTCGGGCGGCGGAACTTCTCCTTGATGCGAGCGGCGAGCAGACCGACGATGCCGGGATGCCAGTTCTCACGCGCCGTGACGATCACCGAGGCGCCCTCGCCCGTGCCGTACTCCGCAAGGACCTCAGCCTCGGCCTCGGCCAGCATGGCGGCTTCCATGGCCTGCCGCTCGCGGTTGAGTTCATCAAGCTGTGCGGCGATCTTTTCCGCCGCTCCGGCATCGTCCATGGCCAGAAGCCGGCTGCCGAGCGCTGCATCGCCGATGCGGCCACCGGCGTTGATTCGCGGCCCCACCAGAAATCCCAGGTGATAGGGCGTGACCGGGCCGCCGATCGCTGCCTTCCGCAGCAACGCCGCGAGCCCGACATTGCCCATATGCCGTGCAGCAATCAGTCCTTTGACGACATAGGCCCGATTGAGCCCCTTGAGCGGCACGACGTCACAGACGGTGGCAAGCGCCACCAGATCGAGCTGGGCCAGCAGATCGAAGGATGCAACACGGCCATCGCCGGCATTGCGCAGAACGCGCAAGGTGTTGACCAGAACGAGATAAACGACGCCGGCAGCACAGAGATGTCCCTGCCCTGAAAGATCGTCTTCCCTGTTGGGATTGACGAGCGCATGGCAGACCGGCAGCGCAGAGCCAACCTGGTGGTGGTCGATGACGACGACATCGACCTCGCGTTGCGCCGCCACGGCAAGCGCCTCATGGCTCGTCGAGCCGCAGTCGACGGTCACGATGAGATCCGCGCCATTGTCGACCAGTTGTTCGATCGCCGTCGGATTCGGCCCGTAGCCCTCGAAAATCCGATCGGGAATATAGATCTCCGCGTCGATGCCGAAGTGACGGAGGAAGCGGGCCATAAGGGCCGACGAGGCAGCACCATCGACGTCGTAGTCACCGAAGACAACGACCTTTTCACGCCGCTTGATGGCGGCCGCCAGGCGATCAGCGGCCTTGCGGCAATCGGTCAGCGTATCCGGATCCGGCATCAGTGAGCGCAGCGTCGGATCGAGGAAGCTTGCGGCATCGTCGAGCACGACGCCGCGGCCGGCAAGCACGCGACCGAGCAGATCGGAATAGCCGTGGATCTGGCTGATGGCGAGTGCCCGGTTCTGGCCCGCCTGATCAAGCCGCGACACCCAGCGCTGGCCGCTGATCGACTGCTCGACGCCGAGAAAGGCCCGCTGTACCGGATCCACCAATTCTTCCATGCTCGTCCCACCCGCCTGCGCTTAACGTTTCTTAGCGCATAACCCCGACAATCGTGACCGTTTTTGGAACGGCATACACAGAGATCCGCGTTTCACGGCCTTATCGGCTTCACTCCCCAATGCCAAACAAGAAAGCCTCGCCGGCGTGCTTGCACGGCGAGGCTTTCAATCTATCGATGGCAGTCCAACGCTACGGGTGCCGTGCCTTGCGGCCTGAGGCCTCTGCCCGTCCTCAGTTCGCCTTCGGACGTTCGATGCGGATGACCTGCGGTTCGCCGACGAGATACCCCTCGCCCTTGATCGCCTTGATGGCATCGCGAACGGAATGCTCCGACGTTGCGTGTGTCACCAGAATGATCGTCTGCGGCTCACCCGATTCCATCAGGTGCTTGGAATGCTGCATGATCGATTCCAGCGAGATGCCGTTGTCGGCCATGCGCGTCGCGATGTTTGCGAAAACGCCAGTGCGATCGACCACCTTCAGCCGAATGAAGTAGCCGCCCTCGTGGCTCTGGATCTGGGCACGCTTGTAAGGCAACAGCGCATGCGTCGGGCGGCCGAAGGCCGGGACGTGCTGGGCGCCAGGCCGGCTCTTGGCAATGTCGGCGATATCGCCGAGAACCGCCGAGGCCGTTGCGTTGCCGCCGGCACCGGGGCCGACCATCAGCAATTCACCGAGAATGTCGGATTCGATCGCAACCGCATTGGTCACGCCATCGACCTGCGCAATGACGGAATCATAGGGCACCATCGTCGGGTGGACGCGCTGTTCGATACCACTCTCGGTGCGCTGCGCGACGCCCAGGAGCTTGATGCGGTAACCGAGGTCGGCGGCCGCATGGATGTCGTCGATCGAAATGTTGGTGATGCCTTCGAGATAGATGTCGTCGGCCGCAATCGCCGTGCCGAAGGCGAGGCTCGTCAGGATCGACAGCTTGTGCGCGGTGTCGTTGCCTTCGATGTCGAAGGCCGGATCCGCTTCGGCATAACCGAGGCGCTGCGCTTCCTTGAGGCAGGCTTCGAAGGAAAGCTCTTCCTTCTCCATCTTCGTCAGGATGTAGTTGCAGGTGCCGTTCATGATCCCGTAGACACGCGAGATCGTGTTGCCGGTCATGGACTCGCGCAGAGCCTTGATAACCGGAATACCGCCGGCAACTGCCGCTTCGTAGTTGAGCAGCGCGCCCTTCTCCTCGGCGATCTTGGCGAGTTCGATGCCATGGGCGGCCAGCAGCGCCTTGTTGGCGGTCACAACATGAATGCCGCGCTCAAGCGCCGCCTTGACGGCCGAATAGGCCGGATCGCCCGAGCCGCCCATCAGTTCGACGAAGACGTCGATATCGGCGCCCCGCGCCAGCGAAATGGCATCATCGAACCAGCTGACCTTCGAAAGATCGACGCCGCGATCCCTGTTACGGTCGCGCGCGGTAACGGCCGTGGTCTCGATTGCCCGCCCGCACGTTGTCGCAAGCATCTCGTGACGATCCTGGAGGATTCGCACGAGCGAGGCACCGACGGTACCCAAGCCCGCAATGCCGATTTTGAGGGCATCTGCCATAGCCATTTCCTAACATGTAGAGGGCGAACCCGCGAGAACCGCGGTGCCGTTGTGGAAGGAGGCGCACTGGTGGCGCGCCTCCCGTCTTGAATCATTTGTTAAGCGGGATGCGGGCGGAAAACCGAAGACACTTTTCCTCATCCCGCTCCAATCACCTGTGCGCGTTGAGCGAGATGACGTTGTGCATCGTCTCGTCGGCGGTCGACAGGAACTTCTTGATGTTGCGCGCCGCCTGGCGGATGCGGTGCTCGTTCTCGACGAGGGCCAGACGAACATAGTCGTCGCCCTGTTCGCCGAAGCCGATGCCCGGAGCAACCGCGACGTCAGCCTTCTCGACGAGGAGCTTCGAGAACTCGAGCGAACCGAGATGACGGAACTTCTCGGGGATCTTCGCCCAGGCAAACATCGTCGCTGCCGGCGGCGGCACTTCGAAGCCGGCCTTGCCGAAGCTCTCGACCATCACGTCGCGGCGGCGCTTGTAGATGTTGCGCACTTCGGCAATGTCGCTGCCGTCGCCGTTCAGTGCCTGGGTGGCGGCCACCTGGATCGGCGTAAACGCGCCGTAGTCGAGGTAGGACTTCACCCGTGTCAGCGCTGCAATCAGCCGCTCGTTACCGACGGCAAAACCCATGCGCCAGCCCGGCATCGAGAAGGTCTTCGACATCGAGGTGAACTCGACCGTGCAGTCGATCGCGCCCGGTACTTCCAGAACTGACGGCGGCGGTGCGTCGTTGAAGTAGATTTCCGAATAGGCGAGATCCGACAACACGATGATGTCGTGCTTCTTCGCAAACGCGATCACGTCCTTGTAGAAATCGAGCGTCGCTACCTGCGCCGTCGGGTTCGACGGATAGTTGAGGATCAGCGCCAAAGGCTTCGGGATCGAGTGGCGAACGGCGCGCTCCAGCGGCCCGAAGAAGGTCTCGTCCGGTTCGACCGAGATCGAGCGGATGACGCCGCCGGCCATCAGGAAACCAAAGGCGTGGATCGGATAGGTGGGGTTCGGGCACAGGATCACGTCACCGGGCGCCGTGATCGCCTGGGCCATGTTGGCAAAGCCTTCCTTGGAACCAAGGGTGGCGACGACCTGCGTATCCGGGTTCAACTTGACGCCGAAGCGACGGGCGTAATAGGCGGCCTGGGCACGACGCAGCCCGGGAATGCCCTTCGACGACGAATAACGATGCGTGCGCGGGTCCTGAACGGCCTCGCAGAGCTTGTCGACAATCGACTGTGGTGTGGGAAGATCCGGATTGCCCATGCCGAGGTCGATGATGTCAGCACCGGCCGCTCGCGCGCTTGCTTTCAAACGGTTGACCTGTTCGAAAACATAGGGCGGCAAACGCCGGACTTTGTGAAACTCTTCCATCTCCAAACCTCGTTTGGCGCACGCTCCCGCCAGCGGCTCAAGCCTTCGCGAAACCGTGCGCTGTGGTGAACGGCCGTCCTTGCGGCCATTGAACGCTTTGCGTCCAAATCACCGGAAAGGCAAGCGCTAATTCTGGATCTCTTTCAGCGTGTCAGTACCGTGCTGTTCGGCGAGCGCGCGCATTTCCTTCAGACGACGCTGATATTCAGCTTCGGAGATCGCGCCGGACTTGCGGGCGGCGCCAAGCGACGTCAGGCGCGCCTGCATGTCGGCCGCTTCCTCATTGGTCATCTGCGTCGTCGCGGCCGGCTTCTGACCATAGACCGAAGGATAGTTCTCGAAGTTTGTCTTCTGGCTGTTGCAGCCAGCAAGCGCGCCTAGCAGAACGATCCCGGCAAGCCAGGTGATGGGACGCTGTTTTCCGACGGCAAGCATACTAAAGACGACCTCTGTTTTGACGCGCGACGATGCGCTAGCCCTTGTAATCATTTTCGGGCAGAATGTAAAAATACAAAACAAACAAGATGCTGTGGAGGAAGCCGGGTGACAGCAGAGAGGAATGCGGAAGGCACCACTGGCAAGGACGGCTTCGCGGGATTCGACCCCAAATCCGTCGAACCTTACATCGTCAAGGACCCGGAAAGCCTCGCCGTCAACCTCGCCCGCGCCATGGAGCAACTCGGCAAGGCGGCATCCGCTTGGCTGGCTCCGCGTGAATCGGGGCAGAAATCCGACGTCTTCGCCGAGCCGGTCACCGACATGGTGAAAACGCTCTCCAAGGTCTCCGAATACTGGCTTTCCGATCCGCGCCGCACGCTTGAAGCGCAGACGCACCTGATGGGCAGCTTCTTCGAGATCTGGTCGCGAACGCTCCACCGCATGTCCGGCGACGTCGGCACAGCGGCGCCTGCCGCCCTCCAGCGTAACGACAAGCGCTTTACGGACGAGGATTGGGTGAAGAACCCGTTCTTCGACTTCATCCGGCAGGCCTATTTCGTCACCTCGGATTGGGCCGAGCGCATGGTCGAGGACGCCGAAGGGCTCGACGACCACACCAAACACAAGGCGGCCTTCTACGTTCGCCAGGTTTCGAGCGCGCTCTCACCCACGAATTTCGTCACCACCAATCCGCAACTCTATCGGGAAACCGTCGCATCGAACGGAGCCAACCTCGTCAAGGGCATGCAGATGTTTGCCGAGGACGTGGCCGCCGGCCGCGGCGACCTCAAGCTCAGGCAGACCGACACCAGCAAGTTCGCGATCGGCGAGAATATCGCGATCACGCCCGGCAAGGTCATCGCCCAAAGCGATGTCTGCCAGGTGCTGCAGTATGAGGCGACGACGGAGACCGTATTGAAGCGGCCTTTGCTGATCTGCCCGCCATGGATCAACAAGTTCTACGTGCTCGATCTGAACCCGCAGAAATCCTTCATCAAATGGGCAGTCGACCAGGGCCATACGGTGTTCGTCATCTCCTGGGTGAACCCCGATGAACGGCATGCGACGAAGGACTGGGAAGCCTATGCCCGCGAAGGCATCGGCTTTGCGCTCGATACCGTCGAGCAGGCGACCGGCGAGCGTGAGGTCAACGCCATCGGTTATTGCGTCGGCGGTACCTTGCTTGCTGCGACCCTCGCACTGCATGCCGCCGAAGGCGACGATCGCATCCGCTCGGCAACACTCTTCACGACACAGGTCGATTTCACCCATGCCGGCGACCTCAAGGTCTTCGTCGACGAGGACCAGATTCGCCAGATTGAGCAGAACATGAGCGTGACGGGCTATCTCGACGGCTCGAAGATGGCGACCGCCTTCAACATGCTGCGCGCCTCCGAACTGATCTGGCCCTACTTCGTCAACAACTACCTCAAGGGGCAGGATCCCCTGCCCTTCGACCTGCTCTACTGGAATTCCGATTCGACAAGGATGCCGGCCGCCAACCACTCCTTCTACCTTCGCAATTGCTACCTCGAGAACAAGCTCTCGAAGGGCGAGATGATGCTGGCGGGACGGCAGGTGTCGCTCGGCGACGTCAAGGTCCCGATCTACAATCTCGCCACCAAGGAAGACCACATCGCCCCGCCGCGCTCGGTGTTCCTGGGCAGCTCTTCCTTTGGCGGCAAGGTCACCTATGTGCTTTCCGGCTCCGGCCACATTGCCGGTGTCGTCAACCCGCCGGATAAGGGCAAGTACCAGTTCTGGACCGGCGGCGCGCCCAAGGGCGATTTTGACGACTGGTTCAAGGACGCGAAAGAAACGCCCGGATCCTGGTGGCCGCATTGGCACCAATGGATCGAGAAGCTCGACAAGAGGCGCGTTCCGGCCCGTAAAGCCGGTGGACCGCTGAACTCGCTCGAGGAAGCGCCAGGCTCCTACGTTCGCGCGCGGGCATGAAACAGCTGCAGGAACAATCTTGATCTTCGACCCGCCGCTCGCACAGGCAACTCTCGTGCAGCGCTACAAGCGCTTTCTTTTCGATGCGATCCTGCCCGACGGCGCAGCTCTGACCGGATCCTGCCCGAATACGGGCTCGATGCGTGGCCTGACGACGCCCGGCTCGCGCATCTGGATGTCGGAACATGACAGCCCGACACGGAAATACCGTCACATGCTCGAAATCGTCGAAGCCGACGGCACTCTGGTCGGGATAAACACCGGTTTGCCCAACCGGCTCGCAGAAGAGGCCATTCGGCTGGGGCTCGTCTCCGATCTCCACACCTATCAAGGCTTCGCCCGGGAACAGAGATACGGCCGCAATTCGCGGATCGATATCCTGCTCAGCGACCCCGATCGCGGCCTTGCTTATGTCGAGGTGAAGAACGTGCATTTCAGCCGCACGCCGCGTCTAGCGGAGTTTCCGGATAGCCCGACGGAACGCGGCGCTAAACATCTCGACGAGCTCGGCGACATGGTCGAAGCTGGTCACCGTGCCGTCATGATCTATCTCGTGCAGCGCGGCGACTGCGAACGCTTAAGAATCTGCCGCGATTTCGATCCGGCCTACGCGCAAGCCTTTGATCGCGCCATGGCGCGTGGGGTCGAGGCCTACGCGATCAAATGTCAGGTATCGCCGACGCAAATCCGTCCGACCGGGTTGATGGCAGTGGACGAAGGCGCCCTCGCTGCTCTATGAAATCCGACTTGGAACAAATGAAGGCTTTGGAATGGTGACTTACATCGAGGCAGGGTCCGCCCCCTATAAAAACACCGGCGTCATCCGGCTCTACGGACCGGAAGGTTTTGAGGGCATGCGCAAGGCCTGCCAGGTGACCGCGCGCTGCCTCGACGAACTGGTCTCGCGCGTGCAGCCCGGTGTGACGACCGACGAGATCGACCGCTTCGTGTTCGAGTTCGGCATGGACAATGGCGCCCTGCCCGCGACGCTGAACTACCGTGGCTACACGAAGTCCTCCTGCACCTCGATCAATCACGTGGTCTGTCACGGGATTCCGAACGACAAGCCGCTGCGCGACGGCGACATCGTCAATATCGACGTCACCTATGTCGTTGATGGCTGGCACGGCGATTCCAGCCGCATGTATCCGGTGGGCGAGATCAAGCGCGCGGCCGAGCGGCTGCTCGATGTGACCCATGAGAGCCTGATGCGCGGCATTGCCGCCGTACGCCCTGGCGCCCGCACCGGCGCCATCGGCGAGGCGATCCAGACCTACGCGGAAGCGGAACGCTGCTCGGTCGTGCGCGACTTCTGCGGTCACGGCGTCGGCAAACTCTTCCACGACGCACCGAACATCCTGCACTACGGTCGCGCCAATGAAGGCCCGGAATTGCGCGAGGGCATGATCTTCACCATCGAGCCGATGATCAATCTCGGGCGCCCACACGTGAAAGTGCTCGCGGACGGCTGGACCGCCGTTACCCGTGACCGGTCGCTTTCGGCCCAGTACGAGCACACGGTCGGCGTGACCGCCGATGGCTGCGAGATCTTCACGCTGTCGCCGGCCGGCCTGTTCAAGCCGGGCCTCAACAACGCCGGCGCCGCATGAAGAAGCGTCCGATCTCCCCTGACGGCGATGAAAGCGCCATCGGCGGACGAGAGGACGTTCTTTCCACAATTGCAGTTGGACAGCGGACCGGCGGCCAAGAAGGCACCGGCACCCGAAGCGCATTATCACGGCCATCGTGATCGGCTGCGGGCGCGCTACCGCGAGCATGGCGACGCCGTGCTCGCGGACTATGAAATCCTGGAAATGCTGCTGATCCCGCGCAAGGATACCACGCCGATCGCCAAGGCGCTCATTGACCGTTTCAAGGCATCAATCCGCGTCTGCACGAGTGTATTTGAAGGCTCCAGATCGCAACTTACCTTCGGTTTTCGCCGGTCAGCCCGGCCAGATAATCTTCGCAGACCGTTTTGACCAAAGCATGAAGAACCTGGGTGCGCTCCACCAAAAAGGACAACGCTTCATCACTAATCTGATAGTGCATGGAGTAACGCGCCTTCACATAGGCGTCGTTGATCGTGTTGAACCAGGCAACGTAGCGTTGCTGGCCATGCGGCCAGGCCTCGACGAGACGACGATCGAGACCCTCTGCAACCCCACGCAAAAAGCGCAAGTTGTGAGACGGTGGGCCGTAGTTCTTCAGCACAAGAAGCACGGTTGAGTAAGCGTGCTCGATTGCTTGATGCAGTTCGAAAGCGGCATGGTTGGGACGTCCGCCCTTCCAATGAAACTCAGCGCCTATGACGAACCCTTCTGCGTGGGGGAAGCGGCTCTCATAGTGACTTTGCGCGACCTTCAACTGCTCCGCCACAGACATCGGTTGCGGTTCAGCCAGCGGTTCGCTGTCGAGCTCGTAGAGGACGATGCCTTGGCTGCGGATGTCGCAGAAGAAGCCATGCCCGCGCTTGATTTCCGTGTTCACCTCTCGGCGCGAATGCACGATGAACGACACCTGGATGCCCTTCAGCTCCCGGTCGTTCAAAAGCCGGTCGGCAGCGTTGTTCCAGTATCTGGTAAAGTCCGTCAGCTTGCGATTGTTGACAATCACCAACAGGTCGTAGTCGGAACGATAGCCCTTGCCAGTGTGTGGTTCATCGACCCAGTCGCCGCGGCCGTAACTGCCGAACAGAATGACCTTGAGGATGCGCCCTTTCTTCTTGAAATCGGCCTCGCCCCCAGCCAGCGCGTCCTCAAACTCCTCGCGCAGGATTTCGAGCGCCCGGGCGAGTTGGCGCCGCTTGGCTTCGGGCAAGTGGTCGAGGCTCGTCTTCATCGGCAAACAATCGGTCCTTCGCGCGGGAATCGCGCCAAATGGTCGGTGACACCTTGCCGAAAGGTGCCGGCCAATTCAACGAAGCAACCGTAACGACACCTTCGCAAGAACTTCACAAACGTTGGTCGAAGGCACTTACACTCGCCCGACTGTTCCACTTGATACATCATGCGATTTTGGAAAGAAAAGCGAGAACGCTTCGCATCCACATCCCATGTGGGATCAGAAGAATATGGTGATGTGCCGCATGGCACAACGACCAAGCAGGAGAGAGGGATCAAGCTGAAAAAGCTGAGGCCGCTTGATTCTCCGACCACAAGACTCACCCCACTTTCCGGCACCATTTGAACGTCACTCGAATCGTATGGATACACTCATGGACAGAGTGCTCCACAACCATCCATCAGGCGATCCGACCCCATCGCGCGCCGATATCGACATGACCAAGCTGATCGTCGAAACAGCGAAGCCTTTGGGGATCGCCGTGCACGATCACATCATCATCGGCAAGGACGGTCACGTGAGCCTGAAAGGGTTGCGACTGTTTTGAGAACGGTACGGGTCTCTGAAACATTGAATTGACCCAACTCCCTGGAATTGCGCAATTCAGGACGGAAAAACCGCCCAAAACTTTTCCTGGGATCGCGCTGGCCTACATCTACTTGGCGCGGCGGATGCAGCCGCCTCGATGAGGCCTTCCAGCACACCACTCATGCCCATGCCGAATTAGAATGTTGTTACTACAGCGTGTGGTCGCTAGCTGTCCTGGGTCCGCAACAGCGCCCGGCTCCTTTCGTTCACGCTTTGCGTCACTTTCTTGAGCAGTTCCAGGAACTGGGCCTGTTCCGGCTCGGTCAGCGCCGCCAGAAGCTGTTGCTGGACTCGCTGAACCCCGGGAATCATCTTCGCAAGCTGATTGGAACCCGCTTCGGTGATATGCAACTCACGGGAACGCCGGTCCGCGCTGCTTACGGTGGATCAGCAATCCCTTGGCAATCAGCCGCGACACGACCTCGCCGATCGTGGCCTTGTCATAGGCGATGAGGCCGGCAAGCAAACAAAAAGGCACTTGCCCGCGATCCGCGGCTGGCGTGCGCTCACCGAGCGTTGCAATAATGATCCCTGATGAAGACCGGAAGATCGTTTGACGGTGGCGTAAAAGGCACCTGATACATCAGGTCGCCGACAAAGCCGCGGTGATAGGTGCCATGGTTGACGACATGCAGCACGATCTGCTCGCGGGTCATAACGCCTTCCCCTCCGCCGACAAACTCGAAATGAACGGCTTTCGCGAGGTCCTCGTCCGACCAGGTGTCGACAAGATCGCTGTACCAGCGGTCCATTTCCTGAACCGCCTCCCACAGATCGCCAATTGCGGGCGAAAGGTCGGTGTTGCGCGCGGTGTAGCTGTGTTTCTTTCCCTGCAGATGATGTCTGAAGATGTCGTCCACCACATAAACATGGTTCAGCGTATGCACCATGTTTCCGAACCGTGTCGGCCTCTGCCGAAGGGCTTCACCCTCCGGCAGCGCCATCATGCTCCCAAACGTCAGCCCATTCGCCCAGGCTTTATAGCGCACCAGCATTTTCAGGGTATCTGCCGCCGATGCGGTGCGTGTGTGGATCGGGCTGGGCGGGGCAGTAGACATGCTGAAACTCCTTGGCGTTTTCGATCTTCAAACAATGATCAGGCTGATCCGGCGCTGTCGCGCCGGGTCGGAAAACAGTTTTGCGGGCAAGCCGTGAGAGCATAACCGGCAGCGATCCCGGATCGACAAGATCCGGAGGTCAGGATGAGCGTGTCCCGTGCTTTTCCTGCAAAAGCCGGATGGCAAGATGCTGAAGCAGGATGATCGTCTTGGCGTCGCGAAGCTCGCCACGGTTGATCATCTGCATCGCCTCAGGCAAGGCGATTTCCAGGACGTCTATGTCTTCCCCCTCGTCGGCGGAGCCGCCACCCGCCCCCACTTTGTGTTTCTCGGCATATTCGCCATAGAAAAATGCCAGGTACTCTGTGACCGATCCCGGGCTCATATAGATGTCGAACAAATGTGTGAGTTCGGAAACCTCATAGCCGGTTTCCTCAATCAGTTCCGAACGCATCCGCGCTGCCGGTTCCGCGCCTTCAAGCAGTCCTGCCGGTGTTTCTATCAGCGACTCCAGGCCGCCGTTCAAAAGAACCGGCAACCGGAACTGTCGGGTCAGCAGGACACGCCCGCTTGCGGGATTGTACAACAGGCATGTCGCCCCGTTACCGCGATCGTATGCCTCGCGGGTCTGCCGTTGCCAGCTTCCGTCCCTCAGCCGAAGGTCATACTCGTACTTGGTCAGCCGTCCCCAATCGTCCGCCAATACGCGTTCGGAGATAGGGCGGAAAACACTGCTATCCATCAAGTCACCTCGTTGTCATCTGTCTTTTCAAAGGCCGTGCAGCCGACCTTCGACATGCGTGCGCGTTTCGCCGCCGACCCAGATTTGGCCGGCATCATCGCGGCTCAAGTGAATGCGGCCATGGCGCCCGAGGCTTGTGCCCTGGGCGGCGACATAGTCCTCCTCAACCATGCCCGTGGCGAACAGCCACTGCGCCAGAGAGGCGTTGAGGCTTCCGGTGACGGGGTCTTCGACGATGGCACCCAGATGATCGCTGAAGAAGGCGCGAACCTCGAAGGCGGTATCGCCGCCTTTTGCATGAGGACCAACCACACCGACATCGATCCGGCCGGGCCAGCTGCGGACCGGACCAAGCGAAAGCACTTTCTCCGCCGATGCCAGCCTGATCCCCAGCCATCCGGGTCCGTTGTCGATCCAGGCGGAATCAAGGATGTCGTGCGCTTCAATCCCCAACAGCTGCCGCGCCTCGTCCAATTCACCCTGCGTCGGCGCGCCTGCACGGATCAGCGGCGGAGCGGCAAAGGAAAGCCGTCCATGCGCACGCCGGATCGTGACCAGACCGGCGCCGCATTCCTGGATGATATCCGCTTCGTTTTTTAGCGAGCCGTTGACGGAGAGCCAGGCATGGCAACTGCCAAGCGTCGGATGCCCGGCGAAAGGCATCTCCCGGTCCAGCGTGAAAATCCTGACCCGGTAATCAGCCTGCGAATGCGTGGGCGGGAGCAAAAACGCGGTCTCGGAAAGGTTGAACCACCGCGTCAACCGCTGCATTTCGTCCGTCGACAAAGCGTCGGCGCCGATGACGACCGCCAGCGGATTGCCGGCAAGCGGCCCGGCGCCGAACACATCGACCATATGGATAGCAAAGGTCATGACATCGCTTTTGAATTCGGATCAATTGTTGACGGCGGCGCGGAGGGGCGGGACTTCAACTCTGCGAGACAAGCAGTTTAAGTCCCGCCGCCGCAAACACCGCCGAGAGCACAGCTTCGATCCAGCGTCGCAATCTGGCGTAGAGGGTAATCATCGACGCGGTCGAAAAGAGCACGGCGTAGCCGCCGAACACAATGACGCCGAGAAAGGCGCAACCGCCAACGATCGCCGGCAGCATGCCGGCGGGAGCGTCCTCACGAAATCCCAGCGACATGATCGCTATCCAGGCCATGATGGCCTTAGGGTTTCCGATATGCATGAGAAGACCCTGCCGGTAGAGCGATCGATAGCGCGGCCTCGCCCGCCCCGCATCCGTCCTCGCAAAGTCGGAGACCGGCCTTAAGGCCGACCTGCCCGCGCGAAAGGCCAGATACAGCAGGTAGACACCGCCAAAGATCTTGATGACGAAAAGCGCCTGGGCATAGGCGGCCAGCACGGCGGACAGGCCGGTCGCCGCCAGGATCGCCCAGAAGAGCGAGCCGGTGATAACGCCCGCCGCCAAGCTGAGGGCGGGCAGACGGCCGTCGCGCATCGCCGTTCCCATGATCGCCATGTTGCTCGGCCCCGGGCTGGCGGTGGCGACGAGGTAGGTGCCGTAGACGAGTGCGATCTGGCTGGCGATCATTCGGACTATCTCCAGAAACGAGAGACTATTCTCCGGCACTATTGCCGGAGGTCTCCGCGATGAACGATGTGGACTTTGTTCCCGTCGGGGTCACGCAGATACGCACCGAAATAGCCGTCGCCGTAGTGCGGGCGCGGCCCGGGGCCCCCTTCATCCGTGCCGCCGTGCGCAACACCGCCGGCATAGGCCGTGCTCACCGCCTCTTTCGACGGCGCCAGAAAGGCGACCATGCCGCCGTTTCCGGCCGTCGCCGGTTCTCCATTGAAGGGGCTATAGACATAAAAGCGAGGCAAAGAGGATTGCGCTGTCACCCAGCAGAGTGCCGCAGGCCCGCCATCTGGTGTAACGACCCGGCGCTTCAGCCCGAGCGGGGTGAGCACGGCGTCATAGAAGCGTTCCGCCCGCTCAAGATCACGCGTTCCGACGGTTACGTGGCTGAACATTAGATCCTCAATGCGCCCCGTCATGACGGCCGGGCGGCTGTTTCAAAGTGTGGATTTCATTCAGCGTCGTCATAACCTATGTTACACTTTCTGTTTATTTAAATAGTGTAACGTGACACTTTTATCGAGGTTGCGAACGTGCTCCTGCAATCCCCTTGGGCTCCACGACTTGCAAACGTCGAGACGAATGCCACCGAACGGCTGGTGCTTGCTCTCGCCGACGACATCATCGAAGGGCGGCTGATGGGAGGCGACCGTCTTCCCGCGCACCGCGATCTTGCGTGGAAACTGGGCATTGGCCTTGGCACGGTGACGAAAGCCTATGCCGCTCTTGAACGGAGAGGCCTGACGCGTAGCGTCAAGGGCCGTGGAACATTCGTGGCGATCCGCCAGGCGCGCAACGATCGGCAGATCGACCTTTCATCCAATACCCCGCCCGCAACGCTCAACGCCCGCATTTTGGCGCGGACGCTGACCGGGATCGCACGCAAGATCGATGCGGATCATTTCAATCTTTACGCCCCGCCCGCCGGACATCTGGAGCACCGGCTTGTTTTGGCCCGCTGGCTCGAAACGCTCGGCCTGACCGTCGATCCGTCGCATCTGGTGCTGACCAGCGGTGCCCGTCAGGCGCTGGCATTGGCCTTCGACCTCGCCTGTGGTCCGCAAGGCGTGATCCTGACGGAACGCATCACCTATCCTGGCGCGATCGCGCTCGCCCGGCGCAAGGGGTATCGGATGCAAGGCGTCAGGATCGACGCGGAAGGGATGGTGCCCGAGGCACTTGCAGACGCGCTCGACAGCGCCTCGTCAGCCAGCAGCAAGGCAGTCTATCTCACGCCGACGCTGCACAATCCAACAACCGCCACGATGGGCGAAAAGCGAAGGCAGGCAATGGCGGAAATCTGCCGTCAGGCGGGCGCATCGATCATCGAAGACGGCGTTTATGCGGCATCCGAGCCTGGCTTACCTCCGCTGGCGGCATTGGCTCCAGAAATCGTCCTTCATGTCAACGGGATGTCCAAGTCGCTCGGCCCCGGATTGCAAATCGGTGCGCTCGCACTACCGGCTGGATTAAGCGCAGCAGCGGAAGAGACCCTGCAAGATATGCCTGTGTCGCCGTCGCCCCTCTCCTGCGCCGTGGTCGAAGAATGGCTGATTGCCGGCATCATCCCATCGATCCAGCGGGACCTGCGCCATGAGGCGCGGCGTCGATCCAGCCTGGCGGCCTCTCTCCTCGGCACCGCCGAACTGATCTGGCATCCCGGCGCCTATAACGCCTGGCTACCAATGCAGCGCGACACGGCCGATCGTTTCGTATTCGCTGCAGCGGCGGCCGGCATCAAATTGACCCCACCGGAAACCATGATGGTAGACAGAGACGATCAGGCGAGCGGGATTCGACTTTGCCTCGGCGGCCCGTCGTTCGAAGATCTGACAGAGGCGCTGACCGTTCTGGCAGGGCTGCTGAAGCGATGGGAGTGACGTCATCAGGAAATAAAACAACTCGTCTTCGAGATCCGGAACTTGCGCTTCTCCAACTCGGGGAAGTAGGTCGCCACGTCGAAGTAGGCCTCCGGCGCGTAGACGCCCGGCTTCCTCGGGTGTTTCAGGATCAACTGCGCGGCGATTGAGGCGTTCATCGAGGTGCAGGCGTCGACATATGGGCCGTACATCGGGTCCGGCGAGACGGTCACTTCGACACGCACAGTGGCCGGCTTGCCGCTCTTGCGGCCCATGCCGATGGCGAAATGGATCTCGTGGCTTTCCTGAGCGGGGATTTTTTCAGCGTTCCTTCGGATGTTGCGCTCGATCACCTTGTTCAGCACATCGAGCGGCCGGACGCTGACGCCGCCGATTTCCACCGGATCGTTGAAATCGCCGAAACCGGCCTTCACAAGCCCGACCCAGGCTTCATGCTCTCGGTGCGGCAGGTGCAGTTTCCAGGAGAATTCCTTGATGCCCTTCTCGCGGATGCCGTCGGCGAGCGGAACGGTGAGCTGCTCGGAATGCGGCGAATGCATGAATTCGCAGCGTCCCCACGGATCCGGCAGGTCCAGAAATTCGCGGCCGCTCATCGGGGGGCATTCCACGTGGCCGCCGTCATAGAACTGCGTGCTCGGATGGGCGTATTCGGCAAGCACCGTCGAAACGCTGTAAGGGGGAACCAGTACCGGATTCTCTTCGCCCGTCAGCTCGGCCGCCCAATAGAGATTGATCTTGTCGATCTCGTCCAGTTCGTCGGCTACCGCACGGCAGATGACGTTCGACATGCCGGGGTCGGCACCGACACCGATGACGGCGGTGACACCGGCCGCCTTGAAACGCTCATGCTCGACCAGTTGCTTGACCGTGTAGGTTCCAAGTCCGCCGAGGTCGACATAGGACACTCTTGCGGCGAGTGCTGCCTCGAAGATTGTCATCTGGAAGCCGAGCAGCGTCGGAACGCAGTTGATGCAGAGGTTCGCACCGATGATCGCGGCGGAAAGCGTGGCCGGATCGGCAACGTCGAGGTCGACGAGCTCGATGCGCGGGTCGCCGAGCTCGTCCTTGAGCGCTTCCATCTTTTCGCGCGCGGCGTCGCAAAGGCGGATCTTGGTGATGTCGATGATGGCGCGATCGGAGACGAGGTCACGTACGATGCCCGCGCCCATGAAACCCGCGCCGCCGAGAAGAGTGATAATCATGTTCTTTCCTTTTGAGATCGGACCTCAAGCGTGCTTGCGCCCCTCGGACTCGTAGAACCATTCGTCCGGATAGGGATACCACCAGCCCTGAATGACCGGCTTATGGTCGATGATGACCATCTTCGAGCGGCGGAACGCGTCGAGGCCGAGCTTCGACAGTTCACGCCCCAGTCCGGACTTTTTCCAGCCGCCGAAGGGCAGTGCGTCGTTGTCGATCAGTGGATTGTTGACCCAGACCATGCCGGCTTCCAGCCGGTCGGCCGCCTCCATCGCCTCTTCAAGGGAGTTGGTGAAGATCGAAGCGCCGAGGCCGAACTCGCTGTCGTTCGCCCTCTCGATCGCTTCGTCGAAGTCCTTCACGGTCATCATCGCGGCGACCGGGCCGAAGCATTCTTCCCGCATGATCGCCATGTCAGGGGTGCAGCCGGTGAGAATCGTCGGCTCGTAGAACCAGCCGACCGGCTCACTGTCCGGGACTTTCCCGCCGATAACGACGGTGGCACCCTTGGCCTTGGCGTCCTCGACCAGCCGGATGACCTTGTTGCGCGCCGTCTCCGAAACGAGAGGGCCGATCTCGGCCTTGCTCAGCCCGTTGCCGATACGAAGGCGCTTCGCCTCAGCCGCAAACTTTTCCACGAAGGCATCGTGCACGCTTCCGACGACGAAGAAGCGCTCGGCGGAGGTGCAGACCTGACCGGACATGTGGAACGCCGCAGTGACGGCGCCGGCTGCGGCGACGTCGAGCGGTGCGTTCGCGGTAATGATCATCGGGTCGGAGCCGCCCGCCTCGATTACGGCCGGCTTCATGTGACCGGCGGCCGCCATCGCCACCGCCTTGCCGGCGGCGACCGAGCCGGTAAAGGCGATCGCATGGGTCTTGGGCGAGGCGACCAGCGCTTCGCCCAGCGCCACGTCGCCCGGCAGGCAGGCGATCAAGCCCGCGGGCAGAGCCTCGAAGACCTGCATGAATTCGAGCGTCGATAGCGTCGTCGCCGGCGCGGGCTTGATGATGCAGCCGTTGCCGGCGGCAAGCGACGCTGCGACCGTCCAGCACATCAGGAGGATCGGGAAGTTAAAGGGCATGATATGGACACTCAGGCCCAGCGGCTCGTAGCGGGCGTGCTGGAACGAGCCGGCTTGCGTTGTGCCGGCGACCTTGCCGGCCTCGTCGCGCGCCATCTCGGCAAAATAGCGGAATGCACCGGCGCAGTTCGCCACTTCGCCGATCGCTTCCGGATAGGGCTTGCCCATCTCGCGCGACATCAATTCGGCGCAGCGGCGCATGTTGGTCGCCTCGATGCGATTGGCGATCCGGTGCAACACGGTCGCGCGCGCCTTGGCGTCGAGCTTCTTCCAGTCGCGCTGAGCGGCAGTCGCCACATCGAGCGTGGCGTCCATCTCGTCAGTCGTGGTAATGGCAAACCGCCCGACCTCCGTCAGCCGCGCGGGGTCGATCACCGGATGGTGACTACCTCTTGCCGGCACATATTCCGGATGCCGGTAGAACACCGGCTCGGCTGGGTTGAACATCGGGGTTCCTCTCTCTGTCGGTGACGGGTTGGATCCATCTTCGATTTGTTCTTTGGGGCGGCTGCGTTTCGGGTCATGCCCCTTCTCCTGGCTCTCTCCCGCAGGTAAATGAGTGGCAAGGATTGACTGACGCGAGCGCCTCGGCGGCAGGCCTTCTAGAGCGCCGTACGTTCATATGAACGCACTAAGGACGCCCTAGCACTTTGATTCCAGAGCATCTTTCCGCTTCCAGTGATTCCACTTGAGAGCGGGATTCTCTAGTCTCACTGGCCTCCCCCGGCTCATCGGATCATGTAGACCTTCTTGATCGTCTCGTGGACGGTGCACTCGCCCTTCCAGTCCTGCGGGAAGAAGGCGGCCGTGTCAGGAGTGATCTCGATGACTTCGCCACTCTCGTGAACGTAGGTGCAACGGCCCTCGAGGAAGTGGCAGAACTCATCGCGGGTGACGTGGCAGAACCATTTGCCCGGCGTGCATACCCACAGCCCGCATTCCGACGCCCCGCTCGGCCCTTTGTGGATGACCTTGCCGGAGGTGCGGCTCTCTCCCTCGATCATCGTCGGGATGACGCCCCAGTCGACGAGGTCGGTCTGCTCGAGCGGCTTCTTCATGAAGGGGGTAATCGGCATGATGGTGTTTCCTTTGTCCTTGTGCGTCGATCGCCGCGGCTCACACGAGCCTCGGTCAGGGTTCTGGTATGATGGAAGTGCCGGTCCAGCCGGTGGCAATGACCACGGCGGCATCAGACGAGACCGAGTTCGCTTTGCCGCGCATCCGCCGATTGTGTTCGAGTGACGCCTGGACCCGGTCGTTGATCGCGACAGCGGCGGTATCCGGCCGACAAGGCGTCGCCATGGTTTCACCTCAAACGAGCATGTAGACGTTGCGCATCGTCTCGATGACGGTGCATTCCCCCGTCCAGCCACCGGGAAACATAACCACCGTGCCGGGCTCAACCTCGATCACCTCGCCGTCGTCGGAGCGATAGAGAGCCCTGCCCGCAACGAAGTGGCAGAACTCGTCGCGCGGGATGGAAAGCCGCCAACGGCCGGGCGTGCAGACCCAGATGCCGCTTTCGGGCTGGTTGTTCGGTCCCTTGAAGACGAGCCGGCCGGAGGAGTGCGAGTTTCCCTCCTGGCTGTCGGGCTGGGCTCCCCAGTCCACCAGGTCGGAATAGGTGGTGGCACCGTGGATGTGGGGCGCGGTCGATTTGAAGTTCTCTGTCAACTTATTCATCCTTTTCGTGCGAATGCCGCCATCCGTTCCTCCGGGCCACCTTCTCCCGGTCGGGGAGAGCGGTGCGAAGCGGACGCCGACAAGCGGGGTTCCTCAGCCATCATGGGTCCCCCGTCTTCACCAGCTCATCGAGGATTGCTGCCGCCTTCTTCGGCCCGCTTCGGGCCTGCATGTGGGCACTGCTGGCGGCGAGCTTCGTCTTCATCGCCGGATCGTTGATGCAGGCGTCGAGCTTGGCGGCAAGGTCGGCGTCGGTCCAGTCATAGCGCGGCATCTTGAAGCCGTGGCCGGTCTCGTCGACGCGGGTGGCGTTGTCGTGACCGTCCCAGACATAGGGCATGATGATCGCCGGCTTGCCGAAATAGAGGCACTCGGTGAACGAGTTGTTGCCACCATGGTGGATGACGGCGTCGACCTGGGGGATCACCGAAGGCTGCGGGAACCAGCTTTCAACGATGATGTTGCCCGGCAGGTTCTCGTACTGGTCCTTGTAGTCGCCGACATTGACGAGCGCGCGATAGGGCAGCTTGCCGATCGTCGTGATCAGTCGCTTCAGAAGGTCGGTATCGCCCGCGCCGAGCGAGCCGAAGGAGATGTAGATCAGCGGGCTGTCGTTGTTTTCGGCGAAGGTCGGCACCTCGTAGGGTTTCTCCTTGCGCACGCACCCTTCGAGATACTGGAACTGCTTCGGGTCAAGCGGATGCTCGCGCTCGAACTTCACCGGCTCCGGATAAAGCAGCAGGTTCATGTAGGGCGAGGCCTCGAAGAACTGACCGATCGGATAGACCACTTCGCCGTTCTCGGTCAGGAAAGCATTGAAGTCGTCGTGGATCGGCTTGATGATTGTATTGAAATGGTCGCGATAGGCCGCGTGACCTGCGTAGTCCTTCTCGCCACAGCCGGAAAGATGAGGCGGGATCTTCGGATCCTCGATCTCGTTTTCCGAGCAGGAGATGATACGCACCCACGGCTTGCCGAACTGCTTGATGGCAGGGAAGAGAATGACGTTGTCGACGCAGATCAGGTCCGGCTTGATCCTTGCGAGCACACCCGGCAGGTCCTTCTGTGCCCACTTGGCGCTGTCGACGATCGCCGTCCAGCAGTCCTTGACGTAGTTGTCGACCTGCTCGATCGGAGACTTGCGGAAGTTCGGGATGTGGCCGTTGATGAAGTCCTCCCAGAACCTGGCCATCTGCTCCGGCGGCATCGGTTCGGACAGGTTCACCGGGTGGGCCTCGAATCCGTAGCCTTCGTAGACCGAAACGAAGCCCGGATCCGAAAGGAAAACGGCCTTGTGGCCGAGAACCTGTACTGCCTGGGCGATGCCGACCGAGTTCAACGCCGGCCCGAAGGCCGCTTCCGGAAAGAATGCGATGGTCTTGGACATTTGTTCCCTCTTTATGACGTCCCTGAATTCGGTTTCTACCTCGGGCTCAGCCCCTCAGCCGGCTGCCGCCAGTTTCTCCGCGTGAACGGGGAGAAGCTGGCAAGCCTCGCCGTCTCCATCCCCTCATGCCGCCACTCCCGCAAAGAGCCGGCACTTGGCCGGGTCGATGGTCAGGCCGAGTGTGTCGCCGATCCTGTGGGCGGCGGCGCCGTTCGCCAGCACGCGGACCTGCAGCGGTACCGGCGAGGCGGCGGTCTTGACGTGCAGCACGCGGTCGAGCCCGTGATAGGCGATGTCGGCGATCGTGCCGGCCAGCCGCTGTCCGGGTTGACCGACAGCGATGGTCTCCGGCCGCGCGGCAAGCGTCGCCGGCCCCGGTCTCGCATCGGGCAGCGCCAGCCGCAGGCCCTCGGCCACAAAGTGGCCCTCCCCTGTCACCGTCCCTTCGATGAAGTTCATCACCCCAATAAAGTTGGCGACGAAACGGTCCGCCGGCGCCTCGTAGATTTCCTCTGGCGACCCGCACTGCAAAAGCCGCCCGTCCTTCAGGATCGCCATGCGGTCCGCCATGACCAGGGCTTCCTCCTGGTCGTGCGTGACGACGATGAAGGTGATGCCCGCCTCGTTCTGCATTCGCTTCAGTTCGAGCTGCATCTTTTCGCGCAGCTTCTTGTCGAGTGCGCCGAGCGGTTCGTCGAGGAGCAGGACCTTCGGACGCTTGACGAGCGCGCGGGCGAGTGCGACGCGCTGCTTCTGTCCCCCCGAGAGCTGCTCCGGCTTGCGGTCTGCGAATTGGGTCAGGTCCGTCGTTGCCAACGTCTCGTCGACCCGGCGGCGGATCTCAGTCTTGTCGAGCTTTTCCATCTCCAGACCGTAGGAGAGGTTCTGGCGAACCGTCATGTGCGGAAACAGCGCATAGGACTGGAACATCAGGTTCAGCGGCCGCTTTTCCGGCGGCAGTGGCGAGATGTCCCGGCCATCGAGCAGAATTCGGCCGGCATTCGGCGTCTCGAAGCCGGCAAGCATGCGCAGAAGCGTGGTCTTGCCGCAGCCCGACGGCCCCAGAAGCGCAAAGAACTCGTTCTCGCGGATGTCGAGCGATACTCCATCGACGGCGGTCACCGGCCCGAAGCTCTTCGCCACGCTTTCGATCCGAAGGATGGGAGGCGTTTGTGGGTTCATCGGACCTGCTCTTTGTTAAGCCATTGCGAAATAAGCAGTGCTGTGGCGCTTATGCCCATGACGATGGTCGCGAGCGCATTGACCTCGGGCGTGATGCCGAAGCGGATCATGGAGTAGATCTGCATGGGAAGGGTGATCGAGGAGCGGCCGGCGCCGGCGGTGAAGAAAGCGATGATGAACTCGTCGACAGAAAGCGTGAAGGCGAGCAAGGCGCCCGCGACGATCGACGGCAGCAGCACCGGGAAAGTGATGCGCCAGAAGGTTGTCCATCCCGAGGCACCGAGATCGCGCGAGGCTTCCACGATCGAGAAGTCGAAGTTCTTCAATCGTGCCCGCACCACCGAGCAGACGAAAGCGAGATCGAATACGACATGGCTGACAATGATCGTGTGCAGCCCCATCATCAGGTTGAGGCGCGAAAAGAAGCTGAGAAGCGCCACGGCGAGCACGATATCGGGGATCACCATCGGCGCAAACGCCAGCGCCTCCAACCCATTGCTCTTGCGGCGTCTGGTCTCCATGCCGAGCGCCAGCAGCGTGCCGAGGATTGTGGAAATCAGGGTCGCGAAGACGGCGACAACCAGCGTGTTCCAGGCCGCGTGCAGGATATCGGAGTTGCCGAGCAGCGAGGCATACCAGCGGGTGGAGAAGCCCGACCAGGAAGTCGGGAGCCCGCTATCGTTGAAGGATAGCATGACAAGCACGGCGATCGGCAGGTAGAGGAAGCCGAAGACGAGCAGAAGGATGATGCGGCCCGGCAACTTGCGGCGAAAGGCGCTCACTGCCAGGCTTGTGACAACCGGGGCCTCGGCGATCGCGCCTGTTACGGTATCTCCGATCATGCCTGCACCCCCCTCGTCTCGCCGCTCGCACGGGAGGTGGCGCGGGCCTGAGTTAGTAGAAGCACGATCATCGTGACGATCAGGGCCGCACCAAGCGCTGCGCCGAAGGGCCAGTCGTTCGCGGTCAGGAACTGGTCGTAGACGAGATTGCCGACCATCTGAAACCGGCCGCCACCGAGCAATGCGGGGGTGACGAAATTGCCAATCGACAGAACGAAGACGAACACGCCGCCGGCAGCGACGCCCGGGAGGGTCAGCGGCAGTGTCACGCGGAAGAAAGTGCGGACCGGACCGGCACCGAGGTCGCGGGAAGCCTCCATCAATTCCGGATTCAGCCGCGACAGCGTGGAATAGATCGCAAGGATCACAAAGGGCAGGTAGTTGTAGACGAGGCCCGTGATGACGGCTGACTCCGTATAGAGCAGCGACAGAGGCTCGCCGGTATAGCCGAGCGCGCGCAGCAGGTTGTTAATGAGGCCCTCGCGGTTCAGAAGCACGATCCAGGCATAGGTGCGGATCAGGTAGTTGCTCCAGAAGGGCAGCACGGCGAAGAACAGCAGGATCGGCTGGCGCATGCGCGGTGCATGGGCGATTGCATAGGCCGCCGGATAGGCGATCAGGATGGCGACGATCGTGGTCGTCAGCGCAATGCGCGCCGAATTCAGGAAGATCTTCGCATAGAGGGGGTCGGCGACGCGGGCAAAGTTCTCCAGCGTGAAGGTGTATTCGACCCCTCCCCACATCCCGCGCTGGATGAAGGCATAGGACAATACGAGCAGGCACGGCACCACCATGAAGGTGACGAGCCAGGCAACGCCGGGAGCGACAAGCAGGTTCGGTCTGGTGGCATTGGAAGACACGTCGGTGTTCGCCTTGCTGTTGTTTCGTGAGGGAACGGCGCGACCGCTCGGCAACTTTTTTTTCGGGCAATTTGATGAGCCCGGTTTTTCGCGCAATTTGATGAGCCCGGGCACGGCGCCAGATTCCCCTCTCCCCGCCTTCGGGGGGAGCGTCGGGATGAAGGGCAATTTCCCATCGGCCGCAGCCTCGCTGGAACCGCCCCTCGTCCACCTGCCGACGCCTTCTCCCCGTTAGGAAAAGGAAGCCTCTGGAGCATCCCGCCTTCAACGAAGCATGAAAGCGGAAAGATGCTCTAGGATCAGAGTGCTAGAGCGCCCTTTGTGCGTTCATATGAACCCACGGCGCTCTAGTTCGCCGCCTTGATCTCGCTAACGGCGCGCGAATAGTCCTTTTGGGCTGGGCCGAGATCGCGCAGCAGCTCATATTTCGTGAGCTCCGCCGGGGTCATCTTCATGTTCGGATACTGCTCACCGAGGGAAGCCGGCAGACTTTCCATCGCAGCCTTGTTCGGCACCTTGTAGAGGATGTTCTCGGCCGCCCAGGCGTGATTCTTGGCGTCGAGGATGAAGTTGATGAACTTCATCGCGTTTTCCTTCTTCTCCGAATTCTTCATGACCACGATGGTGTCGACCCAGAGATCGGAGCCTTCTTTCGGCACGACGAACTTGATGTCCTTGTTTTCAGTTATGCCGTAGTTGCACCAGCCGTCCCAGGCGTGGACGAGCGAAGCCTCGCCGGAGACGAGCTTGGAGTAGAAGGTGGTGTCGTCATAGGCGAGCAGCGTCTTCTTCGCCTCGATCAAGAGATCGCGCGCCTCATTGATCTTGGCCGGATCGGCCTCGTTGACCGAGTAGCCCTTGGCAAGCAGGCCGGCCCCCATCAGCCAGCGGTCGGTGGCAAGCATGGTCGTCTTGCCCTTGAGGTCGTCGGACGGCTGCAGCAGGTTCAGCCAGCTGTCGGGCGTGCCGCTGACCTTGTCGGAGCGGTAGCAGAGCCCCGTGGTTCCCCAAGTATAGGGAACGGAAAAGGCGTTGCCCGGATCGTAGGCGAGCGCCGCCGCTTCGGGATAGAGATTGGCGAGGTTCGGGATCGCCGCCTTGTCAAGCGGCTCTACGAGCCCCTGATGGTTGAGGATTTCTGCGAATGGCGAGGAGACGAACACGACATCATAGCCCTTGCCCTGGCCCGCCATGATCTTGCCCATGATCTCTTCGTTGGTGGCGTGGTTCACCACCTCGATCTCGAGCCCGGTCGCAGCCTTGAAGCTTTCGGCGATGTCTTTCGCCATGTAGCCGTCCCAGTTGGAGATGACGAGGTCGGCTGCCGAGGCCGTCCCCGCGGTCAGGCTGGCGGCAACAAATGCCGCGGCCGCGCGCAATGCGACCGTTCCGTTCTTCGCTTTCACGAAAAAACTCCCTTGTTTGAATTGTTCCTGGCCTCTGTCGATGCAGCCCGTCGGTTGATCCGAACTCTCCGCTGCCTCTCGTGGGGAAGTATTAATTAGAAAAAAAATACGTCAATAGGGATTCTGACGCAGTTCGAGAAAGCAGAAAATTGTCATCCCGAGACTTGCGAAACCGCGGCGCAACAGGCAGCATGCGCGGCGATGGAGGCCAGTTTGAGCGCATGAATCCGGAACCGAAGCGCCACAATTATCGCCATGTGGAACTGGCGCAAAAAATACTGGACATCGCCGGTGAGCGTGGATTTTCGCCCGGTGAACGGCTGGCAGAACAGGCACTCGCCTCGCTCTGCAATGTCTCCAGAACGCCGATCCGCAAGGCTTTGCAGGTACTTGCCGAGCGCGGCCTTGTGACGTCCGAGCCCGAGGGCGGCTATCTTCTCGCCGCCGACCCGGCCGCGACCGCGCGCCTGGACGACACTTCGGGAGGAGACGGCGAGAACGAAATCCACGCAGCGATCCTGCGCGACCTCGCCGCCGGCCGTATCGCTGAGATGCAAACAATCGCCTCCTTGCAGCGGCGATACGACGTGTCTCGCCAGACGGTACAAAATGCGCTGATGAAACTGGCGGAGGAAAACCTTGCCGAGCGGGGCGCCGGCCAGCAGTGGCTGTTGAAGCAGTTCGCCGTCAGCGGCGACGCCGCCGCCTGGAGCTACGAGTTCCGGCTTGCCACCGAGCCCCTGGCGCTGACGCTTCCCGATTTTCGCCGCGACCTGCCGGCGCTGACTGCGCTGCGCCAGTCCATGCTGATCCTGAAGGGGATGAACGAGACGACCTTCGACCGCAAGCTCTTCGAGCGGACCGACTTCGACTTCCACACACTGATCGCCAAGAGCTGTGGCAACCCGTTCATGGCGGAGGCGCTGGCAAACCATCACCGCCGCCGCCGCGCATCTCCGCCAGCCGGCCACGTTGCAGTCTTCCGCTTAATGCAGTCGAACCTCGAACACCTGCAGATCCTGGAACAGATCGAGCGCGGCCAGATGGACCTCGCCGCCGATCTCATGCGCGTGCATCTGCAGCTCTCCCGCCAACGGCGGCCGCGACTGGCCGGCCGCGGCGTGCCCCCCGCCTTCAAGCTCGTTTCGCGTTGATCCCAATGGCCGCATCCAAGACAATAGCGCTCTTTCCGGAAGCGAGCTTCGGCGCGGCGCTGAACTGCGTGGGGATCGCACAGGAACTGCGCCGCCTCGGTGCGCGGCCCGTCTTCATCTGTCATCCCGGCTTTTCCGGCGTTTTCGCCGAGTACGGTTTCCCCGAGTACCAGCTCGCCGATGACACCTCCGGTGCGCCGACGGACTGGAACGACTTCATCGCGCGCCATCAGGACGCCTTCCGGCAGTCGCCATTCGATCAGCTTGAGAGCTATGTCAGGCCGACATGGGACGCGATCGTCGACACTGCGATCCGCGTCGAGGAACCGCTGCGCCAGTTGCTATCCAGGCTGAAGCCGGATGCGATCGTACTCGACAACGTCGTGATGTTTCCCGCGATCGCCAATGCCGGCGTACCATGGATCCGTGTTGTCTCCTGCGCCGAGACCGAGGTGCCGGACCCGAACGTGCCACCCTACCTCTCCGGCTGCGGCGAGAGGCCGGACACTGATTGGGAAGCGTTCGCCAAGGCGTACGAACGGGTTACCGCTCCGGCCCACCGTCGATTTTCCGCATTTCTGGCGGACTGCGGCCTGAAACCACTGGAAAGCTCCAACTTCCTTTCGGCCTCGCCATGGCTGAACCTCCTTCTGGCGCCGACGATCATCCGTCATGATCGACAGGTCCCGCTGGACCCTCGCCGGTTCGTCTTTCTCGACGGCTGTGTCCGCCACGAGGCTCCCTATGCGGCTCCGCGCTTTGCCAGCCACAACGACGCACCGCTGGTGTTGACGAGCTTTGGTTCGCTTGGCGCCTTGGATGTCGATATGATGAAACGCATGATCGCGGTGTTCGCCACGCTACCCTACCGCTTCCTCGTCAATGGTGGGCACTGGCGTGACGAATATCGCGAGGTGCCGGACAATGTCTTCATCGACAGTTGGTTCCCGCAACCCTCAGTGGTCGAGCAGGCGCGCCTGTTCATCCACCACGGCGGTAACAACTCGTTCTGCGAAGCGCTCTACTACGGCGTGCCGTCGCTGGTCATGCCCTATTGCTGGGATGGGCACGACAATGCCACCCGCGCCGCGGAGGCGGGCGTCGGGCGAAAGCTCGATCGCTACGGCTGGACGGATGGCGACCTCGCCGGCGCGATCGACGATCTCGTTTCAGACGCGGTGATGAAGTCCCGTCTGAAGGCAAACGCGAAGACGATGCAGGCAGCGGCAGGCGCCACCCGTGCCGCGGAGGAAATCCTGAAGGTGGCGAGCAACGCGCAGGAACTTGGCTGAACGCTTGCTGAATTTCGAGGCGTCTGCCCCGGACTCAATCAGCCCACCAGATATTGGTTGCGGCGAGTTGGATGGCGGCAATGAAGTTTCGCACGGGTTTGTCGTAACGGGTGGCGATGCGCCGCCGCCGATAAGCGGCGCGATCGAAGAGATGGTAGCTTGCGAGATAGACCATGATCACGCAAGAAACCAGCAGGCATCTGACCTTACCCCGTACCTGCAGTGGCGGCGCTTACCGAGGCGCACGCCTTCTCGCCTTCAGACTACGTTTGCCGCTACCGAGTGGATCGAATTGTTGCCGTAGCCCAGTCGGTTCCACTCAGCGTGCTCAGGTTGAGTCCGGCCCGCCATGTCTGTGGCGCGCGCCCGCACTATGAGCGGCCCCGTCTGCTCAAGTCGCGTGATCAGCTCCCACCATTGCCAGGAAGAGCGCCGCCGCTCACCAACGAGCCGCGCCTCGCGCCAAGAGCTGCCGTTCAGGCTTACGTCGACCCTGGATATGCTCGCGGCGCCCGACCACGCGACACCACGGATCGCGGTCTCGCCATGCGGCAGGCACTCGCCCTCATCTGGCGAAGATATCAGCACTCGCACGTTCATAAACTCCACCGGCGCGCGCTCGTCTTACCCATTGCGCACCCAATGGCACCAGTATTTCTCAGTCTGGTAGTGGGCCTTACAGGGCTGGTCGCAGACGATGATTTCGGCCAGCCACTTGACGGAGGTGACCGCATACCAACCGGGTACGATCAGCCTCAACGGATAACCGTGGGGCGATGACAACGGTTCGCCGTTCATCTCGTAGGCAAGAAGTGCGCCCGTTTCACGAATCTGGTCCAGGCTGAGACCACGTTCGAAACGAACCGGCGTGCCGTGCCCGTCGACGAGCCCGCTATCCGCACCGCGGAACGTCAGTTCCGTCGCCTCAGGTTGCAGGCCCGCTGGCTCAAGCACTTCCATCATGGGAACGCCGGTCCATTCAGCCGTTCTGACGGCGCCCAGCCCCCAAGCTTCGCCAGACACGGTCGGTCCAAACAGGCTGCGGCCGTTGCCAGCACATTCGAGCCACTCTCTCAGATGGATGTGCCGACACGCTCGTCCTATGTGATGGCCGTCGTGACGGAAGCGGAGCGCGCCGCGGCGGCAAGTTTCACATCCGTGCCGCGCAGTCTCGCTGCCGCCGCAAGTCCCGCTCTGGCAGGAGCACTGTTTGCCGCGTCCTACCGGGCCTGGCCGCTCCTCATCTGCGCAGCGCTGAAGATCGCCTATGACCTATTGCTGCTGTTGCAGTTCAGACATGTCAGGCCACCGGAGGAAGGTTGAACGATTTCAGTAGCGGCCTGCAGGTAAATCTTCAATTTGCAAAGCGACTCCTCGCCAACCTGACCGACCGGTTGGCGCCCCCCATTTGCCGACGACTAGTCCGGTCGGTAGAGCCGCACCGAAACTCGATTTCGATACTCTAAGGCGCTTGAAACTCATTTTCTTCGACGAGTTCAGGAGCGCTGCCGCTCGATCGCCAGTGACAGGACCCTCCCCACGATATCAACCAGATCATCTGGCGCAGCGGGACGTCGGTCAGGGTCGAAGGACAGGCCAACCACAACACCCTGCCCCGTCGTTGCCAAGGGCCAGAAATCGAAACGCGAGTCCAAGGTCGGATACGTTCCGGCGCGTTGAGCTGTTCCCGTCACGAGTGATAGTCGTGCCGCTTCAAACTCAGCGACCCTCGGCTCCAGATCCCCAGCGCATTTGAAGAATGTTACCTGATCATCCGAAACAATCGCTACGAAAGCGGGCACGTGGAAGAGTTCGGCCAATACCCTGGCAGCGGTAGAGACGGCCGCATGCGTGTTGTTGTTCACCCTCGATACGTCACGGCAATACTCCTGCAACACGGTAACATCGCGCCTCAGTTCCACTAGCTCTTTCGCTCGTCGCTGAGCGGTGAAGGCTACACCGCTCACAATCAGGCCGACTACAAAGAGAAGACCGATAGCCCAGATGTTCGCCGGGTCATCGACAATCAGCGTGTAGCGCGGTTCAGTCAGGAAGAAATTGTAGGCAAGCGCGCCAAGAACCGCCGAACACACCGATGGCCCCAATCCAAAAGTAACGGGCACAATGACGACTGGCACCACGAAGATGAGGGAAAGGTTCGGGATCGAGACACCGCTGTCGACGTCGATGGCGACGACTGTCGCAATGACAGTCAGGACGACCGCTGCGAGATAGCCCAAGCTCGCCGGTGCTATCTCGTTGGAACAGAGTCCGCGATCCCGTCCCCAAGCAAAGGCAACATGTTTCCTGGCTTTGGTCTAGAAGCAGCCACTGAACCAACTCCTGCCGAATTAGCTTATTACGGAGCTACAACAGGTTCACGTCGTGCAGACCTGCGGCGTTGGCACCGCCACTATACACCTGCACCGGTCGCACGTGACTGACTAATTCCCTTCCAAGCGGGTGTCGCATTTCATCTCGGATCGTTGCAGGTTACGGTCAAAGAGCATTTACCGTGGACCGTTTGCGCATCAAAATAGAGGTCGATCTCGTCTCTGGAAAACGGCCGAGGGAACCGCCTTTCAACGCCGAGAGCCACTTGCAAGGTGAGGCAGGCTGGGATCAATGACTCAACTCACGAGATGAGAAGCCCGGCAAGAATAGCTGCCCGCCGCGACCGGAGGATCGATGACCACTTCCGTAACTGACGCTGTGGCCCATGGCGCTGACAAGAGGCGCTTCGCCGCGCTCGTTCTTGGCGCTGTCGGCGTTGTCTACGGCGATATAGGTACAAGCCCCCTCTATGCGTTCCGGGAAGCGCTACGCCCCTTCGCCCATGATGGCATAAGCCATGACGAAGTCGTTGGGTTGATTTCGTTGATGCTCTGGACGCTGACACTGATCGTCACCGTCAAATACGTCCTTTTCCTTCTGAAGGCGGACAACGACGGCGAAGGCGGGACGCTGTCATTGCTTGCTCTCCTAATGAAGAAGTCCACGAGGCACACGACGGTGTTGTTCTTCGCGGGCCTCATCGGTGCAGCACTCTTCATTGGCGACGCAATGATCACGCCAGCCCTTTCCGTCCTGTCTGCCGTCGAAGGGCTGAAGCTGGTAACGCCGGCCCTCGGCGACTATGTGCTGCCGATCTCGACAACGATATTGCTGGGACTTTTTCTTGTTCAGTCGAGAGGCACTGCCGCGGTATCGAGCCTCTTCGGACCAATCACCGTTCTCTGGTTCTTCGTGATGGGGGCCGGCGGCCTCGCCCATATCGCTGACGACGCTTCCATCCTGAACGCCCTCAATCCGGTCTATGCAGTCTACTTCATCACGCACGCGGGCTTCGTCGGGCTGATCGTACTAGGTGCCGTGTTCTTGACGGTCACGGGGGCGGAGGCGCTTTACGCCGATCTCGGCCATTTCGGTAGGCGGCCGATCCAGGCAGCCTGGTTCGCTCTAGTGTTCCCGTCGCTCGCCCTCAACTATCTCGGACAGGGTGCCCTGGTCCTAGACAACCCGGCCGCCTCCTCAGATCCTTTTTACCTGATGTTTCCGAAATGGGCGCTGCTGCCCGTGGTCATTCTAGCAACGGCTGCAACAATCATTGCGAGCCAAGCGGTGATCACAGGTGCATTCTCGCTTGCGCGCCAAGCCATCCATCTCGGTTTTCTGCCTCGCCTCGAAATCCGCTTCACCTCTGAATCCAACACCGGTCAGATCTACGTTCCGGACGTCAACTCGGTGTTGCTCGTCGGCATATTGGTGCTGATCTTTGCCTTCGGAGATTCAGAGTCTCTCGCCACCGCATACGGCATTTCGGTGACAGGCGCGATGGTGGTGACCACGCTTCTCTCGTTCCAGTTCGTCCGTGTCACCTGGGGATGGTCGGCCTTCTCTGCTGCTAGCTTTCTGATGCCGCTCCTTGTCCTCGAGTGCATCTTCCTCTCAGCGAATTTGTTGAAGGTCCATGATGGCGGCTACGTGCCGATCCTGATAGCGGCGACCATCATGATCCTGATGTGGACCTGGCGCAAAGGGACGCTGGTGCTTCGGGAGAAGGCGACGCGCAACGATATACCACTGGAGGCATTCATCGCCTCGATCGAACGAAAATCCGACCACGCTCCTGCACAGGTTCCCGGTACTGCCGTATTTTTGACGAGCGTCCCCGATAAAACGCCTGGAGTCCTTCTCCACAACATCAAGCACAACCGCGTCCTTCATACCCACAACGTCATACTGACGATCAGGACCGCCTCCGTACCGTTTGTTCGTGAAAGCGAGCGATTTGCGATCACCCACCTCTCCGAGCGCTTTACTCGCATCGAGCTGACCTTCGGCTTCATGGACACGCAGAATGTCTCCAAGGCCCTCGCGCTCTGCAAGAAGGCCGGCTTCAAGTTCGAGATCATGTCCACGTCCTTCTTCCTCGGCCGTCGCAAGCTGATCGCCGATCCGAACTCCGGGCTTCCTGGATGGCAAGACAAGCTGTTTATCGCGATGGCATCGGCAGCGATCGATCCGGCTGATTATTTCAGCCTTCCGCCCAACCGAGTCGTAGAACTCGGCGAGCAGGTGGTGATCTGAAGCCTCTCAACGTGTTCGAAGCCTCTATGCATTATGCGATCCTTCTGTAACGGGCGCCTCGTCAATCCCTTGTGCGCGTAATCCCTCGCCGAGTGCTTGCTTCTGTCCGCAGTCGGAGCTTTGCCGCTGCTCTATGGGGTCTGCTGAGGACCGGTTGGCCAATCTAAAACGGCGCAGTCACCGCGTGCTGCTGATCGCATAACGGCCTAACCCATCCATCGTCCCGGCGAAGGGACCTTGCTGCGGAGGGCTGATGGCTGTGCCCGTCCGAACGCCTGTCTTGTCGTCTCCTGCGGTCAACCCGGCAGGGCGGACGCTCCCTTATGAGCAATGAAGTTGGTTCTGTCCCTGAGCATGCAATGCAACACCACCGCCAGCTTGCGAGCCAGCGCCACACGCGCCTTTCTCGGACCGGCACGTCTGGCGACCGCCAGTGCCCAGCCCTTCAGATCGGAACCTTTGACCGGTCGCGTCAGGATGACGTTGGCCGCCTCGTAAAGCGCGGTTCGCACACCCCCATCGCCGATCTTCGAAATGCGACCGCTATGATCGGTCTCGCCCGATTGATATTTCTTCGGCGTCAATCCGAAGTGTGGCCCGACCGCCCGCGAGGAGCGGAATCGCTCCGGTGCATCGACGGCCGCGACAAACGTCAGCGCCACCAGGACGCCAACGCCGGGCGTCGTCATCAACCGAAGTGCGTTGTCATCCTGGCGGGCGATGGCACGCAGCTTGCGGTCAAACCCTGCAAATTCGTGCACAAGCGCGTCGCGCACTTTGAGCAGTGCCGTAGCGATCGCTTCCAAGGTCGAATGGCCGGCAATCAGCGCGCGGATACGTCCCGCGTAAGTGCGCCGCGTCGTCGGCCCGACCTTGAGGCCGAAGCCGCGCAGGATGCCCCGGATGCTCATCTCGATGTCGTGAAGCTTGCCCTGAATGAGCTTGCGGGCAGTCAGCAGCGCACGCACCTCCTGGGCGGCAAGAGATTTGCAGTGGACCGGTCTGAACCAGCCAAGCCGCATCAACTGCGCAATGCCGCGGGCGTCCTTCTTGTCGGTCTTGACCGGCATCGTCTTAAAGGCTGCACGCACGTGGCGCGTCTCGATCAGCTCGACAGAAAGACCTGCTTTCACCATCCCGGCATGGAGCCACTGCGACAACGGGCCGGCCTCCAGACCAATGCGCTCCATCGCCACGCCGTGCGCGCCGAACCAGGCGACCAGCGCATCCGGCTCGCTGAGGATCTTCGCCTCGATGATGATCCGGCCATCCGCATCCACCACGCACACACTCGAGTATTCCAATGATACGTCGATGCCCGCATACTGCTTCATGGTCGTTTCTCCGTGATGCTATGGAGCAGGCCACTCCTGACTCCGCGACACCATCATTGTGAGGGACGACCACTGGCCCTTCAAACCTGGCGAGCCGGGTTCCGCCCGTTACATGGGGTAATCGCAGGAGCGAGCCGCCCCGGGGCGCCAGATTGGTCATGGTACTGAATAGCAAGGTGGTTGCTCCCCGATAAGATGCGAATACGGGCTCACGACTGGATGCCGGGCCCCAAACATCAATTGGAGAACAACCATGAGCGAATATATCGGCCTCGACGTGTCATTGAAAGAGACAGCGATTTCTGTTCGGCGCGATGGCAAGAGGATTTGGCGCGGCAAATGCCCATCCGATCCGAAGCTGCTCGCAGAGGTGATCCGCCAGCGCGCACCGGCAGCAGAGCGGGTGGTGTTCGAGACCGGTCCTTTGTCTGTGTGGTTCTATCATGCGCTGAGCGCAGAAGGGCTTCCGGCAATCTGTATCGACGCCCGCCATGCCAAGGCCGCGCTCGACATGGCCCCGAACAAAACAGACGCCAAAGACGCCGACGGCTTGGCACAGCTGGCTGAGGTCGGCTTCTACCGCGAGGTACGCGTGAAGGGCTATGACAGCATGCTTATCCGCACATTGGTGACCGCGCGCACCAAGCTCATCGGGATCATGACGGAGCTATCCAATCAGATCCGTGGGGTTATGAAGACGTTTGGGCTGGTCGTGTCCAAAGCTAGTGGCTTGGTATTTGCGGCGAATGTACGCAATCTGTTGGCTAGCAATGCGGCCTTAGAACAGATCATCCTGCCCCTTCTCGAGGCTTGGCGTAGTATCCGAGGCCGCGCTGCGCAACTTGATCGTCAGCTCGTCACTATGGCACGGCGGAGCGACGCATGTCAGGTACTGAAGTCCATTCCCGGGATCGGTGCGGTGACTTCCGCCTCCTTTGTTGCGGCGATAGAGGATCCGAAAAACTTCCGAATCTCCCGGTCGGTGGGAGCATGGCTGGGACTGACAACAAGACGGTATCAGTCCGGGGAAGTCGACTATGACGGCCACATCTCTCGGCGGGGAGATCGTCATCTGCGTGGCCTCCTTTATGAGGCCGCTACGGTGATCCTGACCCGGGCCCATGCTGACAGTTCACTTCGTGCCTGGGGGATGAAGCTCAGAGAGAAGGTCGGCTTCAAACGAGCGGCAGTTGCTGTGGCGCGCAAGCTATCGGTGATAATGCATAGAATGCTGACAACCGGCGAATCTTTTGACCGGTCCGCCGGCATGACTGCCTGAGTTCACCAGGTCGGAATTAAGTCCGCCTTATCGGATGCGTTGAATCGTCCCTGCCGGGACGTAGGTCGGGTCATTCCGCAGATGGTGTTGGCAGCTGAACGTGTCCCACGTCCATACTGCGTCCGTTACATTGGAAGATCCCTCCGGCGAAAACCCTTCATGCGGCGATCAGCTATCGACCGCGCAGACAACCGTGCTCCCGGCAAACGTCATCAACACCGCACCACGAAACAGCGGTCCGCACATCCGCAGTTTGACACTCGTCAGGTCGAACGATGCTCGGCCGGCCGTTGTTGAGCATGTCAAAAAGAGCTTGATCTATGCCGAGCGATTAGACAACACCATCTAAACGCACAAAACGAGAACCTCGTCGCTTCATCGCATAAGTCCGTGCGGTCGGGCGCAACCGCGCAGTTGCCAACCTGGAACGCTGGGAAATCACCGGTGCAGGCATTGAGCCCTCCTCCAATAGAAGTGCGCCCCGTCAGTCTCGGTTCCGTTGTGGCGCCAACGCCATCGTCTGCGCATAGGCGAGCGGCGACCGGTTGCCTGGCAGGTTTTCGTCCAGCACCAGCGTCTTTAGATCGTCAGCACGGATGTCGAGAGATATGGCCCGTTCAAGCTTGTCGATCGACCAAACAGCATATCCAAATGCCGGGTCAAACCCACAATCACAGCCGCAATCGCCCTTGAGGATTTTTGACGGTCTTTCAGATAGACACATGATCTGCGGTTTCGGCAACTTGTAGCAATGCCCCTCATAGGCATAGCCATAAATTACACCAATACTATTAATGTAATTCTTGGGCACATTCATGCTGACGGGAAGAAAACTATAACAATCACCATCAAACACAGCAACCGTCACTCCGTCACCAACAATACCAGAGCTACCCATCATATACTCTATAATTTTTAGTATTATACTGCCTACATCATCAGCCACATCCTTATTTCCTATGCTCTTTAGTTTCTTCTCGATATCGTCCAAATTGTCCTTTATATATTTACCATCTTTCTTTTTTTCATATAGCTTTGCAGGCCTTCCATAGAGCCGAACATCACCCGGTCTATAAGATTTGTAGTCAATTCTATCTTTCAGTTCCTGCACATCTCCAACAACAGGATTCGCGTAACAACCACTCATTTTTTCCTCCCTTGACTTACCGAGAAGCGGTGATTTCGCGCCAGGCAAAATTCTCTTCGAGCAGTTCGGCCGCCGCCCCGTTCGCCGCAGTGACGATGGCCTCTGCCGCCTGCTCAAGGCGCAGCGAGTTCAGGTCAAGCCTGTTTAATGAGGTTGCTAGCGCTGCTCCCACGGCGTCGCGCGCTGCGATCAGTGCCAACTTGAAATATAAAGGCTTCTTGCTGAATGCCTCCGCCGTCGCTTGACGAAACGTATCAAATTCGTCCCGCGCCAGATCCCGAATATCGACATCCAGAAGCCGCCTGTCGGCGCAACCGTTCGCGACCAGATCGCGATGATAAAGTGCAACGATGCTGTCAAAGATTGCGCCAACGAACGGCAGCGCGCGGTCGTGCACCTCGCGGGTAACTGAGGACATTCGCCGAAAATTGGTGGCCAGACGGATCTGCGTTTCGGGGCTGGTTTCCGCAAAGCGGTTCAATTCATTGTAGAGCAGCAGATTGCCTCTCGTTCGCCGCAAAAGCCGGTCAATCGCGGAATCAAAGTGCAGGAACGAGATCAGCGAAACAGAGTCCGAAAAAGCTTCGGAGAACGAAAAGAAGTCACCATCAGGCGATGTCACTGTTGGCAGACCCGTCTCCGAGAGCATGATCAGATGCCCGACCTCGTGCGCGATCGTGTCAAAATTCAACGCGTAAGGTCTCAGGATGCCATCGACGTCGGACCAACCCAGTTCCAGAAAACCGTAGCCCGCTTGAGCATTGTCCCAATCGACAAATGGAACGATTTCTAGCCTTGGAAAGGTCTGATCGAAGAACCAGTGGACCCGGCGCCCCAAATAACTTTGCCAAATGTCGAGAACAAAACGCACGCAGGCGTAGGCGTGAACAGCAAGAAATGGACGGGAGGCTGGATCGATGTTATCGAAGTGACGGTCCGGACCAGGCCCCACCGGCGCGCGCTTCGCCCCCCCGAATGGCGGCAAGCCCGCAAGGCCATAGGGCCGCTTGTCATAGAGCGGATCCGCCACATACATGGAGACGTCGCTCGGGCCCTCACCGATTTCGTCGCGCGGTATCGATAGCCACACACGATCGGGCTGTTCGTATCCGGGAATGAACGGAGGCTGCGGATAAATCCAAAAGCGTGTGCCGACACGCGCATTTCCGGACTCGGGGGCATCGTCGCGCACCAGACGCATGGAACATATGCCCCCCCACGATTGAAAATCCGGGATTTAAGGATTCAATTTATAAGTGTTTACTAATTTTGAGTCAATGCCGCCCGCCTCTAGATCACGCACGAAGGTGTTCGTTGCAACCCATGCGTCCTTCCCCCTCACCCGCGCTGCATCTTCCCGCAGCACGAGGGTTGGCGCGATTCGCAGTGCATGCAGAGCGTCCCGTCTTTTTTGCCCCACTATCTCCTTCCGCAATTGTTTGAGCCCCTCCTCCTGCCATCCTGCATCCCGTAAAATCGCTTCGAACCGGCGTTCTCGAAAGTTCATGTTCCGCGCCGTTGTGGTGAGCGAGGTGCACTCGGCGGCCGATATGAAATTCCGGCGTGTCAGGGTGGAAAACGTCCGTTGGAGATCGACCAGTGCGTCTGTCAAAGGAAGAAAGCCAAGCTCCGGCGGTCCCGAAAGAACGGCGACCGCATCATCGGGAGCAAGCCGCCAGCGCCGATACCACCTGTAGATCAGACCGACGCCGATCATGCCGAATTCACTGAGTTCCGCCGCCCTGAGCGCGCCCATGCTTGCCGCGCCGATCACGACGATCCCCTGCGCCATCGCCCAGAGGATTTCCTTGTGTCGGACAGCCGGCCTGTCCTCGAATTGCCCGTCGATCAGGACCATCGCACGCGGCCGGAATGCGTGGGCTGCAAGCAGAATGTCGCCTTGCGCGGCGGGCTGCAGGTAGATGGCGTCGAGAACCGGCTCCGCTTCGCTCAGCCGAAGCGTCGGACCAAGAAACACCAGGATCGGCCCCTTCTCGCTCGCATCGACCATGTGAACACTCACCGCACGATCAAAAAGGGGCTGGCTCCGGGAAGGATGGTCCTCACGCACTGAACGCCTGTTTCGACGTCCGCTCCCACTGGCACAGCCAATATGGGCCCCATGCCGGCGGATATGACCCTGCCGATAAGCGCGCCGAGATCCGAAACGGCGCACGGTTCAATTGACGGCCGTGGCAAGCCGGACGTGTCCGCAAGAATGAGTTGGCGAGCTTTGGCGACGATCAAATCGGTGCTGCGTCTATAATGCCGCCGGGTTTGGTCGTCGCGCGCACCCGATATCGCCCCGGCCCGTGCTGACAGCGCTTCGAGCATCGCGCTCTCCGCTGCCGCAGCGATGCTCGGTCCCGCCGCATAGCCCTCGGTCGGAAGAGCAAGGATCGGTTCGCCGGGGCCCGTCTCGATTGTCTGGCACCAGACCACCGGGACATCTGCCGGCGAAGAGGCTAGCCAAAGGCCGAAGGAAATATGGTGCTTGCCCGCAATGGAAAGTATGTGCTCGACTCCGTCACCCAGCCCGAGTGGGGAAATGCGCATTCGATCGAAGAAGCCGTGGGTGGCGAAGGCGCGAGCGATAGCGTCGCGCTCGATGCATTCGAACAATCCATGCAGGAACGCGTCGAAAACCGTCATGTGACAGGCGAGCCCCGTGGTCGTGCGCATGAATAGACCATCATGGGCGGGCGGCGGATCCGTGTAGCACGTGTGAACAAGCTCCAGGGGGATCGATTGTGAGAACCCGGTAGCGACGTCGATGCCGGTGATCCAGGGTATCGTCCTTGCCCGCCAGTTCCCCCGGCGATCAAGTGCCAGGAGATTGTCAAACAGGCCGTCCGCGATCTTGAGTTCATCCGCCGTTGTGAAAAATACTCGCTCGGAGGGAATGGCTTCGGCGTAGAACCGCTCAAGCGATTCCATGACTGCCCCCACTGCCGCTGCCACCATGGAAAAGCCCCGCCCCAGCGACGAGACTTCAGAGAGGGCGATGGGTCGAACGGCTTGAACAACCGGAAGCCCGAGCCGATCAAGTCCAGTCAGATCACCGAGCCGGGTTATGCCCGTACGACGGCAAAGCGGTAAAATCGTGCGCAAGCATTGCTCGGCTTCTTCAAGGTTCGCGGGGGGAGAAAGCGGATTGCTAAAGCCAGCAAGTATGGCGTCGCGAAAACGCGCAAGCATCCGCTGAAGATTTGACGGATCGTCGGGTTTCCGCCTCGTTGGTTCAACGTTGGACGGCAACGCCAAGCTCCTGCATTGAGTGTCTCGCCCGTCTTAGAAGTGCCTTTGCTCCTTGTCTCTCGGCGATATCTACGGCTGAGAGCAGATCGAGGATGATGGGATCCTTTGTGGTGCTGACCCGCGCCTGAAGAACGGCGCGGCGACGGTAGAGCTCTGCGAGCCAATAGGCATGACCGGTTTCCCTCGCCTTTTCGATCGCGTCATTCGTGACCTCGAGTGCTGATTGATAGTTGCCAGCTTGCCCGAGCAGCGTGGCGTGCATGTAGAGATAAATCGGGAGATCTGCGACGACACCGAGGCTTCTCAAGAGCGATAGGCCCTCGCGAAACATCGCATGCCCGCTTGCGAGGCTTTCCCTATGCGCGAGAGCCCATCCAGTAAAGAGCAGCGACAGGCCGGATAGCGACTGCATTTCATGCGATCTCGCGAAGTCTCCCATTCTCTTGGAGATTTCGGTGAGACGACCAAAGTCGTCCCGGTAGAAGGCAGACACCGCTTCCGTATCGAGCGAATGCGCCTTGCTGGGCGCGTGTGATATCCGGTCAACGAACGCGACCATCTTTGAAAGCGCCTTATCCGCGGCTTTCGGTTGTCCTGTCAGCCAGAGCGAAAGGGCCAATTGCCCTAGGCCGCACACCTTGGCGTCATGGCCGCCAAATAGCGTTCTGTTGGTTTTCGCCGATTGCTCATCATAAAGCGCCAGTCCGGCCTTGATCGCATCCTGAGCCTCCCGATGGTGGCCGAGGTTAAAATCGATGGCCCAGCTGCAATGGTTGACCTGAAGCTTGATCTCGGGATCTTCCGTGCCCGACTGCATGGCCCGCACTTGCAGAGCGCGTTCGCGCATAACGCGAAAGTCTGTTCCCGTGAGCCACCACCCCCAATAGATCGGAAACCATCTGGATTGCTCTTCCATCGGTTGCCGGCGGGCAATGGCCACGCCGTCTTCATACAACTTGCGGGCCGGAGGTGAGTTCAGGCCGACAAGACCGGTCAAAACTGGGCCAAGCGAAGTCAGCGCGGATAGCTGAAGTGTTTCGATCGCATGTCCCTCGCCGAAACGATCGCAAATCTCCACGGCGTGCTCCAGATAGTTGCGCGCCTCGACCATGGCCGATCGGCTCGAGCTTTCCTTGCCCGCTGCCGTGTACAATTCGATTGCATTTTCAATGAACCCCGCTCGTTCCGCATGTTCGGCGAGCGTTCCGGTGTCCATCCAAGCGGCCATTTGGCGGTTTTTACTGACAGCAACGAACAGCCGCCGATGCAATGCCTGCCGCTGCCTGCGCAGGAGTGCGTTGTAGATCGTTTCCTGAATCAAAACGTGCCGGAAGCCGTAGGCGATATGCCCTCGCGTCCTGATCCGCATCAGGAACCCTGAATCACTCAGGGTATCGGCAGCCTTGGCCAGAGACTTCTTGCCGAGCCCCGGCAGAAGTTCGCGCAGCAACGACAGCGTGAACCGGCTGCCCGCAACTGCTCCCGCTCGCGCCACGTCTCTCGCCGTACCCAGGTGGTTGAGGCGCGCATCCAGTATTTCCTCGAATGCCGACACATGGCTGGGTTTAACGTTTTCCGACAGGCTCATAGTGTCTGCGGCAACGTTCTCCGAGACCCATTGGCAGATTTGCTCAATGAAGAGCGGTACGCCCCCGGATATCCTTTCGATAACGTCGTAGAGCTCAGGCAGCATGGCCTGCCTCTGCTCCGGCCATCTTGCCTCTATCGCCCGCCGAGTTTCGTCACGATCAAGCGGGAGCAACGTCAGCCGCGTGGGGTTGGCCGCGTCGAGCCAATCCGACGCAAACCCGGGACGTGAGGTCGTGACAAGGAGAATCGGAAGTTGGCGTGCAACCCGAGCGGCCTCCACCAGCAAATCCCGGGAGGTTGGATCGATCCAGTGGATGTCTTCGACAGCCAGGACGATCGGCCCGTTCGCGCACAAGGCGGCGAGTGCGCGAAACACGGCGCGATGAGCCCTTCCCCGAATGGCTTTGGGGTCGTTGTCGGCGAGACGCTGATTTCGCCCGAGCGCACCCAGCAAATAGGCGAATGTTTCAATCGTTTCGGCGTCGCGAATGCCGTTTCGTTCAAAGGGGGTCGCTACGGCGGAGGCTGACAGGCCCAGTTGATCGTCCTGTCCAGACGTGGCGCCCATAAGACTGTTCAACAGGGGATGCAACGTCGAGCGGTGCCCGCCTGGCAGGCACTGAAAGAAGTACAGTCCCGATCGCCGGTCGCGCGTCATCTTGCGAATCTCCCGCAGAAGCCGCGATTTTCCGATGCCTGCATCGCCTTCGAGCACGAGGATTTCGCCACCCTGCGTGCGAACCTTTTCCCAACAGCCCGCGATCGTGTTCAACTCGCTTTCGCGGCCGATGAAGGGGCCGCCGAGGCTACCGAAAGCGTAGAACCTGTCGACATCAATCTTGTGCCCGAGTGCACGCCATACCTTCTCGGGCACCGTAAAGCCCTTGAGCGTCCTTGCACCTTCGAACACGAAAGCATGCGACCTGCCAGCCAGGTCGCGCGTGTCCTCCGAAACAAAAACGCTGTCCGGGTCGGCAATCTCTTCCAGGCGGGTGGCGATAGCCAGTGCGGCACCGGTAACCGGTTCCCCCTTCTCCTCCTGCGTCTCTTGTATGAGCGCGACGGATGTCGCAATCCCGACGCGAACGCGCAAGTCGTCGCGCCCGGTTTCCCGGGCAACGCCCGCGCATCCTTCGACGATCGCGAGACCGGCCCGGATGGCAAGTGATGCGGCATCCTTGGCGCCCAGCTCGATCGGAAAGAGCGCCACGCCGCCATCGCCAGCCTCAAGCTGCATGACGCCGGAATGCGAGATGATCGCGTGTTTCGCCGCATTCTGAAACGCAACGATCAGCTCCTGGTAGTCTTCTATATCGAGGAGGTGGAGGAGTCTCGTCGACCCGACGAGATCATAGCAAAGGGCGGTGACGATCCGCCGCTCGCCTCCATATTCGGAGAGGCGTCCCTTGCGTCCCGAAGGTCTCGTCGGTTGTCGTGGATTGTTGACCCGACTTTCGAGCATACGCCTTCCCCGCCGCTCTCTTATATGATGGTTTGAGAATATATACCACCCGTGTTCGAAGCCTCCAACCTCTTGGAACAGCAGCGCCAGGGTCCAATTGCGCGGCAGCTTGCAGCCTTGACGGCACATAGAGCAGCCACGACTTCCGCCTGCAGGTCAAGGCAGATCTAGCCCGGTAGCGCCAGACCGGGTAGCTTAACGGCTTTTTAGCTTCACCATATTATTCTTTTCTAATGTGCAGATTGAGGCGGCGGGGAAAATGCGGCCGACTGGACCGCTTCTCCCTCAGGAGAAGTGGATGCGCCATTTCGTTGGCCACCTGCCACTGGAGCCGTCGTGATTCGTGGGGGCAACAAATCGATGCTAAGCTTTCTCAGAAACAATCTTACCCGCATAGGAAAGGATGAAGGCGGCAACTTCGCCATCCTGACAGCTCTGGCGTTGGTGCCGTTGTTTACCGGCGCGTCCATCGCCATCAATCTCGCCCGTATCAATCTTGAATCCGCCAAAATGCAGGACGGGCTCGATGCGGCCGCCTTTTCCGCGGTCAAGTCCTATGGCGAGGGGGCGAATGAGTCCAAGGCGAAAGACCTGGCGAACAACACCTTCTTCGCCAACTTCGGCACGCCGGAGATCGTTGCAGATATCGGCTCGGAGGGGAGCTCGGCGCCGGTGGAGTCGCAGGCCATCAAAGTCGCCTTCGGTACCCTCGGCGTGGAGACCACGGCGACGGCAACCTATGAGCTCAAATACGCGCCGCTCTTCTGGGGCCTTAAACCCTATACGATTGATCGCGCAAGCGTGGCAGCCCGCATGCCAGGGCGGGAAGCATGCATGCTGGCACTCTCCCCGACCGCAACCCGGGCCTTCGAAGTGAGCGGCAGTGCCAGTGTCGACACCTCAGGCTGTACCATCACGTCGAATTCGAGCGATGCGCAGTCGATCTATCTCAGCGGTTCGGCCACGTTGAAGGCCGAGTGTCTTTATGCCACGGGCAAGGTTTCGGCGACGCTTGCCCATCTCACGCTTGCCTGCCCCAAGGCCGTGGAGGACGTTGCGCCGATCTCCGATCCGTTCGGGTCCAAGAAAATGCCGACAACCGGGAGCTGGGTGAGCCTTGCCGGATGCGGACAGAACTTCGTGGCTGGTGGCGGCGGCAATGGTGACTGCAATGGCACGAGCAAGACGCCCAACAACGCGCCTGCCGGCTACACTGTCCAACTGAAGCCCGGCACCTACGGTGGTTTAGAGATCAAGGGCAAGGTTCTTCTGCGGCCGGGCTACTACATCATCGACGGCGGAAACCTAAAATTCGCCAGCCAGTCGGTGATCAGCGGCGAAGGTGTCACCTTCTTCCTGTTGAACGGTGCGCAGCTCGACATTCACGGCGGCTCGACCTTCAAGGTCACGCCATCCCTGACGGGTGAGTGGGCAGGTTTCGCAATCGTTGCTGCCAGGAACAATACGGCGCCGGCAACGATCAATGGCAACAGCGCCTCGTCGCTTGCCGGCATCATCTACATGCCGGCATCGAACGAGATCCAGTATGCCGGCAACGGCTCCACCGGCGGCGAATGCGTGCGCATCGTCGCGCAGGAGATCACCATGATCGGCAACAGCAGCTTCAAGCTGGATTGCAAGGCGGCACTTGCCAACAACACCATCAACAATCCCGGTGCGATCCGCCTGGTCCGATAGCCAGCGCCCCCCTTTCGCACCGGCTTCTCGTGACACAGAACAGGGCGCACTCAGCTAAAGACACCATCAAAGAAAGGAAGTATGCGTGGGACGCCGGACGCCACACTTGCGGAGTCCATTGCCAACGATCGTCGCCTGCTCAACGGAACGCCATCGCGCGCCATCCGTTCGCCGAAAAAACCGCTCCGGCCCGATCTCCTTCGACCCGAGCCACAGCGGCGCCCGCATCGAGGCGTCCACAACCTTATCTGGTCGACACGCGATCACCACTGATCAAAGCAACAGCGGTTCCGTACGACACCCCAATCCGAGATCTCCGCCGAGGTGCGTAATTTCGTTGACGGACCGGCGTGTCGACGACCCGGCCTTTCATGGTGCGTTTCTCCGCAGACTCGTCGGGCACAGCGAGCCGCGATGAAATTGATCGCTCTTTCCCCCTCGCAAATGCAGTGTATGAAGCATTCGGCTAAAGCTTGCGAAACATCACGAAGGCGTCGACGTAGCCGAGCGAGGGGTGAACGAACACTTCCGGAAGCCGACCGACGGTCTCAAATCCGAGCGACTGCCACAGCCGTCCCGCACGTTCATTGCTGCTGATGACGAAGTTGAATTGCATGGCTCGATAGCCCTTGGCGCGAGCATGAGCGAGTGAGTGCTCGTGCAGAGACCGAAGTCCGTGGGTTCGGTGGCTGGAATTCATCAAAGCCGAGTTGCAGCTTGTTTATGTTCCAAAGGAGCAATCAGCTTGGGGCCCATGCCTCCGTTCTTGTCCTTCAGCGTTCTGCGCAAGGAGCCGAATCGTAGCCGATAGTGCCGGGGTGTCAGGCTCGTTTCACGGCGGAACAGTCGGCCGAAGAAGCCCGCATCCTCATAGCCAACTTCATTGGCCACGGCTTCGAACGGCAGATCGGTGGTCTCCAGCATCTGCTTGGCTTCCTCAAGACGCAGTGCATGCACATAGTCGAGGGGAGTCATGCCTGCGGCCTTGGTGAAGCGCCGGATGAAGGAACGTTCCGGAAGGCCTGAAAGTGCTATCATCGCGGCGACCGGAGCGTGAGTCTTGTAGTTCGTCGCCACCCACTGCTGGCATCTGTTTATCACCACATCGGTTCTCTGCCGGAGGCTCACCAGCGATGCGAATGGCTGTTGTCCCAAGTCATGCCATTGCAGCATGTAGACCTTGGCGACTTCCATTGCCTCCTTCAGACCGACAAATCGCGCGATCAGGTACAGTGCGAGGTCCTGCCAGTTCGATCCGCCTCCCGCCATGACGATGCGCTGCGCTTCGCCGCTTAGCACGAGAGACCGATCCACTCTCACTCGGACGCCCGGATAGTTGTTGGTGAGCGTCGCGACATAGCCCCAGTGAATTGTAGCATCACAATTAACGAGCAGCCCGGCTTCGCCGAGCAACACCGCACCTGAACAGGCGCTGGCCAACATCGCGCCGTCCTCATGCGACCGCTTCAGCCATCGTGCTTCAGGTTCATACTGTCCGGTGACACTCGCGCCCGGATTCACGAAGAAGTCCGGGATGCAAACGATATCAGGGCGCGGGCATCCGTTGAAATCATAGTCTGGCTTCACCCGGATGCCATTCGCGGCTTCGAAACCCTCACGGGATCGTGCAACGATATAGGGCTGCATGCGCTGTTCGCCTGCTTCGCCACTGACGATGTAGGACCAGTCCCGGCCCGGTGAAGAAAACAGGTCAAACATGCCGAACAACGCCGAGGCCGTGACCTCCGGCACCGCCAGGATAGCAACTTTGATGCGGCCCTCTTGATCGAGCATGGCAGAAACGACCGCTTTTCAGCATATTTGACTTTAGTCCCAAAGGTCCGACGCTACTAGGCTGATACGAAGCCTAGAGGAGACATGGACATGACGCATGAAGCACTCCGCTGTGAACTGCGCGGCGAGCTGCTTGCTCCGGGAAGCGCCGCTTACGACGCTGCGCGAGTGGTATGGAACGGCATGATCGACAGGCGGCCCGCGCTGATCGCCAGATGCCGGAACGCCGCCGACGTCGTCGCGTCGGTAAACCACGCCCGCACCCACGGGCTCGCCATCGCCGTTCGCGGTGGCGGGCACAATGTCGCCGGCTATGCCGTCTGTGATGGCGGGCTGATGATCGACCTGTCTCCGATGAATGCAGTCCGCATCACGTCTGGACTTGACCGGGCGTATGTCGAAGGCGGGGCCACCTGGGGCGATGTCGACGCCGCTACGACGCCTTTCGGACGCGCCACGCCCGGCGGGCTGATTTCAGCCACGGGCGTGGCCGGGCTTACCTTGTCGGGTGGCATCGGTTGGCTGCGAGGTATGCACGGTCTTAGCTGCGACAATCTCGTTGCCGCCGACGTGGTTGCCGCCGGCGGTGATCTGATCCATGCGAGCGAGACGGAAAACGCCGACCTGCTGTGGGCACTGAAGGGCGGTGGCGGCAACTTCGGCATCGTCGTGAACTTTGAATTTCGGCTCCATCCGATCGCGGAAGAGCTGATGCTCTGCGCTCCCGCTTACCCCGAAGAGCGCGCCGACGACATCCTTCCGCAATGGCGTGACTATATGGCCTCGGCGCCGGACGAAGTCAGCGGTCTTGCCGAGTTTTCCACCATACCCAATGACCCGGCCTACCCGAAAGACATATGGGGCAAGCGTGTGCTGACGCTCGCCACCGTCTATGATGGTCCGGCTGAAGAGGGAGAGCATGTCACGCAGCCCCTGCTCAGCCTTGGCGAACCGCTGCTCGATTTCAGCGGCCGCATGCCATACCGTGCACTTCAGTCCATCTACGACGGGTTGTTTCCCGCTGGCCGCGACCGCTGCTACTGGAAATCGACATACCTGTCGGGCCTCGACAATGGCGTTATCGCCGATATCACTAAACGCGTGGCGAAACGACCGTCCGAGATGACACTTGCCTCGATCTGGAAGTTTGGCGGTGCGGTAAAACGGGTTGCCTCTGATGCCACAGCCTTCGGTGACCGCTCCATGCCCTTTATGCTGAGCCTCGATGCAATCTGGTCCGATCCGACGGAAGACGACACCAACATCGAGTGGGTTCGCGACGTCTGGCGCGACATGCAGCCCTATTCCACCGGCCGCCTGTACCTGAACTTTCCTGGTTTTGGGGAAGGTGAAAATCTGGTTCGCGATGCGTTCGGTGCGGAAATCTACGCAAGGCTTCAGAAGGTCAAGCGCAACTTCGATCCAGACAATCTCTTCCACTTGAACCAGAACATTCTGCCGCAATGAGGTCGGGGGGAAAGCCCCACTGATAACTGCCACCCAGCTCGGGCCGTATAGTGTCTGGTCTTGGCCGATATCGTTGAAAAACTCGCAGGTTGAGCGTCCGCGACGCTCTGCACACGCGGTTTTCCGAAGAGTTGGCAATGTGTCTCTCGTTGTGATGCGTTGGGATGGCTCCGGGCCACGGGCCGTTATGCAGCCATGGTGGCGGATGGGAGGCGAGAAGGTCTAAGCTTTGCCAGCCTTCTGAGGTTTTGTGCCGTTGCTGCGAGCAGGAATTCATCGCGTGCACCACATGGACCGCGCAGTCTCAACCTGGCCATCCGCAGGATGCGCTTGAGGTGAGCGAAGAGCATCTCGACCTTCTTGCGACGATGCCGTGAACGCTCGTAATCGGGAGTGCCGGCAATGGCTCTGGCGACGTCACGGGCATCCTCATTGAGATCACGAGGGACTTTGCGAGCAACTGCATTCGGACAGCAGCGCTGTTTGAGTTCGCATGCGTCGCAGTCCTTCTTGCTGGCCCGATAGAGCCGGGTGCCCTCACTGGTGATGCCCGATCGGGGCGTCGCGTAGGTGCGGCGGAACTGCACCAATTCCTTGCCCGCCGGGCAGATGTAGCGATCTGCCTCGCCATCCCAGTTGAAGTCGGCACGCGAGAAAGTCCCGTCTGTTCGGTTGGACTTGTCGAACACTGGAATGTGCGGAGCAATCTCCTTTTCCTTCACAAGCCAAGCCAGATTGTCAGCCGAGCCGTAGGCACTGTCGGCGACCAGATAGCCCGGCTTCAGACCAAAGCGGTTCTCTGTTCTGTCGATCATGGTGCGTGAAGCGCCAACTTCAGCTTGTCGAATGGCGCGGGTGGCTTCCACGTCAAGAATGACGCCGTGGTCGGTGTCGATCAGATAGTTGGTGGCGTAGGCGAAGAAGGCGTGACCTTTATGGGCACCGGTCCACTGGGCTGCCGGGTCTGACGGGGAAATGAACTTCGGCGTTACCGGCGAAGCCGCACCAAAAGCAGCGTCATCAAGCACCGCCAGATATTCTTGAACGGAGCGGCCTGCATTCTCCTTCGCCTCGTGCGCGCTCCATTCTGCGCCAGATACCGAGCGCTGTTTGTTGGCATCCGCGGCGATCAAGCTGGCATCGACGGCAAAGCCTTCAGCACCGACAAGACCCTGTACCAGGCAGCGCTCAACCACCGTCTCGAACAGATGCCGAAGGATATCGCTTTGCCGGAAACGTCCGTGGCGGTTCTTCGAGAAGCTGGAATGATCCGGCACCTTGCCGTCCAGTCCAAGCCGGCAGAACAGACGATAGGCGAGATTGAGATGAACCTCCTCGCACAGCCGGCGCTCCGACCGGATGCCCATGCTGTAGCCAATGATCAGCATGCGCATCATCAGTTCCGGATCGATCGACGGACGGCCGGTGCTGCTGTAGTAGGGCTTCAACTGCGCGCGGACGCCATCGAGGTCCAGGTGGTTGTCGATCCGGCGGAGAAGATGGTCGACTGGCACGTGCTCATCGAGACTGAAATCGTAAAAGAGCTGCGCCGGAGCCGCCTGCGTTCCCATCATTCGCCTGATCCCCTGCCAAATCACTCAGAGGATTGAATCACGCGTCCCAAGTGCCCGCAATGCCGAGTTTTTCAACGGTATCGGCCCAAAGCAGCCATTCGGCACTGTTCCATGACACGCCTAGACAGGCGGCCACCAATCAAGCGCTCCGCGGTCCGACGCTCGTCTAGCGCCAAGTTTTTTGAGATATTGAGTACGGCAGATCACCCGATCTGCTCAATCATCGAGGGAGGATGTACTATGCCACTGTTCATAACCACAGGGTGCTATACAGCCACATCAGCGAAGGGAATGATTGACAGTCCATCGAACCGAGAAAAGGCGGCCCGTGGCATCATGGAAGCAGCGGGCGGGAAACTGCATTCCTTCTACGTCACGACCGGCGAAACCGATTGGATAGCCATCACGGAATTCGACGATGGCGCGGACTTGGTACCCGCACTTCTCGTCATCGGCGCATCGGGAGCCGTCTCGAATGTCAAAACCGTGCGAGCCTACACGGGTGCAGAATTCAAGGCTGCGCAAGAGAAGGCGGGCACAATCGCATCTTCCTACAAGCCCCCGGCAAAATAGCAGACCACTGGTTGAAACAGCTCTGGCAGCGGATCGAGCCTCCGCTGCCAGAAACGATGTGTTGGCGCGCAATGAGGACGCGAACGCGAGCAGGTAGGCCTCAGGCCCGATCTTCCTCAAGGATTGCACGTCCTCCCCCGTGGACAACGCCGTCCCCGGCGCGAAACGGCCACGTCCAGCGGCAAGGCGGCTGCACGGACACCTTCGGGCAGGCGTTCCCGCACCGCACCCTTGATGCGGCCCTTGACCGCCGTTCGCTTCCGTCATCGTGCGGAATGCGGCCGGATTTCTTCGATCCGTGCTTCACCCTTCTCAAGCGCCTCCTGCGACGTATGGACGGAGTAGTGGCCGAACACCAGTTCGTGGGGATGTGGTATCGCTGACCCCAGCACGAATGTGGCGCCGTCCGGTCCGGCCGTCAGCGGAATCGGAGCTGTGCTCTTGTCGAAGGCGATCATGTCCCCGGCGACGAAGGCTTCATTTCCCGACAGGGAACCGTGCGACACGCCGAGCCAGCCGACCTCGTGCCCCGGCGGCGTCTCGTAGATCCATCCCTCACCGGGAGCGAGCGTCACCAGTAGATAGTTCAGGCCTTCGAACGAGCGGGCCGGGCTGCGGTGGCCCTGATAGGTCCCGACAATCACCCGGGCCGGGCCCACCCCAGGCGTTTCAGTTGATGGGACGAACTGCCATTCGGGAGAACTCAGTTCCAGCTCGGCCGGAAGAGCAACCCAAAGCTGGAACGCCTTGAACCGCTCTGCCGGACCCGGCTGGAATTCGTCACCGTGCCAGATGCCGCTTCCAGCGCGCATCCACTCAACGCCGCCATAGTCCAGCACACCCGCCCCCCATTCGCCCTTGTCGAACTGCAGATTGCCTTCCGGGATCACAGTGACAGTTGCAATTCCAGAATGCGGGTGAACATTGATACCGCGGGCGATGGCTGCATCGGCATCTACGAAGTCAAGGAAAACAAAGGGCTTCAGGTACTGTCCCAGGCCGGAGGGGCTCATGAGGCGATCGATGGGACCGCGTCCCGAGGACCGTATCCGGTGGACGACTTTTCGCTCGGCAGGGCTGGCATTTGCCAACGCCGTTGCACGGTGATGTTGCATGATGTGATGCTCCGATCGACGTCCGGTTAAGATTTGGCAGGTTCTTGGCGACGTGCCATCGCCAGTTTTCCGGCTCCATCGGCAGCGAGCAGTAAAAAGCCACCGGCCAGGCCAAGACTCTTCATCAAGTCGAATGGCGTTTGCAGGTGCACCACCAAGGCGGTGGCAATGCACCAGATGGCGAGCAGCAGACCAACCGGCCGGACGCGGAAGCCAGCGACGATTGCAACCGCACCGGCGATCTCACAGATGCCAGCCAGATAGCTCAGCGCCAGCGGCACCGGCAGATGCAGGCTCTCCAGCAGCCCCGAGACCCCGGCGGGATCGGCGAGCTTGCCGAAACCGGAAAAGACGAACAGGATGGCGAGCAGAACACGTGCACACAGCCTCAAGAGATTGTCAGGCATGTACTCTTCCCTTCGCCTATGCCGCTAGCTTCTGGATTTCCGCCTCGGCAGCCGCAATCGCCTGTTTGCGCTGGTCCTCACCGAGCGCTACGCCCTCAGCCCTGACGAACGCCACGTCGGTGATCCCGAAGAAGTTGAAGATGCTGCGCAAGTAGGTTTCCTGGTAATCCAGCGCCGCCATCGGCGTTCCGGCGCCATACGTGCCGCCGCGCGAGGAGGCGATGATCACGCGTTTGCTTCCGGCGAGACCTTCCACCCCGTTCTCGGTGTAGCGGAAGGTCTTTCCCGCAACCGCCAGGCGGTCGATCCAGGCCTTGAGCTGGCTCGGAATGCCGAAGTTGTACATCGGTGCCCCGACCACGACGATATCGGCTCCCAGAAACGCGGTAAGTGCGGCGTTGCCGGCTGCGACATCTCCGGCCAGTGCCGGTGCCTCCGGCGCAATGCCCTGGGCTGCGGCGAGGTGCTGGCCGGTCAGGTGACCGATCGCCTGATCGGCGAGATCGAGGCGGATGATCTCGATATCCGGACGCGCCGCCACTTCGGCAGCAACGATCGCTCGCGAGAGCTGGCGGCTGACAGATGCCGGGCCGAGAATGCTGGAGTCAACATGGAGCAGTTTCATGATCCGTAGTCCTTTCAAACGGGGTCAATTAGGCTTGACTGAAAGGTAGGATCAGCATTTACATCTGACCAGACGATATTAATCGATACAAAGTATCTTCCAGATAGATAGATGATTGAAGCCATTACGCTCGACCAGATGCGCACACTCGTCGCGGCCGCCGAAGAAGGAAGCTTTTCGGGCGCCGCCCGGCGGCTCGGTCGCGCGCAGTCCGTCGTTAGCCAGACGATTTCGGGCCTTGAAGTCCGACTGAAGGTGGCGTTGTTCGACCGCGACGGCCGCTTGCCCGTATTGACCGAGGCCGGAGCTGCGCTGGTAAGCGAGGCGCGTGCCGTGCTGCGTCAAGCAGATCACTTCAAGGCCCGGGCGCGCGATCTCGCCGGCGGTATCGAGCCGGAGCTCTCGATCGCTGTCGATGTGATGTTCCCGATCGACATCTTCACCTCGGCCGTAGCGGAATTCGAGGAGACCTTCCCCGATACGGCTCTGCGGGTCTATGTTGAAAGCCTCGGTGCTGTAATCCAACCGGTCCTCGACAAACATTGCGCCTTTGCCGTGGCCGGATCCGTTGCGCTGTTTCCGCCGGAACTCAGCCTTGAGCGACTGCTGGCTGTCCGTTTGACGCTGGTCGCCTCACCCCGGCACCCTCTGGCGCAAATGCGCGACACATTCTCAGAACAGCTCGCACGGCATGTCCAACTGGTGCTGACGGATCGGTCGAGCCTCTCCGAAGGTAAGGAGTTCGGCGTCATTGCGCCAAAGACGTGGCGGCTTGCCGACCTTGGCGCAAAGCATGCGTTCCTCAAAGCTGGATTTGGCTGGGGCAGCATGCCAACGTGGATGATCGGGGCAGACCTTGCGGCCGGAGATTTGGTGGAACTCGCCGTTGGCACCGAGGTCTGGCCACAGGGAAACCAAATGCCGATGTACGCCGTGCATCGGCAGGATGCGCCGCCCGGTCCTGCGGGGCGCTGGCTGATTGAGCGCTTGCATGATCGCGCGCAGCAATGCCCGGCTCCAGAGACAGGCCTGGCATAGTGTCCGCGCGACAACAGTTTACACCTGCCCGGGCAGTTCTTTCCATCGTCGGCCCTGCGGGTAATGAGGCAACTTAATAGAACCAGAGGTGGCGTTCTCGGCTGGTACCCAGCAGATTGCGCGGGCACCCTTCTCTGAACAGTCGCGCGCCATCGCGCCAACAAATGAGCAAAGATCTCAAGAAAGCGAAAGTGGACCTTGGGGACGAACTAGCCCTGATCCCGGAAATCAAGAAGCTCGCTTAGCCGGGTGGTACCAGAGTCCACCTCATTCCAGATACGCACTCCTAATACAAGTCTCGAAATTGCCCGCTTATGCTCGCAGTATTGGACTGCTGATGAGCGCGTAAACGCATTGCTGCCACCTCGTCTGTCATGCTCCATTCAATGCGGTAGACCGGGAGATTTCAGACGTCTCGTCGAATTCCGGGTACCCGCGACCGGGGCCATTTCGGAATGGGAGAACGAGCAACAATGTCCTCGACGCGGGAGAAATCAATGAACCAGAAACGTAGAATATTGCTCGCGGCGATAATCTCCGCCATAACAACCGCCGCCCCCCTTTCTTCTTCTGCGCAAGAATGTGATGGCGATTACTACGCGGGGATTGGCGCCAACCAACACTACACCGGCGACAAGCGCCAACCCACCAATGCCTATCTTCTTAAGCACAGGAGCAACCAGCAACGGCCTCAAAAGGCTACAGATTCCGCAGGAAACCGAGCGCCGACTTAACTGAGGGCCACTAAGGGGGATTCAGCGAGGTACCTTGCGGATGTTCGCTTCTGTCGAGACGGCGCAATGATCGCCACGCCGACCCACACGCGGATCGAAAATCACCCTACAAAGCGCTTTCACAGATGAATCACGCCGCGCCGCGCGGCGTGGGCGACAGCATCTGTGCGGCCGGTGGCATCAAGCTTGTCGATGACGCGGCCGACATGAAATTTCGCTGTATCGACAGAGATGCCAAGTTTGCGAGCAATCTCTTTATTCGAAAGGCCGTCTGCGAGAAGCGCCACGACTTCGCGTTCGCGGGAAGACAAGCCCACCCCCTCCGTGGCGGCCCGCGCCGTGGAGAGGACCAGCTCGAACTCCTCCCCTTCCGGCGCCAGACGCACCCAATCGACTGACGTCAGCAACTCGCTCAACCGCTCCGCAAGCGCCGGATCGTCGATGCGCACCGCGATCGTAACAGGGCCCGAGTCACTCATTGGCGGGGTCGGTTCGCGATTGTGACCGTCGCCTCGACATCAGCGCCCGCACGCCTGATCCCCAAGGAGACCGATCTGCCAATCGATTGATGGTCGAGGGTCCGTACCAGCGCATTGACCGAAGGAACGGCCTCACCGTTCCAGTGGACGATGATGTCTCCTTGCAGGACCCCACCAATAGCGCCGGGTCCATCGGGGTCAACACTCATGACCATCGCCCCCTGGCCGCCACCGGTGACCGCGACCTGATGGAGCCCGAGGCCGAGATAGCCACGCGGGATTTCGCCATGCGTTATGAGAAGAGCGGCCGCGCCTTCAATTGTTGCAGAGGGGATGACGAGGGTTCGGCCCCGGGGCCCGCGCACGGCCATTCCAAAGACATTGCCCTCCGCGCTGATCGCCAAGCCCCCCTCCGCCCGACGTCGCAATCTCACGTCGAGCTCGATACGTGCATCGATTTTCCCGCCGCGCATCGATCGCCACGCAGGACCAACCGCGATCGCGCTGCCGAATGAAACAAGCGGCGCGCTCTCGGCGGCCGCGGCAACCACGACGAGTGCGCCAGCTCGAGGCACCTCTTGGTCGAGCACAACCGGCGGCGCGTCGGCGCCCTCGACGCGAAGCAGCGCGATGTCAGTCGACGGATCGCGCCCCACCAGACTGGCCGGGTGCTGTGTGCCATCCGAGAATTCGATGAGGATCTGACCTTCGTCGGAAAGAGCTTCATCTGCGGTGATGATGAGCCCTTCGCGCCAGACGAAACCGGTGGCGAGCGAACCGGATGAGGCAATTTCAACAATGCTCGGCGCCACCGCAGCGGCGGCCTCGACGATCTTGGAGGATAATTGAGCGAGGAAGCTAGGTTCGGTCATGGCTGATCTCCTGTAGAGCCTAATGTGTGTCTCTACGGCCGTGATCGCCACTGCCTGATCGGGTAGGCCGACCACGCCCGTGCGGTCGGCCAAATGACTCGGCGGGAGAGAGAGAGTGATCAACGATGAAAAAAGCTGGGGTCGGCCAAATTTTCGATCCCAAGAACCTACCCCAGTCTGATTTCCGCCTGCCTTTTATGTCTCATTTTCAATAAGTTACTTAGAATGCTAGGATTGTCCACAATCATCCCTCAGGCGACCCTACCCCGTCGCGCGCCGATATCGACATGACCAAGCTGATCGTCGAAACGGCGAAACCACTTGGCATCGCCGTGCACGACCACATCATCATCGGCAAGGATGGACACGTCAGCCTGAATGGCCTTCGGCTATTCTGAACGCTCGGGCTCGCGCAGCCGCTCGGGTGGCGCCAACAGAATTTTTTCGCTCGCTGCGAACGTCATGTCTCGTCTGATGCTATGAGTGCATCAGGCGATTGTCTCCCGCCGCGTCGCATGGGCCGTCGCCGTCCACCAGGCTGCAGCCATTACTTTGAGCGCCTGGACGCGAAACTAACCCGGCACCTCAAAAAAGCATGAATGGCATATCCTGTGCAACGTCAGCCGGGAGGAGACACCGGGCAACGCACAACGATGAAGGCCAACAGCTAGAGCGAGCCATCTCCTCCAGACGCCGTCGCCGAGCGGGCGCCCTCAACAACCATATGCACGAACTGCAGCTTGGCCACTGAGGGTTTCGACATCACGAAGGGGTAGAAGTCCGGCTGCCCCATGCTGCGCGCCAGCTCGTTGAGCACCATAGTCATTTCGATCCAGGAGTTTAGCAGCGAAAGAAAACCGTCGGCGCCGGCGTCGTCGGGCGCATACAATGCGTCGCGTTCGAACGGTTGGATGACAGCCTCTATATCCCCAGCGTCAAGCCCAAATCCGAATGCAGTGCCAAGGCTGTCGATCATATGGAGGTAGTGCGCCCAGGTTTCGGCCCAATCTTCCCAGGGATGCACGGAAGCATAGGAGCTGATGTATCGATCAGCCCAGTCTGCAGGTGGGCCGCTTTCATAGTTCGCCTTCAATGCCTGCGCGTAGTCGGCGCGCTCATCACCGAAGAGCATGCGAAAGGGCTCCAGCCAAGAGCCGTGCAGAACGAGCCGATTCCAATAGTAGTGACCGACCTCGTGTCGAAAATGGCCCAGCAACGTTCGATAGGGTTCATGCAGTTCGAGCCGCATCTTCTCCCGCTGAACCGAATCCGCCTCCTCGATGTTGACCGTAATCAAACCATCGGCGTGCCCAGTCAGCACGCGCGGCCCTTTCTCGGGCGAACGCAGGAAATCGAACATCAAGCCGTGTTTCTCGTCCTCGTCGACCTTGGACTTCACCGGCAAACCGAGCGCCAGCAGCTGCGACACCAGCCTTCGCTTCGCCACCTCGATCAGGCCCCAGTGGCGGGCATTGTCCTCGCGATCGAGATTGGGAATTGTCCGGTTCAGCCGGCAGGCGATGCAAAGGGACCTCGGTTCGCTGGCCGCCAGCATCCAGTTGCACTGCGCAGGCGTGTCGCGGTTGCCGCAATACTTCAGCAATGGCCGTTCCTCGCCCGCGACCCACGTGTCGGGCAGTGGGCCGGGCTCGAGTGGCACCAACGCGTCTTCACCAGGCAAATATCCGAGCGGCGCCTGACAGCTGTTGCAAAGGATGTTGCCGAAGAAAATATGGCTGCCGCAGCGGCACAAAAAAGTGCGCGAGTACCGCTTGGCCACGTCGCGGTGCTTCCAGTTCGTGCCGATCAAGTCACCGAGCGTTTCCAAAAGGGTTGCCATCGCGTCCTCCGATTTCGAGAATTGCAATGTCGACCGGTTGTGGCGTCGCTCTACCGGCTGATCACGAAAGGCCTTGTGCCGAGCACGGCGATACGACACGTCAGCTCAGATTGCTGCGCGATGCGAGCGACCATGCCGACGCGGCGCCCCATGAGATGAGGCCCTCACTTGGCGCAAAGCTTACCACATTGCCGAGGAACCCGCATTGTGCGCCATAACGGCTCGTGCTGTCCCGACCACTCGGGCTCACACGGCGGGGCTGCTCGGTACCGCCTCCCGCGATCGCGTCACCAAGAGCAAGGATGGACATCTGACTTGAGGACGGTCGAGCAATTCCGGACTGAGTACCGCGTCACACGTTCCTGGAACGTGCTCCGCGCCTACAACCATTTCGCGCGGCGGAAAAACCGGTAGAGCGTCCCGCACAAGCCGATAATCACCGCAAGAACGACGAAATAGCCGTAGCGAAACTTCAGTTCCGGCATGTCGTCGAAGTTCATGCCGTAAATGCCGGCGATCGCCGTGGGCACGGCGAGGATCGCCGCCCAGGACGCAAGCTTGCGCGAGATTTCCGTCTGTTCGGACTGGCCGACCATCAGGCTCGCCTCGAAGGTGAAGGCCAGAACCTCGCGCAATGCGTCGATATCCTCCTGAACCCGGCGCACGTGATCCGTCACGTCACGAAAGAGCGGCTGCAGTGCCGCATCCATGCCTGGCAGGTCGATGTGTTCGTGCCGTCGGCAGACATCGACCAGCGGCACGACCGCGTTGCGCAGCCTCAGGAGATTGCGCCGGAGCAGATAAAGGCGCTCGATGTCACCCTTGATCAGCCGCTCCCGCAACAGGCGGTCCTCGAGCTCTTCCACCTCCTCGTGAATAGCCTCGATCACGGGCATGTAGTTGTCGACGATGAAATCCAGGATCGAATAGAGGATGTAATTTTCGCCATGGGCAAGAGCCGCCGGTGAGGACTCGCAGCGTTGGCGGACAGCCATGTAGGAAGTCGACGGGCCGTGCCGCACCGAGACGACGTAGCCGCGCCCGACGAACAGATGTGTCTCGCCGAAGGCGATCTCGTCGCCGACCATATGGGCCGTGCGCGCAACGACGAACATCGAATCGCCGTAGATCTCCAGCTTCGGCCTCTGGTGCGCCTTGCAGGCGTCCTCGATAGCCAGATCGTGCAAGTCAAATTCTCGTTGTACCTGATGAAGCAGTTCCGCATCGGGCTCATGCAGTCCAATCCAGATCACCGCGCCCGGCCGCGAGCGCCACATGCCGGCATCTTCAATACGGATATCGCGTACCCTTACGCCGTTCTCATAAACCGCCGCCGCAACGACACCCGGCCGATGCTCCGTTTGCGGTACGACGCCCTCGCCGTCCGACTGCGGCACCGCCCTGTTCGTCAGCTCCAATCCCATCGCCACCCTCCAGGCAAATACGACGCCGATGGGGCCCGGCATGTCGTAACGAAGCCAAGCATACGCACATTCCCTTATATTCTCATCCAGCTGTTTGGGCTATGAAAACCACTTCATCAAACCGTGCCATTGACGGTATAGACGCTTGCAAGCGAGAGTTTTCGCAATGCACAACGATTCCTCCCTTCAAACGGAAATGCCCATGAACCAGTTCGATCTCATCGTCGTCGGAAGCGGGCCCGCCGGCCGTCGCGGCGCCATCCAGGCCGCCAAGCTTGGCAAGAGGGTCCTCGTCATCGAACAGGGAAAGCGCGTCGGCGGCGTGTCGGTGCACACGGGGACAATCCCCTCCAAGACCTTGCGCGAGACGGCGCTCAATCTTTCAGGCTGGCGCGAGCGGGGCTTCTATGGCCGCGCCTATCGCGTCAAACAGGAGATCAGCGCCGACGACCTGAGGCAACGCCTCATCATCACTCTCAATCATGAGGTCGAGGTTCTCGAACACCAGTTTGCCCGCAATCGCGTACAGCAGATGCGCGGCAAGGCAAGTTTCGTCGATCCGACCACGCTCGAGGTCGTCAAGGACGATGGCGAGACCCTGCTCGTTTCAGGAACGAGCATCATGCTTGCCGTCGGCACGAAGCCATTCCGTCCGGATTACATGCCGTTCGACGGCAAGACCGTGCTCGACAGTGACGAACTGCTCGATATCGCATCACTACCACGTTCGCTCGTCGTCATCGGCGCCGGCGTCGTCGGCATCGAATATGCAACGATCTTCAGCGCGCTCGACACGCATGTGACTGTAATCGACCCCAAGACGACGATGCTCGATTTCATCGACAAGGAGATCGTCGAGGATTTCACCTACCAGCTGCGCGACCGCAACATGAAGCTGCACCTCGGGCAGAAGGCCGACAAGGTCGAACGGCTCGACGATGGTAAGGTTCTGCTGACACTCGACAACGGCCGCAGGATCACCACAGACATGGTGCTCTTCGCAGCCGGGCGGATGGGTGCCACCGACACGCTCAACCTGCCTGCGGCGGGGCTGGAAGCGGACAGCCGCGGGCGGCTCAAGGTCAATCCGGAGACGTTCCAGACCTCGGTTCCGAACATCTATGCCGCCGGCGACGTCGTCGGATTCCCGAGCCTTGCCTCGACCTCCATGGAACAGGGCCGCATCGCGGCGCGCGTTGCTATCGGCGCGATCGCCATGGAGCCGCAGAAGTATTTCCCCTACGGCATCTATGCCGTTCCGGAAATCTCTACCTGCGGCCTTTCGGAAGAAGAGGTCAAGGAACGCGGCATCCCCTATGAATGCGGCATTGCCCGCTTCCGCGAAACGTCGCGCGGTCACATCATGGGTCTCGATTCCGGCCTCTTGAAGATGATCTTCTCGATGAAGACACGCCGGCTGCTCGGTGTGCATATCATCGGCGAAGGCGCGACCGAACTGGTCCACATCGGCCAGGCCGTGCTGAACCTCAAGGGCACGGTCGAATACTTCGTCGAGAACACCTTCAACTACCCGACGCTTGCCGAGGCCTACAAGATTGCCGGCCTCGACGCCTGGAACCGCATGGGCGAGATCAAGCAGGAATTGCCAAAAGCGTAAGCCGCAGGCGACATATCCGGGGCGTGTCAAAGACGACGACCGCACTGGACGTGGTCCATCGCACATAGGTGACGAAGGCGTTCCGCTTCGTCACCGTTCGCGGCAATCTGCGCCTGCCCTGCAAGCAGGCGCGCAAAATTGCGTGCATGGCCGCCATGCCAGAGAATCGGGTAGCTTCGCCTCTCCTGATAACGAGACATGAACCCATGCGCATCCTTTCCCTCAATGCCTGGGGCGGCAAGCTCCATTCGCCGTTGATGAGATATCTCGCTGAAGTCGACGCCGATGTGCTGTGCCTGCAGGAGGTCGCCCGCTCACCGACGACCAATGCCGAGTGGCTGACCTATCGCGATGCGGATGTGGAACTGCCGCAACGCGCCAACCTCTTCGACGAGATCGCGGAAGTGCTTCCCGGTCACGATGGCTTCTTCTGCCCGACGGCGCGCGGCACGCTCTTTGAAGGCGACCGGCACGTGGCCTCGGAATTCGGGCTCGCGACCTTCGTCCGCCGCTCCCATTCCATCACCGGTCAGGCGCTCGGCTTCGTGCATGGCAGCTTTTCATCCGGGGGCTGGGGGCCACATCCACGCGCCCGCAATGCACATTGCATCCGTCTGTTCGACCATGATGCCGGCACGGCAATTACTATCGCCCAGATGCACGGCCTGCGGGAGATCGACGGCAAGAACGACACAGCGGCACGGCGCGCACAGGCAGGCGCACTGGTAAGCCTCGTCCGTCAGGTCTGGCCGGGCAACGAACGGCTTATCGTGTGCGGTGATTTCAACGTGCTCCCGGACAGCGTGACCTTTCAGGTACTCGCAGAGCTAGGGCTGACTGACCTCGTCGTGTCCCGTGGGCACACGGATACTCGGACGTCGCACTATCTGAAGAGCGGCCGCTTTGCCGATTACATGCTGGTGAACGGTGGGGTTGAAGTCGCCCGGTTCGATGTCGTCGCGCGGCCGGAAGTCTCCGACCATCGCGCCCTCCTCCTGGACATCGGTTAGGCATCTCGCGACGTCGCTGAGACGGCGACCTCGTCAACGTGCTTCAAACGAAAAAGCCCTGCCGCAAGCGGCAGGGCTTTTCGATTTCTAAGGCTTCGATCCGATTACTCGGCGCTGTCGTCAGCGGCCTTCTTCTTGGCCGGAGCCTTCTTCTTCGGAGCGGCAGCTTCTTCGCCTTCAGCGGCTTCAGCCTTGGCAGCAGCCTTCTTCTTGGCCGGAGCCTTCTTGGCAGCCTTGCCTTCGCCTTCTTCGTCGTCAGCCGTCAGCTCTTCCTTGGAAACCGTCTTGTCGGTTACCGAGATTTCGCCGAGCAGGTGGTCGACGACCTTTTCTTCGAACAGCGGAGCGCGCAGCGAAGCAGCAGCGCCGGGGGTGTTCTTGAAGTAGTCGAGGATCTGCTTTTCCTGGCCCGGGAACTGGCGCAGCTGTTCGAACAGCGAACGCTGCAGTTCGTCGTCGCTCACCTGAACGCCGGCCTTTTCGCCGATTTCCGAGAGAACGAGGCCGAGGCGGACGCGACGCTCAGCGAGCTTGCGGTATTCGGCGCGGGCTTCTTCTTCGGTGGTTTCTTCGTCGGCGAAGGTCTTGCCGGCCTGCTGCAGGTCGGTGTTGATCTGGCGCCAGATGTTTTCGAACTCGGCTTCGACGAGGCGCTCCGGCGTTTCGAACTGGTAGAGTTCGTCGAGCTGGTCGAGGATCTGGCGCTTGACCTTCTGACGGGTCAGGTTGCCGTACTGGCCTTCGATCTGGCCGCGGACGATTTCCTTCAGCTTGTCAGCCGATTCGAGGCCGAGCTTGGTGGCCAGTTCGTCGTTGATTTCGATGTCCTGGGCGCCGGCAACATCCTTGACGGTGATGTCGAAGGTCGCTTCCTTGCCTGCAAGGTTTGCAGCCGGGTATTCAGCCGGGAAGGTGACGGTGATCGTCTTCTCGTCGCCAGCCTTGACGCCGACGAGCTGCTCTTCGAAGCCCGGGATGAAGCGGTTGGAGCCGAGAACCAGCTCAGCGTCTTCGTCCTTGCCGCCGTCGAAGGCAACGCCGTCGACCTTGCCGAGGTAGTCGATCGTGACGCGGTCGCCGTTGGCGGCCTTGCCCTTCTTCGATTCGTAGCTGCGGGCGCTTTCGGCGATCTTCAGGATCTGCTCGTTGACTTCTTCGTCAGCGATCTCGACGACTTCGCGGGTAACCTTGATGCCGCTGACGTCCTTGAGTTCGATTGCCGGGATGATTTCGTAGGCAACGGTGAACTCAAGGTCAGCTTCGGCGTTGAGGATCTTGTCGGCTTCGGCCTCGTCCTCGGTCATCGCGATTTCCGGCTGGGTTGCCGACTTTTCGCCACGGCCCGACAGGATCTCGGTCGGCTTCTCGCGAACGATCTCGTTGACGAGGTCAGCCATGATCGACTTGCCGTAGACCTTCTTCAGATGCGCAACCGGCACCTTGCCCGGACGGAAGCCGTTGATCTTTACACGGTCCTTCACTTCGGCCAGGCGCTCGTTCATACGAGCTTCCATGTCCTTGGCCGGGATAACGACCTTGAGTTCGCGCTTCAGCCCTTGAGCGAGCGTTTCGATAACCTGCATGTTCAAACCTTCATTTCACGTTGACTGTGCTCTTCCCCTTCGAAAGGTCTGGCGAGCACGTGAGCCGATCCATTTGCCGGGAGTGGCTTTACGCAGTTCTGCAACCGTTTTGCAAGCAAAATGGCACTCCAGCCCCCTTCATCCTCGCAGAATCCGGACTTTAGGCGCGATCGCTGTCTGGTGCGGGTAGAGAGACTTGAACTCCCACGCCTTGCGGCACCAGAACCTAAATCTGGCGTGTCTACCAATTTCACCATACCCGCGTTCAGACAATCGCACCGCCTGTTCGTATTCCCGCAAGTCCAACCAGCGGAATACCGCGGATACAATGGGCATGCTGAAAGTTCAGGGCTTTCCCGAGCGCGGCGTCTCTATATCACTCGTTCTCGCGGGATCAAAGGGAAAATGCGGAATTCCACGACGGATCGGAGCGCACCAGCGAAGCCTCAATATAAGGGCTCTTCATAGACCGGGCTTCCGTTGACCGCGATCTCGCGGATCTGCGACCTGCCCTTGCCGTCAACGCGGATGTTGACGGAGAGCGCCTCAGCATTGCGCGCCTCCTCCAATGCGCGCCCCTCGCCCTCCGGCACGTAGAAACGCTCGATGCCGTAGTCGATGGTCAAGGGCAACGGCGGCGACGACGGATAGTAGGTGAACGGCAGCGAGCGAAGCACAACGCTGTCGCCTGTGAGCGGCAGCGGCTGCGCCGAGGCTTCCGTCGCCGTCCAGAAACCGTCGGGCTGCTTCTCCAGCCTGACATAAACCACCATTTCGCCCGATTGTGCAGGAAGGCCGCCTTTGAACAGTTCCGGTTGCAGCCTGGAGATATCGTAGCTCAGAATCACATAGTCGCCTCTGAGCAGATCGCGCGGGTCGACGGGTACGGTCTTCAGAAGAACGTCCCTTCCGCTCCGGAGGATAGAAGCCCTACTCTCGATCATGTAGCCGAGCGCCGCCGTCTGTACGCCGGCGACAAGCAGGGCGGCGAGCAGCGGGTTCAGCCAACGCTTGGTCGATGCACCGCTGCTCATTGCGAAGCCTCCGCCTGACGTGTGCGCGCCATGTGCCCCTCAATCCGAATGACCAGCCAGGCGATGCATGCAACGACCAGGCCCGAGATCAGGAAGAAACCCGATGTCCCAAGCATCGATCCCAGGGTTTCGAAGGCGAGATAAAGAAGCTCGCCCGCAAAGGCGATGTAACCGAGATAGCGCACCGCCCCGTTCTGCGCGCCGGCAAGCGCAATGCCGAGTAGCGCCACCAACAACGTGCCTGCTCCGGTCGCCACCTCCGTCGGTACGCCGACCGCCTCGTATTGAAGTCCGGTGAACCCGAGCAAGGCGAGCGCGAAAGAATAGAATGCGGGTGCCGACCCCGCATCGAGCGCAAGTTGGCGCAGGGGCGAACCCGGCAAGGTCGCAACCAGAAACGCCGCAAGACCGAGGACAGCAAGGCCGACCGCGAAAGAAAGTGACGGATTGTCCAGATACAGCCAACCGAGCCAGGAGAGGACGAGCAGATAGGCCAGATGCCGGGCCCTGCCCGCTTCCGTGAAGCGGACCAGAAGAACGACGATCACAGCCAGAACCGGCACGGACCACAAATGCCAGTCAGATGCCGTGCTGAAACCGCTTTCCGTCAACATGGTACCGAAATAGAACCACGCGAGCCCGCCAGCGACCGTTGCCATTGCCGCAGAACGAAACGCGAGCGCGGAAAGGCAGGCGCCGACGAACCAGAGCAGTGCTGCATCCGCCGCATCGCCCGACAGATGATACATCTGGCCGATGAGCGCGATCCCGCCCCCAAAGGCGGCCGCGCCCAGGACCAGCGCCGCGGCGGCAAATGTCGTCCTGCCACTCTGGATCAGCCAGGCGGCAGCGAAGTGGAACCCCCAGATCAGGGCGACGATGCCTCCGACGCGCGCAAGGCGGGGCAGCTCCTCCCAGTTCGCAGCGACAAGCAACAGGATCGAAGCCGACAGCAGCAGCGCCGCCAGCATCAGCAGGACGCGCCCTGCTCTGAACGTCGACTCGCGTCCGTCGTACTCGGCCAGCATGGCGCGCGCGGCATTTTCCTGCAGCAGCCCCTTGTCGATCCAGTGTTTGAAATCTCGCTCGAGACGCGCGCGATACATCCTGCCCCCAGCCTCAAGAATCCGATGCTTGAATTGATCCGGTTCCGTCACCAACTAATCACGTATCGGCGCGGAAATACAATCGCTCTGTCGCGACTGCGGCCCCACGCCGCCAGGGACTGATGAACGGCTTGCGCAATGCGCATATCTTCCATGCGGATATTGCACTGCACAAATCGATTTAAAGACCCTATATTCAAATCATCAAAGGCGAACGAAGGCAGCAAGCCAGACGGTCGCCAGCGGAAAAGGTCAACCGCCTCAGGATACTGGGAAAGACCCGGGTAAAACCCGACAGAATTCGGGCGAGCGTACTCCTCCTCCCAACGCTCCCCCGATCAGATTGGCAACACTCCTCCTCCCAGTTGCCAATCACTTCAAATGACGCTCGCTGGACCTCCTCCCCCAGCGGGCGTTATTGTTTTTAACCGTCCCCCAGCAAGAAGACCCTCAGCCTTTGCGCAGTTGCACAATATTCGTGCATACTTTTGTCATATCCATTCTCCGCCATGCACTCAGCGCATAGGTGCCATTCTGGATCAGCGCTACCCCTCGGCACGGCCCCATACTATCTTGAACTCATCGATCGGGGCGGCGCACTCCTCCTCCCAGCGCCCCTCGATTTGGATCGGCGACACTCCTCCTCCCGGTTGCCGATCAGAACAAAGCGACGCTCGCTGGATCTCCTCCCCCAGCGAGCGTTGTTTGTTTTTCGGCCCTGAATCCGGGTCGCGGGCCTCACTCATCAAGCCCCGATTAGCGATGCGTTCCGAACGCCATCCAGTATGCGCCCGCCGCGATCAGGCTTGCACGCCCTGCATGGGTGCGATGCAGCATTGTCTCTGTAACTTCTGCTCAAAACGACTATATTCCAGATCATCAGATGACGGCCAGCAAGAGAGATGAGCGCTGGCACACGACCCTAGAAAGGATAGGATCATGAACCTCGCACGTTCTTTCAACAATTGGCGCAAGTATCGTCAGACCTGCAACGAGCTCGGCCGCATGAGCGACCGGGAACTCAGCGACCTCGGCATCGGCCGTGGCGACATCCCGTACGTTGCTCGCCAGGCGATCAAGTAATTCAGGCTGCGCTTCGAGCGCAACCGACCTCCAGTAAAAACGCCCTCCGGTTCATTCCGGAGGGCGTTTTCTTTTGCGTCTTGTTCCGGCGACACCGCGATCCCTTCGCAACTGCGAAGGGCTGACGCGTACCTGGCCGACGACCTTGGAGCGAGCAACCGCGCCATGTTCATGGCGCGCGCTCGCGCCTCGCCTTTGAAAACCAATTAAAGACAGACAGTTAGCACAAAGCAGTTCGCATTTTAACCAAAGGTTAATCGATGCCATCTTTTGAAGCGGTGCCCATCTATGCGGCGATGCACTGCACAAATGCATAGCAGCTGCATTTTCTTTGCACTCCACCTTCTAATTAGACAAGCGTATAAGAACTTCAACGACGCAGACAGATGGCTGTCGCGACAACCTGATTTTGAGGAAAAGACCATGAACCCGATTCGTATCGCAAAAAGCTGGATCAACTACCGCCGCACCGTCAGCGAGCTCGGCAACCTGTCGAACCACGCTCTCAATGACATCGGCATCACCCGCTACGACATCCGCAACATTGCGGCCCGTTCCTTCCGCTAATCGGAACGAACAACCAGACTTCCAAGACGGCGCCTCTAGGGCGCCGTTTTCGTTTATTGGCGTTGGAACCAAGGGCCGAGCCGTGATAGGAAGCCGGCCATGAGCAAAGACACCTCTTCCCACTCCCCCATCCATGTCATCGGCGGCGGACTTGCCGGATCGGAAGCCGCCTGGCAGATCGCTGAGGCCGGCGTGTCGGTCATCCTGCACGAGATGCGCGGCGTGCGCGGCACCGATGCGCACAAGACCGATGGCCTCGCCGAACTCGTCTGTTCCAACTCGTTCCGCTCGGATGACGCGACCAGCAATGCCGTGGGCGTGCTGCATGCGGAAATGCGCCTTGCCGGCTCGCTGATCATGAAGTCGGCCGACGCCAATCAGGTCCCGGCCGGTGGGGCACTTGCCGTCGATCGTGACGGCTTTTCCGACGCCGTCAGCGCAGCGATCGCCGCCCACCCCCTGATTACGGTCGTGCGCGAGGAAATCACCGGTCTGCCGCCGAAGGAATGGGATCTTGCGGTCATCGCGACCGGCCCGTTGACCGCACCCGGCCTTGCCGAGGCGATCCGCACGGAAACCGGCGCCGACGCGCTCGCCTTCTTCGATGCTATCGCCCCGATCGTCTACACCGAAACGATCGACATGGACGTCTGCTGGTTCCAGTCGCGCTACGATAAGATCGGCCCCGGCGGCACCGGCAAAGACTATATCAACTGCCCGATGACCGAGGAGCAGTACAATGCCTTCGTCGACGCGCTGGTAGCCGGTGACAAGACCGGCTTCAAGGAATGGGAAGGCACGCCCTATTTCGACGGCTGCCTGCCGATCGAGGTCATGGCCGAGCGCGGCCGCGAGACGCTGCGCCATGGGCCGATGAAGCCGATGGGCCTCACCAATGCTCATAACCCCACGGTCAAGCCCTACGCGGTCGTGCAACTGCGCCAGGACAATGCGCTCGGCACGCTCTACAACATGGTCGGCTTCCAGACGAAACTGAAATACGGCGCTCAAGCCGAGGTCTTCCGCATGATCCCGGGGTTGGAGAACGCCGAGTTCGCGCGCCTCGGCGGCCTGCACCGCAACACCTACATCAACTCGCCGACGCTGCTCGACGGGACGCTGACTCTGAAGTCGCGCCCGGGCCTGCGCTTCGCCGGACAGATCACCGGCTGCGAAGGTTATGTTGAAAGCGCAAGCATCGGTCTCCTTGCCGGGCGCTTCGCTGCTGCCGAGCGCAAGGGCGAGACTTTGGCAGCACCACCGGCGACCACCGCCTTCGGCGCCCTGCTGAACCACATCACCGGTGGGCATATCGTTTCCGACGACGAGCCGGGCAAGCGTTCGTTCCAGCCGATGAACGTCAACTTCGGCCTGTTCCCGCCGCTCGATCCGGGAGCGATCACCAAGCCGGAGGGCGCCAAGCGGTTCCGCGGCAAGGAAAAGGCCGTTGCCAAAAAGCAGGCAACAGCGTTGCGCGCGCTCGCCGACTGCGCCGCATGGCTCGGCAAGTCCGCCTGACGGCAACAGAAGTTCAGACCGCGAAACGGCCCGCTGGCGCTAACGCCAGCGGGCCGTTTCTTTTGAATGGATCTATGAAACGTCTATTCGCTCGCCTGCACCGTCGCGGACGCTTCCGACTGAGGCTGCGTGAATTCGGATTTCGGATTGAAGCTGCCGAGCAGCCACAGAGAAACCTCGGCCGCCTCGCCGGCGTTTTGAAACTCGAAGGCATTGTCCAGATAGGCAAAATCGGGGAAATGCACGATCAGGCCGCGGCCGGTCTCCGAGCTGTTCACCCGCACCTTTCCAGGCTCGATCACGTGGCAGACATAGTGCGTGCCATGCGATTGGATGAAACCCGCCTTGCCGTCGTGCAGCCTCAGGAAGATCGCCTTCCGATCCGCAGTCGAATGCAGCGCACGGATCGCCTCATCCGGAAAAGCGCGCCCGAACTCCACCATCGCCGAGCCTGCATCGGGATTGTCCCAATCCCGCTCCGCGCGCGCGTTCATCCACATGTAGAATGCGCCGACCAGAACAATGACGGCGATGAGCAATAACCAAAGCATCCGCGGGCGCTCCCCTTCGCTCGGCATGACGCCGATAAACCGCTTCTATAGACCGCGAGGCTTGTGCCAATTTGGCGTCTCGTCGGGCGCGCCGACGCCGAACGGAATTGCAGCCGCTCCCCTGCAGCCGGCTGCCTTGCCGCGCTAGAAGCGACGACGCCGAGCGGCGCGCCACATCCACCATTGCCGCCGCCATTGCGCCGGACGGACCGGCGTCTTCAAGATTCCGGCGCCGGCCGCCTCGGCGCGATCGAAGATCGGCTCAGCCAAAGCAAGCGGCACGAAGGCCGGAAAGTTTAACGGCGAGATCGCTGCCGCCTGCGCCCGCGCCTTGGCCAGATGATCCCGCCCGAATCCCGTGAAGGCCCGGATCGCCCGGCCGATTCCGTCGCTGTCTTCACCAGCGATGAGTGCTTCGCGGTCGAGGCCGGTCGCGCGCAGCAGTTCCGCCGGCAGGTAGACCTGGCCCCGTCTCAGATGCAGCGGCAACAGCATCAGGAGACCGGCGACAGTCTGCGCGACGCCGGCGTGACCGGCGGCTTCTGCCGACCTTGCAGCATTCTGCGGGTCCAGAACCAGTGACGACAACTGAATCAGCGCCGAAGCCGTCTCACCGGCATAGCCCTCGAGCGCCGAGCGGTCTTCCATGGGATCGTCATAGAGATCGAAGATCCGGGCATCGATCATGTTCTGCAACACCGGGACCGGCAGTCTGTGCTCGCGGATACACTGCAGCAGCGCTTCGGCGAGCGGATGCCCCTCGCCGGAGGCGGCGTCGTTGCCGATGAGATCGCGCCACCACTGCATGCGGATTTCTCCTGGGATCGGCTCATGCACGAGATCGCGAATTCGAGCGATCTCCGCGTTGAAGGCATAGAGAGCTGCGAGCGAGCGCTGCTTGTCGGCAGGCGCAAGCAGGCAGGCGAGATAACGGTCGCGATCCGTATCCCTGAGGTCGACCAGGATCTGAGCGGAAATATCTTGCACGTCGTCTTCCCCGAATGCCGCTCAGACAGCGATCAGCGCGACGGCGACAGCACGCGATTCGGCCAGCATCACATTGTAGGTGCGAACCGCAGCCCCGGTGCTCATCGGATCCGACGATACGTTGACGGCGCGCAATGCGGCCTTCAGGTCAGCGGGCAGCGGGCGGATGTCTTTGCCGGTGCCGACCAGCAGCACTTCGATGTCTTTCGCCTCATCGATGACCCTGCGGAACTGATCGACGGCCAAGGGGTCCCCTTCGGCGACATCCCACGCATAGACACCCGAGGGCAGCATCAGGATCGATCCGCGATGCGACATGTCCGCAAAGCGAAAACCGCCGTTGCCATAGGCATCGATTGGTGCTCGGCCCGGAAAATGCGCTTCGCGAATTTCAATACCCTTGGGCATTTCAAACAGTACCCTTTGCCGCGCCGGCAGCACCCGTATCCGCGCCGGAGGCGTTTTCGTCCCCCGGAATGTGGTCGGTCCGCTTCCTGAAGAGGATGAGGATCGGGCCGGCGATATAGATGGAAGATATCGTGCCGACGACGACACCAAACAGCATGGTGATGCTGAATGAACGGATGATGCCGCCGCCGAAGAGGTAGAGTGCGGCAAGTGCCAGAATGGTCGTCAGCGCCGTCAGGATCGTGCGCGAGAGTGTCTGGTTGATCGACGTATCGATCAGCACCGAAAGCGGCATGCGCCGATAGCGGCCGAGATTCTCGCGGATACGGTCGTAGATGACCACTGTATCGTTCAGAGAATAGCCGACGATGGTGAGGACGGCGGCAATGCTCCCGAGATTGAACTCGATGCCCGTCAGCACCAGGAACCCAATCGTCAGCAACACATCGTGCACCGTGGCAATGATCGCACCGACGGCAAAGCGCCACTCGAAACGCAGCCAGACATAGAGCAGGATCGCCACGAAGGAGATTGCGAGCCCAAGCGTTCCCGCGCGCGTCAACTCTCCCGAAACAACCGGGCCAACCACTTCGACGCGGCGGAAGTCGTATTCGTCAGCCAATTCCGTCCGGATGACACTGGCTGCGGTCTGCTCGGCATTGTCGCCCGCCTCCTGCGAAGGAACCCGAACGAGCACGTCCTCGCCCGATCCTAGTTGCTGTACCTGGACTTCGCCAAAGTTCAGTTCGTCGAGGCGGGCGCGGAGGTCTGCGACGTCTACCGGACCACCCTTGGAATGCAACTCGATGATGGAGCCGCCCTTGAAGTCGACACCCAGATTCAGCCCGATGCCCGCGAGCAGGAGCACGGAGGCGGCCGACAAAGCAGCCATCAGGATGAACACCGGATTGCGGATCCGCATGAAGCGAATGTCCAGATCGCTGAAGCGCCCGGTTCGAATGCCCTTCGGCAGGCGTTCCGACTTCCACTGCCGGAGCCAACGCTTCACGATCAGACGGGTCACCGTGTAGGCCGTGAAGAGCGTCGTGACACTGCCGATCGCCAATGTGACGGCGAACCCGCGCACTGGCCCGGAACCGAGGTAGAACAGGATAGCGCTGGCGATCAGCATCGTCAGGTTGGCGTCGAAGATGCTGCTGAAGACGCGGGAGAAAGCGTTGTTGACCGTGCGGCGCAACGGCTCGCCGCCACGAACCTCCTCGCGAAGGCGCTCGTAGATCAGCACGTTGGAATCGACCGCAACGCCGATCGTCAGGATGATCCCGGCAATCCCCGGCAAGGTCAGCGTTGCCCCCGACACCGACAGCACCGCAAGGATCAAGACGATGTTCAAGGCAAGCGCGATGACGGCAAAGGTGCCGAAAACGCCGTAGAAGAAGATCATCGAGACGGCGACGGCGATCGCCGCGACAAGGCCGGCCTTGAGGCCGTCGGCAATTGCGTCGTCACCAACGCCGGGGCCGACCGTCCGCTCCTCGACGAAAGTCAGCGGCGTCGGCAGCGGCCCGGTCCGGATCAGAGCGGCGAGATCGGCAGCAGAGTCGGCCGGAAGCTCGGCAGAAATGCGCGCCGTGTCGCCCTTGACGGCGTCCGCAAGCTTGGGCGTCGCGGCAACCTGGCCATCAAGGACGATCGCAACCTTCGCCTCCGGCTGCTGCGCCGTGACGGCGGCAACCCGCTGCTGTGCAGCCGCATCGAGCTTGACCGCGACCGAGGCCGTATCGGCGCTGGCATCTGCTTCCGGCTGTGCGGCGACAAAACTGGCAGCCGCCAGCAGCGCCTCCCTCTCAACCAGATAGGGGACCGGCGGATCATCATAAGAATAGAGGACTTCCGCACCCGCCGGAACCTGGCCATCGACGGCGCGCTCGACGGGCACGGACGTATCCAGCAATCTGAAAGTCAGATGTGCGCTTTGGCTGAGCAGATCTTTCAGCCGTTGCGGGTCGTCGAGCCCGGGCACCTGAACGATGAGCCGATCTTCGCCACGGCGCTGGATCAGTGGTTCCAGAACGCCAACTTCAGCGACACGGCGACGCACCACATCGATCGACTGCGCAAGAGCCTGTGACAGCCGGTAGTCGATGCCTTCGTCCGTCAGGCGCAGGCGGACGAGTTCATCCTCCTCGGCACTGTCAAACACCACTTCGGAAATAGACCCGGAGCCGAACCCGCCGGCATCGACCGGGGCGGTCAGCGTCTTCAGCTTGTCGCGAGCGGCCGGAAGTTGCGCACGGTCCCGAACCCGGAACGAAATCGACTGCCCTTCGCCCGACAGGCCGATATAGGCGATGTCGGCATCGCGCAGGGACTTGCCGACTTCGCTGGCGACGGTTTCGAGCCTCTCGGCAACGACATCGCTTCGCGCAGCCCGCAGCATGAAGTGCGAGCCGCCCTGGAGATCAAGACCGAGCGCCACCTGGCGATGAGGCATCCAGGACGGAAGCCCGGCTGCCTCTTCACGGCTAAGGACGTTCGGCAAGGCAAAGGCGATGCCGGCGAGAGCCACCAACCAGACGAGGATACGTTTCAACGGCGGAAATCTGCGCATGCCTCAAACGCTCCAGTTGTTCGTCGGATGGTGACTGTTCGCGTCCTTATTCTTTCACAGGTTCGCCTTTGACGCGAACTTCAGATACGCCGCTGCGAACGACGCGGATCTTCACGCCTTCGGCAATTTCGACTTCGAGTTCGTTGTCGTCGACGACCTTCGTGACCTTGCCGACGATGCCGCCGCCGGTCACCACCTGATCACCACGACGGATGTTCTTCAACAGCTCCTCGCGGCGCTTCATCTGGGCGCGCTGCGGACGGATGATCAGGAAATACATGACGACAAAGATCAGCAGGAACGGCAGGATGGACATGAGAATGTCCGCGCCGCCGGCGGAAGGGGCACCGGCTGTCTGCGCAAAAGCTTCGGTAATGAACATCGATCACTCCTTGAGTTCAAATATCGGCGGTTCCTCCGCACCAAATCGGCCGGAATATAGGGGCGCGCGGCCGCGCTGCAAAGCGGCGGCACCCTTACCCGTTCCTGTGCCTCTGACACAATTTGGACAAGAGGAGAACCCCCCGCGCAGGGCTCTGCGGCCTTTTCCAGCGCAAACCTGCGTGCTACCGGGTGTCTGTTAACGGTAGCGTCGCAATTGCGGGGCAATCGTATGCCGTTTCAGGCGCCCCGTTGTCGTCGCGGCGCGACCAAATGATTGATTCAGTTGTTGGAGATAGACATATGCCGGAAGCAAAGATCGACGTTCTCATCAAGGAAATGCAGAAGCTTTCCGCGGCGATCGAGCGCATGGCCGGTCCGGCCGCAGCGAGCAACGATTGGAACGCGGCAGAATGTTTCGTGTGGGCCCCGGCCACCAATCACCTGCAACCGGTCGCCAAGCCCAACCGCATTGAACTGTCCCTGATTACCGGCGTCGATCACGTCCGTGACATCCTGCTCGACAACACGCTGCGCTTCGCAGAGGGCTTTCCTGCCAACAACGTGCTCCTTTGGGGCGCCCGTGGCATGGGCAAGTCTTCGCTGGTGAAATCCGTGCATGCGCAGGTTGCCCGCGATACCGGCGTCGCGGTCAAGCTGGTCGAGGTCCATCGAGAGGACATCGCCACCCTGCCCGCCCTCATGGACATCCTCAAGACTGCACCGGTGCCGGTGATCGTCTTCTGCGACGACCTGTCCTTCGATCATGACGATACGTCCTACAAATCGCTGAAAGCCGTACTTGACGGTGGTGTCGAAGGTCGGCCGGCGAACGTGCTGCTCTATGCGACATCGAACCGGCGCCATCTGCTACCGCGCCACATGATGGAAAACGAGCAGTCGACCGCCATCAACCCTTCCGAAGCGGTCGAAGAAAAAGTCTCATTGTCCGACCGCTTTGGGCTGTGGCTCGGCTTCCACAAGTGCAGCCAGGAAGACTATCTTGCCATGATTGACGGCTATGCGAAGCACTACGGCTTCGCGGTCGAGGCCGAAACCCTGCACGCCGAAGCGCTCGAATGGGCGACGACCCGAGGCGCAAGGTCCGGCCGCGTCGCCTGGCAGTTCATTCAGGATCTTGCCGGACGCATGCGGCATCGACTGGACGCATAGGCCTGGCGGTCGGATCGCTGGCTAAATCGGCTCGACCTTAGACAAAGAAATACCGCCCGCCGAAATCCGGCGGGCGGTATTTGATTCTCAGGCTTCCTAGATCCGTCAGACCCACAGGCCGGACTATTCGAGGAAGGTCGCCGGGTTCACCGCGGTCGCATTCTTGCGCACCTCGAAGTGTACCTGCGGCTGGCTGGCGCGACCGGTCATTCCGGAAGCAGCGAGCGTCTGGCCGCGCTGAACCTTCTGGCCGCGCTGAACCTTGAGTTCGGAAGCATTGCCGTAGACGGTGACCGTGCCGTCGTCGTGACGGACCAGGACAGCGTTGCCGAGTTCCTTCAGGCTGCTGCCCGAGTAGATGACGACGCCGTTCTCGGCCGCCTTGATCGGCGTACCCTCGGGTACCGAGATGTTGATGCCGTCGTTGCGGTTACCGTCGACGTTGGCGCCGTAGCCGGCGACCACTGCGCCGCGAACGGGCCAGCGATACTTGCTGATCCCGGTCGACTTCGGCGAGTCCTCATCGACATCCGTCTTGAGCGAAGCAACGTCCGTAACGCTCTGTTTTGCGGCCGGCGGCTGGTATTCCGCCGGCTTGTTCTTCTCGAGCGAGGCAACCTGTGGCTGCTCGGTCTTCTTGCTCGGAACCGATGCGGTCTTGACCTGGTCCACCGCACCGCCCGTTGCGCCCGGCAACTGCAGCGTCTGGCCGACGCGGATCGATTCTGCGTTCAGGCCGTTCGCCTGCTTGAGTGCTGCGACAGACACACCAGTCGACTTGGCAATGCGATTGAGCGAATCGCCTGGCTTGACGGTGTAGGTGCCGCCGCTGCTGCCTTCGCCGTTCGTCGCCGGCTTGCCGGCCACGACATCCGTCTTGCCAGCGTTCTTTTCGCGGGACTGGGCGGAGCCCGGCAGGATTGCAACGTCGCGCTGGTCGTTTGGCAAGGGCGAAGGCTGGCGCTTGCTACCATCGAGGCCGGCAATCGAGTTGGTCGCCGCCCCTTTCGCCGGGCTACCGACGGAACCAAAGGTCGGGATCACCAGGCGCTGGCCGGTTTCGACCTGGGCGGCCGATTGCAGACCGTTGGCCTTCAGAATTTCCTTCTCCGGAACGCCGAAACGCTTGGAGAGAGCCGCGACGTTGTCGCCGGGCCGAACCATGATCGTCGGGGCGTTCTGCGTGGTCCAGCCGCTCTTGCTTGCGGTTTCGTTGACAGCAGCCCCGAGCGTCTGCTGCGTCGCAATTGCTGCCTGCTGACGAGCGGCGGGGAACGGCTGCGCTTCGGGGCGCTGACGTGTCGTCGTGCTCGGATCGGCCAGGGTCGTGCGCTGGACGGAGATCGGTGTCGATGCACCGCGGGCAGACGATACCGGAGTGGAAGCGGTATTTACCGGATCATATCCGCCCTGCGCACCTGCGGTCGGATAAGGCTGACCGAGAGCCGTGTTGCGCGAATCTGCCGGAGACGTCGCCGCCATCTGACCGACAGCCACATCACCACGCGGCACTGGCGTCGCGTCACGTGGGATCGAATTTGTGGTGATGTTGTCCGACCGGGAGAACAGGCCGTCAAATCGGCTGGCATCCGAACTGCAGCCCGTTGCGGCGCCTGCTAGCAAGACCGCCACGCACAGGCGGATCGTGGACTTTCCAACCCCGGGAGATACAAACTGACGCATGACGCTTACCCACTCCGAACGCAACTCGATGTGGGATGATTAAAGCGTATTAGAGTTACCGCCCGGTTAAGGTCAGCACCACCAAAGGACTAATTTGACGAAACGCTAACCATAGGTCTGACCCGCGATCCGAAGATCGCCGGCCGGCCTGGCTTACGGCAAATCTAGCTCAGTTCGGAATAGAGGCGCTCGATTTCCGAAACGGATCGCCGCTCCGTTGGTTCGTCTTCATAGCTGATGCTTGTCAGATCCCAGGCGAAGATCGGGCGCCCCTCGGGACGGACCGGGGTTTCGGACTGAGCGGTCTTGTCTTCTTCTAGCAGCACACTCACCAGCGTCTGGAATGTGGCTTCGCCGTCGGCACCACTTGCCTGTTCATATTCAAGCGACCGCAGACCGGCGACTGCGGCCTCGCGCGTCCCAAAATAGCGCAGACTGTCCTTATCTTCGGGACGAAGGCTGTCGTAGTAGTCTATGAAATTCTTGTAGTAGGCCCCATGGTCCCCGGCATCGAGAAATTTGCCGAAGGCCTGGTATTCGCGCAGCGCCAGTTGCGGAGACAAGCGATTGTTCCACTCGTCGCGGCTCAGCGCCGGCTGTCCGTCCGATGCCTTCTTTGTCTGGCTGAGATAGAGCAGAGCATCGGCGGAAAGCGAGATGCGCGGCGTAGGGTCGAAGAAGCTCGCCGCGAGCGCCTGTGCGGCCTGTTCGTCCTTGCCGGCGGAATTCGCCTGGCCTGCGCTGCGCCCTGCAAGATTGTTCAGCCCGTCGCCCGATGCTGTGGCCGTCAGCCTGTTCGCGATCTGCATTTGCCGTCTCCGTCAATCTCACGATCCGGCAGCAACACCGCGGTCGTGCAAGAGCGACGACTCACAGGCGGAACCTATCGTGCAGTAGAGGGGTATGGCGCGAAGCTTACGCGAAGCTGGAGGCGGTTAACGACTCCTTAACGCGTCACCACGGGCGCGAGCAGCGGCCCTCTCACAGAAACGATGCGAGCTGCGGCACGATCGAAAGGTAAGGCGCATCGAACAGATCCTCGCGGTCGAAGCGGCTTCCGGTTCGATTGACCCTGACGATCCGGCAATGGGTCTCGCTCATCATGATCGGGACCACCAAGGTTCCGCCCGAGACGAGATGATCGGAAAACATGCGCGGCAGGCTGTTGAAGGCAGCGGTGATCAGGATGCGGTCGAAGGTGCCCTCGCCCGGCACGCCGGCGCTGCCGTCGGCATGGCGGACGATGACGTTGCGAACGCCTGATTTCTCAAGGTTTTTCTGGGCCGTACCGACGAGCGTCTGGTAGCGGTCGATCGTCAGGACACGCTCGGCGACCCGCCCCATCACAGCCGCGGTGAAGCCACTGCCGGTGCCGACCTCGAGAACGCGCTGTCCTGCCTTCAGGTTCAGACAATGCAACAGCCGAACCGCAAAATCATAACCTTCCATGAACGAGCCGCATTCGAGCGGGATGGTCCGCTGCGAATAGGCCTCGGCCTGATATTGCGGCGGCGCAAATTGGCCACGCGAGGTCTGTTCGACCGCCTTGAGGAGGTCATGATTGGTAATGCCGGCGGCGCGCAGCCGCAGCACCATCTTGGCAAAGCCTTCCTGTTCCGAAACGCGCACGCTCAATCAATGAGCCCCTTCGTTCAATGCCCGCATAAGACGGTCCTGGACGCTATAGTCCGTCAAGTCGAGCTTGAGCGGCGTCACCGAGATGTGATTCTCGCGCAGCGCATGAATGTCGGTCCCGGCGCGGAAGTCGCCGAGTCGCTCGCCGAAGCGCAGCCAGAAGTAGGGAAAGCCACGGCCGTCCGTACGCTCGTCGATCGACAGGCCGAAATCGAGCTTGCCTTGCGACGTTACCTCGACACCGGCAACCGTGTCGGCCGAGCAATTCGGGAAATTGACGTTGAGGAGCGTGCCGTCTGGCAGGTCCACGGCCATCATTTTACGGATCAGGCCCGGCGCGTGCGTCTCTACCACATCCCAAGGCACGGCCTTGCCGACGGCGTGGTGATAGGCCTGGCTGAGCGCGATGGAGCGAATGCCCTGCAACGTGCCCTCGATGGCGCCCGCCACGGTGCCGGAATAGGTCACGTCATCGGCCATGTTGGCACCGATGTTGACGCCGGAGAGCACAAGATCAGGCTTGCGATCCAGCACCTTGCGAACGGCCATAATGACGCAATCCGTCGGCGTGCCGCGGAGGGCAAAGCGTTTCTCCGCGATCTGCCGGAGCCGCAGGGGTTCCGACAGCGTCAGCGAATGCGCCAAACCGCTCTGATCCGCTTCGGGCGCCACGACCCAGACATCGTCCGAGATTGTCCTGGCCACCCTTTCGAGCACAGCGAGACCTTCAGCATGAATGCCGTCATCGTTTGTCAGCAGGATCCGCATGGTTGCCGTCCTTCCCTTGACGTCCGCTCAGACGGCTTTCTCGATGCGTGTCTGGCCGCCCATGTAGGGCACAAGCACATCCGGCACCGATACCGAGCCGTCGTCGTTCAGATAGTTTTCAATGACGGCGATCAGCGCGCGCCCGACGGCGACACCGGAACCGTTCAACGAGTGAACGAAGCGCGTACCCTTGTCTTCCTTGGTGCGATAGCGCGCGTTCATCCGGCGCGCCTGGAAATCGCCGCAGACCGAGCAGGACGAGATCTCGCGGTAGGTATCCTGTCCGGGCAACCACACTTCCAGATCATAGGTCTTGCGGGCGCCAAAGCCCATGTCGCCGGTGCAGAGCGTCATCACACGGTAGTGCAGGCCGAGGCGCTTCAGCACCTCTTCCGCACAAGCCGTCATGCGCTCGTGCTCGTCGACCGAGGTTTCGGCATCGGTGATCGAGACCAGCTCGACCTTGTTGAACTGGTGCTGGCGCAGCATGCCCCGGGTGTCGCGACCGGCCGAACCGGCCTCCGAGCGGAAGGACGGCGTCAACGCAGTGAAGCGCAACGGCAGCTTTTCGCCTTCGAGGATCTGCTCGCGAACGATGTTGGTGAGCGGCACTTCCGCAGTCGGGATCAGCCAGCGGCCGTCCGTCGTGCGGAACAGATCCTCTGAAAATTTCGGCAGCTGTCCCGTACCGTACATCGCATCGTCGCGCACGAGGAGCGGCGGTTGCACTTCGGTGTAGCCGTGCTCCTGAGTGTGCAGGTCGAGCATGAACTGGCCGAGCGCACGCTCGAGCCGCGCCAACTGTCCCTTGAGGATCGTGAACCGCGATCCGGAAATGCGGGCAGCCCCTTCGAAATCCATGAGGCCGAGCGCCTCGCCGATTTCGAAGTGCTCGCGCGGCTGGTGGTTCCAGGTCGGCTTGTTGCCAACCACACGCTTGACGACGTTGCCGGTCTCATCCTCGCCGACCGGAACATCCTCGAGCGGGATGTTCGGAATGCGGGAGAGCGCATCGTTGAGCTCGGCTTCCACCTTGCGGCTGTCTTCCTCAAGCGCCGGCATGGCATTCTTGAGATCGGCCACCTCGGCCTTCAGCTTTTCGGCAAGCTCGGCGTTTTTCTGTGCCATGGCCGCACCGATATCCTTCGAGGCGGCATTGCGGCGCGACTGCATGTCCTGCAGCGACTGGAGGATCGTGCGGCGGCGTTCGTCGAGGGCGATCAGCGATGCCGACAAAGGCTCCGCGCCCCGCTTCGCCAGGGCGGCGTCCAGCATCTCGGCATTCTCACGGATCCATTTGATATCAAGCATTGTCGTTCCACGCGTTGGTCAAGTCACGGCGCGAAATCTCGAATGCTCAGCCCTTGGCGGGACCGACCTCTCCGGAAGTTCCTTCCTGCGACTCGGCAGCCTCGCTCTTGAGCGCGTCTGCTGCCCGCTGTCTTTCGACGAGTCGCGCCGTATAGATCGAAATTTCGTAGAGAAGGATGGCTGGTAGTGCAAGGCCGATCTGGGAAACCGGATCAGGCGGCGTCAGCACCGCTGCCACGATGAAGGCGATCACGATCGCGTACTTGCGTTTCTCCGCAAGGCCCTGCGAGGTGACGAAGCCGACGCGGGCGAGAAGCGTGGTGATGACGGGAAGCTGGAAGACAAGGCCGAAGGCGAAGACCAGCGACATGATCAAGCTCAGATATTCCGAGACCTTCGGCAGAAGTTGAATGGCCACCTGGCCCTCGCCACCGCCCTGCTCCATCGCCAGGAAGAACCACATCACCATCGGCGTGAAGAAGAAATAGACCAGGGCGCCGCCGAGCAGAAACAGGAGCGGCGAGGCAATGAGGAATGGCAGGAAGGCGGCTCGCTCGTTCTTGTAGAGGCCTGGAGCCACGAACTTGTAGATCTGCGCGGCAATCACCGGAAAGGCGATGACCAGCGCGCCGAACATCGCCACCTTGATCTGCGTGAAGAAGAACTCCTGGGGAGCCGTATAGATCAGTTCGACATTGCGATGGTTGAGACCAGCCCAGCCCACTGCCCATTTGAACGGCAGTACCAGGAGGTTGAAGAGACCCTTGGCAAAGTAGAAGCAGACGAGGAACGCAATGAAGAACGCGCCGATGGCCCACATCAGGCGCTTGCGCAATTCGATCAGATGCTCGATCAGCGGCTGCGGCCGGTCCTCGATATCGCCGCTCATGCTTCACCTTTCTTGCGCGTGCTGGCGCGCGGCTTGGACGTCTTGGTAGCCGGCTCGGCTGAAGCGGGCTTCGACGACTTCTTCTCGGCCACCGCCTTCGCGGGTGCCTTTGCCGAAGTATTGGGTGCCGTCGCCTTGGGCGCTGCGGCTTTCTTCACCGCCGGCTTTGCCGCCGGTGCCGGATCGGCCTTCGCCTTCGGCGCCCGCTTGGGCCTTTCAGCCGGGACGGCAACTTCGGCGCGCTCCAGCTGGCGAGTGGCAGAGCCTACGGCCGCAGCGGCGACCGAATCTGCGGGCTTTGTTTCGGCCGCAGCCACCGGAGCGGCCGTGACCGGCTCCGCAGTCGCGAGATCCGTCGTGCCCGTTGCGGCCGGCTTATCGGGCGTCGCAGCCTTCTGCAGGTCCGATTTGATATCGTTGCCGATCTGGCGAAGCGGATTCATCGCATCCCGGAGCGCATTGGCCGGGTTGAGACTTTGCGCATCGCTGATCGTCTTGCGAACCTCGTCGAGGTCCGCTTCGCGCAACGCTTCATCGAACTGCTGGCGAAACTCCGAGGCCATGCCTCGCATCTTCGCCGTCATGCGGCCGAAAGCACGCAGCATAGGCGGAAGATCTTTCGGCCCGACAACGACAATCAAAACGATGGCGATGACGACAAGCTCGGTCCAGCCGATATCAAGCATTCGAAATGTCCTGCAAACCCGTGAAGGAACTGGTCCGATACCGATACCGGACCGGTTCCATCGACGCCAGACCGTTAGCGAACTTCGTCAGACTTGTGGTCAACGGTCTTGCTGTCGAGCGTCTTGTCGGTCGCGCCTGCTTCCTCGTCGCTCATACCCTTCTTGAAGTTCTTTATGCCTTTCGCAACATCGCCCATCAGTTCGGGAATCTTGCCACGACCGAACAAGAGCAGCACCACGACCAAAACGATCAGCCAGTGCCAAATGCTAAAGGAACCCATGCTCTTACTCCTCTGAGCCTTCCCCGATATAGGCTCTATCACATGTCAATTTTCAGGCGCGCGCTAAACGCGCCGTTCTTGGCGACAGAGCCTAAGATGCAGAACCATCTTTTTCAAACAGTAATATATCCCGCTCGTTAACTGAAAGCATTACATCGCGCAATCCTTGCGGCAATTGGTCCGCACGGATGCGCGCTCGAACCACATCCTCGCAACGCGGGACGGCCAGCTCCAGCAATTCCACGACACCGATGAAGCGACGCGAGAGGATACGCGCGGGAATATCGCCCTCCTCGCCGACACGCACGCCGGAAAGCCTGACCGCGACCGAAACGCGGTCCCCTTCGTTGTGGCGCCCGGCCGCAACGGTACCAACCGGCGTATCGACGCGGCCGTCGCGAACCTGGGCGTTGAACACGTTGATTTCAGAGAAGAAACCGGCTGCAAAGAGGTTTCTCGGATGACGATAAAGTTCGTCCGCCGTACCAACCTGAACCAACCGTCCGTCTTGCAGCAGCGCAATCCGGTCGGCCATCCGCATCGCTTCTTCCGCATCATGGGTGACGACGATCGCGGTTGCCCGGGTCTCTCTGAGAATGGCGAGCGTATCGGCGCGGATCGAATCCTTCAGACGCGAGTCGAGCCCGGAAAACGGTTCGTCCATCAGGAGCACGGCTGGACGCGGCGCAAGCGCACGGGCGAGCGCCACACGTTGCTGCTCGCCGCCGGAAAGGACGTGTGGATACTGGTCGGCGTAATGGGAGAGCCCCACACGCTCGAGCGCTGCGTCCGCCTGGTTCAAGGCTTCCTTCTTTGGCAGCGCCGTGAGGCCGAAGCGGACGTTGTCGCGAATGGACATATGCGGGAACAGCGCAAAATCCTGGAACATCAGGCCGACGCCGCGCTTTTCGGGCGGCAGGAAGACCGAGGGACCGGAAATCTCCTGGCCATTGAGCAGAAGGCGTCCCGCGCTCTGCTTCTCGATGCCTGCGGCGATACGCAACAAGGTGGTTTTTCCGGAGCCCGAAGGGCCGAGCAAGCAGAGGACCTCACCGGCCTTGGCCGCCAGGCTGACGCCCTTGATCGTTTCCTTGGCGTGGTAGCTGTGATGAATATCTTCGAAGGACAGGCTCGCCGCGAAGGATACGCCCGCCGTCCGTCGCGTTGTCATGACGGGAGCGTCCTGCGGATCTGAAACCATGCTTTGCATTCCTTGACACCAGTCGCGCCCGCTGAACGGCCGGCGCCGGGGAAAGCCGATATCCCCATTCAGGTTTTAATCGGCTTCTTCGCCCTTCGGTGTCAAGAGCCCCAATTCCTCAAGGTCGAGCTGGGTGATGGGGTCTTCGTTCTCGGCAAGCTCGTCTTCACCTACCGGAACGGGAATATTGAGATTGGACGGCACGCGGCCGGAAAGCAGCCCTGCCCCCTTCAACTCCTCGATACCCGGCAGGTCGCGCAGTTCCTCGAGACCGAAGTGATCGAGAAAATCACGGGTGGTACCGAAGGTGACCGGCCGACCCGGCGTGCGCCGGCGACCCCTGAAGCGCACCCAACCTGCCTCCATCAGCACGTCGAGCGTACCCTTGGACGTCTGAACCCCGCGGATGTCCTCGATCTCCGCGCGGGTCACCGGCTGGTGATAGGCGATGATCGCAAGAACTTCGAGTGCTGCGCGCGAGAGCTTGCGGACTTCCTGTTCGTCGGTCTGCACCACGAAGGAGAGGTCGGCTGCCGTGCGGAACGCCCAATGGTCGGCGACCTGCACGAGGTTGACGCCGCGTGTCGCGTAGAGCGCCTTCAGGCGCATCATGATCCGGCCGACATCGGCACCGCGCGGCAGACGACTTTCGATATAGGCTTCAGACACGGGCTGCGCTGAAGCGAAAACCAGGGCTTCCGCGATCCGCTCGGCTTCCTGCTCCAAACGAGCATCGAGGGACGGCGTCGTTTCGATCTCATCGTCCTCGTCGGAAGCTTCCGGCACGTATTTTTGGGCTTCAGCCACGGGCTGCCTCCATTTCGGCAAGCGTCTCCGCATCGATCGGGTTCGGTCCGCGCCTGAGATAGATGGGCGCAAAGGCCTCTTCCTGGCGGATCTCCAGCCGGCCCTCGCGGACCATCTCGAGTGAGGCAGCGAAGGAACTGGCGATCGCCGTTGCCCGCTCCTTCGGCGTTGTCATGTAGCGGACGAGAAAATGATCGAGCGCTGTCCAATCGTCGAGACCGCCGATCATGCGCGCGAGTATCAGGCGTGCATCGGCCAAAGACCACACATGGCGCTTCTCGATCGTCACCTGCGTGATCGCCTGTCGCTGCCGCAAACTGGCATAGGCGCTCAGGAGATCGTAGAGCGAGGCATCGAAGCCGGACTTCTTCTCCGTGACGATATGCTCCGGGGCACCACGAACGAAGACATCCCGGCCGAGCCGGTTCCTGTTGACTAGCCTTGTTGCCGCCTCACGCATCGCCTCCAGGCGCTTCAGCCGGAAAGCGAGCGCCGAAGCCATTTCCTCGCCTGTTGGACCATCGTCCTTGGCCTGCTGCGGGATGAGCAGGCGCGACTTCAGATAGGCAAGCCACGCCGCCATGACGAGATAATCGGCGGCGAGCTCGATGCGGATGCTGCGCGCCCGCTCGATGAAGGCGATATATTGTTCGGCAAGCGCAAGCACGGAGATGCGCGAAAGATCGACACGCTGGCTGCGGGCAAGATGAAGCAGGAGATCGAGTGGGCCTTCGAAGCCGGCAAGATCAACCACCAGCGCTTCTTCGTGCAGCCCGCGCTCGACCGTCTCGTCCTGCCACAGGGGCTCCATCGGCGCCTTCGACGCAGGCTTGCCTTGTCTTTCGCCCGCATTGCTCACAGACAGTCCGATCCTTTCCTGCCGGCCGCGCCTATCTTACACCGTCGCGAACAGGCCGTTGAACTCCGTCCGCAGATCGCTTTCGTTCGCATTGTCAGGCGCCCGGAATGCCGCTTCGGCAGCCTTCGCCCGACGCAGGCTCTCGCCAGCGAGAACCGGCACCACGTCGGCGACGGCCTTCATTTCTTCCATTATGCCATGACAATGCAAGACGAGATCAAGCCCCGCAGCGATGATGTTGCGCGCGCGGGTCGTCATATCGCCAGCCAGCGCGTTCATCGAGACGTCATCCGACATCAAAAGACCGTCAAAGCCGATGTGACCACGGATGATCTCGCGGACAACTTTCTCCGAGGTCGTCGCCGGATTGTCCGGATCGATCGTGGTGAAGACCATGTGCGCCGACATCGCCATCACCTCGTCCTTCATCGCGACGAACGGCAGGAAGTCGTTGACGGCGAGTTCATCGAAGGTCGCGCTAACGACTGGCAGATTGTGGTGCGAATCGACGAAGGTGCGGCCATGACCGGGCATGTGCTTCATGACAGGCAGCATGCCGCCGGCCTTCAACCCCTCGCCCATCGCGCGACCGATCGCCGTTACGGTCTCAGGGTCGTGACCATAGGCCCGATTGCCGATGACATCGTGGCTGCCCGGAACCGGCACGTCGAGCACCGGCAGACAATCGACGGTAATGCCGAAGCGCATCAGATCAAAGGCGTGCAGGCGTCCCATCAACCAGGCAGCGCGCAGGCCGAGTTCCCGGTCGCGACGGTAGATTTCGCCGATCGCCGCGCCGTTCGGGTATTGCTGCACGAGCGGCGGCCGAATGCGCTGCACGCGCCCGCCTTCCTGGTCGATGAGCACTGGCGCGTTCGGATTGCCGATGCTGTCGCGAAGCGACGCCACCAGATCGGAGATCTGCTGTTCCTCGCCGATGTTGCGCCCGAACAGGATGAAGCCCCATGGCCGCTCGCCGGCAAAGAACTGGCGTTCGTCTTCGTTGAGAGAAAGGCCCTTGCAGCCCGAGATAAATGCTTTTGATTCGCTCATTGAGAGAGCATAGAGCGGGCGCCGCCCGGCGCGAAGCCACAAAGACGAAGCCCCGTCGCTCATTCACAAGGCAAGCCTTAAAAATGTCGAGGGCGCGGCCCTTGAGCCGCGCCCTCCTTCAACTCTATCCGTTCTGCCAGCCTTACTTGGTCACCAGGCAGCTTCCGCCAGCGCCCTTGTACTTGGAGCACAGGGCGTTTGCCTCTTCCTTGGACCCCGCCGGGATGCGGACGCGATAGTAGGTGCCCTTGCCCGCGATCTCCGCCTTGCGGATATCGACGCCGCGGCCACCGATGACGCTGCCGAACTTGCTGGAGAGGCTGTTGTAGGATTTCTGCGCCTCAGCCTCGGACGGCAGGGACGCGACCTGGATGAAGTATCCGCCGGTCGGAACCGATGCGGTTGCGACCGGCTGTGCCAGCTGCGCTTCCGCAGCGGCAACCGCCTGCTCTTCGGCCGGACGCACGTTGCCGCGCTCGGCAGCAGCGCCGGCAACCTTGGCCGGCTGCTCAGCCGGACGTGTCTGCGGCGTCGGTGCCTTGTCGCCCGTTGCCGTCGTCGTCACGCTACGAACCGGAACCTGTTCGATATTGGCATTGCCCGTTGCGGCAAGCGCCACCTGATCGCCATTGGCCGATGCCTGACCGGCAGCGCTGACATCAGCGGAAGCGACCTCCTTCGAGGGCGCATCCGGCAGAGGCTGCGTCGTGCCGGCAACATCCGTCGCAGGTGCGGCAACCGGCTCTTCACGCGCAACCAGCGTGCCATCCGGCTTGACGATCATCGTGCGCACCTTGCGCGGCGCGACGGCCGGTGCCTTGTCTTCTTCCTGCGCGGCAGTCTGGGCGCCGCCATCCGGCAGCAGGCGAGCGCCGTCCTCTTCATCCGCCGGCATGTTGGCCTGCAGGCCATCCGAGTCGTCGCTGCCTTCGAGCGGCAACGTTTCCGGCGTCAGCGTCTTCTGAACGACGTCCATCGGCTCTTCGGTCGAAGAAACCAATGCTTCCTGCTGCGGCGCACCGGCTTGGGCTCCAGCGACGCGGTCGTAAACGGCCTTGTCCTGGTTCGGCACGGTCTTGCCGCCCTTTTCTTCCGGCACGACCTTAACCGGCCCCTTATCGGCAAGAATGATCTTGGGACCTTCGGCAGAGGTTACCGCGCCACTGCCGCCCATCCAGGCGTAGACAGCCGCGCCGCCGAGAATGATGACGCCGGCAACGCTTGCCGCGAGCAGCATCGTGCGCTGCGATCGCCGGCCCGAGCCGTAGTCGCGATAGTCGCCCGTATCGTCCTGGCTCTGCACAGCGGAAACGCGCTCGGCATCACGCGTCGGGGATTTCCGTTCGGTCATGGAGCGGCGGAAGTCCTCTTCCATCGCCTTCTCGAATTCGTCGAACTCGTCGAGCGCGCCAGTTCCGAACGACGGATTTGCATTCGCTGCGGGGGCCGGACGAGCCGCTTCGGCCTTTTGAACCGCCGCCGGACGGGCATCCTTTGCGGCCGGAGCCGGCGTACCGAACAGCTGCGCCATTTCCGCGTCGATATCGAGGTCGTAGTCTGCCGGATAGGCGACCGGCTTTTCCGTTTCGATGACGGGCAGTTGCGGCACGTCCATGTCGGCGATCGGCGCAACGCCGTTCTCGGCCTCGGCGATCATCGAGGGATCGAAGGGCAGCGTGCTTTCAGGCTGCACATCCTGCTGCTCCACCGGGGCCGGAGCCACGAAGGTTTCGACAGAACGTTCCGGTTCGCGCTGCGGAGCAACCGCCTCGACGACCGGCTGCACAGCAACCTCCGGTACGGCCGCTGGTGCGGCGGCAACCGGCTCGGTCGGGCCGAGGTCCGCAAGATCGAGCTTCAGCGCGGCGTCGGAGAGCTCCATTTCGAAGTTCTCGATATCGAAGCCCGGCTCGTTCTCCGGTTCCGCAACGGCCTCGAACGGCTGGGCAGCCTCGACAACCGGCGTAACGGCAGGCGTGGCGACTGCGGCAGCTGTCACGACCGGCGCTGCCTGCGTCACGAGCGGGCCCGCAAAGGCGCGCTGCTGGCTGGTGCCGGAGGGCGAAGCCACGGGGGTCGCGCGGCTGAAGGTCGGCGTAAAAGGATAGGGGCTCTTCTTCACCGGCATTGCCACCGTGTTGACCGGGGCGACAGCGGGAGCAATGACCGGCTGCTCTGTGGCGTGAAGGGCCGGATGCGACTGCACGGCAGCGGCAACCACGGCAGCCACCGGCGGAACCGGGAAGCGCTCGATGTCCGCAAGAAGATCGTCGCGGGTCATGTCATCGCCAGCGGGCTCCTCCAGGATCGGAGCGCTCACATAGGCGGCCTCGTCCATGTGCTCTTGCGGAGCGACGTCAAAGCTAGCAACGTCAAGGCGAGCAACATCATGGTCGGCGACCTCGAGGCTTGGCTCGTCGTAAGCCGGGACCGGTTCGGCGACAGCAGCGGGCGCGACCCAAGCCGTCGACAAATCGGCGGCCGGCGCCTGCCACTCGTCGACTACCTGCTCCTTCGCCTCGGATACCGGCTCTTCTTCGAACGGCAACAGATCAGCTTCGCCGAGCGACAGCTCAAGCTCGCGCTCCAGATCGAACGCCGGCTCGTCGGCGACGAATTCCGCGCTATCGACCTCGGTAACCTGAGGAGCGACGGAGAACGACTGCACCTCGACAACCTGCTCCGGCTCTTCTTCGACGGCGGCGGCCGGCGCTGCGAACGACTCAGGCTGACGGAATATCGGCGCCTCGTACTCTTCCGCGAGATCGGCTACCGGCTCGATCCGGGCCTCTTCGACCGGTTGCGGCGCCGAAACCGGCTCCGCAGCAGGCTGCTGGGCAGTGCGGGGCGCATCGTAGCTGTCGAAGGCGCGAAGGAGTTCGTCTTCGAGATCGAAGGCGGGATCCTGACGGACCGCCTCCTGATGTCGCTGCAACTCTTGCAATTGCTGTACGGCCGGACGGGCATCGTAACCGACGATCCGGGCGAGTTCGGCCAACGGATCATCGTCTGCCAATACATCGAATTCAGCCGGCCCGCTTCGTGCGAATTGTTTGTCTGCCATGCTCTCCACTCACAATTGCCTGTATTTATGTGCCAGTGCATTGTGGGAAAATGGTGACAATACTTATCGCATTTCCTCCGGTGCGGAGGTGCCTGTAATAGACAGGCCGGACTTCAATACCGAAGCGACAGCATGCACCAGCCCGAGTCTGGCAGTACTTAATTGTCTATTTTTATCGTTAACAAAACGTAATTCCGGATTCTCTTTACCTTTGTTCCAGTGTCCGTGGAAGGCAGCGGCAAGATCATACAGGTAAAACGCGATGCGGTGGGGCTCCTGAGCCAGTGCCGCAGCCTCGATCACGCGCGGATATTCTGCCAGCTTGGCAACGAGCTGAAGCTCCGTCGGATCCTCGATCTGTCCCTGAACCGCACCGGCGAGATCAAGCGATTCGATGTCCAGACCCGGGAAAGCTTCCGCCGCCTGGCGGAACACAGACCGGCAACGCGCATGCGCATACTGCACGTAAAAGACCGGATTATCCTTGGACTGTTCTGTAACCTTAGCAAAATCGAAGTCGAGCGGTTCGGAATTCTTCCGGTAGATCATCATGAAACGAACCGGATCGCGGCCGACTTCATCGACGACGTCACGCAACGTGACAAAATCGCCGGAGCGCTTCGACATCTTCACCGGTTCCCCGTCACGGAAGAGCTTGACCAGCTGGCAGAGCAGAACCGTAAGCTTCGACGAACCTCCCGAGACGGCGCGCGCCAGCGCCTCGAGCCGCTTGACGTAACCGCCATGGTCGGCGCCCAGCACATAGATCATCTCGTCGAAGCCGCGATCGAACTTGTCCTTGAAATAGGCGACGTCGGCGGCGAAGTAGGTGTAGCTTCCATCCGACTTGATCAGCGGCCGGTCGATATCGTCGCCGACCTCCGTCGAGCGGAACAGCGTCTGCTCGCGATCTTCCCAATCCTCCGGGAGCTGGCCCTTCGGCGGCGGCAGCGTGCCCTTGTAGACGTGCCCTTTGAAGGTCAGGTCGTTGATCGCCGTCCGAATCGCGGCCGCTCCATTGGCGTGCAGCGTGCGTTCGGAGAAGAAGACGTCGTGATTGACGTTCAACGCCGCGAGATCCTCCCGGATCATCGCCATCATGGCATCGATCGTCCGGTCCTTGACGAGCGGCATCCACTTGTCCTCAGGCATCAGGCGCAGGCTCGTGCCGAATTCATCGGCGAGCGCCTCGCCAACCGGAACGAGATAGTCGCCCGGATAAAGACCCGACGGGATTTCGCCGATATCTTCACCCAGTGCCTGACGATACCGCATGAAGGCAGAACGCGCCAGAACGTCGATCTGCGACCCGGCGTCGTTGATATAGTATTCCTTGGTCACGGCATAACCGGCGAAGGCCAAAAGATTGGCAAGTGCGTCGCCGACCACGGCGCCGCGGCAGTGGCCGACATGCATCGGCCCCGTCGGGTTGGCCGAGACATATTCCACGTTGACCTTACGGCCCGAACCGACGGTGCTGCGACCATAGTCGAAGCCGGTGCGCACCATGTTCGACAGCAGCTTCTGCCAATAGGAAACCGAAAGCCTGACGTTGATGAAGCCCGGACCGGCAACGGTCACTTCGGTGACTTCCGGATCCAGCTTCAGTTTTTCAACGATCAGTTCAGCGAGCGCCCGTGGGTTGAGGCCGAGCGGCTTGGCCAGCACCATCGCAGCGTTGGTCGCGACATCACCGTGGCTCGGATCGCGCGGCGGCTCGACATTGACACGGCCGAAGTCAAGCTCGGATCGCTTTTCTCGAACGCTTTCAAGCGTTTCGAGAATATCCTTAATTCTTGATTCGAAGTCCGTGAAGAGATTCATCTGATCCGTCCGCTTTTACCGACCACATGTGGCCGGCGCAAAACTCAAAAAGGAGGCTCGGTTCGACTGAACCGTAAGCCTCCGGGCGGGGCGTCCCTACCGCAAATCCGGCGTGTGGTCAAACAAGCGCTTGTGCACGCTGATCGCGAAAGTATCGGTCATGCCGGCCAGGTAGTCGCCGACGTGACGGGCCCGCGCTGGTTCGGCCATTCCGGCAATCTGATCGATCCAATAGTGCTCCCGCATCAATTGCGGGTCGTCCATGAAGGCATGATAGAGATCGCAGACGATCGACGCCGCCCCTTCCCGCACCCGCATCACTTCCGGGTGGCGGTAGATCCGGGTCATCAGCAGACGCTTGATCTGCTTGTCCGTCTCGCTCATCTCCTCGGAGAACGTCGCCATGACCGTACCCGCCTGGCGGACCTCGGCTGCGCTCTGCGGGCGAATGTCTGCGATACGTCGCTGGGCGACACCGATCACGTCCTCGACCATCGCCGTGATCTGGCGGCGCATGATTTCGTGCGTGAATCGGCTGCTTTCAAGACCGGGATAGCGGTCGTGAACCTCGCGCATCAGTCCGGCAAGAAACGGCACGTCTTCCAACATCTCGAAGGTCAGGTAGCCGGCCCGCAGACCGTCGTCGATATCGTGGGTATTATATGCGATGTCGTCGGCGATGGCCGCGACCTGCGCCTCCATGCTCGCGTAGCTTGCCAGTTCTAGATCATGTATTGCGCAATAATCCAGGATCGGTTGCGGCACTGGCCCACGTGTGCCTTGCCCGTCGGGCGTCAGCAACGGCCCATTGTGCTTGACCAAACCCTCAAGGCTCTCCCAGGTCAGGTTCAGCCCGTCGAACTCGGCGTAGCGCCGCTCGAGTTTGGTGACGATGCGCAGCGATTGGGCATTGTGGTCGAAGCCACCGTAAGGCTTCAGCATCTCGTGCAGGGCGTCCTCGCCCGTATGTCCGAAGGGCGTGTGACCGAAATCATGCACGAGTGCGACGCCTTCAGCGAGATCCTCGTCAAGTCGGAGTGCGCGTGCCAGGGCACGGGCGATCTGCGCGACTTCGATCGTGTGCGTCAGCCGTGTCCTATAGTGGTCGCCGTCGGCAGCGATGAAGACCTGCGTCTTGTGCTTCAGCCGGCGAAAGGCGGTGGTGTGGACGATTCGATCCCGGTCACGCTGAAAATCGGAGCGTGTCATGCTCGATGCTTCCGGATAGAGCCTGCCGCGCGTCGCCCAGGGGTTCGACGCAAACTGTGCGTGTTCACCATAACCGAAGCCCAGCGCATTTTTATCGAAAGTCATTTTCCACCCAAATCGTCATCCCATTGACGGGACATTGAAGCCTTCATACCTATAGTGAAAGCCACGGAAACGCGTCGCGCAAGCATCGACCGATTCCGCAAGCGAAAGCAACGGCTTGGCAGCGGGGGTTGAAACGACTTCCGGCATTGGCCAAGACGATGCTGTACCGACAATCAAATCTCTCCGGTTCTTGACCCCGGCAGGAGGCACATATGACGCTAGAAACAGTGACCCTTTCGGACGCCGCTGCAAAGCGGATCGCCACGATCCTTCGTTCGGACAGTCACAACGCGATGCGGGTGTCCGTCGAAGGCGGCGGCTGCTCGGGCTTCTCCTACAAGTTCGACCTGGTCGACAGCGCCAACGACGACGATCTGGTGCTGGAGAAGAACGACGCCAAGGTGCTGATCGACAGCCTGTCTCTCGTCTACATGGGCGGCTCGGAGATCGACTTCGTCGACAACCTGCTCGGCCAGTCGTTTCAGATCAAGAATCCGAATGCCGTCGCAAGTTGCGGATGCGGAACGAGTTTTTCCATCTGAGCCCGCCACCGGGCCTTTCTGTGGTCGCCTTCAGAGATAGGGCGACCCCAGCCAAAGCACACGGTTCGCCAGCCGGTCGATAAGTGGCTTGGCGCGCAACGCCTCGAGCGTGACCGGTTCGGCCGAAGCCAGAACATCCGATATCATGCCGTTGATCGTGTGGGCGAAACCATCGTCCAGCACTTCGAGATCGAACTCGAAGTTGAGACGCAGTGAACGCGGATCGAGATTGGTCGATCCGACATAGGCCCAGCGCTCGTCTACGATCAAGAGCTTCGAGTGGTTGAAGGCGCCCTCGGCACGCCAGACCCGGCAATGCCCCTTCAATACCTGATCGAACTGTGCAGTCATTGCGCGATCGACCAGCAGCAGATTGTTGACCGCCGGCACGACGATGTCGACCTCGACGCCCCGGCGCGCCGCGGTTACCAGGGCGCTGATCAGTTCGCGGTCCGGCAGAAAATAGGGCGACATCACGCGGATGTTCTTGCGCGCCACCGAGAACGCCCCCATCAGCATCTTGTGATTGGTTTCGTTGGTCGCGTCTGGCCCCGAGGGTATGGCGCGCATCAAAACGGAAGGCGTTTCTGCCGGCAAAGGCCTTTCTTCGAGCGCCCAGGCACTGCCCGTCAGCATCTCACCGCTGGAGAACTGCCAATCCTCGGCGGCGACCTGGAAGATGTCGGCGACCACGGGGCCGGTTACCTGAAAGTGCGTATCGAGGGCCGGTACCTCGCCGGCGATCTCGCTGGTAAAGCCCGCGCGGATGTTCATTCCGCCGGCAAAGGCAACGAGACCATCGACGACGAGGATCTTTCGGTGCGTGCGGAGATTGGCATAGGGCAACCTCAGCCCCATGATGATATTACCATTGAAGACGGCCGTCGGAACGCCAGCCGTCTTTAGATGACCGACAATGCTGGGGACGGAGTAGCGCGCGCCGACAGCGTCGATCAGCACGCGGACCTCGACGCCACGCGCAACCGCGGCGATCAAGGCGTCAGCGAAGCGAAGGCCGACCACGTCGCGATCGAAGATATAGCTCTCTATCAGGATGCTGCGCCGCGCACCGGCAATGGCCGCGAGCATAGCCGCATAAGCGGCGTCCCCGCCGGCCAAAACCTCGACGCCGTTGCCGGAACACATACGGTGCCGGGAAACACGATCCCCGAGGATTTTCAGCGCGGCGAAACGATTCCCGAAACGTCCGGCAATGTCTGTTTCAGAGATATCGAAACTGCCAAACTGATCGGGGCCGTGCCCGCGCAAAAGCGCGCGTTGCGAGCCGATCGAAGAGCGACGGATGCGATTGATGCCGGCAACGGCATAAAGCAATGCCCCGACGATCGGCGAGAGCAGAACGACACCGACCCAACCGGCGGCGGCGCGAACGTCATCCTTGGTCATGGCCGCGTGAATCGCAGCCGGGATGCCAAGCGCGAAGGACAGCAGCGCCAGGATATGCGGCCAGTAGTTCTGCACGAGATCGATCATGCGCCGGACTATAGCCGGCCATGGACCGGAATCAATTCGGGCGGCCGCGCCTATACCGTATATAAACTGCGCGCGGCCTCGCACGCGGTCGTTGCAGCTCGGCCGCAGGGCTGGAAGACCGCAGGTATCGGATTTGTCAAAAGAATCCGGAGCGGCTAGAAGAGTCCCGCCGTAAGGACTCACCTATATGGAAGGGCGTTTCGAGCCATGAAGATTGCCACCTGGAACATCAATGGCGTCAAGGCGCGAATCGACAGCCTGTTGGCATGGCTGAAAGAGGCCAATCCGGACATCGTCTGCCTGCAGGAGATCAAGTCTGTCGACGACGGATTTCCTCGCCTGGAGATCGAGGCGCTCGGCTATCATGTCGAGACCCACGGCCAGAAAGGGTTCAACGGCGTCGCCCTCCTCTCCAAGCTGCGTCCGGACGAGGTCAACCGCGGCCTGCCCGGCGACGATTCCGACGAGCAGTCGCGTTTCATCGAAGGCGTGTTCTCGGTTGCCGGCGGCGTGATCCGCGTCTGCTCGCTCTACCTGCCGAACGGCAATCCCGTCGATAGCGAGAAGTACCCCTATAAGCTTGCCTGGATGCGCCGGCTGACCGCCTATGCCGAGCAGCGCCTTCTGCTTGAAGAGCCCTTCATCCTGGCCGGTGACTACAACGTCATCCCGGAGGAGCACGACTGCTGGGACATCAAGGTCTGGCAGAACGACGCTCTGTTCCTGCCGGAGACGCGCGCGGCCTATCGGCGCCTGCGCAATCTCGGGTTTACCGACGCGGTACGGGCGACGTCAGATGCGGTACCGCTTTATACGTTTTGGGATTATCAGGCCGGCTGCTGGCCGAAGAACTTCGGCATTCGCATCGACCATCTGATGCTGTCGCCGGAGGCAGCCGATCGCCTGGTTTCGACGTCGATCGACAAACATGTTCGCGCCTGGGAAAAGCCCTCGGACCATGTTCCGGTTATCGGAGAGTTTGCCTTCGCGGCCGCCTGAGGCGCGGAACTGTCGTTCGTCTATCCTGTACCAACTGTACTGGTCTAGAGATCGTTGCGCGACGCGCTCAGTCGTCGTCGCCCTGCATGTGCAGGTTCTGCGACAGGGCGATTGCCGTGCGTCGGTCGTCCTCGCTCGCCAGCGAGAATGCCTGCTCCTGCATTGACTGCATCCAGGGCCGATCCTTCGGCGAACACTGGTCGAGTGCGGCAGTCATAAAGGCGAGACCGCGAACGGTCTGGCCTTCCTGGAAAATCACGTTGCCGAAGACACCCATTGCACCGGCATGGCCGCTCTTGCGGGCCCGGTTGAGCCACTTCTTGGCCTGTTGAACGTTGACGCTACCGCCCTCGCCCGACAACAGCATGCGCGCAAGCTGGAACTGCGCCTCAGCGACACCAAAGGTCGACGCCGCCTGGAAATAGAGCTGTCGCGCCTGCGACATATCCGACTTGATCGGGCTGTCGGGAATGCCACGTCGGTAGTAGCCGGCAAGGGAGATCAGCGCGTTGACGAAGTAGCCGGTATCTTCGGAGCCGGGCTCCACGCCCTGCTGGGCGATCTCGCTGTAGATCTTGAAGGCTTCGAGGTCGTTTTCGGCGACACCGTCGCCATAGGCATACATGTTGGCCAGAGCCCAGCGCGAACCGGTATGCCCCTTCTCCGCAGCGTATTTGTAGGCCTCGATGGCCTCGTCCTTGCGGCCGTTCTTGTACGCGGAGAAACCGAATTTGAAGAGCGCAAAGGGACCGGATTCCTTCGTGACGCCTGCCCCAGGATCAAAGGCAAGGGCCGGCATGGTGATGGTCCCGCAGACCGCCAGCGACACGCCGAGTATCGCAACCTTCAGTGACTTCAGTTCACCCGCAAGCATCACAGTCTAATTCTTCCGTTCCAGCCGGCCACGCCGAACTCATCACCGCTGCAAACACAAACGCCCGGACGACCCGCTGCCGCCCAAAACTTCACCAATTCCGCCGACGACGTCGACGCACCCAATCCAGAACGAAACTTCGACCCACGTACCGAAAAGACCATTTCAGTCGACCACTTGCACAAAGGTGCCGAAGGCCACATCTGACATGAACATCGACAGTCCAAGTTTCACTTCACACCAAACGCCGCAGGTTTCGTTTTCACGGTTGCAGGTTTGTCCCTACTATCGCTGCTCCCTGTTTGTGGCGGGAAATGGACATAGCCGGGACGAGTCCGATGCTAGCAAACTGTAGCATTAAATGTGTTGCTGAATCGTCACATTAGCGAACGGTGCAAAGGCAACAGCGAACAGTTCCACATCAAAAAGAAAGGCCCGGTCGAAACCGGGCCCAAACAGTCAGATTGGTGAAGGATCAGAACTTGACCTTAAGGGACGTCGATATGGCGCCGAAGAAATCGTTACCGTAGTCGTAGGACACATCCCCGCCGATAACCTGCCCGTCGAAGTTAACGGGGCCCGAACTGCCGCTCGTCAGGATGCCCACTGCACCAGCCAATCGAAGCTCGATATTCTTGTTTGGCGAATAGGATACACCCGAGCCAAGCGACCAAGTATCGGACTGAGTGCCATAGCCGTGGCTGGTACCGCGGTCCCAGGTCAGGCTAATAGCGCCGTTCCACTGATCGTTGAACTTGTGACCAAAGCCGCCTGAAATCGTCCAGCCGTCTCGATAAAGCAGGTCAAGCGAGGTGCAGGGCTGAGCCAGGGTTCCGCCCGACGAAGGGCAAAACTTGAGAACCTGGAGTTGGCTCCAATCCGTCCATTTGACCGAGCCGAAGGCGACCCAGTCGGGCGCAATACCGGACTGAATCTTCAATTCGAGTGAATCCGGCATCGATGCAAAGCCGGAGACCCCATAGAAGTTAACCGGAGCCGGCCCGCGAACGTCACGCAGGTCGATCGTTCCCGCAAGGTTGTCGAGGTCCACGGCACTGTTGTAGACGAGGCTCGCCCGCACTGCGTATTCAGGAATTTCGTAGCCGACGCCAGCGCGCCAGCCCCAACCATCCCCCTCGAGATCCAGCCGACCGATGCCGGTACGCCCGGCGGCCAATACCGGTGGAACGCCCGTGAAATCCTGAACCAACCGCTCCTTGAAGCCGCTGACCTCTTGGTAGAAGACGCCGCCGATGACGCGGAACTGACCTTGGCCGACGTCCCATTTATAGGAGCAGGTTGCGGCGTAGTTGTCGCTTTCGACCTTCGTCTCGACGTTGTTGTTTGCACCGGCCCAGTTGAGGCCCGGGTTGGTATGCGCACCCCAGGGCTGCGAATAGTCGGCCATACAGTCGATATCGTCAGCAAAGCGCGCCTTGACCCCAACGCGCGGAACCCAATAGCTCTCGGTATCGTCGGCGGTATTCGGTCGGGAATTCAAGTTACCACCGCCAGCGCCCGGCCCCGTTCCATTAAACGGGAAAACCGCAGACGTCGTATCCGTGTCTCTGACATTCTTCAGTTCGCGCTGCGGATTGACGTAGGTCGCCGAAGCTTCACCGGCGTAGTCCGACGGGTCGAACAGCAGATCGATGTTGTAACCACCGCGCTCAAGACCGCCGGCGTGGGCCGCCGACGCAAACAGCAAACCAGCCGCCACCGTCAGGACGCCACGCTTAAAATTCATGTGAGCCATCAAGCTCCTCCCCTGCACTGCAATCTGCGACATTCCACCTCATGCCGCGTATGGCGGAAGTATTCTCACGAACATGTGAAATCGCAAATGCCGGAAGCGGAGGTGGTGCGGCGCTATGCGTCACATAATTTACGTAAGATTCTCATGATTTAGACACATTCGCACATTTCCGAAATGATATTCCGAAAAATAGGTAAATAACCCAATAAAATAGGAAAAACTTCCAACGCTCGCGAAAGCTGTGTCGTGGAGACAACAATATTGGTTTTTGCTGGAGATCAACAAAAATGGCCGTTGAAACTCCGACGGCCCATGCCAAGCGATTTCGTGAGCGGTCAACAGTATCAAGCGCGACGATTCGATTGCGAAGCGCCGCCACGCAAGTATATAAAACCAGTCTAAAATAAAAAATCCGCGACAGACTTGTCGCGGATTTTGATTTTCTTGGCGACCAGCCTTGAGGGCGGCTGCACGCTTAGCGTGCTTCCTAACCGGCTTCCGCCACGCGCGTGAGCGCGACGCCAAGCGATTCCTTCTGAAGATCGAGCTCCACCAGGCGCTCGCGTTCGGCTTCCACCAGTTCCGGTTTTGCGTTCGCGACGAACTTTTCATTGGCCAATTTGCCAAGAATACGCTCGCGCTCAACATCCACCTTGGCGATCGCCTTCTCCAGGCGCGACTTCTCGGCGGAGAGATCGATCAGGTTACCCAGCGGCAGGCACGCGGTCGCCTCGCCGACAACGATCTGGGCGCTGCCGCGCGGGGCGACAGTCGCATAGTCGATGTGTTCGACACGCGCCAGGCGCGAGATTGCCGGCGCATGCTGCTGCAGGCGCTCGCGCGTCAGATTGTTTGCACCGACGACGATCAGCGGCGCGGTTGCAGCCGGCGGAACATTCATCTCCGAACGAACGGAGCGGATGCCCGAGACGAGGTCGATCAGCCAGTTGATCTCGTCGGCGGCCGCATCATCGGCATAAGAAGCCGCCGGCCATTCGGCGTGGCAGAGCAACGTCTCGCGCTCGCGCCCCTCGCCTGCCGTCTGCGCCCAGAGCTCTTCGGTCATGAACGGCATGAACGGGTGCAGCAGCTTGTAGATCTCGTCAAGAACATAGGCGACGCAGGCCTGCGACTCGCCCTTGGCCGCCTCGTCCTCGCCGTTGAAGACCGGCTTCAGCAGCTCCAGATACCAATCGCAGAACTGGTTCCAGACGAAACGATAGAGACTGCCGGCGGCTTCGTTGAAGCGATAGGCCTCGATCGCCTCGGTGACGTCGCGGATGGTGCGCGAAAGCTCCGTCAGGATCCAGCGGTTGATGGTCAGCGACGCGGCCTCGGGGATGAAACCGTCGCTATCGACCACGCCGTTCATCTGGGCAAAACGCGTCGCGTTCCAGAGCTTCGTGCCGAAATTGCGATAACCGGCGATGCGAGCGGGATCGAGCTTAACGTCACGGCCCTGGGCGGCCATGATCGCCAGCGTGAAGCGCAACGCGTCGGCCCCGTATTCGTCGATGAGTTCGAGCGGGTCGATGACGTTGCCCTTCGACTTCGACATCTTCTGGCCGTTCTTGTCGCGGACGAGCGCATGAACGTAGACCGTATGGAACGGCTCGACCGGGGTGCCGTCGGCGTCCTTCATGAAGTGCAGGCCCATCATCATCATGCGGGCGACCCAGAAAAAGATGATGTCGAAGCCGGTCACGAGAACGTCGGTCTGATAGTACTTCTCGAGCTCCGGCGTCTCGTTCGGCCAGCCGAGCGTGGAGAACGGCCAGAGCGCCGAAGAAAACCAGGTGTCGAGCACGTCTTCGTCGCGCGTCAGGATTTCGCCCGGCTTGAAGTTTTCAAGTAGGTCCTCGACATAGGCCTTCATCGGGCCTTCATGCGCGAGATAGTGCTGGATCGCGGCGTGAAGCGCCTCTTCCTCGGTCTTCTCGACGAAGACCTGACCATCCGGGCCGTACCAGGCCGGGATCTGATGCCCCCACCAGAGCTGACGCGAAACGCACCAGGGCTGGATGTTTTCCATCCACTCGAAGTAGGTCTTCTCCCAATTCTTCGGAACGAAGTTCGTCCGGCCTTCCTTGACGGCGGCAATCGCGGGCTTCGCGAGCGTCTTGGCGTCGACGTACCATTGTTCCGTCAGGCGCGGCTCGATCGGCACGCCACCGCGGTCGCCATGGGGAACCATGTGCTTGTGCGGCTCGATCTTGTCGAGCAGGCCGGCCTCTTCAAAGATGCGGACGATGATCTTGCGAGCTTCGAAACGATCCTTGCCTTCCAGCTCGTCCCACGCACCATGCAGCGCTGCCGGATCGGAAAGCCCTTCGAGGAACTCCTCGTTGTCCTTGATGGTGATGCGGCCTTCGATCGTCATGATGTTGATCGCGCTGAGGCCCGTGCGCTTGCCGACGTCGAAGTCGTTGAAGTCATGTGCAGGCGTGATCTTGACCGCGCCGGTGCCGGCCGTCGGATCGGCGTAGCTGTCGGCGACAACCGGAATGCGCCGGCCGACGATCGGCAGAATGACATGCTTGCCGAGGAGCGGCTTGTAGCGCTCGTCGTCCGGATTGACGGCAATGCCGCTGTCCCCGAGCATCGTTTCGGGCCGCGTGGTCGCGACAACCAGATAGTCGCGCTTCTCCCATTCCGTCGCCTTGCCTTCCTCATTGAAGGCAATCGGGTGTTCATAGGTGACGCCTGGCTCGAGCGGATAGCGCAAATACCAGAGATTGCCGTTGATCTCGTGCTGCTCGACTTCCAGATCGGAAATCGCCGTCAGAAGCTTCGGATCCCAGTTGACCAGGCGCTTGTCCTTGTAGATCAGCCCTTCCTTGTAGAGCGAGACGAAGACCTCCAGAACGGCTTCCGAAAGGCCGTCGTCCATGGTGAAACGTTCACGCGACCAGTCGCAGGATGCGCCGAGCCGCTTCAACTGGTTGAAGATCAAGCCGCCGGATTCGGCCTTCCACTCCCAGACCTTCTCGATGAAGGCGTCGCGCCCCATCTGCCGGCGGTGCTGCTGGGTTTCCATCAGCTTGCGCTCGACAACCATCTGGGTCGCAATACCGGCATGGTCCATGCCAGGCTGCCAGAGCACGTCCTTGCCGCGCATGCGCTCGAAGCGAACCATGACGTCCTGAAGCGTGTTGTTGAGCGCGTGGCCCATGTGCAGCGAGCCGGTCACGTTCGGTGGCGGGATCACGATGCAGAAGCTATCGGCGCCGGGCTTGGCACCCGCACCTGCACGAAACGCGTTTTCTTCGTCCCACTTCTTGGCGATACGCGGGTCGACGGATGCGGAATCGTAGGTCTTATCAAGCATTTTGGAGCCAATTTTGGAGAGTGATGTCTGTGTCTTGTAAACCGGAACGGCCGGTGCAAGTCAACACGAACGCAAAAAGCCGCGACAGTCGCCGCGGCCCCATGCGTCAAAAGACCTGAATTTCAGCGACGCGGCCCGCGGGCAACGCGTTCGATTTCCTCGCGAACCAACCGTTCGACGAGTGTCGGCAGATTGTCGTCCAGCCATTCCTGCAACATCGGCCGCAGCATTTCCTGGGCGATTTCGTCGAACGAACGCCTTGCGCCCTGATCGACCGCGAGAGCGAGATTGTCGAAGGACTGCGCGACCTTCCGGCCGACCTCCGGAGAGACGATGGCCGCGATCGCCTTCTCGGGGGCCGCCGTGTCGACCATGACGGGCGTAGCTACCTGTGCGGGCGGTTCGAAGCTGTCGCGAACCTCCGCCGACTCAGGCGCAGCGACGGCCTCCGTATCCTCGTGTGTTTCGAGGGTCACGACCGGCTGAACCGTCGGAGCCTTGGGCGCTGATACCGCGGCCATGCGCGACGTTACGACAGGACTGTCCTGGATTGCGGGAGCCGGCGCGGCTGGCTGCGCTTCGCGCGGGGCAAATCCCGTTGCGTGGCGCTCCGAAGCCGCTCGAACGCGCGCAGCGACATCAGCCAGCGAAAGCGGCGGCTGCGCAACCGCGGTGCTGACCTCAGGCGAGACGATGGAAAGCTCTACGGCAGGAGCCGCTGGGGTGGGCCTCAAGATGTCGGCAGATTCCTCACGCCGGCCAAAGGCAACGGTCTCGATCTCGCTGTCGATCGTCAGCTCGATCTCATCGCCCGCCTCATCCTCGAAATGCTCCTGCGGCGACAGCCCGGCCTGGCCAGGCTCATTGCTCTCGATGATCTTGCGAATGGATGCCAGGATCTCATCCATCGAAGGTTCACGCGCGACATTGAGCTGTGCCATTTCTATCCCCGTTTGACGCGGCCGGCATGTGTTTCAAAACAGGACATGCGCCGATTTCCGACAAACCTTATGTGAGTTCGCGGACGAAACATACGCCACGAATCAGCCACTCAGATTCTTGCACAGATTTGTTTTCAGGGCCAAAAATAGAAACGCCCCGGGAAGACCGGGGCGTTTTCTTTAGCGACCGTCGACGGTTCGAAGACCGAACCATTTATCCTTGACCGCCTCGTAGTGTTCCTCGGAGCGGTATTCCGCAACCTGCAGCCCCTGGCTCTTCACGGTCAGCCTCGCGGAGGCTGCAAGCAAAGTATAGCTCGCGACGACCGCGTCACGCTGCGCAAGCGCCAGGAGTTCCTGCGCCTGCAGCACGTCCTGCTGCGAATCGAGAACGTCGAGGGTCGTGCGCTGGCCGACTTTGCGCTCTTCAACGACGCCATCCAGCGCCAGCTTGGCGGCAGAGATTTGCGCCTTGTTTGCGGAAATGCGCGCAATCGCCGCTTCAAGCTGAGCATAGGCCGAAACAATCGTTTCCTGAATCGATGCTCGTGCCGAATCAACCAAGATGCGCTGTTGTCCGAGGCGTTCCTTTGCCTGCCGGATCTGACCATATTCGAGGCCGCCCTGATAGATCGGCACCTCGAGGCGAGCCGTTATGCTCGACGTATTGTTGTCGTCGGTGACGTTGCCGGCCGTGCGGCCGACCTGCCCTTGAAGCGTCACGCCCGGCAGCATCGTTCCCTCTGCCGACTTCACCTGGAATCCGGCCGAATCAACCGAGTACTGTGCAGCCAGGATGGTCGGATGATCCCGCAGGCCGCTTGCGACGGCCTGATCGAGCGAGCGCGGCAGGTTCTTGGATGCCGGAGACGCCTGCTTGATGCCCTTCGGTATGTCGCCAACGATCCGCACATACGTCGCTTCGCTCTGCTTCAACTGCGCGACGGCGACGATGAGCTGCGATTGCGCGTTGGCGAGCGACGCCTCGGCGAGGCTCACGTCCGTGCGCGTGCCTTCACCTACGTCAAGGCGCGCCTTGGCGGCGTTCACCTGCTCCTGCAGGAAGGCGATGTTCTGCTTGCGGATCGAGACCAACTGCTGATCTCGCGCAATGTTCGAGTAGATGGTCGCTGCCGAGAGCAGGATCTGCATTTCGTTGGCCAGCAGCGATTCGCGGGTGGCAAACACGTTCGACTCGGCCGCGCGAACATTGTTCAGCGTCTGAAAGCCGTCAAAGACCATCTGCGTTATGGAGACGCCAACCTGTCCCTGGTGGAGGTCCCGGGATCCATCCGCCCGGTCGATGGTCGAAAGCGTCCCGTTGGCGAAAGCTGCCACTTGGGGGCGAAAGCCAGACTTGGCGATCGGCACGCTCTCGTCGGTTGCGCGCAGACCCGCACGTGCAGCATTCAGATCCGGGTTGTTTGCGTAGGCTTTGGCCATTGCGCCGAAGATCGTCTCGGCCAGCACTGCGTGCGGGGCAAGCAGCACACTCGTCGAAACGGCGGCCCATAGGGCCGCTTTGCGGACAATCGACACCATTACTTCTCTCTCCGATAGGGGCGGCAGAGCCTGCCCTACATTTCCCGCAGCGCTGTCCTCGTTACAAAACGGCGCTGCCTAGACACGGCGATGAAGCGCTCACACCGCCCACTGGCGAGCAAATCACTACCACTGCACTCTTTGAAACCCGGATTCCAGATTCCGACAACTGCCCACCCCTACTCTGCGCAGGCATTTCAAAAAGAAACAAGTGCCCCGTTGCGAATTGGCAACATTGTTATTTTAGCAGTGCATTCAAATGTTGATATCCCTCAATAAGTGGGACCTCAAAAAACAAATTCCTGCTCGCGGCGGAAGCCGGGAAGCGGCTTCACCGCAGTGTTGAAATCGGCACGCTCGGAGGTCTTTCCGTGCTCGTGCACATAGAGTTTAGCGCGCGAAGCGTTGCCAAATCCTTCGACCACCACGAGACGGCCGCCATCGCGCAATTGCTGGAACAGAGCAGCAGGCAAAACTTCCACCGAACCGTGAACGAAGATGACATCGTAAGGTGCTTCGGCAGCGTAGCCCTTCTCGAGATCGCCGGTGACAACGGCAATATTGTCATAGCCGAGACGCGCCAGCGTTTCGGTCGCAGTGGCTGCTAGACCCTGATCGCTTTCGAGTGCGACGACAGACCCTGCAATCAGGGAAAGCAGTGCAGAAGCATAGCCGGTGCCGCAGCCGATCTCGAGCACGACGTCGGACTTTGCGATCTCGGCGAGCTGCAGCAGCTTGGCGAGCGGCGAAGGCTCCATCAGGTAGCGCGGCGCTGCGCCGTTGATGCCGTCAAGCGCGATGTCGGTGTCGATATAGGCGAGCTCCTTCATCTTCGCGGGCACGAATTCTTCGCGCGGCACGGTGAGGAAGGCGGACAAGACCGAGTGGGACGTCACATCCGTAGTCCGGATCTGGTTGTCCACCATCTTGGTGCGCGCTGCTTCGAAATTCATGCTAGTGCCCTCGTATCCGGCTGGGCGCGGCGCCGCTTTTCGGAGAGGCCCGCGCGATCGTCTTGTGGCTCTCTACCGAAAGCCTTTGACGTAAGCTCTTAAATCGCCGCCCCGCGGGATTCAAGCGACAGCGGCAAATTGCGCCGGAAAAACGGGGAAGAAGGGCCCTAGATCGATCAAGGCGGCGGCGCGCGGACAAGGGCGCGACGCATTGCTGGGACGTGGCCCGAAGAAAGACTCAGCGTCCGGGCGCGCCTTCCAGCCCGACAAGGGCGATCTTGGTGTAGCCGGCGTTCTGGATGAGGTTCATGACCGTCATCAATTCACCGTAGTCCACGGCCTTGTCGGCCCGCAGCAGGACGCGCGTCTCGGTATTGCCCTCGGTCAGGCGCTTCAGCTCGTCGGCGAAGGTCTCGCGGGCCGTTTCCTCGTTACCGATGGCAAGCGCCAGATCGGCCTTCAAGGTCACGAAGACCGGTTTGTCGTCGCGCGGCGCCGGCTTTGCAGCCGATTGCGGCAGATCCACCTTCATGTCCACCGTAGCAAGCGGCGCCGCCACCATGAAGATGATCAGCAGCACGAGCATGACGTCGATAAAGGGCGTGACGTTGATTTCGCTGTTCTCGTCGAGATCGCCGCCGTCCTGGCTTACTTTGCCGGCCATGGGTCACCCAATCCGTGCAATGGTCGTTTCCGCATGGACGAAGCCTTCCTGACGGCGGGGCTGCGCCTTGCGGGCCAGACGGTGGTCGAGGTCGCGGCTGACGAGCCGTTCCACGGCGGCCGCAGCATCGGCAAGGATCACCTTGTAGCCACCCACTGCACGGGCGAAATAGTTGTAAATGATCACGGCCGGAATAGCCGCAACGAGGCCGATGGCAGTGGCGAGCAGCGCTTCGGCAATGCCGGGTGCGACGATCGCGAGATTGGTCGTCTGCGCCTTGCTGATGCCGATGAAGGAATTCATGATCCCCCACACGGTGCCGAAAAGGCCGACGAACGGACCGACCGAGCCGATCGAGGCGAGAATACCGGTGCCGCTCGTCATGCGCTTGCCGGCGCGAACCTCGATGCGGGTCAGCAGCGAAGAGACGCGCTCCTTGATGCCGCTCGCGGGCGCATGGTCGACAACCGCTTCCGAACGCACCATTTCGTCGATCGCCGCAGCCACCATGTCAGGCGCGGGGCCTGACTTCCCGTCGAATGCGGTCTTGACATCAGCCAGGCCATTAGCCGCTGACAGCAGACGCACCGCCCGCTTGAGGCGCGCCTTGGCGCCAAAAAGCTCGAGTGCCTTGACCAGGAAGATCGCCCAGGTGGCAATGGACGCCACTGCCAAGCCGACCATAACGCTTTTGACGACCAGGTCGGCCGCCATGAACATGCCGATCGGCGACAGATCGTGCGGCAGTACCGGGTTCGCCACGCCTTCGGCCGCAACCGCGGCGCCCTCGACACCAATGGGGGTAGCAGCCTCGGGCGAAGCGGCTTGTGCTGCGGGCTGGATCTGTGTGATCGGCGTCGCCTGGTTTACCGGCGCGCTGCCGGTTGCCGTCTGCCCCTCGGCGACCGGCGTTGACGCAGGAGATTCTGCGACAGTGCCCTGAGCGCCGTTCGTGGCCGGGACTGACGTTCCCGCGTCACTCGCCGATTGAGCGAACGCAACTGCAGGAAAAGCGGCCGATGACAGGCCCAGCATTGCGGCTGCCAGCAGATTGGTCGTCGATCGGGCTCGGTTCGGCATCTTGTTCCTCACGTACTGGTCCGTTTCGTCATGTCAGAGCGAAGGGATTGCCGTCACCCGCCACATCCCTTGCGTGCTTTCGGGCTCTTTACGCAAAGGGGAGCGGAATGACAAGGATTTGTGGAGTTTATCAATCAAGAATAATTTCGCAACCACTCGCTCGGAGCGTGACCGGCGGCCGCGGTCAAAAGCCTGGCGAAACGTCCATGAAAGCGCCGGTCCGCCAATCATAGGCGCGGTGCCGTTCCCAGGGGCGAGCAAGGGTCGTAAATGCCGGTCGAAACTGCATTGCGGCCGGTGCTTGCTCAGTCTCCGACTGCGCTCGAATTTCGATTGCACCCGCGCGACGTAGCGTCCGCACATCCACAATGCGGGCCCGGTTGGTCGGGCACGTCACGCCATCGACCCGCGCCGCGGTCACCACCAGATCCGCCTGATCGCAGAGAGCCGAAAAGAGGCGCGGGTTTTCGAGCGTTAGGATCGTCCAGCCGTAGCCGTTGTGCGCCACGCACCAATGTTTGTCCCGGCAGATGAAGACACCTGCTGCACTCGCCTCGACCGCCGACGACAAATCCGAACGGATCGCGGCCACTTTTTCCTGGTCGAGCGGCGGAGCGCCTTTTCCGGCCGGCTCCGTAGCCGGATAAGGATCGGTGGTCGCCGGCGGCGGAAGTATCGAGGGCTTGAGGTGGGTTTCCACCGCGAGGGCCCGTTGCCACTGGGAAAACACGAAATCCGACGGGCGCATCCTGTTAGTCGCGATCGCGCCGTTCGAGATGAGGCCGACGAGGCGACCATCCTCGGCAATCACGACATCGGGCAGAGGATCGCGCTCGACTGAGAGGCTGACGAGACCCGCACTGATCAGCACTGCACCCGACAGGGCCAGCCAGCTCCGCAATACACAGAGCAGAACACCGCCTGCGGCAATCAGCACAAAGCCGAGATGTCCGATGCGGCCTGTGACGATCTCGCCATCGAGCGATGGTTACCAAGCGGGCGATGTCGAGCATCCGGTCGAGGCCCCAGGCCATCGCCAACAATGGATAGTGCTCAAGCCCCAACGGCATCAGGAGCATGGCGAACAGGCCGAACGGCATGATCACGATGCTGATCACTGGCATGGTGAGAACATTGGCGAGCAGGCCATAGGCCGGCAACCGGTGGAAATAGGCGATCGAATAGACCGAGGTTGCCAAGCCGCCGATCAGCGAGGTGATGACGACACCGGCGACCACGCCAGTGACCAACCCTCGTCCCTTACCCTGCCTCTCCGCCGCCGGCGTCTCTGCCTCCTGACGCTCACGCCAGCGCGCATAGCCGGCAACGAGCGCAAGCGTGGCAGCGAACGACATCTGGAAACCCGGCCCGGCAACCGCCGACGGCGTGATGGCGACGATGACAATCGCTGCGAGAGCCACGTTGCGCAGGCTGATCGACATACGAACAAAAAATACGGCGACGAGCATGATGGAAATCATGATCCAGGCGCGCAATGCCGACACAGCGCCGCCGGAGATGAGAATGTAGAAGCAAACCATCAGCAGCGCGCCGGCCGCCGCAACCTTCTTGATCGGCACGCGATGCGCCATGCCAGGAATCATGCTGAGAACGGTGCGGGCGCCGATCAGAAAGGTTCCCGCGGCAAGCGCCATGTTCAGACCGGAGATCGCCAGCACATGCGCAAGACCGGCTTGCCGCAACACCTCGACCGTCTCGCGGCTGATGGCCCGCTCCTCCGCGGTCACCAGTGCTGCTGCAAGCGCTCCGGTGTCGCCGCCGATCGATGCACGGATGCGCTCTCCGACGGCCTCCCGCATTGCGGCGATCCTGGTGGCCACAGATGAACCGAAGGAAGATGCCGCTTCCGAGCCTCCAGCCCCGGAGGGCGCGCTGCTCGTCGGCGAACCATAGAAGAACCCGACCGCACCGATACCCCGGAAATAGCTGTCAAATGCAAAGTCGTTCAGACCCGGCAATGCAGGACCGGAGGGCGGCGACAGCCTTGCCCTACCCTCGATCGCCGCACCGATCGGCAGCGGATCTTCCCGCCCCCGCGCCACCAGCGTGACTTTGGTCGGCTGACGGCGCAGGTGCGGCCTGGTCGTCTCGTGGATCTCGACCCCGTAGCGCCACTGCCCCCGGTCGTCCTGCTCACGCGAGAACACCACGCCCCGCACGTTCGTCGTCACCGGTGCGTCGAGGATGATCGTATCGATCCGCGCTGTCTCGGCCGCGACCAGCACCATCCCCGCCACAAACAGTGTCGCCGCAATCAACGGCATCCGCAGCCGTGCAAATTTTCCAATGGACGCCAACGCCGCCATGCTGAAAACGCAAAGCAGCAGTGCAAGTTTGACAATTCCAACGTCAAAGGGGAGCGACAGCCAGGCCAGGACGCCTGAGATCAGCAGCACCGGTATCAACACAAAACCGTGACCGAATGCCCGTTCTTCTTCGATCGCCGAGGCGATTGATGCCTTGAGCGCGCGCGGGCTGAGACGCGCCCAGAACGTCGACATACCGCGACGCACCTGCGTCGAAAGCAAGCCGCGCGGCGCATTGGGAGCGAAGACCGTAACGGCAGTGGCGGCATCGGAAGCGGGCAACGTGAAGCTGCCACGCTCGGCGTCGTGCAACGCCTGTCGCCTTTCACTATCACTCATTGCGCCTGCGCTCTTTCCCCCGAATACGCGGTCGATCATGCAACCAAAGACACACAACCGCAACCGTGGCGCTATCTGCTGAAAAAAGCGGCAAACCTATATAGAATGGTACCGCACCATCATCCGACGAGATTGTTGATCTGCTTGGACTTATTGCCGTAACATGCCATTGTTGCGTCGCCATATGCACATTTTCGCATCGCACAATTTGCCTTTCGTACAGCTTGGCAGTCGAAAATAAATCATATAGCAAATTCGCAACGTTCATTGTCGTGGCATGTCTCCATGTCACGTTGCCATAAGACGGAGGGTCCGATGACTGAAAAAACCGCGGTTGTAACACTCGATGGAAAGTCTGCGGATCTTCCGGTGCGATCGGGGTCCATCGGCCCTGACGTCGTGGACATCGGCTCGCTCTACAAACAGACGAAAATGTTCACCTACGACCCGGGCTTCACGTCCACGGCGTCGTGCGAATCCAAGATCACCTATATCGACGGCGACGAAGGCGTGCTGCTCCACCGCGGCTACCCGATCGAGCAGCTGGCCGAGCACGGCGACTTCCTGGAAGTCTGCTACCTGCTGCTCTACGGCGAACTGCCGACCAAGGCACAGAAGGCCGACTTCGACTATCGCGTCACGCACCACACCATGGTGCATGAGCAGATGTCGCGCTTCTTCACGGGCTTCCGCCGTGACGCGCACCCGATGGCCGTCATGTGCGGCTGCGTCGGCGCGCTTTCGGCGTTCTATCACGACTCAACCGACATCACCGATCCGCACCAGCGCATGGTCGCTTCGCTGCGCATGATCGCCAAGATGCCGACGATCGCGGCGATGGCCTACAAGTACCACATCGGCCAGCCCTTCGTTTACCCGAAGAACGATCTGGACTACGCCTCGAACTTCCTGCGCATGTGCTTCGCCGTTCCGTGCGAGGAATATGTCGTCAACCCGGTTCTGTCGCGCGCCATGGACCGTATCTTCATCCTGCACGCCGACCACGAGCAGAACGCGTCGACCTCGACGGTTCGTCTCGCCGGTTCGTCGGGCGCGAACCCGTTCGCCTGCATCGCTGCCGGCATCGCCTGCCTCTGGGGCCCGGCTCATGGTGGCGCCAACGAAGCGGCGCTCAACATGCTCGCCGAAATCGGCACGGCCGACCGCATCCCGGAATTCATCGCCCGCGCCAAGGACAAGAACGATCCGTTCCGCCTGATGGGCTTCGGTCACCGCGTCTACAAGAACTACGATCCGCGCGCGAAGATCATGCAGAAGACCACGCACGAAGTGCTGGCGGAACTCGGCCACAAGGACGATCCGCTGCTCGAAGTCGCGATGGAACTCGAGCGCATCGCACTCACCGACGAGTATTTCATCGAGAAGAAGCTCTATCCGAACATCGACTTCTACTCCGGCATCACGCTGAAGGCGCTGGGCTTCCCCACCACCATGTTCACCGTGCTCTTCGCGCTCGCCCGCACCGTCGGCTGGATCGCGCAGTGGAACGAGATGATCGAGGATCCGGAACAGCGCATCGGTCGCCCGCGCCAGCTCTATGTCGGCGCTCCGCAGCGCGACTACGTGCCGGTCTCCAAGCGCTGATCGGCATCAGCCAAGAACACGAAGCCCGGTCAGCGATGGCCGGGCTTTTTATTTTGCCGGTCCGCGAACATCGGTCCGTATCCCGTTTACCGTCGGGTTGGCCGCAAGCAACGCCAGACGCAAACCGGCTCCGCCGGCGGCATCTTCGCGCGTCGACGTCGAGGCATGCATCGCGCTCGCTTACGGAATATGAAGCTTACCTGTTGTTTTTCTTGAGATAGCCAAGGACAATCTCGGCTGCCTTTTCACCGGGCGGTTGAGATGTCGCCATGCGCTCTTGCACCAGTGCATAGCCGTCCAGCATCGAGGCGCGTTGCGCCGTTGCACCGGAAAGCCGTTCCATCCAACGCGTCAAGGCACCAGGACGGATGGACTCGCTGAAATATTCCGGCACGATCGGGAAGTCTGCGATCAAATTCGGCAGCGCCCCGCTCCAGATGCGGATGCGCTTGTGCAGGAACTTCACCAGGAAATCGGGATCGTATGTCGAAACGACGGGAACGCCGGCAAGCGCCAGTTCCAGGAGAACAGTTCCCGAGGCGGCGATCGCCGCATCGGCCCGATCGAAGGCGGCCCATTTTTCCGCCGCCCCCACTGTGATCTCCGGCTGGATGGGCCAGGATGCCGTGATTTCGCGTACCAGCTTTTCCTGCCGGGAAACGGTCGGCAACAGGAAACGAATGTCGGGATGTCGGCTGGCTAGCTCCTCGACCACCCGGCCGAAGGTCGGCAAAAGGCGGCCGACCTCACTCGAACGGGAGCCCGGCAGAAGGAGACACGTCGCAACCCGACCATCGATGGCACCGGCAAGGCGCTGCCCGCGGCTCGCGCGGACAGCGAGCACATTCGCATCGCTTGCGAGGCGGTGGCCGACATAGGTCGTCGGCGGGCCCTCTAGCTTCTCCATCGCCTGCGGTTCGAACGGCAACACGGCCAGGACGTGATCAACATAACCACGCATGCGCGGCGCACGTTCCGGCTTCCAGGCCCAGACGCTCGGGCAGACATAGTTGATGACAGGCACATCCGGCAGTGCCGCGCGGACCTTGCGCGCCACCCGGTGGGTAAAGTCCGGGCTGTCGATGATCAGCAAGGCATCGGGACGCGCGGCGATGATCGCCTTTGCCGTCTGACGAATGCGCATGATGAGCTTCGGCAATCGCGCGAAGACCTGGGTGAAGCCCATGATGGACAGTTCGGAATAGTCGAAGAGCGATCGAAGCCCCTCGGCCTCCAGCGCCTCGCCGCCGACGCCGACGAGTTCAATCGTACCGCTGCTTTGCGCCCGAAGCGCACGAACGAGATCGGCGCCCAGGAGATCGCCGGAAACCTCGCCGGCAATGACTGCAAGCTTGTAGCTGGGCGCGCTCATCGTTCGGCTCCCTTGGCCGATCGTTCGACACCGGCAACAAACAGACCGGCGCGATTGGCGATATCGATCACGTTGCCGCGTTCAAGAACCAGAGCCCTGCCGGCTTCGACAGCGATACCGGCGAGACCGGCCTTTTCAGCAAGCGCAACGGTCGACGGACCGATCGACGGCAAGTCGGCGCGAAGATCCTGCCCGGGCTTGCAAAGCTTGACGAGAACCCCGCGACGGCGAGAAGAGACGCGGCCTTCGGCCTTCAAGGCGGCGACACGCTCAAGCATAGAATCGGTACCTTCAGCGCCCTCCAGCGCCACGACACGCCCACCGACGGCCACAGCACCCTGCCCCACGTCAAGCGCGCCGAGCGCGTTGGCGGCGGCAATGCCAGCCTCGATGTCTCGGCGATCGTCGGCATCAGGCGTAACCGCACCGATCGGCCCCGGTTCTGCCAGGAGATTGGGCACCACTTCATGAACGCCGATGACATGGGCGCCGCTTGCTTCGATCAGTGCCATGGCCATGCGCAGGACGGCGTCGTCTCCACCGGACACCAGCGTCTTCAAGACTGCCGGAATCTTTGCGAGCGTTCTCAGCGTCGGGCGAATGTCGCGCCATTCCGGCCGGCGGCGAACCCAACCCGACAGGACGACGCGATCGATCCCCTCATCCTTGAAAGTACGGCTGATATTGGCGAAGTCGCCTATCCCGAGGACGGAATGATCAAAGCCGATCCAATCGGCCTCTTCCGCCTCGCGCGACAATGCGATGATGAAAGGATCTTCGCCCCGCGCCCGCACAGCTTCGGCCACGTGATGCGGCAGCGCGCCACCGCCGGCGATGATTGCGAGCCGACCGCCGGTCGCTGCGTGGCTCGCAGCAGCCGACATCACGCTCACGCCTTGCCGCGAGACGGCGACGATAGTGCCCGGTCGCTCTCGGCCCCGATGAAATCGAGGATTTCGACAACCGGTGCGCAGTCGGCATATTCTTCGCGAATGGCCGCGGCATTGGCGCGGATCGATTCCGGGCCTTCAAAGATCTGCTTGTAAGCGCGGCGGACGACGTGGATCGTCGCACGGTCGATCCCGGCTCTCGTCATGCCGACAACGTTCAGCCCACTCAGTATGCCCGGATTGCCATTGAGCATACCATAGGGAATGACGTCATAGCTGACGGCGGAGAGGCCTCCGACAAACGCCTGACGGCCGACGCGGGTAAACTGATGCACGGCGCAGCCCCCGCCAAGAATGGCGCGATCTTCGACCGTGACATGGCCCGCCAGCATCACGTTGTTCGACAGGATGATATTGTTGCCGAGGCGGCAATCGTGCGCCACGTGCGAATAAGCCAGAAAGAGATTGTTGTCGCCAACGACAGTCTGTCCGCCATGTTCGACGGTGCCCGTATTCATCGTCACGCCTTCGCGGATCGTGCAATTCGCACCGATCAGCAGTTCCGTATCGACGGCGCTATGATGAACGCTCTGCGAATCAGCGCCGATCACGGCCTGCGGGAAGATCTTTGTTCCCGTGCCGATCGTCGTGCGGCCGGTTACCACGACATGACTGTGGAGCTCGATATCGTCGCCAAGAACGACTTTCGGCCCCACGTGGCAAAAAGGGCCGATCTTGACGTTTTCGCCGATCACAGCGCCGTCTTCGATAATCGAGGACGGGTGGATCTTCGCTGATGCTGCAATCATGTTCAGGCGTCTTCCTTGCTGACGATCATCGCGCCGATATCAGCTTCTGCGACCAGTTGCCCGTCAACTTTTGCATCACAGTGAAATTTCCAGATATTGCCGCGCTGCTTCTGCTTGACGACATGGAATTCGACGCGGTCGCCAGGAACGACCGGCTTGCGGAAGCGCGCATTGTCGATGGTCATGAAATAGACGAGGTTTGTCCCGGTCCCAACCTTGCGGGCGCAAATCGCGCCTGCCGTCTGCGCCATGCCCTCGACGAGCAAAACGCCCGGCATGATCGGCTGCTCGGGGAAATGACCGGTGAAATGCGGTTCGTTCGCCGAAACGTTCTTGATGCCGATCGCCGAATTGTCGCCGTCGATCTCGATGATGCGATCGACGAGCAGAAATGGGTACCGATGCGGGAGCAGCTTCAGGATTTCCTGAATGTCCGCCGTACCGAGAACCGTTGCTGCCTCACTCATTCGTATCGCCCTTCTTCTTTTTCTGTCTGTCGCTTGCCCGCATCGCCATTTCCGCGACATCGCGCAGGAAATCGCGCATCGGGCGCGCCGGAATACCACCATAACGTTCGCCGGCCGGCACATCGCTGGCGACGCCGCTCATGGCCGCGATCTGCACGCCATCGCCGATCGTGATGTGACCATTGACGCCACTACCACCGCCGATCATCACGCCGTCGCCGATCTTCGTGCTGCCTGCAATGCCTACCTGGCTGACGATGCCACAATAACGGCCAATGCGCACGTTGTGGCCAACCTGGACGAGATTGTCGATCTTCGTCCCCTCGCCGATCACCGTGTCATCCATCGTGCCACGATCGATCGTCGTATTGGCGCCGATCTCGACATGATCCTGGATAATGACGCGACCGACCTGAACGATCTTGATCATTCCGCCTTTCGGTCCGGGCGCATAGCCGAAACCATCCTGACCGATGCGGGCCCCGGGATGAATGATCACGCTGTTGCCAACGAGAGCACAGAGCACGCTTGCACCAGCGGCAATCGTACAGTCGCGGCCGATGCGCACGCCCGGCCCGATAACGGCGCCCGCGGCGATGCGGGTGCCGCTTCCGATTTCCGCACCGGCTCCGACGACGGCGGTAGGCTCGACTTCGACGCCGTCTTCCAGACGCGCTGTCGGATCCACGAAGGCACCCGGCGCCACGCCACCGAGGCTGGTGTTGCGCGCGGGACGCATCGCCACCTCGTGCAGCAACGTGCCGGCAAGTGCGAACGCCGTGTGCGGACGAGCCGTCAGCAGGACTGGGATATGCGCAGGCACAAGGCTGGAAATCGTCTTGTCGCAAATGATCGCGGACGCCTGACACGTATCAAGCTCGGCGCGGCTCTTGCGAGACAGCATGTAGCAGACGTCGCCGGGTTTAGCCCGATAGACCGGCGCTACCGAATGAATGGTGCAGTCGGCGACCGCACCATTAGTCAACTCCGCCCCAATTTGATTCGCCAGGTCACCCAAACGAATCCCTTCATGGGGCGGAAAAAACCAGTTCTGTTCCATGGACACTCCAGAACGATCTTTTCTGGCAGTTCTGGACTGCTTTTTATCAGAACGACGAGGAAATACCGAACTTCAGGTTTTGTACCCGGTCGAAGTCTTCCTTGGCAACCGGCCAAGCGTAGTCAACACGCAGCGGACCGAACGGCGATGCCCAGATCAGGCCGACACCGACCGATGCACGCAGCGAGGAGTCGTTGCCCTGCACCGTTTCGCCCGGCGCCATCGTGACCTTGCTGCTGTAGAGCGTACCGGCGTCGGCGAAGACCGCACCACGGAAGCCGCTATCACGCGGAATGCCCGGGAGCGGGAACGTCGCTTCGGCCGAAGCCGTGAAGTAGGTCGTGCCGCCGAGCGCATCGCCCGTAGCCTGGTCGCGCGGACCGATACCGTTGCGCTCGAAGCCACGAATATCGTTGGAGCCGAGCTGGAACTGATCGAAGACCTGCAGATCGCTGCCGGTTTCGAAGACATGACCGGCACTACCAGCAAGCGACGCGATGATGTCCGCCTCGTCGTTGACGGTGTAGTACCACTTGGCCTTACCGGTCATCTTGTAGAAATCGGAATCGCCGCCAAGACCTGCAAACTCGTGCGTGAAGGTCGCCAGGATGCCGTCATGCGGCAGCTGGGGATCGTCGAGCGTGTTGTAGGTGATCGACTGCGATACCGACGAACGGACCCAGTTTCCACCCTCAACCGCGCGAACGTAAGGCGACGACAGCTTTGCAACATTACCGCTATAGTCAAACGTCGTGAAGTTGTACCGCAGCGTGGTCGACAGATTTTCGGTGATCGGTGCCGTTACGCGCAGGCTGAAGCCCTGATCTTCGTAGCTGTAATTTTCGTCGTCGAAGTCGTTCTCGTTCTTGAAGACGTCAAAGCCGGCAGCCAGACGATAGCCAAGGAAGTACGGCTCGGTGAACGAAACGTTGTAGGTCCGACTCTCGTCACCGCGACCGGCGGCAACGCGGATATACTGACCGCGACCCAGGAAGTTCTTTTCTTCGATCGACGCTTCGACGAGGAAGCCACCGCCGCTGCCGGCGGAGTAACCAGCACCGATACCGAACGAACCGGTCGACTGATCCTGCACGTCGACGATCACGACGACACGGTCAGCGGCGCTGCCCGGAGCAGTCGAGATGTTGACGCTCGAGAAGTAACCGAGTGCCTCCAGACGACGCTTGGCACTTGCGACCATTTCCTGGTTGAAGGCATCGCCTTCACCCATGTCGAATTCGCGACGGATAACGTAGTCACGCGTGCGGGTGTTGCCGCGGATCTCGATGCGCTCGACGTATGCACGCTCGCCCTGGTCGACGAGGTAGTCGACGGCGATCGTGTGATTGGCGAGGTCGCGGTTGCCGCGCGGCGTAACGCGCGCAAAAGGATAACCGGCCGAAGCGACGCGCTTCGAAATTTCGCTCATCGTCGCCTGAACGTCCTTGGCCTTGTAGACCGAGCCTTCGCGGCTCAGGACGAGACCCTTCAGTTCCTCGGCATTGACGCCCTCGACCGTCGATTCGACGTTGACGCCGCCGAAATCATAGCGCGGACCTTCTTCGACGGTGATCGTCACCGTGTACTCGTTGGTCGCCTCATTGAGCGCCGCGTCCGAGGAAACGACCTGGAAGTCCGCATAGCCGCGGTTGTAATAGAACTGACGCAGCAATTCTTCGTCGGCGCGAAGCTTGTCCGGATTGTAGACGTCCTTGCGCGTGATGAACGAGAAGATGCCCGATTCCTTCGTCGCAATGACCGACTGAAGACGACCGTCGCTATAGGCCTCGTTGCCGACAAAATTGATCTGGGAGATCTTGGTGCGCTCACCTTCATTGATCACGAAGGCAAGGTTGACGCGCCCTTCGGCAACCGGAACGACCTGCGTCGTCACCGTGATGTCGCTGCGGCCGATGGCTGCATAGGCGTCCTTGATGGACTGGATATCCGTTTCGACCGTCGCTTCGCTGTACGGACCGAGCGGCTGCGTGCGCACGACGCCCTGCAGCTTGTCGTCCTTGATCTTGCGGTTGCCGTTGAAGACGACCTGGTTGACCAGCTGGTTTTCGCTGACGCTGACGACCAGCGTGCCGCCGGCGACGTTGATGCTGACGTCAGAGAAGTAGCCGGTGGAGTACAGGCGCTTCACGGAAGCGTCGATGTCGGCGTTGCTGAAGGCCTTGCCCGGAACGATCGTGATGTTCGCACGGACCGTCTCAGCACTGACGCGCGTTGCCCCGCGCACTTCGACACGATTGATGACCGCAGCTTCTGCAACGGACGTGCCTGCGAGCAACCCAACACCAGCGCCAGATACAACAATGCTTGTTGACAGCGCAGCCGCCGACACCGCGTTCAAAAACCTTGAACCAGCTTTCATGTTCAAATCTTACCTTTTCCAAACGTCGCGCGGCAGTTTCGTGCCGACTCCGGTCACGGTTGCCGTTTTAACCGCTTTTCCCATACAAGCAAGCCAGCTCGTTAATTTCTGTTTACTTCAATTCGAACCGTGGCTTAACGGCCACTACAGCCTCGAGTTATCGTAAACAAAACCTTTCTTCGCAAGCCGTTGAAAACCATTCGTTCACAGTATCCGCCGAATTCCCCTCGCCGTTTCCCCGACCGAACGCTAGCCGAAGAACATCGATATGTCGTTCCAGGTGGCAAAGACCATGAGCATCAGCACCATGGCAAAGCCGATCCGATAGGCGACATCCTGCGCGGCAGGACCCACAGGCTTCCCGCGCAAGGCCTCAACCGCATAGAACATCAAATGGCCGCCATCAAGCACCGGCACGGGCATGAGGTTAAGCAATCCTATGGAAACTGACAGGATCGCGGCGATATTCAGCAGGAAAGGAATGCCGAGCGTCGCCATCTGCCCGGAAACCTTGGCGACGCGGATCGGGCCACCGATCTGGTCCGCCTTCATCCGTCCGGTCAGCACGTTGCCGAGATAGTCGAACGTGCCCGTGATGACGTGCCAGCTTTGCAGCACGCCCTGCCCTACAGCCTCGATCGGGCCATAGGTGACGGTGCGGAAATTGCCGGCTTCCTGATCGGTCAAGATACCGATGACGCCAATCTCCATCTTGTTGCCGAACTGGTCGGTCAGCTCCGTCCGCTGGGGCACCATCGGCAAATCAAGCGTCGCGCCGTTGCGTTCGATTCGGATGGTGATCTTCAACTCAGGCCGCACGCTGACATAGCGACGAACGTCGTCGAAGGTCGTCACTGGCGAGCCGTCGATCGAGATCAGGCGGTCACCGGGAACAACGCCCGCCTGTGCGGCTGCGCTATTTTCGTTCACACGCGCCACAACGGGATCTGCGATCTGGCGTCCGTAGACGGAGAACAGAACGGCGAAGATGGCAATCGCGAGGATGAAGTTGGCGATCGGCCCTGCGGCAACCGTCGCTGCCCGCTTCCAGAGCCTGGCACCGAGGAAGGTCTTGCCGCGCTCTTCCGGCGCGATTGCCTCCAGGCGCTTGTAGTCCGGCACGCTCGCCGCGTCCTCGTCACCGAAGAACTTGACGTAGCCGCCAAGTGGAATCGCCGACAGTTTCCAACGCGTTCCGTGCCGATCGGTCCAACCGAAAAGTTCGGGGCCGAATCCAATCGAGAAGGCGAGGATGCGGATTCCCGACCAGCGGCCGACGAGATAGTGCCCCATCTCGTGCACGAAGACCAAAAGGGTCAGCACGAGAAGGAAGGGAATGACGTAGCCGGTCAGAATCTGAAAGGCATCAAGGAGATATGTCATGAACGTTCCTCAAGTCCCTGCGGCCGGCATCAGGGGCCAAGCAGGACCGAACCGAAGGCGATCTGGCGCCCATCGCTGACGAAATACTGAATCATGACCAGAATCAACGCCGCCACGCAGGCGAATATCAAACCGTCGACCCGGTCCATGACCCCGCCGTGCCCCGGAATGAGACGGCTCGAATCCTTCACGCCAAAGCGCCGCTTGATGAAGGACTCGAACAAGTCCCCAACCTGGCTGGCAACCGAGAGCACCAGGGCAATGATCGGGATCCGAAGATCTTGCAGCGAAAAATAAGCCATAAAAACGGCGACGCCAGCAAGGATGCCACAAATCGTGCCACCGATGGCGCCGGACCAGGTCTTGCCGGGCGAAATGCGCGGTGCAAGCTTGGGGCCACCGATCGCTCGGCCCGTAAAATAGGCGAAAATGTCGGTTGCCCAGACCACCGCGAAGACGAACAGCGTTGCGATCAGGCCGAGATCGTCGGCGCCGCGAAGCGCTGCGAGCGATATGCCGGTGAGACCGGCATAGGCGATGCCGCCCGGAAGCCACCCGCTTGTCTTTTGAGTAAGCACCCAAAGCAATGCCGCGCCGACGCCGAGCGCCAGGAATGGAAGGCTGTAGCCGATGTAACCGGTGACAACGAGACCTGCGATCACGACCATGGAGAGCCAACCGAAGGCGTTGCCCTGGAAATCGCGCTCAACGAGGCCGGTGATCGTCGACCATTCGTAGTAGACGAGAAGCGCGATCAGGACGGAAAGAAGCTGGAAAGCGAGCCCGCCGAACCAGGTCGCAGCAAGAGCGACCGCCGCGAGCACCACTCCCGAAGCGATGCGAAGCTTGAGTTCAGTTTGCATCAGGAACCAACCGCCCGCGTCGGCTCGACCAGTCCGCCGAAACGGCGCTCCCGGCAGGCATACTTCTCCAGAGCAGCCAGGAACGTCTCGCGCGTGAAATCCGGCCACAGTTCGGGAACGAAGATCAGCTCGGAATAGGCGCCCTGCCAGAGCAGGAAATTCGACAGTCGCTCCTCGCCGCTCGTGCGGATAATCAGGTCCGGATCGGGTATGTCGGCCGTGTCCAGCGAGGCTGCAATGCGTTCCTGGTTGATGTCTTCGGGGCGCAAACGCCCTTCGGCCACTTCCACTGCGAGGCGACGCATCGCCCGGGCCAGTTCGTCACGTGCGCCGTAGTTGAAGGCGATCACCAGGGTAACTCCCGTGTTCGCCCGCGTCGTTTCCTCAGCCTCTATCAACAGCGGCAGGATGTCGCCACGCAGGTTCGAGCGGTCGCCAATGACGCGGATGCGGACATTCTCGCGGTGGAGATCGGCGAGATCCCGGCGGATGAAGGTCTTGAGCAACCCCATAAGGTCGCTCACCTCCGGCTCCGGCCGGCTCCAGTTTTCCGAAGAGAACGCAAATAGCGTGAGATAGCGAATACCCAGTTGGGCAGCCGTCTTGACGGCATCGCGAACGGTCTCGACGCCTTTGCGATGCCCCATGGTGCGCGGTAGCCCACGTGCATTCGCCCAACGCCCGTTGCCATCCATGATGATGGCAACATGTTCCGGAACGGTCGTGGAGATGAGGTTTTGCATAAGGCGTCCGCGAAAGGAGACTCAGATCACGAGCAGATCAGACCTGCATGATTTCCTTTTCCTTCTCGGCGAGCAAGCGGTCGATCTCGGAAATCGTTTCGTCGGTCATCTTTTGCACGCGCTCGGACTGAGAACGGCTGATATCCTGACCGATGTCGCCATCCTTTTCGGCTTTTTTCAGGTCATCCATACCGTCGCGACGTACGTGGCGCGCAGCAACCTTGGCCTTTTCAGCGTAATCGTGGGCAACCTTGACCAGCGACTTGCGGCGCTCTTCGTTGAGTTCCGGCAGCGGAATACGCAGGTTCTGTCCATCGATGATCGGGTTGAGGCCGAGGTTCGATTCGCGAATGCCACGATCGACGGCGCCGACCATCTGCTTGTCCCAGACCGAAACGGACAGCATGCGCGGCTCCGGAACGGTGATGTTGGCGACCTGGTTGAGCGGCACGCGCGAGCCGTAGGCTTCAACGGTCACCGGATCGAGAACGTTCGCCGACGCCCGGCCGGTACGAAGCGACGCGATATCGCTCTTGAATGCGGAAATGGCGCCATCCATGCGACGCTTCAGTTCCTTCAGTTCAACACCTTCACTCATGGTCGAAACTCCCGTTCTATCATTCGCCGGCCCAAGGGCCGTTCTGCGGCGTTCTTAATTGTCTGTGACGATGGTCGCGCGACCGCCGCCGGTCAAGATTTCCGCGAACCCACCCTTTTCGTGGATCGAGAAGACGACGATCGGAATGGTATTTTCGCGTGCTAGCGCAACGGCGGCAACATCCATGACGGCCAGGCCCTTCTCAAGAACCTCGCTGTGGGTCAAGCGGTCGAAGCGGGTCGCGGTCGGATCCTTCTTCGGATCGGCGGAATAGATGCCATCGACCTGCGTGCCCTTGAAAATGGCCTGCGCACCCATTTCGGCCGCGCGGAGCGCTGCAGCCGAGTCCGTCGTAAAGAAGGGGTTGCCGGTGCCACCGGCGAAGATCACGACGCGGCCAAGCGAGAGATGATAAAGCGTTGCGCGCTGCGAGAAGCTTTCGCAGATTTCCGGCATCGCGATTGCCGAAAGCACGACCGTGTCGATGTCGAGCTTGCGCAGCGAGGTTGCAAGCGCCAGTGCGTTGATGACCGTTGCCAGCATGCCCATGTGGTCGCCGGTCACCCGGTCTCCGCCCTTGGAGGCCACCGCGACGCCGCGGAAGATGTTGCCGCCGCCGACGACGACACCGACTTCGACGCCCATCGCCCGCGCTTCGGCGATGTCGGCGGCGATGCGGTCAGCGACCGCCACGTCGATACCGAAGCCCTGGCTACCCATCAGGGCTTCACCGGAGGCTTTGAGGAGAACACGCTTGTAGATTGGCTCGGCCGGCATCATCGCTCCTGATCAGATCGGTGCGCGTGCGCACGACGACGGCGCACAGCGCATAAGGACATATTGCGCTACCCGGTTTCAACCGCTGCGGAGTAATTTCCGGCGGGTCCGGCGCATTGACGAAGCCGGATACACGAAGGGCACCGCGTTGTCACGCGATGCCCCGAGGTTTTCCCAATATGGCTGAAGAAATCAGCCCTTGGCGACGGCCGCAACTTCTGCGGCGAAATCGGACTCTTCCTTCTCAACGCCTTCGCCGAGCAGCAGGCGAGCCATACCGGTCACTTCGATCGGCGCGCCAGCGAGCTTTTCAGCATCCTTGACGGCCTGGGCGACGGTGATTTCCGGGTTCATGACGAAGGCCTGCGACAGCAGAGCGACTTCTTCGAAGAACTTGCGCATGCGGCCTTCAACCATCTTTTCGATGATGTTGTCCGGCTTGCCCGAAGCGCGCGACTGTTCGATGAAGACGTTGCGCTCGCGCTCGGCGACGGCAGCGTCGACTTCTTCAGAACGGATCGCCAGCGGGTTGGTCGCAGCGATGTGCATGGCGACCTGACGGCCGACCGAGTAAAGCACTTCCTTGTCGCCAATCGACTTCAGCGCGACGAGAACGCCGAGCTTGCCGATGCCGTCGCCAGCAGCGTTGTGGATGTAGGTAGCGACAACGCCATCTTCCACCTGCAGCAGGGCTGCGCGACGCAGCGTCATGTTTTCGCCGATCGTGGCAATGGCGTCCTTGATCGTCTCGTCGACCGACTTGCCGGTTGCCGGGTAGTTTGCGGCCGCAATGGCTTCGACGGAGCCGTCGGTGGTGAGCGCTACGTTTGCAACGCCGCGGACGAGTTCCTGGAAGGCTTCGTTGCGGGCAACGAAGTCGGTTTCGGAGTTGATTTCGACGACAACGGCCTTGACGCCGCCGCTGACGATGCCGATGAGGCCTTCGGCAGCCGTGCGACCCGACTTCTTGTCGGCCTTCGCGATACCCTTGGCGCGCAGCCAGTCGATCGCCGCTTCCATGTCGCCGTTGGTTTCAGCAAGTGCCTTCTTGCAATCCATCATGCCTGCGCCGCTCTTTTCGCGCAGTTCCTTCACCATTGCTGCAGTCACAGTCATCTTTTTTGCCTCTTTGTCTGTTTGGCGGGCGTTGCCCGCGCGTGGCGCGATGCCAGGAGGTTTGGCAGGGAATGGCTTTTCAATGTGACACCATGATGAACGCGTCATCGTGGGCGCTGCCCGGATCCAACGACCCGAACGGATCGCGCCATTCCCGGCTGAAAAGAACAAGGCCGTTCAGACTTTCATCACAAACGGCCTTGTCCCGACATTTCATTGGGGCGGCAGGGTTAGCTGCCGCCTGGGGCCGATCAGGCGTCGGAGGCCTCGTCGAGCGCCGGCTCGACCGGAGCTTCGGCAGAGGCGCCGAGGTCACGGCCCGATGCGCCCTGCTGGCGCGCGATGCCGTCGATGGCAGCGCGAGCGATGAGGTCGCAGTAGAGAGCGATGGCGCGCGATGCGTCGTCGTTGCCCGGGATCGGATAGTCGATCTGGTCCGGATCGCAGTTCGAGTCGATCACGGCGACGACCGGGATGCCGAGGCGCTTGGCTTCGTCGATCGCGATCGATTCCTTGTTGGTGTCGATGATGAACATCAGGTCCGGGGTGCCGCCCATGTCGCGGATACCGCCGAGTGCGCGGTTCAGCTTCTCGCGCTCGCGCTCGAGGTTCAGGCGTTCCTTCTTGGTGAAGCCCGAAGCTTCCGAAGCGAGGATTTCGTCGAGCTTGCGCAGGCGCTGGATCGAGTTCGAAATCGTCTTCCAGTTGGTCATCATGCCGCCGAGCCAGCGAGCGTTGACGTAGTACTGGGCCGAACGCTTGGCAGCGTCAGCGATGATTTCCGAAGCCTGGCGCTTGGTGCCGACGAACAGAACGCGGCCGCCGTTGGCGACGGTGTCGCTGACGATCTGAAGCGCGCGCGACAGCATCGGTACGGTCTGAGCGAGGTCGATGATGTGAACGTTGTTACGATCGCCGAAAATGTACGGCTTCATCTTCGGGTTCCAGCGGTGCGTCTGGTGGCCGAAGTGAACGCCAGCTTCCAGAAGCTGACGCATGCTAAAATCAGGCAATGCCATGCCTTTTTCTCCTTTTCCGGTTGAACCTCCGCGAAGCGTCGAGCATGGTCTTTCGACTTGCCCACCGGCGGAACGATCCGGATTTCTCCCGGAACATCCCTTGCTTCACGTGTGGAATGGGCAGCCCCTTAACCTCAACCGCCCAAGAAATCAAGACGCGAAAGCCGCTTTTCGACGGGATTGGCTATTTGCAGTCCTCGGAATTGAAGACTTCGAGGTCCGCGAGCTTTCCGCTGAGGACAAAATCGCCGTAGTCCATCGTCAGGTCGCGGGTGATTCCGTTGTCATAGAGCTTGAACGACATGCGGTAGATCGGCAGCGCATCGCCGCTCTTGTCGTCGTTGAAATAGGAAATCGTCACCGGCCAATAGGCTTCGCCGCCGAATTTGCCAGCCTTGCCGGCATCCGGCTCATCGGCAGTGGGCTTGCGCGATTTGCCGACAAAGGTCGAGGTGATCAGTGTCTTGTCGCCCGAATCGGAACCGTCGAAGATCCGCGCCTCAAACAGGCTTTCCCCCTTCTTCGCCCGCGAGATCACTTCCATCATATGGGCGGTCGGGAAACGGCTGGCCGCGAGTTCCACTTCGCGCTTGTCGGGCGCGGTCAGTTCCACCTTGACGCCGCTCTTGTCCTCATGCGCCGTTCCACGCACTTCCTTGTCCAGCTTCTCGTCTGTGAAGGAGCGTGTCAGGAAGCGGAAGTTGCCCGTCTTCAGATCCTCATAGGTGGTCGTCTGCTGATCCGTGAGGCGAACCTCCTCCCCGGTGTCGACCTGGGTGACGAAGCGGAAGCTGACCGTGTAGCCCTCGCAGGCAGAGCCATTGAATTCATAGACCATGCGGCCGTACATTCCGGCAATGCCTGAACGATCCGACGCATCCTTGAGTTCAAGATCATAGACGGCGCGATGCGGCACGAGGACATTCGCACTCGCCGCCGTAGCACCCGACGCCGTCATGACGGCGAAACAAACGCTGCCCAGGGTGACGAGACCGAAGCCTTTATGAAACATCCGTTTCCTCCTGTTGGACTCGCCGGCAATGCTATAAACAAGCGTTCGGCAGAAGCGAGGCGGTGCTTGCAGGAAAAAGCCGGCGCCCGCCGCGATCCGGCCTGAATGCAGGATTTTAACACAAAAGACAACAATGGAGCCTTCCATGTCTGCAGAGATCGAAACGCGCCTCAAGGACCTCGGCGTCACTCTTCCCCAGGCTGCGACCCCGGTCGCAAACTACGTGCCGTACGTGATCAGCGGCTCGATGCTCTACATCTCCGGACAGCTTCCGATGGAAGACGGCAAAGTCGCCGTGACAGGCATTGTCGGCAAGGATGTCGACGTCGCCCGCGCGCAACGGGCGGCCGAACTCTGCTCGATCAACATCCTCGCACAGGCAAAATCCGCGCTCGGCGGCGACCTCGGGCGCATCCGTCGTCTGGTAAAGATCAACGGCTTCGTCGCTTCGACGCCTGAGTTTGTCGAGCAGCACCTCGTCATCAACGGCGCCTCCAATCTGCTGGCCATCGTGCTCGGTGAAGCCGGCAAGCACGCCCGCGCCGCCGTCGGCATGGCCTCCCTGCCCTTCAACGCCGCCGTCGAGATCGACGCCGTCATCGAGATCGCCTGATTAGGTGCCCACCATGGCTGATATTTCCTGGCTGAAAGCCCAACCGATTGCCCATCGCGGCTATCACGACATGAACAGAGACGTGTGGGAGAACACGCTTTCGGCTTTCTCCCGTGCCGTCGACGCCGGTTTCGCCATCGAGTGCGACCTGCAATATACCGCCGACAGCATCCCGGTCGTCTTCCATGATGACGACACACAGCGTCTCTGCGGCATCAAGGGCGACGTGCGCTCGCGTACCGCCGGCGAGCTCGGCCTGATGGCGATCGGCGGGACGAAGGACAAGGTGCCGACGCTGACGCAAATGCTGCGCCTGGTCGCGGGCAAGGTGCCGCTCGTCATCGAACTCAAGGGCCGCAAGGGCGACGACGAGGGCTTTGCCGCCGCCGTTCTGGAGACGCTCGAAGGCTACAAGGGACACGTCGCCCTGATGAGCTTCGATCATTGGCTGCTGAAGGACCTGAAGGCGCTCGACGCGCCCTACCCGCTCGGTCTCACGGCGGAAGGCGCCAACCCGGAAACCTTCTTCGTGCACGAGGAGGCGATGCAACTCGGGCTCGACTTCATCTCCTACCATTACGGCCACCTGCCGAACTCGTTCATCACCAAGGAGCGGACACTCGGCAAGACGATCATCACCTGGACCGTGCGCGACCGGCAGGCCGAGGCCTACACTTTCGCCCACGCAGACCAGATGACCTTCGAGGGTTTCGACCCGCGGGAGGCCCTGGTTTCCTGAGCTGATGTCAGACGCCGTCACCATCCGCATAGCCCAGTCCTTCGCCGATGTGCCGGCAGCACGCTGGAACGTGCTTGCCGGTGCGTCGAAGGCGCATCCCGGCGGCGTCTACAATCCCTTCCTCTCGCATGCCTATCTCTCGGCTCTCGAGGAATCTGGATCGGCAACCGCCAAGACCGGCTGGCTCGGCCAACATCTGCTTCTCGAGGGGGCGGACGGGCATCTGCGCGGCGGCCTTGTCTGCTACCTGAAGAACCACAGCCAGGGTGAATATGTCTTCGATCATGGCTGGGCCGACGCTTTCGAGAGGGCGGGCGGGCACTATTATCCGAAGCTGCAAAGCTCCATTCCCTTCACGCCGGCCACCGGACCGCGACTGCTTGCGGCGCCGGGTGAAAACCAGGGCGCCGTTCAGGATGCGCTCGCCGCGGGGTTGAAGGAGCTTGCGCGCAGACACGATGTCTCCTCGGCGCACGTGACCTTCGTGCCGGAGGCTGAAATGCCGGCGCTCGAGCGGGCCGGCTTCCTGCATCGCACCGACCAGCAGTTCCATTTCACCAACGAAGGCTACGGATCGCACGCCGATTTCCTGGAAACCCTGGCCTCACGCAAGCGCAAGGCGCTCAAGAAGGAACGCAGGGCGGCGCTCGAAAACGGCATCTCGATCGACTGGCTGACCGGCAGCGACCTGACGGAGGCGATCTGGGACCAGTTCTTCGCCTTCTACATGGACACCGGCGGGCGCAAGTGGGGCCGTCCCTATCTGACACGCGCCTTCTATTCGCTGATCGGCGAGCGCATGGCCGACGATATCCTGCTTGTGATGGCGCGCCGCGACGGCCGCTACATTGCCGGTGCGATCAACTTCATCGGCGGTGACGCGCTCTACGGCCGCCACTGGGGCTGCATCGAGGACCACCCATTCCTGCATTTCGAGGTCTGCTATCACCAGGCGATCGACTTCGCGATCGCCAAAGGGCTGAAGCGGGTCGAGGCCGGCGCGCAAGGCGAACACAAGCTTGCGCGCGGCTACATGCCGGTCACCACGCATTCCGCGCATTTCATCACGCATCCGGGGCTCGCCCGCGCGGTCGGCGACTATCTGCAGCGCGAGCGCAGGGATGTGGAGGAAACCGGCGAGATTCTTGCAGAACACGGGCCTTTCCGCAAAGGTGAGCGGCAAGACGACTGAACGACCTTTCAGCCGAGCTCGGCCCGTGCCGATTTATGAGGAAGACAATGAGCTACGACGACAACAACATCTTCGCCAAGATCCTGCGCGGCGAAATTCCCTCGCACCGCGTTTACGAGGATGACGCGACGATCGCGTTCATGGATGTCATGCCGCAGGCAGAAGGCCACTTGCTCGTCGTTCCGAAGGCGCCCTCGCGCAACTTGCTCGATGCCGATCCGGCGACGCTGCCGGCGTTGGTCGCCACCGTACAGAAACTGGCGGTCGCAGCGAAAGAGGCCTTCGACGCCGATGGCGTGACGGTCATGCAGTTCAACGAGGCACCGGCCGGACAGTCTGTCTTCCACCTGCACTTCCACGTCATTCCGCGGCGCGCAGGCGTGCCGCTGAAGCCGCATTCCGGAACGATGGAAGATGGCGCAGTGCTCGCGGCCAATGCCGAAAAGGTTCGGCAGGCGCTGTAGTCTCGCCCGCACTCGATAACCGACACTCCACGAACTGATGATTGAGCCGGCACCTCGCCGGCTCTCGGCTCAGGCTTCGTCTAAAAGCCCAGCCACCAGAGCCCCAATGCGAGCCCTGCGATGGCGGTCGCTATTCCGATCGCCGGCTTTCGTCCCAGTAGAAAGAAAGCGACAGCCCCGAGTGCAACGGACCCCACACGCAGCCAGAGCGGGGATTGTTCGAGCACACCCGTCGGATAGAGGATGAGCTTTGCGATGACCGCGGCGACAAGGGCGGTCGCGACTGCTCTCACCCAGTTCAGCGCCTCGGAATCATCCCGCAGCTTGTTGCCGGCAATGACGCCCAGCCAGCGCCAGATGTCGGTTGCCAGCCAGCCGGCGATCGCGATGAAGGCATAGGCCCACCAACCGTCATGCCAACTCATGCGCTGACCTCCTTGCGCAGGCGCCAGAGGCGCTCGAGCAGCCAGGCGAGCGTGCCGCCAACCAGGCCGGCAAGCAGGATGTCGAATTCCGGAAACAGCCAATAGAACAGCGGCCCGCCGACAAGGCCGAACAGCAGCGCCACGTAGACGACGGGGTGGCGCGCCGAATGCCAGATCGATGCGAGAAAATAGACGGGCGTCAGGAAGAAAAGGCAGCCGGCGACGATTGGCGGGAAGTCCGCGACGAAATGGTAGACGACGGCGACCAGCAGCATGTTCGCCGCGACCAGCGTGATGCCGAAGCCGGCAAAGAAAGCGACGCGCCGCTCACGCGGGACCTTCGGCACCTTCTCCATCGCGAACACCCAGGCGGTGATGGCGACGAAATGCGACAGGAAAAGGAGCAGCCACGTCGGCGTTCGCGATGTGCGCAGTTCCGGGACGAGCGCCGCAACCATCGGCATCAGCCGGACGGAAGACAGCGAAACGGCCAGGAAGGCGGCCGCCAGGTTCGCGCCGCTCATCATCGAACTGACAAGAATGACTTTCGCCGGAAGCGCCCAGACCATGCCGACCATGAAGACGACCTGTTGCACCGGAATCCCAGCTTGCGCAGTCAGCGAACAGAAGCCAACGAAGGACAGCATGAGGATGAAGGCCGGCAGGCTGAAGATGCCGCGCATACCTCTCCCGAACCAGGCGAGCGATGATTGCTCGTCTTCTTCCCTATCCATTGGCAATTCCGGATTGTCTTTGATTCAGAAAAACGGTGCCGGATGGTTCGCATCCGGCACCGTCGAACATCTCTTGCGAGGGGCTACTTCTTGCGCGGCACCTTCGGCACCGTGCGACCCTTTCTCGGAGCCGCGTCGCCTGCCCCGGCCTCGCCGTCGGAGGATGCCTTGGCGGCTGCCTTCTTCGGCTTGGACTTCGGTGCAGGCTCGGCGCCCACTTCTTCCTTGTCCTCGGCCTTCTTCGGTTTGGCCGCCTTCATTGCTGGGCGCGAAACCTCCGCCTTCGGTCTGATCGGCGTCGTTTCCGGAACAGCGTCAAGCAGCAGACCCTTGGTGCCATCGGCCTTGGTGCCGATCGACACCCTGACGACACCGCCCTTCTTCAGCTTGCCGAAGAGGATTTCATCGGCGAGCGGCTTCTTGATGTTTTCCTGGATGACGCGGGCGAGCGGCCGCGCGCCCATCTTCTCGTCGTAGCCCTTCTCGGCGAGCCAGGCGATTGCTTCGGGCGCGAGGTCGAAGGTGACATTGCGCTCGGCGAGCTGGGTCTCCAGTTGCATGACGAACTTCTGCACCACCTGATGGATGACCGGGGTCGGCAGCGAAGCGAAGGGAATGACCGCGTCCAGACGGTTGCGGAACTCCGGTGTGAACAGGCGGTTCAGCGCCTCTTCGTCTTCGCCCGTACGCTTGGATGAACCAAAGCCGATGGCGGCCCGGGCCATTTCCGATGCGCCGGCATTGGTCGTCATGATCAGGATGACGTTGCGGAAGTCGATCTTCTTGCCGTTGTGATCCGTCAAGGAGCCATGATCCATGACCTGCAACAGGATGTTGAACAGGTCCGGATGCGCCTTCTCGATCTCGTCCAGCAGCAGCACGCAATGTGGATGCTGGTCGACGCCATCGGTCAGGAGGCCGCCCTGGTCGAAGCCGACATAGCCCGGAGGTGCACCGAGCAGACGCGAAACCGTGTGCCGCTCCATGTATTCCGACATGTCGAAGCGCAGGAGCTCGACACCGAGCGACGTCGCAAGCTGCTTGGCGACTTCCGTCTTGCCGACGCCGGTCGGGCCGGAGAAGACGTAGCAGCCGATCGGCTTGTTCGGTTCCCGCAGGCCGGCACGCGCCAGCTTGATCGAAGACGCAAGCGCTTCGATCGCCAGGTCCTGGCCATAGACGACCGACCGGAGTTCCTTTTCGAGATTGGCGAGAACGGCCTCGTCGTCCTTCGAAACGGTCTTCGGCGGGATGCGCGCCATCGTCGCGATCGTCGCCTCGATCTCCTTTTCGGTGATCAGCTTGCGGCGCTTGCTTGCCGGCAACAGCATCTGAGCCGCACCGGATTCGTCGATCACGTCGATCGCCTTGTCAGGCAGCTTCCGGTCGTTGATATAGCGGGCCGAAAGCTCGACGGCTGCCTTGATCGCCTCGTTCGAGTATTTCAGGTGGTGATATTCCTCGAAGTAAGGCTTCAACCCCTTCATGATCTCGATCGCGTCGGCAATCGTCGGCTCGTTCACGTCGATCTTCTGGAAGCGTCGAACCAGCGCCCGGTCTTTCTCGAAGAACTGGCGGTATTCCTTGTAGGTGGTCGAACCGATGCAGCGGATCGCACCGGAGGAGAGCGCCGGCTTCAGCAGGTTGGACGCATCCATGGCGCCACCGGAGGTGGCCCCAGCGCCAATCACCGTATGGATCTCGTCGATGAAGAGCACGGCGCCCGGATAGTCCTCAAGCTCCTTGACGACCTGCTTCAGGCGCTCTTCGAAATCGCCGCGATAGCGCGTGCCGGCGAGAAGCGTGCCCATATCCAGCGAGAAGATCGTCGCATCCTGCAGTGCTTCCGGCACCTTCTTTTCGATGATCCGCTTGGCAAGACCTTCGGCGATCGCCGTCTTGCCGACGCCGGGGTCGCCGACATAGAGCGGGTTGTTCTTCGAGCGGCGGCAGAGCACCTGGATGGTCCGGTTCACCTCCGCGTGGCGCCCGATCAGCGGGTCGATCTTACCGGACTTCGCCTTTTCGTTGAGGTTGACGCAATAGGCCGTGAGCGCGTCCTGCTGCTTCTTGGCGCCACTTTCCTCGGTGTCGCGCGAAGGCTTCTGCTCGGATTCGTGATCATCGGTGCCACGCACCGGCCGGGACTCGGAGCTGCCGGGGCGCTTGCCGATGCCGTGCGAAATGAAGTTGACGGCGTCGTAGCGCGTCATCTCCTGTTCCTGCAGGAAATAAGCGGCATGGCTTTCGCGCTCGGCGAAGATGGCAACCAGCACATTGGCGCCGGTCACTTCCTCGCGCCCGGACGACTGGACATGGATGACCGCGCGCTGGATGACACGCTGGAAACCAGCCGTCGGCTTGGAATCTTCGTCGTAGCCGGTCACGAGATTGGAAAGCTCGTTGTCGACATAATCCGTCACGGTCTTGCGCAGCGTCTCGAGATTGACGTTGCAGGCGCCCATCACGGCCGCCGCGTCGGCATCATCGATCAATGCCAGAAGCAGATGCTCGAGCGTGGCGTATTCATGGTGGCGCTCGTTGGCAAAAGTCAGTGCCTGGTGTAGCGCCTTTTCGAGACTGGGCGAAAATGTTGGCACGTTAGTTCCTCATTTCTTTTCCATGACGCATTGCAACGGATGCTGATGCTGCCGGGCAAAATCCATCACCTGCGTCACCTTGGTTTCGGCGACCTCATAGGTGAAGACGCCGCATTCTCCCACGCCATGATTGTGGACGTGAAGCATGATGCGGGTCGCCTCTTCCGGGTTCTTCTGAAAGAAGCGCTCCAGAATGTGGATGACAAACTCCATCGGCGTGTAATCGTCATTCAAAAGCAGAACACGATACAAACTCGGCTTTTTGGTCTTCGGCTTGGTACGCGTGATGACGGACGTGCTGCGGTTGTTGCCGTTTCCCTCGTCATCGCTACCTTGCTGCATCCGGACCGGCATGGCGATCATTCTTGTCAGTTCCTTGTACAGCAGCGACCCCACTGAACTTGGCCGCAGCGTGCTTGCCCTTTATCTAATGGTTCGTTTCCAGATTTTAAGACCGAACCAACGCACTGCAATCATAATCGCACGACCGCGCGCAAGATTGATCAACTTTCTTCGGGCTGCTCACAGCTAAAGCGAGAAAATAAAAGGGCCGGTCGCAATCGCTGCGACCGGCCCTTGAGAAACGTGCTCTGTGCTCAGCGATCAGGCGGCGGCAGCGGCGGCCTTGACTGCTGCCGTTGCCTTGGCAACGGGCGCCTCGTAGGGCTTGTAAGCGTCCTTGGCGAGATCAGCGTACATTTCGCCGATCTTCGTAGCCTCGGCGACGAAGCCTTCGTAGCTCGCCTTGATGAAATTGGTCTGCAGTTCGAAAGCAGCTTCGACACTCTTGATGCCGGACAGCTTCTCGACGTGCGCAACGCCATCTTCAAAGGACTTCTTGGAATAGTCTGCAGCTTCAGTCGCGATAGCCTGGAGACCCTTGGTCCAAGCGGAATAGCTCTTTACAGCCACGTCAATGGCTTCTTTGCTCTTCTTGTTTGCATCATCGAAGTTGAACATCCGGTGTCTCCTTAGTGACGGCCTGATCTGGAGGCTTCAGTTTATGTGCACTGCACAAAAAGTCAAGACGAGTGTGCGACGCAATAAAATACAACGGATGCAACAACTTGATGAAGAAATGCTGGCAAACGCAAATTTCCGTCGGCCCTTGCCGAAGACCGAAGATGAAAATGGCGAGCAATCGCCCCGAACGCCATCAAATCTTCGCCAGAAACAATAAACCCCGAAAATCGCAGGGATTTTCGGGGTTTGCTACTTTGTCGTCCGTCGTCAGGACTTAGAGGTCGATGTCGAGGATCGCCATGGAGAAGTTGTAGGAAAGCTCGCCATCTTCCTCATCGCGGAAAACGACACCGAGGAACTCGTCACCGAGATAGACTTCAGCGGACTCGTCCTTCTTCGGGCGAGCCTTGACGACCATCTGCTGGTTGAAGGTGCGCTTGAAGTAGGCTTCAAGCTTGCGGATTTCTTCGGGCTTCAAAACACGTCTCCGTAGCCGTTTATCTGTGCGGCGCTTCTCGCACGCTGCATCGCCGGGTGTAAACCCCTCGAAAGAGGCTTACGCACCGGTTCCCGTATGTTCAGATATCGAAGCTGCTCAGGATCTGGTCCATCTGACGCGAGGGCTCGGAGCAACCGGCCTCACCTACCACCTTTGCCGGCACGCCTGCGACCGTCGACTTCGGCGGCACCGGTTTCAAAACGACCGAACCGGCAGCGATACGCGAGCAGTGGCCGATATGGATGTTGCCGAGGATCTTGGCACCGGCGCCGATCAGTACGCCATCGGCGATCTTCGGATGGCGATCGCTGCCTTCCTTGCCTGTGCCGCCAAGCGTCACGCCGTGCAGAATGGAAACATTGTCACCGATCACGGCCGTCTCGCCGACGACAAGACCGGTGGCGTGATCAAGGAAGATGCCACGACCGATGCGGGCAGCCGGGTTGATATCCGTCTGGAAGACGCTCGATGCGCGGCTCTGCAGATAGAACGCAAAGTCCTTGCGGCCGCGCTTTAGCAGCCAATGGGCCAGCCGGTGCGTCTGGATGGCATGGAAGCCCTTGAAATAGAGCACGGGCTCGATGAAGCGGGTGCAGGCAGGATCGCGGTCATAGACCGCCTGGATGTCGACGCGCAGAATGGTTCCCCATTCCGGCCAATCCTCAAGCATCTCCGAGAAGGTCTGCCGCAAGAGGTTCGCCTGAAGGTCGGGGTGATCGAGCCTCTCGCAGATGCGATAGATCACGCTTTCTTCGAGAGAGTGCTGATTGACCACCGTCGAATAGAGGAAGGCCGCAAGCATCGGATCCTGCTCGGCTGCCACACGGGCTTCCTCACGCAGGCTGTTCCAGATCGGGTCCATCACCTTCAACGCTTCCGTCTGGCGAAGTTCGGTCTTGGCGACCATCGTCGCTCTCCTTCCTGTCCGTCCTACAGTCACTATAGGGGAAATCCGGTACGACTTAAATGGCCCGGCCTCAGTTCCACCCTCGGTCGAACACCTCGGAAGCGGGCAAGCGTACGGTGCTTCCCGCGTTCCGTCTCGTTCGGGAACTTCCTTGTTTCGTCGTCTAGGCGTGCCCCACTTCCTCGAGGAACTCGAGCACGGCCTTCTTGAATACCCGGTCACCCACGGCGAGCATATGATCCCTGCCCGGAATATCAAGCGCGCGCGCGTTGGGCATCAACGCCGCCAGCTCCTGCGGCGAGCCGGCGATATCATCCGCTGTCCCGACACCGATCAGGGTCGGCGCGTCGATGCGCCCCATATCCTCAGGTGTCAGCAGATCGCGCGAGGTCGAAATGCAGGCCGCAAGTGCCTGCCTGTCGCTCTTGGTCTGGTCGGCAAAGGCGCGGAACATGCGACCACGCGCATGGGTCACGACGTCGAGGGAAGGCGCCACCAGAGCATCGGCGATCGGGTCCCAATCCCCCACCCCCGTCACCATGCCGATGCCGAGACCGCCGAAGACAAGAGAGCGTACCCGGTCGGGATGTGCTAGCGCCAGGAAGGCCGCGATGCGCGCGCCCATGGAGTAACCCATCACGTGCGCTTCGGCGATGCCGAGATGCCTGAGAAGTGCTGCCGCATCGCCGGCCATCTGCTGCGGGTGGTACAAAGCCGGATCGTAGGGCTTGCTGCTCTTGCCATGCCCGCGATTGTCGAGCGCGATCACGCGGTAGCCGGCATCGCCCAGAGTCTTCAGCCAGCCCGGGAAAACCCAGTTGACGTTGGCGCTCGAGGCAAACCCGTGAATGAGGAGAATGGGTGTGCCTGCCGGATCGCCTTCGTCGAAGAAGGCGATCTCCAGACCTTCATGGGTAAAGCGGGAAAACCGCGGCGGATTGAGATCCATCTTTTTATCATCCTAGGGGGTATCGATCCGGCGCAACCTAGTTCGTCGCTCTGGCGAGTGAAACCCCACACTGGCAAAAACCACAGCTGCGGCGTGTTTGCCGCTACACTTTTGCAGCAAAGCTCACTATGGTGCCGACAACTTTAGAGACTTGCATTCATCGGAGCATGACATGGCCGGCCACAGCATCCCGCACTTCCAGAACGACGGCGGACATCAGGCAATCGAAATCGGCGTCAAGGAATTCATGTGCACCGGCGCGTCCGTTCCGTACGATCACCCGCACATCTTCATCGACATGGGTGACGACAACGAGAAAGTCTGCTCCTACTGCTCCACGCTTTATCGCTACAATCCGAAGCTGAAGGCGACGGAAACCAACCCGCCCGGCTGCCTCTTCGCCCACAAAGCCGCCTGATAGGCCACGATGTCGCGCCCCGTCGCGATCATCGGCGCCGGCATCGGCGGGCTTACCGCTGCGCTTTGTCTTGCGCGGCGCGGTTTCGAAGTCGACATCATAGAACGGGCAACGGCGCTGAACGAAGTCGGCGCCGGTCTGCAGTTGTCGCCGAACGCCTCACGCATCCTCATCGAACTCGGCCTGCTTGCGGAACTCGAAGGCTACTGGAGCGAGCCGGAGCGTATCGGCCTGGTGGACGGCGTATCCTTGAGCCCTCTTGCCAGCGTATCGGCCGGCGCTTTCGCTCGTCGGCGCTGGCACGCGCCCTATGCCGTCATGCACCGCGCGAGCCTGCAGAAAGTGCTGCTTGCCGCCGTGGAGGCAGAGCCGCGCTGCCGCCTGCAACTCGGATGCCATATCGACAATCCTGATGAGCAGACCATCATAAGACTGACGGGACGGCGTCCGGACATCATCGTCGGCGCCGACGGGATCTGGTCGCGATTGCGCAACGGCGTCCCCGGCGCCGGTCACGTACGGTTTTCAGGCAACGTTGCCTGGCGCATGACGCTTGCGCGCGACACGGCGGCCGGCATTCTCAAGCCGAACCAGGTCACGGCGTTCCTCGGCCCTCGCGCCCATCTCGTGGCCTACCCGTTGCGGGAAGTTGACGGCTTCAATCTCGTCGCCATCATCGAGGGCAAGGAGACCGACGCCGTCTGGGTCGGCAAGGATTCGGGCAAGCGGCGCCAGGACTGCCTGAATGCCTTCTCAGGTTGGAATGCGGACATCCGCTCGCTGCTCGACAAGGCTGCCGCCCCCACCTACTGGCCATTGTGCACAGTCGACGACGGCGCCTGGCAAGACGGGCGAAAGACCGTGCTGATCGGCGACGCGGCCCATGCGATGACGCCCTTTGCAGCGCAGGGCGCGGCCATGGCGATCGAGGACGCCTTCGAACTTTCCGACTGCCTGGCGGCCGCCATCGATATCTCCCAGGCGCTGGCTGCATTCGAAGCGAAGCGTCGACCACGCATTGCCCGGGTCCGCCGTCGCGCGGCGTTCAATCACTTTGCCTACCACGCACGGGGGCCCTTGCGCCTGGGCCGCGACATCGTCCTGAAACTCAAGGGGCCGGATGCGCTCGCCGCAGACCTTGACTGGCTCTACGGCTACGGCGCCCAGCGCTGAATGCGGACAGGCGACTGCGCGCGACACAGATTTCAATCATCGATGGATGAGGCGCCGCGAGTGAATGCGGCGCCTCAAGCCGTCAAACGGCGTTGGCAGCCGCCAGGCCCGCTTCGATGTCGCGACGGATATCCGGCACGTCCTCAAGCCCGATCTGCAGGCGGATGACTGGCCCCTCGCACGGCGCCAGCGCGACCTTGCGGTCTCCAAGCCCGACATGGAGCGCCAGGCTCTCGAAGCCGCCCCAGGAATAGCCTAGCCCGAAGAGTTTGAGCGCATCGAGGAAGGCGTGCGCCTTGGCCTTGAAACGATCCGGATTTTCCGCCTTCAGCACGAAGGAGAAGATGCCGCTTGCGCCGCTAAAATCGCGCTTCCAGAGTTCGTGGCCCGGGAAGGTCGGCAGCGCCGGATGCAGAACACGGGCGACTTCGTCCCGCGTTTCGAGCCACTGCGCCAACCTCAAGGCGCTTTCCTGGTGACGTTCGAGGCGAATGCCCATGGTCCTGAGGCCGCGCAGAATCTGGTAGCTGTCATCGGGCGAGACGCAGATGCCAAGCGTGACCATCGCTTCCGTCAACTCCGGCCAATGGGCGGCGTTTGCCGACACGGTGCCGAAAAGCACGTCCGAATGTCCCGAGGGGTACTTGGTGGCCGCGTGGATCGATACGTCGACACCATGGTCAAGCGGTTTGAAATAGACCGGCGTCGCCCAGGTGTTGTCCATGGTGACGACGCAGCCATGGCGATGGGCGGCGTCTGCGATGGCGCGAATGTCCTGCATTTCGAAGGTGTTCGAACCCGGCGCTTCGGTATGCACCAGGCGCGTGTTCGGGCGGATCAGGTTTTCGATCCCGGCACCGATCATCGGATCATAGTATTCGACGGTGACGCCAAGACGCTTCAGCATCGTGTCGCAGAAATGGCGCGTCGGGAAATAGACCGAATCGACGATCAATGCGTGGTCGCCGGCCGAAAGGTAGGCAAGGAACGGCACCGTTACGGCAGCCAGGCCCGAGGGTACGAGAATCGTTCCGGCGGACCCCTCGAGTTCGTTGATCGCGTCGCAAAGCGCATCCGTGGTCGGCGTTCCGCGCGTCCCGTAGGTGTATTTCTGCGCGCGCGTTTCCATCGTCTTCGCATTCGGAAACAGCACGGTGGATGCATGCACCACCGGCGGATTGACGAAGCCGAAGTAGTCGGAGGGATTGTTGCCGCTATGAGCGAGACGGGTGTTGATCCCCACCTTGCCATTCACATTGCCACTGTCTGCCATTGCATATTCCGCTTCTGATTTTGAAAGCGAAACTCTTCGATCGAGCCACAACCGCGGTCAAGTGGCAAAAATCATGGAGTGTCGTTTTGGTCGTCGTCAGGCGGCACTTGGCGATTTTTCGCCCAGGGCCTGCCCATTCCCCCCAAAAACTGCCTAACTTTCTGGCTTGTTTCGGGTTTTTCACATGCAAAACCAGAAAATCGGCGGCCTCTCTTGACCCTCATGGAATTTGAGCATGAGATAGCCAGCACTCGCGCCAGGAGGGTGGCGGAGGCTGCCCGCGCTAGGAGACGCGCTGGTGCAGACGGGAACTAACGACAACAGAAAAAGGTTCTAAAAATGGCAAAAAGAATTCTGACAGCTCTCGTTGGCGCTGCTGTCATGGGGATTGGCACACAGGCGGCTTCGGGCTCTACTCTTGATGACGTAAAGGCCAAGGGCTTCGTCCAGTGCGGCGTCAACACTGGTCTCGCCGGCTTCGCGGCACCGGATGCTTCGGGCAACTGGAGCGGATTCGACGTCGATTACTGCAAGGCAATCGCCGCCGCGATTTTCGCGGATGGCAGCAAGGTGAAGTATACGCCCACTTCGGCCAAGGAACGCTTCCCGGCACTCCAGTCGGGCGAAGTCGACGTCCTTGCACGTAACACCACATGGACGATCAACCGCGACACCGCGCTTGGCTTCAATTTCCGCCCGGTCAACTACTATGACGGCCAGGGCTTCATGGTTCGCAAGAGCCTGAACGTCAAATCGGCCCTCGAGCTTTCCGGCGCAGCTGTCTGCGTGCAGACCGGCACCACCACCGAACTCAACCTTGCCGACTACTTCAAGGCGAACAACCTTCAGTACAATCCGGTCGTCTTCGAAAAGCTCGAAGAGGTCAACGCCGCCTATGATGCCGGCCGTTGCGATGTCTACACGACCGACCAGTCGGGCCTCTATTCGCTGCGTCTGACACTGTCGAAGCCGGACGATCACATGATCCTGCCGGAAATCATCTCGAAGGAGCCGCTCGGCCCGGCCGTTCGCCAGGGTGACGACCAGTGGTTCGATATCGTCAGCTGGGTTCACTACGCCCTGATTCAGGCCGAGGAATTCGGCGTGACGCAGGCCAACGTCGAAGAAATGAAGAAGTCCACCAACCCGGACGTCCAGCGCTTCCTCGGCGTCGAGGCTGACAGCAAGATCGGCACCGACCTCGGCCTGACGAACGAATGGGCCGTGAACGTCATCAAGGCCGTCGGCAACTACGGCGAAGTCTTCGACCGCAACATCGGCGCCGGCAGCCCGCTCAAGATCGAGCGCGGCCTCAACGCTTTGTGGAACAAGGGCGGCATCCAGTACGCTCCGCCGGTCCGCTAAGCGATCATTTCAAGACCGGGGAAGCGGGACACCGCTTCCCCATCCCAACGATAAAAACACCCAAAAGGGTGAAAAGGGGAAAGAGGCATTGCATGGCGATTGGCGTCACAACTACGCCTGAGAAAACGAAACCGTCCGGGTCGATCATCAACGATCCGCAGGTCCGCGGGATTTTTTATCAGGTCATCACCCTCGTCGTTCTCGCGGCCTTCGTCTATTGGGTCGCCGACAATACGATCGAGAACCTCAAACGGGCGAATATCGCTTCCGGTTACGGCTTCCTGAACGGGCGCGCCGGTTTCGACGTCGGGCAGTCACTGATCGCCTATACCAGCGATTCCACCTATCAGCGCGCGCTCGTCGTCGGCCTGCTCAACACGCTGCTGGTCGCCGTCTGCGGCATTGTCACCGCCACCGTCATCGGCTTTGCGGTGGGCATCGGCCGCCTGTCGCACAACTGGCTGATCGCCAAGCTGTCGCTCGCCTATGTCGAGATTTTCCGCAACATCCCGCCGCTGCTCGTCATCTTCTTCTGGTACAGCGGTGTTCTGGCGATCCTGCCACAGCCGCGGGAATCGGCGGCACTGCCGCTCAACATGTTCCTCAACAACCGCGGCCTTGCCTTTCCCAAACCGATTTTCGGCGATGGCTCCCTGTATACGGTTCTTGCCTTCCTCGTCGCGATCGTCGCCTGCTTCTTTGTGGCGCATTATGCGCGCAAGAAACAGGAAGCCACCGGACAGCGTTTCCCGGTTCTTTGGACGTCTCTCGGCCTGATTATCGGCCTGCCGTTGCTGACGTTCCTTGCCACGGGGTCGCCGATCACGTTCGACGTTCCGGTTGCCGGCAAGTTCAACCTCACCGGCGGCTCGGTCATCGGGCCGGAGTTCCTGTCGCTGTTCCTGGCACTCTCGTTCTACACTGCCGCCTTCATCGCCGAAATCGTGCGTGCCGGCATTCGCGGCGTGTCAAAGGGGCAGACGGAGGCCGCGCATGCGCTCGGCATCCGCCCGGGCCTGACGACGCGCCTCGTGGTTGTTCCGCAGGCGCTCAGAATCATCATTCCGCCGCTTACCAGCCAATATCTGAACCTGACCAAGAACTCTTCGCTCGCCGTTGCGATCGGCTATGCCGATCTTGTGGCAGTCGGTGGCACGATCCTGAACCAGACCGGTCAGTCGATCGAGATCGTGACGATCTGGATTGTGGTCTACCTGTCGCTCAGCCTCGCGACGTCGCTGTTCATGAACTGGTTCAATGCCCGCATGGCCCTGGTGGAGAGATAAGACGATGAGCACACCCCAGGCAACTTTCGTACGCGCCTCGATGATCGAGGCTTCCGCCCCGCCGGTCGCAGAAGGCGGCATCGTCCACTGGGCGCGCGAGAACCTATTCGCCACTCCGAAAGATACGGTGCTCACCCTAATCGGTGCGCTTGCGCTCGCGTGGTTCCTGCCGCCGGCAATCCAGTGGCTGTTCATCGACGCCGCCTGGACCGGTGGAGGCCGTGGCGTCTGCGCCACGGTTGCTCAGGGAGGCTCGCAGCCGGAAGGCTGGAGCGGCGCCTGCTGGGCCTTCGTCAATGCGAAGCTCGACCAGTTCGTTTACGGACGCTACCCACTCGACGAACGCTGGAGGCCGACCCTGGTCGGCATCCTCTTCATTCTTTTCCTCGTGCCCATGGCGATACCGAAGGTCCCTTACAAGAGCCTCAACGCCATCCTGCTGTTCGCCGTGCTGCCGCTCATCTCGCTGATCCTGCTTCCGGGCGGGTGGTTCGGGCTGACGTTCGTCGAGACCCCGCTTTGGGGAGGCCTGATGGTGACGCTGATCCTGTCGTTCGTCGGCATCGCCGTTTCGTTGCCACTCGGCATTCTGTTGGCGCTCGGCCGACGATCGCACATGCCGGTCATCAAGATGCTCTGCACCGCCTTCATCGAGTTGGTGCGCGGCATTCCGCTGATCACTGTCCTGTTCATGGCAAGCGTCATGCTGCCCTTGTTCCTGCCGCAGGGCGTCACCTTCGACAAGTTTCTGCGCGCCTTGATCGGCGTGTCGCTCTTTGCCTCGGCCTACATGGCCGAAGTGGTGCGCGGCGGTCTCCAGGCCATTCCGAAGGGGCAGTATGAAGGCGCCGATTCCCTCGGCCTCAGCTTCTGGCAGAAGATGAACCTCATCGTACTGCCACAGGCGCTGAAGCTCGTGATCCCGGGCATCGTCAACACCTTCATCGGCCTGTTCAAGGATACGTCGCTGGTATCGATCATCGGCATGTTTGACCTGCTCGGTATCGTTCGCTTCAACTTCACCGATGCCAACTGGGCCTCCTCGGTCACGCCGATCTCGGGGCTAATTTTCGCCGGCTTCATATTCTGGCTTTTCTGCTTTGGTATGTCGCGCTATTCAGGCTTCATGGAACGCGTTCTCGACACGGCCCATAAACGATAAAATGAGGGGAGGATCGCATGGCAAACGCAGCCACTGCTTCCAAAATGACTGTTTCCGCAACGGACGTCGCGGTTGAAATCACTGGAATGAACAAGTGGTACGGGGACTTCCACGTCCTTCGTGACATCAACCTGAAGGTTATGAAAGGCGAGCGCATCGTCATTGCGGGCCCGTCGGGCTCCGGCAAATCGACGATGATCCGCTGCATCAATCGCCTCGAAGAGCACCAGAAGGGCAAGATCGTCGTCGACGGCATCGAGCTCACCAACGATCTCAAGAAGATCGACGAAGTGCGTCGCGAAGTCGGCATGGTGTTCCAGCACTTCAACCTCTTCCCGCACCTGACGATCCTGGAAAACTGCACGCTTGCGCCGATCTGGGTTCGCAAGATGCCGAAGAAGCAGGCCGAAGAAATCGCGATGCACTTCCTGAAGCGCGTCAAGATTCCGGAGCAGGCGAACAAGTATCCGGGACAGCTTTCCGGCGGTCAGCAGCAGCGCGTGGCGATCGCCCGCTCGCTGTGCATGAAGCCGAAGATCCTGCTGTTCGATGAGCCGACCTCGGCGCTCGATCCGGAAATGGTCAAGGAAGTGCTCGACACCATGGTGTCGCTGGCCGAAGAAGGCATGACCATGCTGTGCGTGACCCACGAAATGGGCTTCGCCCGCCAGGTCGCCAACCGCGTGATCTTCATGGACCAGGGCCAGATCGTCGAGCAGAACTCCCCGGCCGAGTTCTTCGACAATCCGCAGCACGAGCGTACCAAGCTCTTCCTCAGCCAGATCCTGCACTAGGATCGGCCGACACTTTCACAACAAAGCCCGCCTCATCAAGGCGGGCTTTTTCCATTCGGCTACGTGGCCCGGTTCTACTCCACGCGATAGCGCAATGTGCCGACCGACCAGCGGATACCGCGCCTGTCGAGATCCTCGGCCCAGGTCTTCTGTAGCCGCGCGACGATGTCGCTCAAAGTCTCGCGCGCATTCAGCTCGACCTTCAGGCCACGGCTCTTCGGGGCCACATCGCTCAAGTCGACGGTATCGCTGACCACGAGCGCGACGAAGACACTGTCCCCCTCACCCGACGCTTCGAAATCGAAGCCATAGTAGTCGTCAGGCAATGTCAGCGGCACGTTCGGCGCAAGCGGCGTGATCTTCTGCGCGAACTCGTTCGGGAAGATCTGGGTGGCCTTGCCCTGACTGTTCACGTCGAAGAGCAGCAGGTCGCCGCTGGTTCGGCTGGTGACCGTCAGCTTGAAAACGTCGCCGGTCTTCATGGTCGTGGGGCGGTCGAAGGCGAGTTCCACATCGCCGATTTCGGTCTTGCCGATGATGTCACCGACGGCATCGACCGCATCCGTGTCCTGATAGGTCGTCGGCGTCGCACTTGGGTCGTTGGATTGGTGGTACTTTCCCTGCCCGCTGCCACCCGCATCCAGCTTTTCGGGTACGACCGCGCTCTCGCCAAGCGCCTGCGCCTTGCTTTCCAATTGCGGGTCGAGATTGCTGCATTTGTCCTGCGTGGAGCAGTAGGCGGTAGATTGCGACTTTAGGAACTCGAGCAGTTCGGCGTTGCTCGTCAAGCCGTTGCCATTGGCGTCCGCCGCATTACCGGTCTGGCCGGCAACAAAAGCCGCCGTGAAGACACCGTGGCGCTCGTCGACCGGAAGCCGCACGTCGTCCCAGGCCACCTGGTAGGGGGCGGCTGCACTCCAGGCGGTCACGCCCGCTTCCACCAGCTTCGGCTTGTCCACGACGGCAAGATCGATCCTGAGGCCGCGGGTCAATGCCTGTTCAACTGGCTTGGCGTGCGGGCGCGGCAGGAAACGAGCGCCTTCGATGCCCGACGAGACGTCATCGGAAAGCGAACGCGAGATCGTGCCGGAATGGCACGCGTCGATCACCATCGTCACCGCCCGCCCCTGCAACCGCTCCAGAATCCGGTCTATCTCGTCATCGAGGATGGCGCCTTGCCAATCTGTTTCACCGGAGACGATATCGACGGGTGCCAGTGCTTCGTCCAGTCCATCCTGCTCGTCACCATCTACGTCCTTCACCTGAAGGCCGTGGCCGGAAAAGTAGATGTAGACGCGATCGCCCGGCGCGGTTGCTTCGACAAGCCACGTATTCATGGACGAGAGTACTTCTGCTCGCGTTGCCTCTTCATCCTTCAATATGCGGATTGAGGACGGATCGAAACCAAGTTTTCCCGTCAGCAGTCCCTGCATTTCCAACAGATCGTTCTTCGGCCCTTGCAGCGCAAACTTTGGTGGCAGGTTCGGATAGCTACCGACGCCGATGAGCAATGCCCGGTCGCCGGCCACGGCCGGAGCCGCAAGCAAAGCGAGACATGTCACCACAGAAAGCGCGATACACCACGACTTGCCGCGCGCGCTCATTGGCCCCGGTCCCGCGTGTAAAGCGGCTGGATGGCTATGGTGCTCTCGCTGCCCTCCAACCTTGCTTCAAGAAGGCGCAAAAGTGCTGCGGCATCGAGCTTTGAGTTGGAGAAGGCCGCCGCAATGGCGTCGATCGGCGCATTCGTCGATATGACGACCAGGTGATCCGCGCCAAAGGGTTTCACCACCTCCAGGCCCTGAAGCTGAAACGCGTGGCTGCCGCTCCCGGCAATCTGCACATCGAGAAGCTGTGCTTCGCCCGTGTTCGCCAGATTGAAAACCAGCATGTTCGCGTAGTCGCCCTGCGTGGCCTTGAAATTAAGCCTGTCGCCTGCCGCGTAGATATCCTTCAGCGGCGTCAGCGAAACGTTGCCAGGGCTCTGTGTCGCCAAGGCCTTCAGGAAATCGACCAGGATAAACTTGTCGATGGCGCCCTGGAGCATATCCGACGCGATGTGTTCGCCGGCGACGTCGCCGTTGGGCGTGTAGAACACGCCGGTGGATGCATCCCAGCGATAGGGCACGCCGCTGCCGCCGAGATTGTTGAGAGGCGGCGCCGTACCGGTGACGCTGAGCGGCAGTTTCCCGGTCCAACCCATTTCACGCGGCGATTTCAATTTCGTTCCGGCGTCGCCCGTCGCACCCGCGCCGATCGTCGCGCTGCGCGGCAAGGACAGGACAATCTCCCTGTCAGAGCGCGGCACTTGCGGCGTGAAGTTCGGCACCTGCAGCGCTTCCGACTGAAGCTTGACGTTGGAGAAGACGTAATCCTCGAGCTCGATGCGCGAGATGCGGCCATCGCCATCGCGATCGGCAGCGCCCTCGAGGGCACGGGCAAAGCTCCAGCTCAGGGCTCCGCGCGGCTCGCCGCCGATCACCACTTCCGGCGTTGGCTGGCTTTCGAGCGAGGCGGCGAGGATCGTCACCCGAGACAGTTCCACGTCTTTGACCTTCGCGGCCCTGAGCGCCTCTTCGGAGGGCGGCGGCACCTTTGCACGCACCATCGGTGCCAACCGCGTCTTGCCGGAAATGGAGCGGTTCATGCCGCCGGAAAAGCAACTGTCTGACACGAACAGAACCTGAATGCCTTTCGCTTCCGCTTCCGCGAACCAGGCATTCAGCTCGTTGTCGACAATGATCTCCTTGCCCGTTTCCTCCGCACGGTTTCTGTCGAAGCCAGGCAGTTCCAGGAACTCATCCAGGCCGTCTTCTTCGCTGCCGGCAACCAACTCCGGCATCTGCGCGCCATGTCCGGCATAGGTGAAGACGATCGTATCGCCACGGGCTGAGCTGGAAACCAGCTCGGTCCAGGCAAAGCGTATGGCGTCCTTGGTCGCCTGCTCATTGATGAACTGGTGGATCGTACCGACATGCGCCGCTTTTAGCGCCTGCGCGACATCGCGTGCGTCTTTCACTGCACCGTCGAGGCTCACCTCATGCGGATAGATGTCGACCCCGACGACAAGCGCCGACGTGGCCGCATAGACGGGCGCGACGGGTAGGACGAACAGGGTCATCGAAAGCAGGATCCTGTGCAACACCGCTAGTTCCCCACATCCACTTCCACCCGCCGGTCGAGCTGGTGCAACATCTCCTCGCTATAGGCGCTCGGATCATCCGGCTTGAACGGCTCGTCCTCTCCCTTGCCGACGGCCGTCCAGGTGCCGGGATAGCCGGCGTCGACTAGATATTGGGCAAGCGCTTTCGCGCGGGCGACCGAAAGCGCCATGTTCGCCTCGGCGGTGCCAACCGGATCAGTGTGACCAATCAGGGTAATTGCCGCCGGCTTTGCCGATTTCAGGCACTCGAAAAGGTCCTTCGCCGATTCGAGGCCTTCAGGCGTGAACTCCGCCGTGCCGAAGACATAGCGCACCGGGGTCGCCTTCTTCTTGAGCGACACGCCGCGATAGGAGAATTTGCAGGCACCGCGCACGGCGAGCTTGACGGGCTTGGCAGCGGCAAGCCGCATCTCCGAGGCCAACCGGTCCAACCGCTCGATGTACGCCTTGTCCGGCGCCATCCAGTCCGGCGTCAGCTGTTCGTTGGCCGTATCCTCCAACGCCTGCTGATAATAGGTCGCCGCCGCTTCATAATTCCGGCGCTCCCGAGCGATGTCACCGAGCGCATCGAGGATCTGCCAGGGACCACCGGCATCCCGGCTCGCGGCCGTCAGGTCGGTTTCGAAGCTTTCCAGCCTAGCGCCCTGCCCCACGGCCGCGGCGACGCGATTGAATGTTGCCAGCGCCGCTACGCGACGCGTTAGAGCAATCTCGGCTGCCGAGCAGCTCTTCATGTTGGCGGGATCCGCCGCCACCTTAGTACCGGCTTCGTCGGCACGGTTGAGCGCCTCGGACGCCAGACGGAGGCCGTCGCAAGCCATGACCGGCGCTGTGAAGACCATCATGACCGCCGAAGCGACAAGATATGCTCGTAGCTGAACCATTGTTCGCCCATCAGTACCTGATCTCGAAGGTCACCATCTGAACACTGCTGGCGCCAGCGTCCGCCTGCGCCTTCTTGGCGAGGTTCACTGCCAGTCCGCGCGTTGGAGGCAGCCGCGATTGCGCTACATACTCGCGCGCCTTCTCGACGGTAAGCTTCTGATCACCAAGTCCACCGGCCCGACACAAGGCCAGCATCGTTTCGGCCGGCGCCGGCGTGTCGAAGGTGAGCGTGCCCGTGCCCGGTTGCGGGATCAGGCGCCGCTCGCCCGGCTGCAGCGTCGGGTTGCCGATCATCACATCCGGGATAACCTCGACGTTGCCGTTCTCCTCAACATAGAGGATCTGCAGTTCGCAGGCCTGGTTGGCGCTGAGTTCAAAGGAGAGTTCGTCGCCGACTTTGGCCACCGTCGACTTCACGTTCAACGCCAGCTCGAGCTTGTTGCCAGAATCTGCGTCCTGCTTGCGATAGTCGGGGGCAGCGGCGGCGATCGACTGCGGCTTTGCATCCAAGGGCGGCTCGGTGCCGGCAACGACGATCGCTGCCGTATCCAAAGGGCGGCGCTGGAGCAAGGGTTCGAGCAGCAAGGCATATTGCTGCTCGACCTCGTTGCGCGGGATGGTTCCGCCGGCTTCCAGCGTCGTTATCCAGTCCAATCCCAGGCGCAGCACATCGGCATTCGACACCCGCTTGATCGCATCGGAAAATTGCTTCGGCGTCATGTCGAACTCGGCCGCCAGCGCATCGAAATCGAGCTCGTCTTCGTATTTGTCCGCGAAGTAGGTGATGATCTCCGCCTCCCCCGGCGCGTGTTTACTCTGGAGCCCCCCATCGGGCGTCGGCTCGGTGACGCCGAGCGTCTTCAGCGCATTGACGAAGCGCTCGCGGTCCTTGCGATAGGATTCGTCCAGTTCCTCCTGCTTCACATACATGGCGAGCAACACGTCTTGCTGATCCTTGCTGAAGAGCGTCGATGTCTCGATCTGCTCGCGCAGCTGATCGCGCTTCGACAGAATGCCGTCCGCATGACAATCGACGCAGGAACGGGCATTGATGATCTCGACGCCCTTGCCAATTGGACGCTTTCGGAAGGACACGATCGTCGTGGGCCCGACATCGAGCTGTTTGCCCGCCGAGGTGGACAGGTAATAACCCTGCAATCCGTTCGGCAGAGAAAAGATCATCTCACCACCGTCGTGCTCAAAGGGCACCAGCCCTGCATCGAGCGGAGCGAGTTCCTTCGGCCCGTGTGGGAAGCGCTTCAGCACCTGTTTGCCGACGTCCCCACCGAAATCATAGGACTTCCAGTAATAGCCGCCGAACGGCATGTCATGCCGTTCCAGCATACGGTTGTGGTCGGACACGCCGGATGAGCCGTCGGCGAAACCAGCGCGCAGGACGTTGCGCCGGCGAATGTTGTCGGCCACGTCGATCTTGAAGCGTGTTTCCAGCTCGCCAATGTGGGTCGGCAGCTTCATCAACCTGTTGTAGATCTCCGGCCGGGCGCCATTGCTCATGAACCAGTCGATGCGCATGACCGGCAGTGGCGTGGCGGTCTCTTTGGAAAGCGCTGCGAGCGACGCGTCGCTCGCCGGAGCGATGCCATAGAAATAGCGTTTGATGAGGAAGTCGTAGTCGGCGGCCTCCCATTGCAGTTCACGCAGATCGACACGGACAAGCAGCCCGTTGGTCCCGCTGACCTCCGTTGGCAGAACCAATTTTGGCCCATAGGAGAGTGAATTCAGCAGCTTCTTGAAGCCGCCCGCGAGCACGTCCATACGCTTCATGAAGGTCTGGTCGTCCTCGCAACCCATCATCCCGTTGTACTGGTCGCGGTAGGAGAAATAGCGCATGAACGGACGATCGCGTTCGCTGACCGTCCCTATGTCCTTCAGGGCCGCTTCGACGAACTGCCCATAGGTCAACATCGGGCGGGCGCGGTCCGGCTTGGCCGCGGCGGTTTGCGGCAGGCTCTTCTCGCTCAGTGAATTGATCCAGTCCTCCAGCACCTTGATCTCTTCGGCCGAGGGCCGCTTGCCAAGCGGCATGCGGCCGCTGACGACAGTCGTATAGAGGCGTGACTTCGACGCGTCGCCCGGCGTCACGAAATTGGCATCCGCGCCGATCGAAGCGAGGTCGCCGGCAGGGTAGCTCCCTTGCGAACTTTCGCCCGGCCCGTGGCAATTGCGGCAGTATTTGCCGACGAAGGCATCCGCCTGCTGCGCCAGCGCCGCATTGTCGCCGCCCAGTACCTCCGCTGACGTACTCTCCTTGCAGACGGCTGTCACCGACTGCGCCACCGGCGCAGGCGCCTTCACCTCACGATCGGAGAGGAAGGCATAGATCGCGCGGCGATCCTCGTCCGTCAGGACACTCAGCCCCTTGGCAAGCCGCCGCATGACCGGATCGCTGATCGGAGCGCCTGAAGGCTTCTTGCCTTCCTCGATGAGGTCCTTCGTAAAGATCTCGGGCGAAGCAAGCCCCGCCATTTTTTCCTTGCTGATATCAGGAGCGACCGCACCCGTCAGATCCTTTTCGCCCTGGTAGGCGCGCTCCAGATCGAGCCCGTAGGTGGTGGTACGCGGCGTGTGACAATCACCGCAGCCACCGACGTTCTCGACAAGGTAGCGGCCACGCTCGGCTTGCGTCTCCTCCCGCGGCTGGTAGCCCGGCACCGTGAAGTGGCTGCGCTTCCACAGCGTGATCGTCGTCTGACGACTGAAGGGAAAGGCGATCTCGTGTTCCTTCGAGGTAGCGTCCGATTGCGGAAGCGTCTCGATATAGGCCTTGATGTCGAGCGCATCCTCCGGCTTCATTCCGCCATAGGATGTGTAGGGCATGACCGGGTAAAGGTTGTTTCCCTCCCGGTCGAGACCGACGAGCACAGCGTTCAGAAACTGGGCGTTGCTCCAGCCGCCGATGCCATTGGCGTGGGGAGAAATGTTCGGCGCATAGAATGTGCCGATCGCGGTGTTCATCTCCATACCGCCGGAGAGTAATTCGGTATTGTCTCCGGAACCATGGCAGGCGCCGCAGCCTGCGGCGTTGAACATGTACTTGCCGTTGTCGACATTCGCCTTGTAGGTCGCAAACGCATCATCGGCAAAGGCATCGCGCGCTTCGGCAAGGGCGGGACAGAGCGAGACGGCAAGCATGGCCATCGCCGAAGCTGCGAATGATCGCGTGCCAGGGCCGGCTGTTCGCGAGACCTCCTCTCGCCATTTTCGCAGACCGCGCATGAAACCCTCTCCTCAATCAAAAGTCGCTTTTGAAAACTGCTGCTATCGAAACTGAAACTGCTCGAACTCGACCCGCCTCGGTCTCTTGCCGAGTTCCTTCAAACCCTTGATGATTGCCTCCCTTAGCGGCGGCGGACCACAGAACCACAGGTCGGCGTCCGCCGGGTCGATCGCGCTTCCGGCCGCCAGCTTGGCCGCGTCCAGGCGTCCATCCGTAGAAGAGTCGTGCAGGACGAAGCTGAAGTTTCCGAGTTTCTCGGCTTGCGCCTCGAAGGTCTCCAGGCCGATCGCTTCGCGCCTGTCGCGCACGCAGTAAACCATGTGAATCTCTTGGCCTTCATCGCCATTCAGGTGCCTGGCCATTGCCAGAAACGGCGTGACGCCTATGCCGCCGGCGAGCCAGATCTGCTTCTTGCTGCCGCGACGATGGTTGAAGCGACCATAGCCGCCTTCGAGCTTCAGCTGGTCTCCAACTGCGATCGTGTCGCGGAGCGCCTGCGTGTAGTCGCCGAGCGGCTTGATCGCGAAGTGCACGATGCCGTCCGCTTCGATGCCGGCGATCGTAAACGGATGCGGTTCTCGAAGGCCCGGCTTCATCACCCGCAGGAAGCCGAACTGCCCTGGCTTCGCGCGGAGGCGACGCCCCAATGGCCGCGCCGCTATGACCGTCGCGCCTTCCTGCTTCGCCACTTCGAAAACTTCGTATCCGCGTGTTCTGAGCCAAGGTAGAAGCTGTGTGTAGGCGTAACTCAGAATGCCAAGCGCGGCGAAGATGTTGAGATAGACCGCCAGCAGTGCCGTGCCGTCATAGGGACGCTTGATGAACATCTGATGGAAGGCGACGAGAACGAAGAGCAAGCCCATCAGGCGGTGCGTGTAGCGCCAGAGATGGTAGGGAATCTCGATCTTCGTTCTCGGGATGACCTTGACGATGCTGAGAACGAGCAAGACGACGAAACTGTAGAAAGCATATTTTCCGGCGGAAGCGGCCAACTGGTTGAGCCCGCTCGTCAGTGCCCGCCCCTTGAAGTCCGGCTTCAGGAAATAATGGACCAGAATAAGGATCAACACGGAGATGCCGATCTTCCGGTGGAAGTGATAGACCCGATCGAGCCCACCGAACAAGGCTTCGACGAACGGCGGGCGCGCGGCCATAAACTGGGCGATCCCCATGCCGACGAAGGCAGCGGACGAGGCCATCAGCGAAAATGTCGTCAAGGCATTGGTGTGGCTGACCGCCGGCACCGCCAGCAGCCCTGCGAGCACCATCAGCGACCAGACCAGAAACGCGCCCACTTGCATCTTGCGCCCCTCAACGCCGACGTCAGACGGTTGTCGTCAGGAGGAAGACTGACAAGCCCCTTACCATTCGTCAACATCAATCCCCTGCCAAACGGCTCATGAGCTTCCTTTATTCATGCCTTTGAAATTTGTGATTTTTGAGCGCTCGCTTATTTGTATTTCTCAAGGCTCGCATCAGCTTGAAAGGCGATACGGAGATACGACGATCGCCTTGCTTGCCTCCTTCCCGAAAATTGTGCAAGCTCCTGATATATCAGAAGCAAAGGAACGGCATGTCACTGCAATCCCATGCTCACCTCGCCTACCTCGCGCTGGAACGCCTCATCGTTACACTGAAGCTCGCGCCCGGCGCGCTGGTCACCGAGAGGCAGTTGATCGAGCTCGCTGGGCTTGGCCGGACGCCGGTTCGCGAGGCGATTCAGAAGCTTGCCTGGCAAGGCCTGATGGATGTGCGACCACGGGTCGGCCTGCAGATCACCACGATCCGTCCTGACGACCAGGTCCATGTCATGCAGGCGCGCGAGAAGTTGGAGCCGCTTGCGGCCGCTCTGGTGGCGACACACGCGAGCGCGGATGACAGACGTGCGATGAAGGCCTGCGGCGCGGAAATGGCCGCGCGCCTGGACGCCGGCGATATGGAGGGGTTCCTCGTGGCCGACAAGGTCTTCGACGAACTGATGGAGGAGGCCTGTCCCAACCGCTTCCTGACCGCCGCACTGGCTCCCTTGCAGACGCATGCGCGCCGGATCTGGTTTGCGTCATCCTCCCCCGACAAGATGGTGGGATCCGTCCGACGCCATGTCATCGTGATCGATGCGATCGAGAGAGCCGACGCTAATGCGGCATCCGTAGCCATGACGGACTTGATGAACTATCTGTCAGACGCCTGAGGATACAGGAAGGAACTCAAGGAAATCATCGCAAACATCTGCTTTCGCAATGATTTCCTCGCCTCAGATCTTCAGTTTACGCAGTTGGCATCATGCTTCCGGTCTTCAGGCGTCGCACATGCCAATCAAATGCCTCTTCAAGGATATGAGGCGTCTGGCCACCGCGGGTCGCGACCGCGCGTTCGAAGTAATCGGAGAGCAATTCGCGGTAGGCCGGGTGGCAACAATCGCGGATGATGACAGGCGCACGCTCCCGCGGCGCCAGCCCGCGCAGATCGGCGAGTCCGTGCTCGGTCACAAGGATATCGACGTCGTGTTCCGTGTGGTCGACATGGGACACCATCGGCACGACTGACGAGATGGCTCCGCCCTTGGCGACCGACTTGGCGACGAAGATCGACAGGAAGGCATTGCGGGCGAAATCACCTGAGCCGCCGATGCCGTTCATCATGTCGGTGCCGCCAACATGGGTCGAGTTGACGTTGCCGTAAATATCGAATTCGAGCGCCGTATTGATGCCGATGACACCCAGGCGGCGAATGATCTCCGGATGGTTGCTCACCTCCTGTGGCCTTAAGACCAGCTTGTCCTTGTAGGCGCCGATGTTGCGGAACACCCGGTCAGCCCAGGCGCTGCTGAGCGTCATTGAGGATGCAGATGCAAAGCTCAGCTTGCCCGCCTCGAAGAGTTCGAAGGTGCTGTCCTGGAGCACTTCGCTGTACATGCGCAGATCATGGAAGGGACTGTCGACGAGGCCGCTCAGCACCGAATTGGCGATCACGCCGATGCCGGCCTGCAGCGGATTGAGCGTCATGTCGAGGCGACCCTTGCGCACCTCCTCCTGCAGGAAACCGATCAGATGGCCGGCAATCGACGTCGTCTCCGCGTCCGGCGGAGAGATGCGCGCGGCGCTATCCTCTTTCTCGGTGACGACGATCGCGACAATCTTCTCGGGATCGACAGGGATATAGGGTGAGCCCGCCCGGCTGTCGCAGGCAACGACCGGGATCGGCGTGCGGCTCGGGCGCTTCGCCGGAATATAGATGTCGTGCAGGCCTTCAAGCTCGGGGCTATGGCTGAGATTGAGCTCGACGATCACCTTCTTCGCCAGGATCGCGAAGCTCGCCGAATTGCCGACCGACGTCGACGGCACGATGCCGCCGTCCTCGGTGATCGCCACTGCTTCGACCACGGCATAGTCGATCGGGCTGATCTGGCCGGAGCGCAACTGCTCGACCGTTTCCGAGAGGTGCTGGTCGATGAACATCACCTCACCGCGATTGATCGCGGTCCTCAAAACCGGATCCGACTGGAACGGCAGGCGGCGGGCAAGGACGCCGGCTTCCGTCAGCGTCTTGTCGATATCGTGGCCGAGCGAAGCGCCGGTCATCAGCGTGATGCGAAACTTCTCGCGCGCGGCACGCTCGGCCATGGCGAGCGGCACCGCCTTGGCATCACCTGCCTTGGTAAAGCCGCTCATGCCGATGGTCATGCCGTCCTTGATCAGCGCGGCCGCGTCTTCAGGCGTGACGATGCGACCGCGCAGCGGTTTGCAACGTATCCGGGCTTCAAGTGTCTGGTTTTTACAGCTCATCGGGCACTCCCTGCAGAGCCCGCGGGGCTCACATCAGGACGGCGCGGGCTGGTTCGTCGTGCGCTTATTTTCGCATGGCTGCGCGCGCACGTTATGAAGATTTGCCGGGGCACGATAGCCCCTGTAAACCCGGCGCGGTACGCAGAATGGTCAAAGCGGGCCTACCGGAAACGCATGGCTCTGCCACGTCCCGCTGCAAACGACGAAGGGCGCACCCAAGGCGCGCCCTTTGAACAGCAAAACTGCCTAAAAAAAGATCAGCCGACGAAGGCGCGCTCGATGACGAATTCGGCGGGCTTGTTGTTGGCGCCCTCGGTCAGGCCGGCGGCCTCGAGGATTTCCTTGGTGTCCTTCAGCATCGCCGTCGAACCGCAGATCATGCCGCGGTCGATTGCCGGATCGAGCGGCGGCAGGCCAAGATCGGAGAAGAACTTGCCGTTGACCATCAGGTCAGTGACGCGGCCCTTGAACGGATAGTCCTCACGGGTCACCGTCGCGTAGTGGCGCAGCTTGTTACCGACGATCTCGTTCAGGAATTCGTGATTGCGGATCTCCTCGACGAGATCGAAGCCGTATTTCAGCTCGGCAACGTCGCGGCAGGTGTGGGTGAGGATCACTTCCTCGAACTTCTCATAGGTTTCGGGATCGCGGATCAGGCTGGCAAAGGGTGCGATGCCGGTGCCGGTCGAGAACATGTAGAGACGGCGTCCCGGAACGAGCGCATCGAGCACCAGGGTGCCCGTCGGCTTCTTGCGCATCAGCACCTTGTCGCCCGGCTTGATCGCCTGGAGATGCGAGGTCAGCGGGCCATCCGGCACCTTGATCGAGAAGAACTCGAGTTCCTCGTCCCAGGCGGGGCTGGCGATCGAATAGGCGCGATAGACCGGCTTGTCGCCAACCATCAGGCCGATCATCGCGAATTCGCCCGAGCGGAAGCGGAATTCAGCAGGGCGGGTCATGCGGAAGCGGAAGAGCCGATCCGTATAGTGCTCGACGCTCGTCACCGTCTCGACGTATACGCCTGCCGGTGCCTGGATCGCGAAATCTTCCGTTTTTGCCGGAGCATTCATCTGGCTAAAGTCCTGTAATGATGACCCTGTTTATCAACAATGATCGGATATTCCAAGCCGCACGCAATGGGAAGGAAATCCCTTCCAAATATAGTCGCTTTCGGGGATTTCGGCGTGCTTCACACTGTCGCGGCCGCCGCTGCCCTACGACACCCGCCGCCAGCTATAGGATTTAGCGTCGGTCGCGGGCTTTGCCGTCGGCTGGTAGTGCACGGCAATACCCGGCAGGCGCGCTTCTGACAAGCGCTTCAGGGCTGTCGCATTGCTGACAGCGAAGCTGTCGACGCCACAGCGCAGCATCAGCGGGATTTGGTCGATCAGCACGTCGCCGACCGCCCTCACCTCGCCGCCGAAGCCAAGACGCGAGCGAAGCAGCGACGCATGACTGAAGGCACGACCGTCGTTAAACGCCGGGAATGCCACCGCCACCAGAGCGAGGCGATCGAGATGCGGCGCGAGCTTCGTCACGTCATCCGCCGGGGCGATGACGACGCCCAAGCCGGTCTCGTCGCTCTCTGCGACCTTGGCGAGGAACGCGTCGAGGCCAACAATCGCCTTTTCGTTCGAGCCGGCCTTCGTTTCCTCGGTCTCGATGACCCAGGGATCATCGCCCACGAAGCCGGTTTCCTTCCAGATTTTCGTCATGTCCGTTCCTTGCGCCTCAGGCAGCTTCCTGCGCGCTGCCATAGAGCGCATCCTTGAAGGGTTGCGGGCCGACGCGACGATAGGCTTCGAGAAAGGTCTCTTGCCTGTCGCGGCGCAGTCCCAGATAGGTGTCGACGATGGTCTCGACAGCGTCGGTCACCTTCTCCGGCTCGAAGCCGCGGCCGATGATCTCGCCGATCGAGGTGTTCTCGTCGCCGGAGCCGCCGAGTGTGATCTGATAGAGTTCAGCACCCTTCTTCTCCACACCGAGGAGGCCGATATGGCCGACATGGTGGTGACCGCAGGCATTGATGCAGCCAGAGATCTTGATCTTCAACTCGCCGATCTCGGCCTGGCGCTCGGGCGAGCCGAAACGGGTCGAAATTTCCTGCGCGACCGGAATGGAGCGCGCATTGGCAAGCGCGCAGTAGTCGAGCCCGGGACAGGCGATGATGTCGGTGATCAGGCCGGCATTGGCGGTCGCAAGGCCCGAGGCGACCAGCGCGCGATAGACCGGCTCCAGATCAGCCAGGGCCACATGCGGCAGAATGAGGTTCTGCTCATGGCTGACGCGGATTTCGTCGAAGGCGTATTCCTCGGCGATATCGGCAACGGCATCCATTTGCGCGTCGCTGGCATCGCCCGGGATGCCGCCGATCGGCTTCAGCGAGATCGTCACCATGCCGTAGTCCGGATGCTTGTGCGGTTGCACGTTCTGCTGCACCCAGCGGGCAAATTCGGGATCGGTCTTTTTCCAGCGTGCGAGGCTCTCCCAGCCTTCGGCGCGGTTTTCGAGCGCCGGCGGCGCGAAGTAGGTTGAGATCGCCTGGATGTCGGTTTCCGGCAGCTTCAGCTCCGTGTCCTTCAGCGCCGCGAATTCCACCTCGACCTGGCGCGAAAGCTCTTCTGCGCCGGTTTCGTGCACCAGGATCTTGATGCGCGCCTTGTACTTGTTGTCGCGGCGGCCATGCAGGTTGTACACGCGCATGATCGCCGTGGTGTAGGACAGCAAATCCTCTTCCGGCAGGAAGTCACGGATCTTCTTGGCGATCATCGGGGTACGCCCCTGACCACCGCCAACATAGACGGCAAAACCGATGCGGCCGCTCTCGTCCTTCTTCAAGTGCAAGCCGATATCGTGAACCTGGATCGCAGCGCGGTCGCGCTCAGCGCCGGTGACGGCAATCTTGAACTTGCGCGGCAGGAACGAGAATTCCGGATGCACGCTCGACCACTGTCTCAGGATTTCAGCGTAAGGCCTTGGATCAGCGACCTCATCGGCGGCAGCACCGGCGAAGTGATCGGCGGTCACGTTGCGAATGCAATTGCCTGAGGTCTGGAGCGCATGCATCTCGACGCTTGCCAGCTCCTGCAGGATATCCGGCGTGTCAGACAACCGCGGCCAGTTGTACTGGATGTTCTGGCGCGTGGTGAAGTGGCCGTAGCCCCGGTCATACTTGCGCGCGATATGGGCGAGCATGCGCATCTGGCGGCTCGACAGCGTGCCATAGGGAATGGCGACGCGCAGCATGTAGGCGTGAAGCTGCAGGTAGACGCCGTTCATCAGGCGAAGCGGCTTGAAGGCGTCTTCGGCAAGCTCGCCGCTTAGGCGGCGCTCGACCTGGTCGCGGAACTGTTCAACGCGGGAGGAAACGAAGGCGTGGTCGAATTCATCGTAACGGTACATCGGGTATCGGTTCCTCAGGCAGCGTGTTTCGGGCCGGACAGGCCATTGTAGCCGGCAGCATAGGGGATCGACGGGCCCTCGGCGCGGATGCGCTCGCGCATGCGCAGCGGGCGAAGCGTACCGTTGATCTCTTCGACATCAACGACATTGGCGTCGACGACCTTGTTGTCCTCGAACGCCTGTTTGCCGGTCGCTTCGAGCGCCGTCACAGCCTCCGCATGGCGGGCGATAAAGGCATCCTGAAGCGATTCGACCCAATTGCCGGCGGCATCCAGCCAGACGGAAATGCCGTCCGAAAGTCGATTTGCCGTCAAAACCTTGCTCACCATGACCTCTTCCTCAGTTCAAAATCTGTTCGTTGCGTGCTGCCGCGACGTCATTCGCTTTGTCGGCGCGACGCTTCTTGCCGATCACGAGCGGCTCGGAGCGCTCGAAGTTGGCACCGGCAACGGCATCGCCAATGATCACCATGACCGGGCCGGAGAGCTCAGTCCGATCTTCCAGGTCCGGCAGATCCTTCAAGATGCCGTGCAGCAGGCGACGGTCCGCACGGCTGGCATTCTCAATGACGGCGACTGTCGTTTCCGCCGGAAGCCCCGCCTGCATCAGACGACCCGCGACCGACGCGGCAACGGTGCGGCCCATGTAGACCGCGATCGTGGCGCCGGAGACGGCAAGCCGCGCCCAATCGGGCAGCACCTCTCCGGTCAGGTCGTGGCCCGTCGTGAAGACCAGCGAGGATGCAACGCCGCGCAGCGTCAGCGGCAACTCGAAATCGGCGGCGGCAGCAAAGGCGGACGTGATGCCGGGGACAATCTCATAGCTGATACCAGCTTCGCGAAGTGCTGCCATCTCTTCACCAGCGCGGCCGTAGACCAGGGGATCACCGGACTTCAGCCGCACCACGCGCTTGCCTTCGGCAGCAAGCTTCACGAGCAAATGGTTGATCTCACCTTGAGACTTCGTGTGGCAGCCCTTGCGCTTGCCGACGGAAAGGCGCTCGGCATCGCGGCGACCCATGTCGACGATCGCCTGCGGCACGAGCGCATCATAGACGATCGCATCGGCTTCCATCATCACGCGCTGGGCGCGAAGGGTCAGCAGATCTTCCGCGCCCGGACCGGCACCAACCAGCCAGACGTGGCCAGTGGCCTTCTCGGGCGCATCGAGCAGGCGTGAAGCCTCCCGACGAGCCGCAGCCAGATCGCCGCCGGCAACCTTGTCAGCAACCGGTCCCTGGAAGAACCGGCGCCAGAAAACGCGACGGGCGACGCCACGCGGTACCAACCGATCAACGGCCTCGCGATAGCTTGCAGCAAGCGAGGCGACAACTCCGAGGGAGGGCGAAAGAAGTTGATCGATCTGGGCGCGGATCATCTGGGCCAACACCGGCCCCGCGCCTTCGGTACCGATAGCGACCGCAACGGGCGCGCGATTGACAAGCGCCGGCGTGAAGAAATCGCAGAAGTCGGGCTGATCGACAGCATTTGCCGGGATCTTGCGTTCACGCGCTGCAGTAACGATTCGCTGGTCGCTGGCAGCATCACCGGTCGCGGCAAATACGAGAATGGCGCCCTCAAGCTGCTCGGGAGCGAAGGCTGCAGCGACATGTTCGATGCCGCACTCACCAAGATACCGCGCAAATTCCGTTTCCGGGTCATCGGCGTAGACGACGATCGATGCTTCGGTATTCCGCAGAAGCCGCACCTTGGCAAAGGCCTCGTCGCCATTGCCGAAAACCGTCACGCGCTTCTGCGCGACGCGAAAGAATGCGGGGAAAACGGCGAGCTGCTGCGTCATGGTCTAGCAAACGGTTCCTTCTACAGGCTGCGCCGAATATCCAGCATAGGGCACTACTTTTGAAGGAACAGAAATTTCAATGCCTTTCCGGGCACGTATTGTTTTGCTCGGCGGTGCACCATTTTGAGCAAATATCTCCGAGGTCACGAAAACGCTTGCCCTTCCGCAGCCATTGCGCAGCGGGGGCAACCTCCGTTAAATGCGGTCACCGACCTGCCGGAGACCAACGACATGACGCAAACCGAACTCGCCGAACGGCTCTTGACGGTCATCGAGCAGGATATCCTGCCTCTCACGGAAAAGGGTGTCGCCGCCGGAAACAAGGTGTTCGGCGCCGCGATCCTGCGCAAGTCCGATCTGTCACTGGTGCTGGCGGAGACCAACAACGAGACGGAAAATCCGCTCTGGCACGGCGAAGTCCACACGCTAAAGCGTTTCTACGAGATGGCGGAAAAGCCCGACACGCGCGACCTCGTTTTCCTGTCGACACACGAGCCCTGCTCCATGTGCCTTTCGGCGATCACCTGGGCCGGCTTCGACAATTTCTATTACTTCTTCAGCCACGAAGATTCCCGCGACAGCTTCGCGATCCCGCACGACCTGAAGATCCTGAAAGAAGTCTTCCGGCTGGAGCCGGGCGGCTATGCCAAGGACAACGCCTTCTGGCATTCGGCCTCGATCGCCGCGCTTTCGAAGGATGCCGATCCCGAGACCCGCGCACGGCTTTCCGCCCAGGACGCCCGCATCCGCGCACGCTACCAGAGCCTTTCCGACAACTATCAGTCGGGCAAGGATGACAACGCCATTCCACTGAACTGAGATCCATGGAACCTTCACGCGACATCCAGCGCCTGCTCGACATCATGGCGGCACTTCGCCAACCCGAGACCGGCTGTCCCTGGGACATCGTCCAGACGTTCGAGACGATCAAGCCCTATACGATCGAGGAGGCCTACGAGGTTGCCGACGCCATCGAGCGCGGCGACATGCACGACCTCTGCGACGAACTCGGAGACCTGCTTCTGCAGGTGGTGTTCCATGCCCGCATGGCGGAAGAAGCCGGCGACTTCGCCTTCGGCGACGTCGTCGAAGCGGTGACCCGCAAGATGGTCCGCCGGCATCCGCACGTCTTTGCGCGTTCCGACGCCGACACACCTGAGGCGGTCAAGCTGCAGTGGGACGAGATCAAGCAGGCCGAAAAGGCCGAGCGACAGGAAAAGCGCACCAGGCGCGGCCTTGCTCCGGACGCCGCCGCCAGCCATCTCGGCTCGGTCCAGCGCTCGTTTCCGGCACTGATCGAGGCGCTGAAGCTGCAGGAAAGGGCTGCCAAGGTCGGATTCGACTGGTCGGAGCCGGAACCGATCCTCGATAAGATCGAGGAGGAGATCGGCGAACTGCGCCAGGCGCTGCGCGAAAAGGACCGCGCCAAAGTCAGCGACGAACTGGGCGACCTGATCTTTGCGGTGGTGAACATCGGCCGTCACGTCGGGACTGACCCCGAAATGGCCCTTCGTGGCACCAACACCAAGTTCCGCCGCCGTTTCGCTCACATCGAACGAGAGCTGGAGGCCGGCGGAGAGACGCTGGATGGAGCGACGCTGGAGCGGATGGAAGAGCTTTGGCAGGCAGCCAAGGCGATCGAGCGGCAGTTGGGCTGAAACAAACGAGGGGCGCTTCAACGACGCCCCTCTCGTTCTTCGAGGATTTCAGACAGCCTCTCGGAGGCAAGCTCCAAAGCCTACCAGTCTTCCTCGGCGGGCTTCGGTCCGTTTCCAAGACGACGCTCGAGATCGGAGGCCTCGTTTTCGGTCAGCCGGAGATCGAGGCTCACACGCCCGTCCTCCAGATCCTCGCGGCCATCGACGATCGCATGCTGGTAGATCCAGGGCAGAAGCTGCAACTGGTCGATACCGAGAACCACGGTGCATTCGGTCAGAACGCCCGACAGGCGTCGGCCGATTTCGGCGAGCAATTCGTCGACGCCCTCACCCGTGATCGCCGAGACAGCGACCGTATTGTCCGACGTCGCGGCCTTGCTCTGCAGCGCCTGACGCGATTCGGGGTCGAGACGGTCGATCTTGTTCCAGACCTCGATCAGCCGTTCGGAGGCTTCCTTCTCATCGATGCCGAGATCGGCGAGAATGCGAAGCACATCACTTGCCTGCGCCTGGTTGTCCGGGTCGGAGAGATCGCGCACATGCAGGATCAGGTCCGCTTCCAAAACCTCTTCAAGCGTTGCCCGGAACGCGGCGACCAAGTGCGTCGGCAGATCGGAAATGAAGCCGACGGTGTCGGAGAGGATCACCATGCGGCCATGCGGCAGCTTCAGGCGCCGAAGGGTCGGATCGAGCGTGGCAAACAGCATGTCCTCGGCGAGAACGCCCGCCCCGGTCATGCGATTGAAAAGCGTGGACTTGCCGGCGTTGGTATAGCCAACGAGCGCGACGATCGGATGCGGTACCTTCTTGCGCTTGGAACGGTGCAACTGCCGGGTCCGGCGGACCTGCTCCAATTCGCGCTCGAGCTTGACGATGCGGTCCTGCAGCAAGCGCCGGTCCGCTTCGATCTGGGTTTCACCCGGACCACCCATGAAGCCGCCACCACCGCGCTGGCGCTCAAGGTGGGTCCAGCTTCGAACCAGGCGGCCTTTCTGGTAGTTGAGATGCGCAAGATCGACCTGCAGCGTGCCTTCCTTGGTGGAGGCACGACGGCCGAAAATCTCCAGGATGAGGCCCGTTCGGTCGATGACCTTGGCGTTCCATTCCTTCTCGAGATTGCGCTGCTGCACCGGCGTCAACGGGTGATCGACGATCACCAGGCCGGCATCAAGCTCCACGAGGATATGACCGATTTCCTCGATCTTGCCGCTGCCGAGCAGCGTGCCCGGCTTCGGCTGCGACACCGGAACGATGGCGCCATGCACCACGTCCAGATCGATCGCCATTGCCAGACCGGTCGCCTCTTCTAGGCGACTTTCGTCGGACCGAGTGGTCGTGGTCGAGAGAATATCTGCGGACTGTCTTCCGGCCTTTTTCAAGACCGGAACGATGACGACCGCGCGCATGTCGTCGCGGAGCTTTTCGAGTTCCGGAATGATCGACGACGATTTTGAATCCCGCTTGGTAATGTGCCTAACGTCCCGTCAGGATGCGGCTTCTTCGTTCTCGAACATCTGCAGCGGCTGGCCGGGCATGATGGTCGAGATCGCGTGCTTATAGACCAGTTGCGAGTGGCCATCGCGACGCAACAGGACGCAGAAATTATCAAAAGATGTCACGACGCCGGTGAGCTTGACACCGTTGATAAGGAAAATTGTCAATGAGATCTTTTGCTTGCGGACCGTGTTGAGAAAGAGATCCTGCAAGTTTTGAGAACGTTCCGCCATCGCGCCGCTTCTTTCTTATTTGCCGGCGTTTCGCGCCGGTGCATTTTTGTCGATATCTGCAATCAGAGGCGCCACAAGTACCTTCCCCGACACCTCTTTAAGTTTGGTATCAAATCAATGTCTTTTCCGCAACGCCGAAAAAGGCTTCACGAATATTCTGTGCTATGCTTCCCGGATGACCATTGCCGATCGGCCTGCCGTCCACTGAAACGACGGGAAAGCAGATGCTGGTGGCGGCGGTGATGAAGACTTCTCGCGCTGCGAGCATTTCCTCCACCGAGAACGCTCTTTCCTCGATCCTGATCCCAAGCGGGCCTGCCACATCCATCAGCGTGGTGCGGGTGATTCCCTTTAAAATTCCGTGCTCCGCCGGACGGGTACGCAGGGTCCCGTCGCGATCGACGATCCAGACGTTGGTCGCGGCGCCCTCCTTCACCGTGCCGTCGGCATCGACGAAAATTGCCTCCTGCGCGCCTTCCTCCTTCGCCTTCTGGCGAGCGAGCACGTTGGGGAGCAACCCGACCGACTTGATGTCCACCCGGTCCCATCGGTTTTCCGGCACGGTGATTGCCGCGATCCCATGCGTCGCCTTTTTGGCGATGGCGTCGGCATCGGTGCGTTTCGCCGTCACAACGATCGTCGGCATGGTCTCGGCGGCAGGAAATACATGGTCGCGCCGCGCCACGCCGCGCGTCACCTGCATGTAGAACAGGCCATTTCGAACACGGTTGCGCCGGATGACCTCCCGGATCACATGAACCAGAGCGGCCCTGCTCATCGGCCAGCCGATGCGCAACTCACGAAGCGAGCGGTCCAGGCGGTCGAGATGCCGGCTGAGGTCAACGATGTAGCCGTGGCGCACCTCGCAGACTTCATAGACACCGTCCGCAAATTGATAACCGCGGTCCTCGATATGGACGCCGGCATCGGCATGCGACACGTAGGCACCGTTGACATAGGCAATTCTCGGCATGGATCTCGGTCCTAGAAGTACTGGATGCTGACGCGGAAAAGCTGTTCGACATGCCGCACGGCATTTGCGGTGGCAAAGAGCACGACGCGGTCCTTTGCCTTGATCTTCGTATTACCGTCCGGGCGGATGAACGCCTTGTCGCGATAGAGTGCACCGATACGGATGCCGTCGGGAAGCTCGAGGTCGCGCAAGGCCTTGCCGACCAGCGGCGAGGTTTCAAGCGCTTCCGCCTCGATCACCTCGGCCATGCCCTTCTGCACCGCGTAGACGGAGCGGATGCGCCCTTTCCGCACGTGCTGCAACACGCGCGAGATCGTGACTGCGCGCGGGTTGATATAGGCGTCGACGCCGGCCGTGCCGGCAAAGTCCTGATAGGACGGCTCGTTGATGAGCACGAGCGTCGACTTGGCGCCCAGCCGCTTCGCCATCATGCTGCCGAGGATGTTGATCTGATCATTGTTGGTTAGCGCCACCACGAGATCGGCGTCCTGAACATCGGCTTGCGCCAGAATCCGCTGATCCATCGCCGAACCGTTGAGTACAACGGTGCTGCTCAGCTTGTCCGCCATCACCACTGCCCTGTCGCGATCGCTTTCGATCAGCTTCACCCGGGTCCGCGGCTGATGATCCTCGATGGCCTTGGCAACGAAATAGCCGACATTGCCGCCGCCGAAGATGATGATGCGTCGCGCTTCCTGCTCCTCGTGACCGAAGAGTGCCAAGGTTCGGCGGGCGTGTTCCCGGTCACAGACAACATAGGCGATATCGCCAGCCTGCAACTGGTCATCCGAATGCGGCACCATGACCTTGCCGTTGCGGAAGATGCCGGTGACTGTCGCAAGCAGATCGGGGAACAGTTCGCTCAGTTGTTGCAGCGGCGTTCCGACGACCGGGCAATCTTCCTTGCACTCGAAGGCGACCATGGCGATGCGATCGTCGGCGAAACGCACGACGTCGATCGCGCCGGGAAAGGAAATACGGCGCAGAACGAGCCGCCCAACCTCGACTTCGGGCGAAATGGTGACGTCGATCGGCACGTTCTCGCGCGAAAACAGGTTCGAATACTCGGGCGCGAGATAGCTTTGCGCCCGGATGCGCGCGACCTTCGTCGGCACGTTGAAGATGGCATGTGCCACTTCGCAGGCGACGATATTGACCTCGTCGGAGAGTGTGACGGCAATCAGCATGTCGGCTTGATCGGCGCCGGCCTTGGCAAGAACATCCGGATGCGCGCCGTGCCCGACATAGCCGCGCACATCCAGACTTTCGGTGATGTTGGCAATCAACGCCGCCGACGTGTCGATGACCGATACGTCGTTATCTTCCTGTGCCAGTCGTTCGGCGATGCCGTATCCGACCTGCCCCGCGCCACAAATGACTACCTTCATTTCGTTCCTTCACCTGGGAGCGCGGACGTGAGGGCCATTATGTAGTGGCTCAGACGCCCAGCGACTTCAGCTTGCGATGCAGCGCAGACCGCTCCATGCCGACAAATTCCGCGGTGCGCGAAATATTGCCGCCGAATCGGTTGATCTGCGCGATCAGATAATCGCGCTCGAACATTTCGCGAGCCTCGCGCAGCGGTAGCGTCATGATGTGCTGGTCGCCCTGGGCCGAGATCTTCGGCAGCGTATCGCCCACCTCCGTCGGCAGCATGTCTGCGGAAATCGGCGTATCCGGACCGTCGCTGCGGGCAAGGATCATCAGGCGTTCGATGTTGTTGCGAAGCTGGCGGATGTTGCCGGGCCAATCATGGGCCTGGAGTACGGCCAGTGCGTCGTCGCCGATCTTGCGCGGACGGATACCCGCCTGTTCGCTGACCTGGCGCATGAACATGTCGACCAGGAAAGGAATATCCTCGCGCCGCTCGGCGAGCGCCGGCACACGAACCGGAATGACGGCGAGACGATGGAACAGGTCTTCGCGGAACAGGCCCTCGGAGATCATGTTTTCGAGATTGTAGGCGGTCGACGAAATGATGCGAACATCGACCTTGACGCGCTTGGTGCCACCGACGCGCTCGAACTGCTGGTCGACGAGAACGCGCAGGATCTTGTTCTGCGTCTCGCGCGGCATTTCGCCGATCTCGTCGAGGTAGAGCATACCACCATGGGCCTCCTCAAGAGCGCCTGTGCGACGCGGCTGACCCGGCGTGCCTTCGGTGCCGAAAAGCGCGATTTCCATGCGGTCAGGCGTGATCGCCGCAGCGTTCAGCGCCACGAAGGGTCCGGCAGAGCGGGTCGACTTGCGGTGGATCATCCGCGCGACCAGTTCCTTGCCCGATCCGGACGGACCCTGGATCATGATGCGGCTGTTGGTCGGCGCGACCTTCTCGATCGTCTGGCGAAGCTGCGACACGGCAACCGACGTCCCGATCAATTCGACGGGATCGCCGGACTTCTTCTTCAGCTCCGAGACTTCACGCTTGAGCTTCGAATTTTCCAGCGCCCGCTCGGCGATCAGGATCAATCGGTCGGCCTTGAAGGGCTTCTCGATGAAATCGTAGGCGCCACGCTTGATGGCGTTGACTGCGGTCTCGATGTTGCCGTGACCTGAAATCATGACCACCGGGAGGTCCGGATAGCGTCCCTTGATCTCGTCGAGCAGCGCCAGTCCGTCGAGCCGGCTTCCCTGCATCCAGATATCGAGGAAGACCAGGCGCGGCACACGATCGCTGATCGCCGCCAGCGCACTGTCGCTGTCGAAGGCGGTGCGGGTTTCGTGCCCTTCGTCAGAGAGGATACCCGACACGATCTCGCGGATATCTTCCTCATCGTCCACAACCAGAATATCAGCGGCCATCGCTCGCACCCTTATCCTTCAAACTGTCTTCGCCCCCGGTTTCTCCGGCAGGCGGCAGAACCACGCGGATCATCGCCCCGACACCGCCGTCGAAATCGGCCGGCGCGTCGTGCAATTCCAATTGTCCGCCATGGTCCTCGATGATCTTCTTCACGATGGCGAGCCCCAGGCCCGTGCCCTTCTCGCGCATCGTCATGTATGGCTCCAGAATCCGGTGCCGGTTCTCCGTCGGCAGGCCCTTGCCGTTGTCGATGATATCGACAACGAAGCGACCCGTTGCCACGTCGGTTCGTGCGCGCGCGACGATCCTCGGATGGCCACGCACCGCATCGGCCGGCACCGCCTCGATCGACTCGACCGCGTTCTTGACGATGTTGCCGAAGGCCTGACCGAGCATGCGCCCGTCGAACAGGCCCTCGAGCGGCTCTTCGCCGAGGTCCCGCACGAAATCGATGTGATTGTTGCCCATCTCGCGCAGGAACATCGCATCCTTCAGGATCGCGCGGAGATCCGCTTTCTCCTTGGTCGGCTTCGGCATGCGAGCAAAGGCCGAGAACTCGTCCACCATGCGGCCGATATCTTCCACCTGGCGCACGATCGTATCGGTGCACTGGTCGAAGATAGCCTTGTCGTCCTGGTTGATCTGCTTGCCGTAACGGCGCTTCAGCCGCTCGGCAGAGAGCTGGATCGGCGTCAGCGGGTTCTTGATCTCGTGCGCAATGCGGCGCGCCACATCGGCCCAGGCAGTCGAGCGCTGGGCGATAACGAGATCGGTAATGTCATCGATGGTGATGACATATGATTCGTTCGCTTCGCCACCCTCTTCGCGCGTCACCTGAACGTTCAGCGTCCGCTCGGTTCCGCCGCGCATGATGTTGATCTGCTTGCGGTAGTCGTTGCGATGGCGGCTTTCGGCCTCCACCAGAACCTCTTCGACCTCCGGCGCCACCGTGCGCAGGTCCGCGCCGAGAAGCTCAGGGGCCGCCTTCTTCAGGAACTCTTCGGAAAACGAGTTGGCAATGGTGATCTGTCGATCGCGCCCGACACCGATGACCGCCGCCGTCACGCCGGAGAGCACGGCCTCGATGAAGCGGCGACGATGATCGACTTCGTCCTTTGCCTCCAGGATCTGCTCCTGCTGACTGCGGATCTCCGAAACCATCTTGTTGAAGGTGCGCGACAGGTTACCAACGTCGCCGTCGACGGCGCGGACCGGCACGACAACATCGAGATTGCCGGAAGCGACGCTATCGGCAGCGCCGATCAACTGGCGAATTGGCCGGACGATCCGGTCGGCAACGGCGATGGCGGTCCAGATCGCGGCCAGGAGAACGATGAGCGCAAACCCGATATAGAGAACACCGAAGGCGATCTGCGTGAAGGTTCGACCGGCCTCAAGCATCTTGTACTCGGCCGTGTTCTCTTCCATCAGCCGCAGCGAGCGCATCACTTCCGGATCGACATTGCGAACCGTGTAGAGATAGGTGCCCGGGATGTCGTCGAGCGGGATAACCGCTCCGACAAGGTTGGTGACCCCCGGCGGTATCAGTGTCGGCTGACCGGATACCGAGCTCTTCAGCGCGTCCGGCGGAATGGAGGGCAGCGGACGGTCCGTGGAAATGTTGGCCTGAATAATAGCGCTGCCGTCAGCACGAACCAGGAAGGCGCCAAGCATGCCGCGGCCACGCGCCTGACGGGTCATCAGTTCGGTGAAACCGGTGCGGTCAAGGCTGTAGAGCTGGCGGTTGCGTTCGAGGTCGTTCGCCATCGACACGGTCTGGCCCTGCAGATAGCTGGCATTCTCGAGCACATAGGCCTGGGCGACGTTGATCGAGGAGCGGACGATCGCCTGGGTTCGCAGCGAAAACCACCGATCGAGGCCGACGTCGAGTGTGATGCTGGCAAAGATCGCCACAAGAACCGCAGGCGTGATCGCCACGATCGAAAACAGGGCAACGATGCGCACGTGCAGGCGTGCAGCGGCGCGGCCTTTGCTACGGGCGCGCAGCAGCCGCAGGATTTCGCGAGCGATCAGGTAGATGAGGCCGACGACGAACAGGCTGTTGATCGCAGCGCAGGCGATGACGACATTTCTCTCGAGGCGTATCGGCGTCAATCCGAGAAGGACGAGCAGCGATACGGTGGCGCAGATCAAGGCGCCGGTTGCCAGCATCAGCCCCGGCAGGGCAAAGGACGCGCGCCGGTCCTGCGCCGCGAGTCCCTCATCTGTGCCCAGCGGCAAGGCCATTGCGTCCACCATCAAAAGCGTTCCCCCAACCGGCGCCTAACGGCGACGGCATCACTTGCTAGCATTCTCTGGTCAAAGGTTGACCTCACCGCCCAAATGGGCTGCTGCGTTGCGGCCCCAGTCAATCAATTGGGTCAAATCGATTGAACGAGACGGCGACGACACGCGATTCGGCGATCGTCACACGTTCAAGCAACGCATTGTGGCGAAAATGCAACGGTGGCTGTGACCAAGTCAAGCGCTGCGCGAGCTGCGATAGACCGAAACGCCGAGTTCGCGGATTTTCTTGCGCAGCGTGTTACGGTTGAGGCCGAGCAAATCGGCCGCCTTGATCTGGTTACCACGGGTTGCGGTAAGCGCCGCAAGGATCAACGGATACTCCATTTCGGCAAGCACGCGATCATATAGGCCGGCCGGAGGCAAAGCTTCGCCGAAGCTTGCAAAATACTGGCGCATGTTTTCTTCGACAGCCTGCGAAATGGTGAGCGATCCGGGCCGCACCGCGGTCTTTTCAATCGGGCTGTCCGGTATCTCGGAACGCAACTCGTTTTCGATGATCTCGCGCGTGATCACGTCCTGTGGATAAAGTGCCGTGAGGCGCCGCACCAGGTTTTCCAATTCGCGCACATTGCCGGGCCAGGCATGAGCCTTCATCAGTTCCAGCGCTTCATGATCGAAGCGCTTGACGTCCAGCCCTTCCTTTTCGGCCTGCTGGACAAAGTGGCGAACCAGATCGGGAATATCCTCCGCGCGGTCACGCAGCGGGGGCAGACGCAGCGGCACGACGTTGAGGCGATAATAGAGGTCTTCGCGGAACAGGCCCTGATTGATCGATTGCTTCAGGTCCTTGTTGGTCGCCGCCACGATGCGCACGTCCGAACGGATCGGCGTACGACCGCCAACGGTCGTGTACTCGCCCTGTTGCAGCACGCGCAGGAGACGGGTCTGAGCGTCCATCGGCATGTCGCCGATTTCATCGAGGAACAGCGTGCCGCCCTCGGCCTGCTCAAAACGACCGGTCGAACGCACCTGGGCGCCAGTGAAGGCGCCCTTCTCGTGGCCGAAAAGCTCCGATTCGATCAGGTCGCGCGGGATCGCCGCCATGTTGATCGCGACGAACGGGCCGTTGCGACGTTTGCCATAATCGTGCAGCGCGCGGGCGACGAGTTCCTTGCCGGTACCGGACTCGCCGGTGATCATCAGGGTCAGATCCGTCTGCATCAGGCGCGCCAGCACCCGGTAGATTTCCTGCATCGCCGCCGAACGGCCAACCAAAGGCATACCGTCCTGGGTGTCGTCGTCGAGCTTGGCCGGTCGGCGCTTGGGCTCCGACAGCGCCCGACCGATGATGCCGATCAATTCGGTCAAGTCGAAGGGTTTGGGCAGATAGTCGTAGGCGCCCTTCTCCGAAGCCTTGATCGCCGTCATGAAGGTGTTTTGGGCGCTCATGACCAGCACGGGCAGATCGGGGCGCGCCTTCTTGATGCGCGGCAGGAGATCGAAGGCATTCTCATCGGGCATGACAACATCGGTCACGACGAGGTCGCCGTCGCCCGCTGCGATCCAGCGCCACAGCGTCGCTGCATTGGAGGTGATGCGGACATCGTAGCCGGCGCGGCTCAGCGCCTGGTTCAGCACGGTACGAATGGCGGCATCGTCATCCGCAACGAGGATCGTGGCACCCGTCATGCAAGGTTTCCTTTTGTCATCGGCATGTCGTCTTCATCCGCTGCCTGGCCTTTGGAGGCCGGCATCAGGACACGGAAAGTCGTGCGGTTCTGCTGGCTGTCGCATTCGACGATGCCGCCGTGGGCACCGATGATCTTGGCGACCAGCGCGAGCCCCAGGCCGGAACCATTGGTCTTTGTGGTGATGAAAGGATCGAAGAGCAGCGGCAGCAGGTCGGACGGGACGCCCGGCCCATTGTCGTGCACGCAGAACTCCAGCGGCAACGAGATTTTCTCGCGCGTCCCGGCGACCGACAGGCGGATGCCCGGCCTATAGGCCGTCGTCAGCACGATTTCGCCATCGCTGCGGTCGCCGATCGCTTCGGCCGCATTCTTGATCAGGTTCAGGAACACCTGAACCAGTTGGTCGCGGTTGGCATAAACGGGCGGCAGGGACGGATCGTAGTTCTCTGCGAACTTGATGTGTCGAGCAAAGCCTGCCTTGGCGATCGCCTTCACATGGTCGAGCACCGAATGGATGTTTAGCGGCACACGATCCACCGGGCGCTCGTCGGAAAACACCTCCATGCGATCGACCAGCGAGACAATGCGGTCGGTCTCATCACAGATCAGCCGTGTCAGTGCCCTGTCTTCGTCATTGACGGAGGTTTCCAGCAGTTGGGCTGCGCCGCGGATGCCCGACAGCGGGTTCTTGATTTCGTGCGCCAGCATCGAGGCAAGCCCCGTCACCGAACGGGCAGCGCCGCGATGGGTCAGTTGCCTGTCGATCTTGTCGGCCATCGAGCGCTCCTGAAAGACGACGACGACCGCACCGGGCTCGGAAAGAACCGGGGCGACATAGAGATCAACAAGCTTGTCGGCGCCGAGACGCGGCGAACTCAGGTCGACGCGGTACTCATTCACCGGCGCTTTGCGCTCGCGCACCTGCTCGATCAGGGTCAGCAGCGGACTGCCGAAGGGGATGAAGGCGCTGATGTTGTGCCGCGCCAGATGGTTGGCGCTGGCGCCGAAAAACGATTCGGCTTCCCAGTTGGCAAACGCCACCAAACCATTGGCATCGACCAAAATCACGGGGTTCTGAATGGCGTTCAGAACTGACATCGACAGACTGTTGGCGGCTGCATCGGGAATGCTCGGTTTCTCGGTCATGCGGCAATCCCTTCTGCGACCGCCTCGCCAACGAGCTTGGCCGGCGCCGCGTCGAGTATCACGGCGCGTGCCTTGTCGCAGACGAACCGCGCATCGGTCGATGTCAGGATCGCCGCCTTTTCCGTACCTGCGATGTCGGGAGCAAAGCGATCAAGGTACCAGGCGACATGTTTGCGCGCGTGCCGCACGGCGACGTCGACGCCATAGAATTCGAGCATCATTTCGTAGTGCTCCGCAAAGATATCGGCGATTTCCGGCTGCGACGGGTGCTCGACAGCGCCGGCGAGAAGGCCGATGTGCCAAGGTCGGCCCTGCGATGACCGCCCGGCCATGACGGCGTCAGCGCCCGACCGCCGAAGAATCTCTTCCGCGTCAGCAATCGTCTCCACATCGCCATTGGCGACCAGCGGGACTGTAATGACCTCGCGGACCCGGCGAATGGCATCCCAATCCGCCTTGCCGTTGTAAAACTGCATGCGCGTGCGGCCATGCACGGTGATCGCCTTTACCCCGGCGTCCTCAGCGCGCTTGGCAATCAGCGGCGCGTTGATCGAGTTTTCGTCCCAGCCGAGCCGCATCTTCAATGTCACCGGCACATCAACGGCATTCACCGTCGCCTCCACCAGCGACAGGGCGTGATCGGGATCGCGCATGAGCGCCGAGCCGGAGTAGCCACCCGTCACCTTCTTGGCCGGGCAACCCATGTTGATGTCGATGATATCGGCGCCATTGTCTGCAGCGATCTTGGCGGCCTCCGCCATCCAATGGGCCTCACGGCCGGCCAACTGGACGATGTGCGGCTTGATGCCCGAGTTCTTGAGACGCACCCAGGATTCCTGGGCATTTCCGACCAGCTCACGGCTTGCAACCATCTCGGTCACGACGAAGCCTGCGCCATAACGCCATGCAAGCCGCCGGAACGGCAGGTCGGTAACGCCGGACATGGGGGCGAGCGCAACGCGATTGCGGAGTTCGATAGTCCCGATCCGGAGCGGAGACGAAAGAGCCGGAATTGGCAAATGCATATCTTTCAGGCACATGTTGTTCCTGCACTATTTTTAGACATTGTTCTCGGGCTTGCCAAGCGATTTCGGCGCCTTGCGCAAATTTCCCGGCTTACAGCGCCGCGCGTCTTTCAAGACGCGCCACGGTGGCCGGAAGAAACGAGAACTGCTGGCAAAGCGCGACCCTTCGCGGTACATCACCGCGAAGATCGGCGAATGCGGGACCTCATACAGAAGATGCAGCCTCAAGAACAGCTTAAGTGCGGCGTGGTGATCGTTGCGGCCGGACGCGGCGAACGCGCCGGGCAATCCGCCGAAGGCCCGAAGCAGTATCGAACCATCGGCGGCCGCCCCGTTATCGCCCATACGCTTGACACTTTCGCGACATGGCCGGGCGCTGGCCCGATCGTCGTCGTCATCCACCCGGACGACGAGGCTTTGTTCGATGCTGCACGCAAACGCGCTGTGGCCGGCGATGTAATCATCGTGCATGGTGGCGCGACCCGGCAGATCTCCGTGCTCGCCGGCCTCGAGGCCCTGGCTGAAACCGGCGCCGGCTATGTGATGATCCACGATGCGGTCCGTCCCTTTGCCGATCACGCACTGCTTTCGCGCTGCGCCGCCGCGCTCGACGGCGAGGTCAAAGCCGTGTTGCCGGCGGTCGCCGTCGCCGACACGCTGAAGCGCGCGGGCAAGGATGGCGTCGTGCTGGAGACGGTGCCGCGCGACGGTCTCTACGGCGCGCAGACACCGCAGACATTTGATCTTCCGGCCATTCTTGCTGCTCACCGGGATGCATCCAAGAGCGGCCGCACTGACTTTACAGACGATGCCTCGATCGCCGAATGGGCCGGCCTCAAAGTCGTCCTCGTCGAGGGCACGGTCGACAATGTCAAGCTTACGCTGAAAAGGGATATCGCCATGGCCGACGAGAAACTCAAGCGCACCGCCCTGCCCGATGTGCGCACGGGCAACGGTTACGACGTGCACCAGTTGATCGAGGGCGACGGCGTGACACTCTGCGGTGTGTTCATTCCACACTCGAAAAAGCTCTCGGGTCATTCCGATGCCGATGTGGCGCTGCACGCGCTCACCGACGCGCTGCTTGCCACCTGTGGCGCCGGCGATATCGGTGACCATTTCCCGCCATCCGACCCGCAATGGAAGGGCGCGCCTTCGCGGATCTTCCTCGAACATGCTGCACGGATCGTGCGCGAGCGTGGCGGCATCATCACCAATGCGGACGTTTCCCTGATCGCGGAAGCACCGAAGGTAGGGCCGCACCGTTTGACGATGCGCGAAAACCTCGCTGACATGCTGGGGATTTCGCTCGACCGCTGCTCGGTGAAGGCGACGACCAACGAACGCCTCGGCTTCGTTGGCCGAGATGAAGGCATTGCCGCCATTGCCACAGCCACCGTCGTTTATGGGAACCTTGCGTGATGTGGCCTGCCGATATCGAAGTCAAGGCCGGTGAAATCATCGCCAGGTTCACGGCACGGGGCCTCAAGGTCGCCACCGCCGAATCCTGCACCGGCGGCCTGATCGCCGGGGCGCTAACCGAGATTTCCGGTTCGTCCGCGGTCGTCGATCGGGGCTTCGTCACCTACTCCAACGAAGCGAAGGTCGCCATGCTCGGCGTGGAGACTACGACGCTTGCAGCCCACGGCGCTGTTTCGCGGGACACTGCAATCGAAATGGCGCGTGGTGCGGTCTCGCATTCGGCAGCGGATTTCGCCGTTGCCGTCACCGGCATTGCCGGCCCTAGTGGCGGCTCGGCCGAGAAGCCCGTTGGTCTCGTGCACCTTGCGGCATCAGGGCGCAACGGCCAGATGCTGCACCGGGAGATGCGCTATGGCGATATCGGCCGCAGCAGCGTTCGGCTTGAGACCGTCCGCACCGCGCTCGAAATGCTCAGGGAAATCGCTCAGGCGGAATAGATCTTGTCGGCGCGCTTTTCGAAGGCGTCCGAGAACATGCGGAAGGCGCGGTCGAACATCGAGCCCATCAGCGCACCGAGGATGCGGCTCTTGAACTCGTAGTCGATGTAGAAATGCACGGCCGACTGCCCTTCGCCCGAGGGCTCGAAGCGCCAGCGGTTGTCGAGATACTTGAACGGCCCATCGATGTATTTGACGTCGATCGCGCGCTCGGCCTTGTTCAGTAGCACCTGTGTCGTGAAGGTCTCGCGGATCGCCTTGTAGCCGACGGTCATGTCGGCCAGTAGCAGCACCTTGCCGTCGCGCTCCTTGCGCGTGCGCACCGTCAGTGCCTCGCAGAGCGGCAGGAACTCGGGATAGCGCTCGACATCGGCGACGAGATCGAACATCTGGTCGGCGGTATGCTTGACGACGTGGTTGGTTTCGAAATGCGGCATGATCGAGAGCTAGTCGCCCCACTCTATCTTCGCAAGTAGTAACGCCGTTTCCGCGTGCGATTTCAACACGAGAACCGGCAGGTCGGCGCGACCGGCCAGCTGCGTCTCGATCTCAACCGCATCCCTTTTCTCGAAGTTCCAGATGTAGCGAAGGAATTCGAGATCGACCTTCTCCGGACAATCGTCGGCCATATCCGGGCGGGTCTTTTTCCAGTAGGCGAACCAGCGCCAGAGCACACCGCGAAGCGAAACCCAGCGCGGCGGCCGCATCCAGATCACCATTTGCGTGCGCGGAAGGCGGAGCGGCAGCGTCTTCGGACTGGTACCATCCATGATCCAGCGTTCGCCGGCCGCAGCCCTGGAGATCAGGGCAAGCATTTCCTGCCGCGGCCGCAGTTGCCATCCCGGCAGCCAGAAGAATTCCCGGTCCATTGACAGATGCGGCAGGTCGAGCCGTCCAGACAGGTGACGGGAAAGCGTACTCTTGCCGCTGCCGGAGCAGCCGATCACAAGGATGCGCTGCGCGCCTCTGAGCTGCAACGCCGCATCGTCCCAGCTGCTGATGTGTCGCGGCATCGGCTCGCGTCCTCCCGAAACAGCCGTTAGGCGATCGGGACGGAGGATGCAAGCTTTGCGCGAACGGCCAGTTGCCGCTCCGATATCCTCCCCAAAAACAAAACTCCGGCGCAAGCGCCGGAGCAGATCGTTCTCGAAAACGCCGCCTGCCTTACTCGGCGGCCTGCAGCTTCTTCTCCCGAGCCGCCCTGAGGCGGGCGAAGTCGTCACCGGCATGGTGCGAGGAGCGCGTCAGCGGGCTCGACGAAACCATCAGGAAGCCCTTGGTATAGGCGACGGTCTCGTAGGACTTGAACTCCTCGGGCGTCACGAATTTCTCGACCTTGTGGTGCTTGCGCGTCGGCTGCAGATACTGGCCGATCGTCAGGAAGTCGACGTCGGCGGTCCTGAGGTCGTCCATCAGTTGCAGCACTTCGTTGCGCTCTTCGCCGAGGCCGACCATGATACCGGACTTGGTGAACATTGTCGGATCGAGTTCCTTGACCCGCTGCAGCAGGCGCACGGAATGGAAGTAGCGTGCGCCCGGGCGGACCGTCAGATAATTGCCCGGCACCGTTTCCATGTTGTGGTTGAAGACGTCGGGCTTGGCGGCGACGACACGCTCCAGAGCGCCCGGCTTCTTCAGGAAGTCCGGTGTCAGGATCTCGATGGTCGTCGCCGGCGACGCTTCGCGGATCGCCCAGATGACCTTCTCGAAGTGTTCGGCACCACCGTCTTCCAGATCGTCACGGTCGACGGAGGTGATGACAACGTGGCTGAGGCCCATCTGCTTGACGGCCTTGGCGATGTTGGCCGGCTCTTCCATGTCGAGCGCATTCGGCTTGCCGGTCGCGACATTGCAGAAGGCGCAGGCGCGGGTACAGATCTCGCCCATGATCATGAAGGTGGCGTGCTTCTTGTCCCAGCATTCGCCGATGTTCGGGCACCCGGCTTCCTCGCACACTGTCACCAGCTTGTGCGACCGCACCAGCTCGCGCGTCTCCTGGTAGCCCTTGGACATCGGCGCCTTGACGCGGATCCACTCCGGCTTGCGCATCACTTCCGTATCGGGCTTGTGCGCCTTTTCCGGGTGGCGGACGCGTTGCGCCCGGTCAGAGACGGCATCGAATACCGTTACCATACTGTCTTCCTCGTCGCGGCGGGACCGGCATCAGGCCGGATGACCCATTTTCGCTCTATATAGACGGCCCGACAGGAAAAGTCAGGCCGTCTTAAGTTGGTGCCCGACGGAAGCACAGATGGCCCGGCAGACTATCGTTTTACGACTCGACCAGCGGCAATCAACAGGCAAGCGCCGATAAAGCCGATGACCAGGTAGGCTACCCAGCCGGCATAGGCCATGCCGAAGGCCGCCAGCACAAAATTCAGCACCACCGCACCGATGATGCCGAGCAATATGTTCATGATCAGCCCCATGCTGCTGCCCATGAACTTCTCCGCGAGCCACCCGGCCAACCCGCCGACGATGATCGCAGCCAGAATACCGACGCCGTTCACGCTCATTTTGGCCTCCTTGCACTGAAAATGAGTCCATTAGCAATGCCAAAATTACACCAAAAGCTCGGGCGCCGAAACTATCAGGCGTTGAGCGCGCGGCCGTAAGCGTCGAGCACGCTTTCCTTCATCGTCTCCGAGATCGTCGGATGCGGGAAGATCGTGTGCATCAGGTCTTCTTCCGTCGTCTCGAGGTTCATCGCGACGACAAAGCCCTGGATGAGCTCGGTGACTTCTGCGCCGACCATGTGGGCGCCGAGCAGTTCACCGGTCTTCTTGTCGAAGATCGTCTTGACCAGGCCCTGGTCCTCGCCAAGCGCGATCGCCTTGCCATTGGCAACGAAGGGGAAGCGACCGACGCGGATGTCGCGGCCGAGTTCCTTGGCCTTGGCTTCGGTAAGACCGACGGAAGCGACCTGCGGGTGGCAATAGGTGCAGCCCGGAATCTTCAGCTTGTCCATCGGGTGGACGTTCGGCAGGCCGGCAATCTTCTCGACGCAGATGACGGCCTCGTGCTCGGCCTTGTGAGCGAGCATCGGGGGGCCGGCAACGTCGCCGATCGCGTAGACGCCGGGAACATTGGTCTTGCCGTAGCCGTCGATGACGATGCAGCCACGGTCGGTCTTAACCCCGAGCGTTTCGAGGCCGAGGTTCTCGATGTTGCCCTGGACGCCGACGGCCGAGATCATGCGATCGGCAGTGATCTTCTCGACCTTGCCGTCCTTCATCTCGACATGGGCGGTGATCGAGTTGGCGGCCTTTTCGACCTTCGTCACCTTGGCCTGAAGATGGATCTTCATGCCCTGCTTCTCGAACTGCTTCTTGGCGACGCCCGAGATTTCGGCGTCTTCGACCGGCATGACGGTCGGCATGACTTCAACGACGGTCACGTCGACACCCATGGTGCGGTAGAACGAGGCAAACTCGATACCGATCGCGCCCGAGCCCATGACCAGCAGCGACTTTGGCATTTCCTCCGGCTTCATCGCCTCGAAATAGGTCCAGATCAGCTTGCCATCGGGCTCGATGCCGGGCAGTGCGCGCGGACGGGCACCGGTCGCGATGATGATGTGCTTGGCGGTGTAGGTGCCTTCGCCCTTGGTGTTCTTCGGCAACGGCGCCTGCGGCTGGACGACAGGCTTGGTCGACTTGCCGACAACGATCTCGCCGGGCTTCGTGAGCTTGGCTTCGCCCCAGATCACATCGACCTTGTTCTTCTTCATCAGGAAGCCGACGCCGCCGTTCATGCGCTCGGCAATGCCGCGAGAACGGGCAACGATCGCCTTCAGGTCCGGCGTCACCGTGCCTTCGATCTTCACGCCATAGGCACCCGGATGCTGGGCGTAGTGCAGAACCTCGGCCGAACGCAGCAGCGCCTTGGTCGGGATGCAGCCCCAGTTGGAGCAGATGCCGGCCAGATGTTCGCGCTCGACAACCGCGGTCTTGAGACCCAGCTGTGCCGCACGAATGGCGGCGATATAGCCTCCCGGACCCGAACCGATGACGATGACGTCGTAATTCTCAGCCATGTGTTTCCTGCCTTTGTCTCAAGCGACCTTGCGGGTGAAAAGCACCCAGTCGTGTTTCTTGCTTTCCTCAAAGAGCGGAACCGCCTCGGCGCGCGCTGCCTCGCCGAAACCGTTTGCCCTGTATAGCGCCTGCGCCCTGTCGTTGTGGCTTTCGGTGATCAGGCTCACCGGCGCCGAACCGGCGCGCTTGAATTCCCTTGCCAGGAGCGCTCCACCGATGCCGCGGCGACGCTGATGGCGATAGACGCCGAGGCTTTCGACGAACCAGTGACCGACAATCTGCCTTTGCAGCGCCAGCAGCGGTTCGAGAACTGGATGCTTCGCTACGATCTCCAGAACGCCCGGACCGACCGAGTAACCGACCGACAGGCCGGCCACCTCATCGTCAATCTCGGCAACCAAGGCATCCCGCCAGTTCCCCGGCCCGGCTTCCTCACGCAGCTTGTTGCGGCCGCGCTCAAAGGCCGTATCCGTCACCCCACGCTGGACGGCGCCGTACCAGAGCCAGGAGGCAAAACCATGCGCGGCGATGTCGACGAGGATGGCAAGTTCAGCCGCCTCGCGTCTTTCCGCCGGACGAATGGTGACGCCGCCGGCCACTCTCAGACCCCAAGCATCATCCGCACGACCGGTTCCAGACCCCGGCCGATCGCACGCGTATTTTCGGCATCGAGATGCACGCCATCGAGCGGTGTGGTCACCGCAACCGATCCGGCATCGAAGAAGCCGCAATCGAGCTCATCGGCAAGATCACGGTAGAGCGGCGCCAGCATCGCCGACTGCTCGATGCCGCCGGCAAACATGGCAGCAAACCCGGCATTGGCCGTTTCGCAGAGCGCCGGTGGCGACACGATCAAAATCTCCGGCCCATCCTCGCTTTCGACGGGCCAGTCATGCCGACGCACCAGATTGACGAGACGCTCGATCCCTTTCACGGCGCCGAATGCGGTTCCGTGAATGACTGGCTTCATGTCGTTGGCGCCGAGAAGAAGAATGATGAGATCGAGCGGCGCGTGACTGTGCAGCACCGTCGGCAGCACCTTCGCGCCGTTGCGGTCGCAATCGGCAAGGTGATCGTCGTAGGCGGTCGTGCGGCCGTTCAGCCCCTCGGCGATAACCTGGACGTCTGCGCCCAGCGCCTTTTGCAGCACACTCGGCCAGCGATCGGCAAGCGCGTGGCGGCCGCCGTCGGTGGCATCGTAGCCCCAGGTCAGACTGTCGCCGTAGCAGAGAACTGTTTTCATCGTCCGGGCCCGCCTTCGACTGCTCGACAAGGAACGGACCGGCCCGGAGGCCGGTCCTTATCCAACTCAGACCAGCATGCCCATCGGGTTTTCGATGTAGCGCTTGAAGGCTCCGAGCAGCTCGGCGCCGAGCGCACCATCGACGCAACGGTGGTCGGTAGAGAGCGTGACAGTCATGACATTGGCGATGACCATTTGCTTGTTCTTGACGACGACGCGCTCCTCGCCTGCACCGACCGCGAGGATCGTTGCGTGCGGCGGGTTGACGACGGCGGCGAAGTTCTTGACGCCCATCATGCCCATGTTGGAGACCGCCGTAGTGCCGCCCTGGTATTCCTCGGGCTTCAGCTTGCGGTCCTTGGCGCGCTGGCCGAGGTCCTTCATCTCGTTGGAGATGGCCGACAGGCTCTTCAGCTCCGCCTGGCGGATGATCGGTGTGATCAGGCCACCCGGGATCGACACGGCAACGCCGACGTCGGCGTGCTTGTGCTTGACCATGTTGCTCTCGGTCCAGGAAACGTTCGCGTTCGGAACGTCGCGCAGCGCCAGCGCCAGGGCCTTGATGACCATGTCGTTGACGGAGAGCTTGTAGACCGGCTTGCCGTCCTTCTCAGGGGCAGCGGCATTGAGCTGGGCGCGGAGCGCGAGGAGAGCGTCGAGTTCGCAATCGACCGACACGTAGAAGTGCGGGATCGTCTGCTTGGATTCGACGAGGCGCTTGGCAATCGTCTTGCGCATGCCGTCATGCGGCACGAGCTCGTAGGAGCCCGGCTCGAACAGCTTGAGAACGGCATCTTCCGACATGCCCTTGGCAAGCGGTGCGGCGGCAGGAGCCGCAGCGCTGGCAGCAGGAGCTGCGGCGGGCTTGGCCGTACCGCCGGCAACGGCGGATTCGACGTCCTTCTTGACGACGCGGCCATGCGGACCGGTGCCGGCGATTGCCGACAGGTCGATGCCGGCGTCCTCTGCGAGGCGACGGGCAAGCGGCGACGAGAAAACGCGGGTGCCTTCGGACTTCGCCGGCTGGGCTGCCACCGGAGCCGGGGCGGCCGCTGCGGGTGCGCTTGGCGCTGCCGGTGCTTCCGCCTTGGCAGCGGGAGCCGGTGCGGCAGCACCATTGCCGCCCTTGGCGGCCGCGGCGACGTCCTCGCCATCGGCGGCGAGAACGGCGATCAGCGCGTTGACCTTGACGCCATCGGTGCCGGCGGGAACGACGATCTTGGCAACGGTGCCTTCGTCGACCGCTTCGACTTCCATCGTCGCCTTGTCAGTCTCGATCTCGGCAATCACGTCGCCGGACTTGACCTTATCGCCTTCCTTGACCAGCCACTTGGCCAGATTGCCTTCTTCCATCGTCGGGGAGAGGGCCGGCATTGTGATGTTGATAGGCATCGAAGAACCCTCCCCTTACTTGTAGCAAACGGCTTTCACCGCATCGACGACTTCGGCGACGTTCGGAAGCGCGAGCTTCTCGAGGTTCGCTGCATAAGGCATCGGCACATCCTTGCCGGCGATCGTCAGGATCGGGGCGTCAAGGTAGTCGAAGGCCTGCTGCATGACACGGGTCGCGATCTCGGTGCCGACCGACGACTGCGGATAGCCTTCTTCGACGGTGACGAGACGGCCGGTCTTCTTGACCGATTCGATGACCGTCGGCAGGTCCATCGGACGGATGGTGCGAAGGTCGATCAGTTCGACGTCGATGCCTTGCGCTTCGAGCTCGGCAACCGCCTTGACGGCATAGGTCATGCCGATACCGAAGGAGACGATCGTTGCGTCCTTGCCGACCTTGTGGATCCGGGCCTTGCCGATCGGCAGCACGAAATCATCGAGCTTCGGCACTTCGAAGGAGTGGCCGTAGAGGATTTCGTTTTCGAGGAAGATGACCGGGTTCGGGTCGCGGATCGCGGCCTTGAGCAGACCCTTGGCGTCGGCAGCCGTGTAGGGCATGACAACCTTGAGGCCGGGGATATGGCTGTACCAGGCTGCATAGCACTGCGAGTGCTGGGCGGCCACGCGGGCAGCAGCACCGCTCGGGCCGCGGAAGACGATCGGGGCGCCCATCTGGCCACCGGACATGTAGAGCGTCTTGGCGGCGGAGTTGATGATCTGGTCGATCGCCTGCATGGCGAAGTTGAAGGTCATGAACTCGACGATCGGGCGCAGGCCCGTCATGGCAGCACCGACGCCGACGCCGGCAAAGCCATGCTCGGTGATCGGGGTGTCGATGACACGACGCGAGCCGAATTCCTGCAGCAAGCCTTGCGTGATCTTGTAGGCGCCCTGGTATTCGGCGACTTCTTCGCCCATGACGAAGACGTCGTCGCTGGCGCGCATTTCTTCGGCCATGGCGTCGCGAAGCGCTTCGCGAACGGTCATCGTCACCATTTCGGTGCCGGCCGGGATCGCCGGATCGGCGGCAACTTCAACCTTCGGCTGGGCTGCAACCGGCGCCGGTGCGGATGCAACCGGAGCCTCGGCAGCGGCTGCCTTCGGCGCTTCGGCCTTCGGAGCGGCGATATCGCCAGCACCTTCGCCATCCTGCAGCAGCACGGCGATCGGGGTGTTGACCTTGACGCCTTCGGTGCCGGCAGCGATCAAGAGCTTGCCGATCGTGCCTTCATCGACGGCTTCGACTTCCATCGTCGCCTTGTCGGTCTCGATTTCGGCGATGACGTCGCCGGAGGACACCTTGTCCCCCTCGTTCTTCAGCCATTTCGAGAGCGTGCCTTCCTCCATGGTCGGGGAAAGGGCGGGCATAAGAATTTCTACTGGCATGTTTGTCCCTCCCCGGATCAAAGCAGGATGTCGGTGTAGAGCTCGGATGCATCCGGCTCCGGATCGGCCTGGGCGAAATCGGCGCTGTCAGCAACGATATCGCGGACATCCTTGTCGATCTGCTTGAGCTCGTCTTCGCTCGCCCAGCCCTTTTCCATGAGGCGGGCCTTCACCTGCTCGATCGGGTCATGCTCCGAGCGCATCTTCTGCACTTCGTCCTTCGAGCGATATTTCGCCGGGTCGGACATCGAGTGACCGCGGTAGCGGTAGGTCAGCATTTCCAGAATGACCGGGCCCTTGCCCGCACGGCAATGGGCGACAGCCTCGTCGGCCGCTGCCTTGACGGCGCGAACGTCCATGCCGTCGACCTGGAAGCCGGGAATGTTGAAGGAAACGCCGCGCTGCGAGAAGTCGGTCTGCGCCGAGGCGCGGGAAACGGCGGTGCCCATGGCGTAACGGTTGTTCTCGATCACGTAGATCACCGGCAGCTTCCAGAGCTGCGCCATGTTGAAGCTTTCGTAGACCTGGCCCTGGTTGGCCGCACCATCACCGAAATAGGCGACGGAGACATTGTCATTGCCACGGTAGCGGTTGGCGAAGGCAAGACCGGTGCCGAGCGACACCTGGGCGCCGACGATACCGTGACCGCCGTAGAAGTGCTTTTCCTTGGAGAACATGTGCATCGAGCCGCCCTTCCCCTTGGAAAGACCGCCGCGGCGACCGGTGAGTTCGGCCATGACGCCACGGGCGCTCATACCGCAGGCCAGCATGTGGCCGTGGTCACGGTAACCGGTGATGACCTGGTCACCTTCCTTGAGCGCCGCCTGCATGCCGACGACAACAGCTTCCTGGCCGATGTAGAGGTGACAGAAGCCGCCGATGAAGCCCATGCCATAGAGCTGGCCGGCCTTTTCCTCGAAACGCCGGATCAGCAGCATCTCGCGGTAGGCGTTCAGATCTTCTTCTTTGGAGAATTCGGCGAAGGTTCCGCCGTTGAAATCTTTCTTGGCCGGCTTTGCGGCACTCTTGCGGCTGGAAACGGACGCGGATTTTCGCGGAGCCATTCGTTCCTCCCAATGGTTAGCCTTTTGCGGTTACCATAGGGAAAGAAAGCGGCCACAGCAATGCCATATTTGCATGGCTCGCATTCCACGCAAACAATTGAATTTACTTTACAAATTTCAATTAACTGAATTCAGGTTAATTCTCGGGACGGTGAAAAATAACAATCTCGTCACTTCGCGACATGTTGAGCGCGAGGCGAGCTTTTTCATCCAGCATGTCCCGTTCCAGCGACCCATCACTCATCAGCTGGACCTCCTTTTCAAGGATCATCCGCTGCTTCGTGAGCTTATCCAGCCGCGTCTGCCGCTCGACGATCTGGCGATCGAACTGCTCCGTCGCCTTCAAGCCATAGCCGCCGTGGATCGAATGATAGCCGAAGTAGGAGAGAAAGGCGACCGCGATCAGCGGCATCACCAGCCGGCCCAGTTTCCGTTTCTTATGATGCCGTGTCCACATTCATTCACGCCCTGATACGCATTACGGGAATGAGACTAGCGGCGATTGATTAACCGACCGTTGACCATGAATGGCAGGAAAACAGAAACCCGCCCACGTGGAAACGTGAGCGGGTTTCGTCTGTTCGGTTACAGCGACCTTTGCGCGTCTGACAAGACGCGCGGCGCAGCTGCATCAGCCGCGCAGGATCGAGCGGCCGGCGTACTTGGCCTGCAGGCCAAGCTGCTCTTCGATGCGGATCAGCTGGTTGTACTTGGCGAGCCGGTCCGAACGGGCAAGCGAACCGGTCTTGATCTGGCCGCAGTTGGTGGCAACCGCGAGATCGGCGATCGTGGCGTCTTCGGTTTCGCCCGAGCGGTGCGACATGACGGCGGTGTAGCGCGCCTTGTGCGCGGTCTCGACGGCGTCAAGCGTCTCCGAGAGCGAGCCGATCTGGTTGACCTTGACGAGGATCGAGTTGGCAACGCCCATCTTGATACCGTCGCGCAGGCGTGCCGAGTTGGTGACGAACAGATCGTCACCGACGAGCTGGCACTTGTTGCCGATAAGGTCGGTTACGGCCTTCCAGCCGTCCCAGTCGTCTTCGGCCATGCCGTCTTCGATCGAGAAGATCGGGTACTTGGCAGCGAGTTCCGCCAGGTATTCAGCCATTGCGCCCGGCTCCAGCGTGCGGCCTTCACCTTCGAGCACGTACTTGCCGTCCTTGAAGAATTCGGTTGCGGCGCAATCGAGCGCGATGAACATGTCTTCGCCCGGCTTGTAGCCGGCCTTCTCGATCGACTTCATGATGAAGTCGAGCGCTGCCGGAGCAGAAGCGAGACCCGGGGCGAAACCGCCTTCGTCGCCGACATTGGTGTTGTGACCGTCGGCTGCAAGCTGCTTCTTCAGTGTGTGGAAGACTTCCGAGCCCATGCGAACCGCATCGCGCATCGTGTCGGCGCCAACCGGAACGATCATGAACTCCTGGAAATCGATCGGGTTGTCGGCATGGGCGCCGCCGTTGATGATGTTCATCATCGGAACCGGAAGCACGTGGGCGTTCGGGCCGCCGACATAACGGTAGAGCGGCAGGCCGGCAGCTTCGGCCGCAGCCTTGGCGACGGCCAGCGACACGCCGAGGATGGCGTTGGCGCCGAGGCGCGACTTGTTCGACGTGCCGTCGAGTTCGATCATGGTCTTGTCGATCTGGATCTGGTTCTCGGCATCGAGACCGCCGATCGCTTCGAAGATCTCGCCGTTGACGGCTTCGACAGCGCGCTCGACACCCTTGCCGAGGTAGCGCGTACCACCATCGCGCAGCTCGACAGCCTCATGCGCACCCGTCGAAGCGCCCGACGGGACCGCCGCACGGCCGAAGCTTCCGTCTTCCAGGTACACGTCGACCTCGACGGTCGGGTTGCCGCGGCTGTCCAGAATTTCTCGGCCGATGATGTCGATGATTGCAGTCATGATCTCTTCCCTGCTTGAGGACGGTGGAATGGTCGGGGCCTGTCATACGCCAAGGCCTCGAAATTTCAATGGCGCGCAAGATGCAAATCCGTTCGCGCCATTGCGGTTCATGAAAATTTCACGGAGCGTCGCTGATGGCTCAACCCTTGGCGATCGCATCGAAGGCAAGCAGCTTTTCGAGCAGCCGCGGCATGTCTTTCAGATGCACCATGTTCGGACCGTCCGACGGCGCGTTGTCCGGATCTTCGTGGGTCTCGACGAACACACCGGCAACACCGACCGCGACGGCAGCGCGTGCCAAGGTCTCGACGAATTCACGCTGGCCGCCCGACGAGCCGCCCTGTCCGCCCGGCTGCTGCACGGAATGGGTCGCATCGAAAACGACGGGCGCGCCGAGCGAAGCCATGATCGGCAGCGAGCGCATGTCGGACACGAGCGTGTTGTAGCCGAACGACGCGCCGCGCTCGCACAGCATGACGTTCGGGTTGCCGCTCTCGGTGAACTTCGCCAGCACGTTCTTCATGTCCCAAGGAGCCAGGAACTGGCCCTTCTTCACGTTGATCGCGCGGCCGGTCTTGGCGGCTGCGACCAGGAGGTCCGTCTGGCGCGACAGGAAGGCGGGGATCTGCAGGATGTCGATTGTCGGGGCGACCAGAGCGCATTGCTCTTCGGTGTGGACATCAGTCAGGACCGGAAAGCCGAACTCCTTCTTGAGGTCGGCAAAGATCTCCATCGCCTTGTCGAGGCCGATGCCGCGCTTGCCGGAGAGCGACGTGCGGTTTGCCTTGTCGAAGGAGGACTTGTAGACGAGGCCGAGACCGAGCTTCTTGCAGAGTTCGGAGAGCGCACCTGCCATCATGAAGGCGTGCTCGCGGCTCTCCATCTGGCAGGGGCCGGCGATCAGCGACAGCTTCTCGGTTTGCGCGAAGGCGACCTCATGGGCGCCGTTGCCGACTACTACTCTGGCATTGGTTTTCATCATCAAGCTCCAAAAGCGAAGATCACCCCTTGCCCCGGCATTTCGGGAACAATGAGGCGTCCGCCCATTTCTGCAAATTCGATATCGTTCTCAGCAAAGAGTGCGCGCGTCACCTCGAGGTCGGCGACGCGGAAAACGATCGCCCGCCCGCGAAGGCCGCGCTCGGCACCCCGCACCGAGCGACCGAAGAAAGCCTCCATGCCGGCGGCGTTCAAAACGGAGATCTTGGCGTTGGTGGTCGCGACATCCATGCCGAAGGAGTGTGCGGCAACCTCGCGCTCATCGATCGCCTCCTGAAGCAGGTACTGGAAATCGGTCGGATTGGCTTCCGACAGAACCACCTCGGAAATCCCGACGACGCCGTTTTGATGCTGCTCCAGCGCCGCCCGGTCGGTAGGCAAAGCCCGAACTCGCTGACAGTTGAACAAGAAGAGGTCCGGCGAGCGCAAATCGGCGGCGAAGGCCAGGCGGAAAGAGCCCAGCCCCTCACGGCCATCCGGCAACCGCATCGGTCGGGAGAACTCCAGCATGTCGCCGCCCGAAATGCCACGCGCACGAAAGCGGATGTGGTCGCTCGCCGCGTCCTCTGTACCGAAGACCAGCGCCGAGAGACCTTCGGGGCCCTGGCGGAAACGAAAGGCCTGATCACGAGCGACAAAGGCGTTGCCATCAAGTGCGGCCGCTTCGCATTCCTCGCGGGAGGCTATAGCCAGAGGTTCAAGATAGGTGCCATCGGGAAAGAAGACGCAGGCGTTTTCGGTGCCGAAGGGATGGCGCGCGTCTTCGGCGACCGTGAAGCCGAGATCACCAAGGCGTCGCCGCGCCTGGGTAAGCGTATCCACCGGCAGCACGAGGTGATCGAGCGGGCGGGTGGTGCGCTTGGAGAGGCTCATGGCGTGTTCCCTGATGGTTCGCCGCTGTTTGCAACTTTTGGCGGGCGAATGCAAGCCGGGTCACGGCCATGGAGCCGATCGGTCGCCGGCGCCCGATTACAAGCCGCAAACAAAAGCCTCCGCGCCGGGGCCGCGCCCGCCGCAGAGTTATGTTTGCCAGCAGGTGCCGGACTGCCTCAGTAGTAGCCCGGAGCAGCCGTGGAGTTGGCCGTATTCCCAGCCCCGAGGCCGGGGGCGGAGACTTGCGGCTGTGCGTAGGTGGTATTGGTCGAGGAGGACGTGGAGGCACAGCCCGCAAGCCCGAGCACGACCGCCAGCGGTACGAACAACGAAGCGATGAAGCGCATAGGTATTGACCCTTTCCGGTTTCGCTGACCGACAGAAAAGAATGAAACCAGCGATTTGGCGAGTACGTAACAGTAACACGAGGTAACAAGGGACGGTGAGTGACATGCCGTTTTGCCCTGAAACGCAATCGCAGGTCATCGCAAACGCCGTGGTCGCTTTGTTCGTCCGATGCGCGCCACAAGACGCGCATCGTCCTCGGCTCGCCTCCGTCAGAGGCCGAGATCGCTTTTGATGGCGCAGGTGGCGATGAAGGTCGGTACGAACCCGTCGATCAGGAAACGTGGCGATGGCTGCCAATCTTCATGAAAACCGGCGAGCACGAAGCCAGCCCGCAATTGCCCGTCGATCTGCGCGGCAAGGCTGTGCCCGAACACGAGCGCCTCGCCTCGATCGACCTTGGCCTGCACCACGTCGGCGGCGAGATGTTCGGCCTCGACGAAGGGGAGCGGGTAGACCGGCCGAATGAGACCCTTTTCGGCATAGCCCGGATCTCGGTCACCAACGAAAACCACCGGGTTGAAAAAGCTGGCAAGCAGCCGTCCACCCGTCTTGAGCACCCGGTGGCATTCCCGCCAAACAGGCTGGATATCCGGAACATAGAGATTGGAGATCGGGTGAAAGACGATATCGAAGGCATCATCAGCAAACACCGATAGGTCACGCATGTCGCCCTGCACAACCGTCAGCGACAGCCCCTCGCGTTCAGCCACAAGCCGGTCTTGAGCGAGCTGGCCCTCGGAAATGTCGAAGACAGTGACCTCGGCGCCGGCCGCCGCCAGAATGGGCGCCTGCTGGCCGCCGGCCGAAGCCAGGCACAGGACCCTCTTGCCACGGATGTCAGGCAGCCACCCCTTCGGCAGATCGCCGGGCGTCAGCCGCGCCAGCCATTTTCCTGTGCGTGCGTCGGCAATCACGTCCGGCGTCACCGGCTGCGACCACGCGCAATGCTGACTTGCCTGCCTGTCCCAGGCCTGGCGGTTGTGATCGATGATATCGAGACTGGATTTATCTTGCATGTTCGGTCCCTGGAAACTGTGTCCAAATCTGACCGCTCACGATGGAGAGTAGAGGTCGCAGCCAAGGAATGCCTCGGCGTCTGCACGTCAATGCGGATCGAGCAATGCCATCGTCCATCCCCTTCGCAAGCGAAGTTGAGGCGAATTCGGTTTTCACCGGGCATTACTGGCGCATTGGACGACGCTCCTCTTGTTGCAACCGGAAGCTACCGGCTGGGTTGCAGGCGGTCAATGTCGGCGATGATAACTTTTTGGTCGATGGCTGTGGCGAGGCGTCGCATCCTTTCACATTCAATCACTTCCCGGCGGGAGCGAATATCCGAAGCGCCTGGTCCGTTATCGCCCTGTGTGCGATTTCAACCGCTTGAGAAGCGGACGCAATCGCGTAAAGTTGGTCGATTGCAGCCTGGAGTTATGTCGGGCGGCAGGCTGAGGGGCACCGCTTGATCTTATTGTTGCAAGGCATGAAACGCATCCGGGCTCGATGGCCACGCTGTGCAAAGCGCATCGGCCCGCCGGCTCGTTTATCATCTGGACATGAACTCGCATGATCCGCGATCTGACGGCCAAACTCGCTTCCATCGCCATCATGATGTTTGCGCGCGCGCTGACGGCGGCGCGCGCCATCTGGCATGAGACCGGCCTGCCGCCAAGGCAAAGCATCTACTTCGCCAATCATTCCAGCCATGGCGACTTTGTCTTGATCTGGGCGGTGCTGCCGCCGTGGCTTCGGGAACGCGCGCGGCCGGTTGCCGGAGCCGAATACTGGCTGAAATCGAAGCTCTCGGCCTTCATCGGCCGTGACGTGTTCGATGCGGTGCTGATCGAGCGCGACCCGGCCGCCCGCACCCAGGATCCGGTCGAACAGATGGCGACTGTCCTTGGCGACGGCTCCTCGCTGATTGTCTTTCCCGAAGGAACGCGCAACCAGACCGAGGCGCGGCTCCTGCCCTTCAAGAGCGGACTCTATCACCTCGCCTGCAAGCGGCCTGACGTGGCGCTCGTGCCCGTCTGGATCAATAATCTCAACCGCGTGATGCCGAAGGGGGAATTCGTGCCGATCCCGCTCATCTGTACGGTAACCTTCGGCGAACCGATGCGCCTCAAGGCGCACGAGACCAAGGACGAATTCATCGCCCGCGCCGAGACCGCCCTGCTCTCGCTCGCCCCCTCCACGATGGAAGACCATGCATGAGCGCGGCAAGCCTGGATATGCTCAAATTGCTTCTCGGCGTCGGCGGCATACTCGTGCTGGCGTCGAGCATCGGCTACGTCCTCAAGCAGAGACTTTCGCCTGACGGATCGAACGGTGCGATCGAGAACCTCAACGCCCGCATCAAGGCGTGGTGGGCGATGGTGGTGCTGATCGCCATTGCCTTCGTTGCCGGTCGGGTCGGCGTGCTCCTGCTTTTCGCCTTCTGCTCCTTCGCAGCGCTCCGCGAATTCATCACGCTCATCAACACGCGCCGCGGTGACCATTGGGCGATCGCCGCCGCCTTCTTCGTCGTATTACCGATCAACTATTTCCTGCTGTGGGCTGAGCAGTACGGCATCTATTCGATCTTCGTGCCGGTCTATGCCTTTCTGCTGATGCCCATCGTTGCGGTCATGCGCGGCGACACGCGCGACTTCCTGCTGCGGATCTCCGAGGTACAATGGGCGCTGATGATCTGCGTCTTCTGCGCCTCGCATGTGCCGGCGCTGTTGACGCTGCAAATCCCGGGTTACGAAGGACGCAATGTCCTACTCATCGCCTTCCTGGTCATCGTCGTCCAGTCGAGCGACGTGCTGCAATATGTCTGGGGCAAGCTCTTTGGGCGAACCAAGATCGCACCGTCGCTTTCACCCTCGAAGACGGTCGAGGGCTTTGTCGGGGGCGTCGCAAGCGCGACGCTGATCGGTGCCTCGCTCTGGTGGATTACCCCGTTCACGCCCGCCCAGGCGGCGTTGATGTCCTTCATCATCACGATGATGGGCTTCTTCGGCGGGCTCGTCATGTCGGCAATCAAGCGGGACCGCGGCGTCAAGGACTGGGGTCACCTGATCGAGGGCCATGGCGGACTGATCGACCGGCTGGATTCCGTCGTCTTCTCGGCGCCGATCTTCTTCCATCTGACACGCTACTGGTGGTCGCTGACATGACTGCGAAGCTGAGGTGGCTCGCGGGCAGCGGCGTGGTGCACGTGGCATTCGCTTTTTTCGCCATGGGCGGCTGGGCGCTTTTCGCCAATCGCCATCACCCGATGCCCAAGCCGCTCCTTGCCGCCGTCGTCCAGGGTACGCTCTCGGCGCTCCTTACCCTTTACCTCAAGACAACGGTCGACGCGCTTTCCAAGCGGTTCCGTGGAGCTAAGCGATTGTTCCTGCCGCCACTCCTCGCCTGCCTCGGCTCATCAGCAGTGCTCGTCGCAATCCATACGATGAGCGGCACGCCGGAGGTCCTGAGAACGATCGCGCTGCCGCTCGCGGTGTCGACCACTTACGCCGCCATCTACAACTATTCCATCAGCCGAGGAGAGCCTGGGCATGACCGAGACCGGTGACCGCAGGCCGCTCGCAAGCCGCAATACCCGCTGGGCGCAGGCGATAGCGCGCCGCTTGGCGTCCATGAACATCACGCCCAACCGGATCTCGCAGGCAAGCATGCTGGCCGCCGCCTTTGCCGGGCTTGCCTTCTGGCTGACGGGCGAAACCCAGGACGGGTCAAGGGTCGCTCTGTTCATCGCTGCCGCCCTCTTCTGCCAGTTGCGTCTGCTCTGCAACCTCTTCGACGGCATGGTCGCCGTCGAGGGCGGCAAGGGCGAAGCCGACGGTCCGTTCTGGAACGAGTTTCCGGATCGTGTCGCCGATATCTTCATCTTCGTCGGTGCCGGATACGGGATTGGCGCTCCCGCCTTAGGCTTTGCCGCAGCCGCCTTCGCGGTGCTGACGGCCTATGTGCGCGAACTCGGCCGCGCCAACGGCGCTCCGAGTGACTTCTCCGGCCCCATGGCCAAACAGCACCGTATGGCCACAATCACGCTGGCTGCGGTCCTCTCGGCCCTTGAAGGTCTTTGGCTTGGCGACGGGGAAATCCTCTGGGCCGCGCTGCTGTTGATCTCGATCGGCGCGGCACTGACCGCCCTTCTGCGCGCCCGCCGGCAAATCGCCTGGCTCCGGCACAACGCCGCCCACAAGAGTTGATCGTTCCCAATCGCAGCAACTGAACGACGCCCGCGCAATAACCACAGGCGCCCCTTGACGTTTCGTTACTTCGATTACTAGATAGATTAGTCGATTTATTAAACATGAATGCTCGTCGGAGTGGAACGGCGTTGCTGCGCCTGCCGGCGATCGAGACGATCATTGCCGCAAAAGATAGCTGTTTCAACAGGATACGGCGCGATCCTCCAGCGCCTGCCGTCACGGAGAACTCGAATGACTACCCCAGAACGCATCGATGATGTCGACGCACTGCGCGGCTTCGCACTGCTCGGAATCCTTCTCGTCAACACCATGGCCTTCGCCTCCGCCTTCTACGGACTTGAACTCGCGGACCCTGCCTTCAACGGCATTGCCGATCGCGCCGTGCATCTTGTGATCGCGCTGTTCTTCGAGATGAAGTTCTACCTGCTGTTCTCATTTCTGTTCGGCTACAGCTTCACCCTGCAGATGCGCTCGGCGGAAAAATCCGGCGAAGCCTTCGTGCCGCGTCTCTTGCGCCGGCAGGCCGGCCTTTGGCTCATCGGCGCCGCCCATGCGGTTCTGCTCTTTCATGGCGATATTCTCACAACCTATGCCGTGCTCGGCATTGTCCTCCTGATGCTGCGCAACCGCGGCGACGACGCTCTCTTCCGCCTGGCGAAATGGCTGGTGATCGTCGTCGCCGTCGTATGGGGCGCACTCGGGATCGTCGCCACCCTGGAGCCGACACCGCTTGATCGGCCCGGCATCCTTGCCGCCGCCCAGGCAACCGTGCTTGCCTTCCGCGGTGACTGGCAGGCGATCATCGGCCAGCACCTTATGGAGCTTTCGTCCGTCTGGGTGATCCTGGGTCTGCTGCAGGCGCCCTCGGCACTTGCGATGTTCGTGCTCGGGCTCATCGCTGGTCGCCACAAGACACTGGCGCGGCCGGAGGAAAACAAGGCGCTGTTCCAACGCCTGCTGCGTGCGGGCCTTTGGATCGGTCTACCCGGCGCGATCGTCTATGCCTATGCCAGCGTCGAAATGATCGATTCGCCGGTCGCCATCATCGGGCTCTCGATCGGACTGCTCACCGGCCCGTTCCTGACCGCCGCCTATGTCGGCGGCATGATGCTGTTTTTCGGCACGAGAACTGGCCAACGATTGCGCGACGCGCTGGCGCCTGCTGGCCGCATGGCGCTTTCCAACTACCTGATGCAGTCCTTGATCGCTGCCTTGATCTTCCATGGCTACGGATTTGGCCTCATCGGCCAGGTCACACCGCTGACAACCGTGCTGATCGCGCTTGGTATCTACACCGCCCAGCTTTTCATCAGCCGCTGGTGGATGGCCCGGTTCGCCTACGGCCCGCTCGAATGGGTCTTGCGCTTCATCACCATCTGGCGCGCGCCGCAATGGCGCAAACCGGTCGAGGCGCGCTGACAACACCTCCGACTGACCGCGGCATCAGTTACGGACATAAGCGCACATGAAAAAGGCCGGTCGCGAGACCGGCCTTTCCTGATCGATGCAATCCCGGCTCAGACGAGGCGGGACTGTTCCAGTGCCGCTTCGACGAAGCTTGCAAACAGCGGATGCGGATCGAGTGGGCGCGACTTCAGTTCCGGATGGTACTGAACGCCGATGAACCACGGATGATCCGGATACTCGACCGTTTCCGGCAGGATGCCGTCCGGCGACATGCCGGAGAAGACGAGGCCGCAGGCTTCAAGCCGATCCTTGTAGTCGACATTGACCTCGTAGCGGTGGCGGTGACGCTCGGAAATCTCGGTCGAGCCGTAGATATCGGCAATCTTGGTGTTGCCCTTGAGCGCTGCGCGATAGGCGCCGAGGCGCATCGTGCCGCCGAGGTCGCCCGAGGCCGAACGCTTCTCGAGTTCGTTACCCTTCACCCACTCGGTCATCAGGCCGACGACCGGCTCCTTCGTCGGGCCGAATTCGGTCGACGAGGCCTTCTCGATGCCGGCGAGATTGCGGGCCGCTTCCACGACCGCCATCTGCATGCCGAAGCAGATACCGAAGTAAGGCACCTTGCGCTCGCGGGCGAAGCGCGCCGCGTTGATCTTGCCCTCGGAGCCGCGCTCACCGAAGCCGCCGGGAACGAGGATGCCGTGAACCTTCTCGAGGTAGGGTGCCGGGTCTTCCTTCTCGAAGACTTCCGATTCGATCCATTCGAGCTTGACCTTCACCCGATTGGCGATGCCACCGTGGTAAAGCGCTTCGATCAACGACTTATAGGCGTCCTTGAGGCCCGTGTACTTGCCGACGATCGCGATCGTCACTTCGCCTTCCGGCGTGCGGATGCGATCGGCGACGCGTTCCCATGCGTCCATGCGCGGCTTCGGCGCCGGCTCGATACCGAAGGCTGCGAGTACTTCGTTGTCGAGGCCTTCCTTGTGGTAGGCGATCGGAACATCGTAGATCGAGGCGACGTCGAGCGCCTGGATGACGGCCGACTGGCGAACGTTGCAGAACAGCGAGAGCTTGCGGCGCTCGGCTTCCGGAATTTCGCGATCGGCACGAACGAGCAGGATGTCGGGATGGATACCGAGCGCCTGCAGTTCCTTGACCGAATGCTGCGTCGGCTTGGTCTTCAGCTCGCCGGCTGCCGGGATATAGGGCATCAGCGTCAGGTGGACATAGACGGCAGTGCCGCGCGGCAGATCATTGCCGAGCTGGCGGATAGCCTCCATGAACGGCATCGCTTCGATGTCGCCAACCGTGCCGCCGATTTCGCAGAGCACAAAGTCGTAGTCGTCGTTACCTTCGGTGACGAAGTTCTTGATCTCGTTGGTGACGTGCGGGATCACCTGAACGGTCGCGCCGAGATAGTCGCCGCGGCGTTCCTTGTCGATGATGTTCTTGTAGATCCGCCCGGTGGTGATGTTGTCGGTCTTCGTCGCCGAACGCCCCGTGAAGCGTTCATAATGGCCGAGATCGAGATCGGTCTCCGCGCCATCGTCGGTTACGAAAACCTCACCGTGCTGGGTCGGGCTCATGGTGCCCGGATCAACGTTGAGGTAGGGGTCGAGCTTGCGCAGTCTCACCCGGTAGCCACGCGCCTGCAGTAGTGCTCCAAGAGCCGCTGCAGCGATGCCTTTTCCGAGGGAGGAAACCACGCCGCCAGTGATGAATACATATCGCGCCATGGGAGTCACCGGATACCTTTTAACAAATGATTCCGCCACCGAAAAATTCATGTTCCAGAACTTTTCGCCTTGGGGTGGAGGCAGATTTCAAACAAAACAAAACCGGCGGATGAAACATCCGCCGGCGGGTTCTTCTGGATCGCGACCTTATTGGCCGCTGGGAACTTGCGATCCCGTATTGCCGTTGGCACCTGCGGCGGGCGTCTGCGTCGCAGCGCCGCCAGCCGGAGCTTCGCCCGTCGTTGCCGGCGCCGTCGAGGGAACGCCGTTGTCGGTCGCCGCACCGTTGCCGGTCGCCGGGGCCGTTGCGGGCTGCTGCTGCGTTGCACCATCGGCCGGAGCCTGGGTATTGCCGCCGCCAAGCGAATCGAGGACGCCACCGCCGTTCGAGCTGGTGCCCGGAATACGGTCGAGAATGTCGGTCGCCTGCGGCTGATAGCGCGCCAGGATACCCATGGCGAGCGCCAGGACGAAGAAGAGCGCGGCGAGGATCGCGGTGGTGCGGGTCAGCGCATTGGCCGTGCCGCGGGCGGACATGAAGCCCGAGCCGCCACCAATGCCGAGGCCGCCGCCTTCGGAACGCTGAATGAGAACGACGCCGATCAGGGCGACGACGACCATGAGATAGATGACGAGTAGTACGGTCTGCATCAGCTTCCAGTCCTGCCCTTGGGGCACACGAATCAAACCATGCGCAAAACTCGGCCTTGCCGGGCGCAATTTTCCGCCTCTTTATACCAAGCCGTACGCCATTCCAAGCCCCTGCCCGGTAACCCGGGCGATCAGGCCGTCAATTCTTCATAAGCCCGGTAGATGGCGAGGAAGTCTTCGGCTTTCAAGCTCGCGCCGCCGATCAACGCGCCGTCGACATTGGCGACGCCCATCAATTCCTTCGCATTGGAAGGCTTGACCGAGCCGCCGTAGAGGATACGCATCTTGGCTCCCACGTCGGCAAAGCGCGAAACGAGTTCCTTGCGCATGAAAGCGTGTGCTTCCTCGACATCGGCCGCCGTCGGCGTCAGGCCCGTGCCGATCGCCCAGACGGGTTCGTAGGCGATGACGGTGTTTTCGGCCGTCGCCGCATCCGGCAGGCTTTCGGCAAGCTGGCGCTTCAGGACATCGAGGGTCTTGCCGGACTTGCGTTCGTCGCCGGTCTCGCCGATGCAGACGATGGCCACGAGTTCGGCGGCGTGTGCAGCTTCCGTCTTCGCACGCACCAGCGCATCGCTTTCCGCATGATCGGTGCGGCGCTCGGAATGCCCGACAATGACGTGGGTGCCGAAGCAATCCGCGATCATTTCGGCGGAAACGTCGCCCGTATGGGCGCCCGACTGCTTCTGATGGCAATCCTGCGCGCCGATCAGCAACGGGCTATCGTCGCAAAGCGCCGTCGCTACATAGAGCAGGGTCGCCGGCGGGCAGATCAGCGTTTCGACCTTGGCGGAGAGTTCGCCCTTGACCCCTTCGGCCATCGCCTTGATCTGATCGAGCGAGGCGCGGGTTCCGTTCATCTTCCAGTTGCCGGCGACGAGCGGGCGGATATCGGGCGTCATGCAGTTTCCTCCGGGTGCTTTTCTCCCGAAGCGGCGTAGCAAATGCGGCCGGCAAATAAAAGCGCTGCCGACGATTATTCCAGGTGGCGGGGCTGGTGGCCTGCCCCGCCACAGACACATTTCATGCGCCGCGCGTCATCTCGACCACGGCAAACGGCAGCCCTTCGTCGTCGGTTGCCTTGCGTGCGGTTTCGGCGAAACCGAGGCGGAGATAGAACGCGACTGCCGCCCGGTTGTCGGCGTACACGCTCACATCCAGCTGTCCGAGCCGGGCGGCAGCATCCCCGACAAGCGCACGACCGATGCCGGCGCCCAAAACGTCCGGATCGACGAACAGTCCGCCGATGAAGTTCTCGATCAGCCCGATGAAGCCAACGACCTGGCCGTCGATTTCGGCGACCCAGTTGTCTGCCATCGGCAGATAGGTGTCCCGCACCACCTGCTGCTGCTCGACAAGGCGTGCCTCGCCGAGGAACGGATGGCCAATGCGCGACGCGGCGAGCCAGATTGCCAGCAGTCGCTCGCCCTCTTCCGGGCACCAGCGACGAATGGTGATCGGCTTGGCGCCAGCGGCCGCCTTGCCACCTGCTCCCTGCTGCCCTTCCGGCTTCGACGCTGCAATCGCATACATCAGGGGCAGACTGGGCATGGTCGCAGGCGGCGCCATGCGCCGGCCACCAAGATCGCGCATGCCTTCGAAACCGACCCAGCCGTTGGAATAGGGATATTCCGTCAGGCGCTCGATCCGGAGCCCGGCATCGATGAGCGCCTGGATCACATCCGCAATGCCCCAGTTGAACTCGAAGGATGGGTGCGGATTGGTAAAGCCCACGACACCCTGCTGATAGCCGCCGATCGCAAGCCCTGCGCCGGAGTCCGCGACATAGTCGCCGATGCCAGCCTCGGCGACCGGCTCCTTGGGGGCGTAATCATAGTGCGGCTTCCAGCTCGGGTCGAAGACCATCGCGAAGGGATGGAACTCGATAAAGGCGAAGCGCCCGCCGGGCTTGAGCACATCGGCAATACCGTGCGCCCAGATGCCGAGATCCGACAGCCAGCAGATTGTGCCGTAGGATGCAAAGACCTGGTCGAACCGCCGTCCGTCCGCCCGTGCGCTCTCGAACCATTCGAACAGGTCGGATCGTTCGAAGTTGGCCGCAATCCCGCTCTCTTCGGAAAGTTGCTTTGCAAAGGCGATTGCCTCGTCCGAGATATCGACGCCGGTGACTTTCGCCCCAAGCCGCGCGAGGCTCAGGCTGTCCTGGCCGGAGTTGCATTGGAGATGAAGAAGCTCCAACCCGGCCACGTCACCGAGCAAGGCAATTTCTTCCGGATAGAGCGTGGAGCCGCCTGCGCGAAAGAAGGCAGCCTGGTCGCCCTTGTGGCTGTTGTGCGCGACCGTCGCCGCATTCCAGGAGAGGCGATTGGCCTCGTGCATTTTGTTACTCATAGTCCTACTCATAAAATCTGGTCGGCAGACATGAGACCAGCGCCCATGCCTGCACCGTTCTAAAACTTCAGCACGGCTTCAAGTTCGTCATCATAATGCTCGCCGGTCGGCTCAAAGCCGAGACCACGATAAAATCCTTCGGGACTGGCGGGGCCCTGTCCGTAACTCGTGTAGAGTTCGCGAAGGCCGCGCGCCTTCAGGTCGCGAACGACGAGGGCGATCGCCTGCTTGCCAAAGCCCTTGCCCTGGAACGGGCGGGCAATCATGAAGCGCCAGAGATAGACGCCGGGGCAATCGATGCCGTCGTCCCAGTCGGATCCTTCATGCAGCATGATGAAGCCGACCAGCGTCTCCTCGGCATAAACGGCGCGGAACCAGGCATTCTCGGAAAAATGCGCCTCGGCAATCGAGGTGCCGTTGTCCGCCACCATATTGCGCTGTTCGTCGGATAGCGTCTCGCTAAGCTCGCAGACGTCGCAGACGGTCAGGGCTGAAATGCGCCGGAGGGTAATTTCGGCATCAGACGGCAATACGGTTTCACCCATTGGAAACTCCAAATAAAAATCAAAATGTTAAAAAAGAGCCGTGACCAGAACGGTCGGCTTCGAATCACCCGCTAAAGAGGCAAACACCACATGGGATGAAATCATGGCGAGAAAACGCCTGACCGTTCGCGACAGCGAACGCCGGTAGACTCCGGTTGGCAGATGGTCCTGGCCCTAGCCTAGAAACCCAGCGTCACTTTGGTCGACCTGCGGACGGTTGCGATTCGCCATTCTCCAGACCGGCAATCGCTGCGTGAACGTCCGCCTCCACGTCTTCGTCGAACTGCTCGAAGATCGCATCGCCGATCAGGCCGTGAACCTCGCGGAGATAGGGGGCAGCCGCCTCGCCTTCGCCAAGAGCGAGATAAGAGCGCGCGATCGAAAGCGACGAGAGCGGCTGGCGCCGCTCCAAGGTCCACTCGCGCGACAGCAGCGAGACGGCAATGCTCTCGCGGTACTGCCCGGCATCACAAAGTGCCGCGCCGTAACCACTCTTGACCCAGTAATACATGTCCGTGGATGCGAGGTGAGCATCGGCGATGTCGGATGCCAGACGCCAGGCATCGATCGCCTCGCCATATTTGCCTTCGGTTCCAAGGCGGATGCCCGTACGGGCCTGTTCATAAGCCTCCCGCTCATGCGGACTCATTGGTGTCGTTTTTTTCTTCGTCATATACGCCAGCCCAACTGCTTCCGGGAACAACCCCTCCGTGTCCCCTTCCACCGCAAGTGGACCACAGCTTGCCGACATCAACAAGATCGCACTGCAATTTTACGGTATTATCGGCGAATAAAAGCACGGGCTCATGGGTCTCACCGCCGTAACCGAGATGTGACGCCGGGCTGGCGACCACGGAGACGATCATGTTGCGCAACGACAAGGCTGGGTTCGGCTGGGTCACCATCATCCTTCATTGGACGATTGCAGCGATCATCCTTGCCTTGCTTGCCCTCGGCTTCATCATGCGCCGCGTTCAGATCGACCCCGCGCTGCAGTTTTCGCTGTACCAATGGCACAAGTCGCTGGGTTTCACCGCGCTTGGCCTGGCTGCAGTCCGCGCCCTCTGGCACCTTGTCGAGCGTCGCCCGCAACCGCCCGACGGCCTCAGCGCGCTCGAACAACGCGCAGGCAGCGTCACCCACATCGTACTCATGGGGCTTGCTCTTGCAGTCCCGCTCGCCGGTTGGGCCGTCGCATCCACCTCGACGCTGAACATCCCAAGCTTCTATTTCAACTGGGTCGTCATTCCGCATCTGCCGATGGCGAAATCGGCACCGGCCGAGGACTTCTGGACGCTCGTCCATATGGCGCTCGCCTATCTGCTCCTCAGCTTTGTCACGCTTCACGTACTGGCCGCCCTCTATCACCACTTTGCACGACGGGACGACGTCCTCGTCCGCATGCTGCCAGCCGGATCACGCCGCCACAAACGCTCCCAAACCGCGGGCGTGGATCCGGTCATCGCTGGAAGGAAGAAACCATGACACTGCGCTTGCAACCAGCCCCCAGGGTTATTGCCCTCGCCTTGATGGCGGCCCTGTCCGTCAGCCCATCGCTCGCTGTCGGCGCCGCGCCGGACCTTGCCGATGCGGCCGGAAACTACGGCATCACGCCCGCCTCCCGTATCCATTTTACGGTGGCACAAGCGGGCGGTGGCGGAGGAATCGTCGGCGACTTCGGCAAGTTTTCCGGCAGTTTCCGCATTGACCGAAATGATGTCGGCCACTCGACGGTCGAGTTCACGCTCTATCCGGAGAGCGTGAAGACGGGAGAGAAGCGGATCGAGGATTTCCTGAAGTCGAGTGCCGTCTTCGACACCGCGAACTTCAGCACCGTCACTTTCCGTTCAACGACCGTGAAGCAGACGGGCCCGGATACGGCAGCAGTCGAGGGAACCTTGACTGCGCGTGGTACCTCGCGAAAGGAACGCTTTTCCGTGACGCTGCTTGACTGGAACCGTGGCTCGATCGCCTTCAACATCCGCGGCAACATCCACCGTTCGCCTTACGGTATGGATGTCGGAACGCCGATCTACTCCAACGTCGTCGAGTTCGACATGAACATCAAAGGGCAGAAGCGCTGAACGCCCCTGCCCCTGATAAAACGATAGGCTCGTTGCTTAGCCGATCTGGCTGCCGACGAAGTCCTTGACGATCCGTACGATGCCGCGGCCGAGCAGATCATCAAGCGCAGCGATGAACTGGTCGACATGGGCGCGCTCGCAGATCAGCGGCGGCTCGAGGCGGATGACGTTGCGATTGTACTCGGTGAAGGCGACAAGCACGTCGTAGTCACGCAGGAGCAGCGCGCCGATGAAGCCGGAGAGCGAACCCTTGAGCTTGTCGTCGAGCATCGAGACGACAGGGCGTAGCACCATGGGCAGAGTCTGGCTGAAGTCCTGGAACTCCAGGCCGACCATCAGCCCCTTGCCGCGCACGTCCTTGATGATCTTCGGATACTTTTCCTTCAGCGCCTGGAGGCGCTCAAGCAGGTAGTCGCCACTGTCGGCGGCACGGTCGATCAGATGCTCGTCGTAGAGCACGTTGATGCCCTCGATCGCCGTCACGCAAGCCTCACCCATGCCTCCGAACGTCGCCATGGCGTGGATCATCGCCGTCTTCGGCGTGCCATAGGCCTTCATGTAGACCTCGCGGCGCGCGATCATCGCGCCGACGGCTGCCTTGCCGGCGCCGAGCGACTTGGCAAGGGCGGTCACGTCAGGCACGACGCCATAGTGCTCGAAGGCATAGAAGCGGCCGGAGCGACCGTAACCGCACTGTACCTCGTCGGCGACCCAGAGCACGCCGTACTTGTCGCAGAGCGCGCGCAGCTTCTGCCAGTATTCGGCGGGCGCCTGGATGATACCGCCGCCACCCTGGATGGTTTCGAGCACGATGACGCCGATTTCCGGATCGGATTTGAAGGCATTCTCCACAGCGTCGATATCGGCGAAGGGAACGCGCACCGTGTTGTCGGCAACCTTGAAGTCAGCGCGATAGAGCTGGCCGTCGGTGATGGCGAGCACGCCCTTGGTCTTGCCGTGGAAGGAATTCTCGGCATAGACGACCTTCGGGCGCTTCGGTCCGGCCGCGCGTTCGGCCAGCTTGACGGCGGCCTCCATCGCTTCCGAACCCGACGAACCGAGGAAGACCATGTCGAGGTCGCCTGGCGAGCACGCCGCGATGTTCCTGGCGAGCGCCGCCGCATATTGCGACATGAAGGCGATTGCGATTTCGTGACGCTTTTCGTCCTGGAACTTCTGGCGCGCATCGAGGATACGCGGATGATTGTGGCCAAAGGCGAGCGAGCCGAAACCGCCGAAGAAATCGAGGATCTTGCGGCCGTTCTGGTCGGCGTAGAACATGCCTTCGGCGCTCTCGATCTTCACCTTGTGGAAGCCGAGAAGCTTCATGAAGTGCAACTGGCCCGGGTTCAGGTGCTCCTTGAAAGCCGTGGTGATGTCGCCGATCGACATGGCCTTGGCCTGTTCGACGGTGATCAGTTCCGGCCTTGCAACGCCGCCATCAAGCGAGGGGGCGGCAACGGCGATACGGTTCGGTCTGTCCAGCATGGTGTCTCCCCTCATTCGGCCGGCACGGCGACAGCTGCAGGAACTGCGGCGCCCATCTTCTTGGCCCGATATTCGTCATAGGCGGCGACCAGCATGTCGCCATCGTTGTATTCCGCACGCCAGCCGAGTTCGCGCTTCAGCTTGCCTGTTTCACGCACGCACATCTCGTCGGCGATCAGATACTGTTCCGGATCCATGATCGGCTTGTTGATCAGGTCGAAGAAGGCCAGCGTCTGCTTGACCGCGAAGGCAGGTGTCGGCAGCAGGAACGACTTCGAGCCGGCGTGCTTGATCAGATTGCCAAGCAGTTCGCGCACCGAGGGCGGATTGTCGGAGCCGAGATTGTAGGCCTCGTTCGGCACACCGCCCTTCCAGGCAAGGCGCGCGGCTTCTGCGCAATCAAAAACCGAAATGAACTGGTACGGCACCTTGCCCGAACCGATCATCGGCACCGGCAGGTTCAGGTCGATCAGCTTGAACAGCTTTTCGAGAATACCCAGACGACCCGGGCCGATGATCAGGCGCGGGCGGAAGATCGAAATGTTCATGCCCTGCTTGCGCCATTGGACTGCAAGTTGCTCCGTCGCCCATTTCGACTTGCCGTATTCACCGAGCGGCTTGGCCGGATGGGTCTCGGTCTGAGGCGATTGCACCGTATGGCCGTAGATCATGTCGGTGGTGAACTGCACCAGACGTGACGCACCGGCGGCATCCATCGCCTTCATGATGTTTTCGGCACCGTAATAATTGACGGGCCAGAAGAATTCCCAGCGCTTCGAACGGATCTGCAACGGCGACAGCATCTTCGCCGCCATGTTGTAGATCATGTCATCGGGACCGATGCCGACCTTCTGGACGGCCTCCAGGTCAGTGACGTCGCAATGGACGAAGCGGGCGCGGCCGTAGTGCGGCAGGTCAGACTTGACGATATCGGCGATCACGACTTCCTCGCCGTCCTTGACGAGACGTTCCGCCAGGTGACGGCCAACAAAGCCGTCGCCACCAAAGATGATGTGTTTCATGACTTGCTCCCGAATTCTGCGGTGCTCACCCCTGCAGCGTCAGCCTGCTTGTCATCGGCATGGGATGAGATGCCCGACTGGGCGATAAGAACGGTTCCTGCGCAGATCAGCGCGATGCCGGCGATGCGCCAGGCGTTGAGGTCTTCGCGAAAGACGAAATAGGCGAAGATCGCGACGGCGACATAAGCGAGGCTCAGGAACGGATAGGCAAAGGAAAGCTCGACCTTGGACAGCACATAGAGATGCGACGCCATCGAGATGACGAAGGTCGCGAGGCCGGCAAAGACCCAAGGATTGAAGATGATCTGGAACAGTCGGACGATCGCCGTTTCGGCCGTCATCGAAATCGGTCCGAGCGTCATCATGCCCTGCTTCAGCATCAGCTGAGCAGCAGCGTTGGTCAGCACCGTAAAGAGAATGAATGGAATATATTTCATTGTTTTACTCCCAGTCCCGCAAATGTACTTACGGGCAAGAGACGGATTTTCCGTGAAGTTTGAAAGTTTATTTGAATAAAATTGTCTGCATTCTCATTCTGGCAAAGCCAGAGCCGTGCGCTTCCAGAAGTTGGAAACCAGTGCCGGATCGCGCAACGCCTCAAGCTTTTTCCAGGAAGGGAATGATTTTTCAAAGGCTTGCGGGCTCATGCGCGCATCCTTGTACGGATTGATCGCACCGCCCGCCTCGATCACGATGCGATCGAGCGCATCCAAGAGCTTTACTGTCCGTTCACCTTGATTGGCGAAGTCCAATGTCAAAGTAAAACCGGGACGTGGAAAGGACAGAAGACCTCGCGAGCCGATGTCGCCGAAGCGCTTCAACACCGTCAGGAACGACGCATGACCGGCCTTGCGCGCCGTTTCCATGAGTTGCGCGGTGATCTCCGGCGCGCGCGCGGCAGGATAGACACTCTGGTGCTGATAGAGACCGCGCGGTCCGTAAAGCCTGTTCCACGCGCCGATCGCGTCCAGCGGATAGAAATATGACGTCCAGGGAACCGTGGTCACGGTTTCACCAGGCTTTTCCTTGCGGAAGTAATACTCGTTGAAGGCCTTGAGCGTTGCCCGGTTCAGAAGATTGAAGGGCGGCGCAAACGGCACCGAAAGCTTCAGTCCCTTGGGGATATCGGGAAGCTCACAGGCGCCGTCGGCGTGGTCGCCGGCCAGCAACACGCCCCTGCCCGTGCGGGCTCCGGTCGCGAGTTGATCGATCCAGGCAACGGAATACTCGTGCTCCTCGTCAACGCGATCGACGAGGGCGAAGTATTGATCGAGATTGTCGAAACGGATCGCGTGCTGTTGCACGTGCGGCGACGGCACCTTCATCAGCCTGAGATCCACGGTCAGGATCAAACCCGTCAGCCCCATCCCGCCGATGGTCGCGGCGTAGAGTTCAGAGTTTTCCCCCGGCGAACAGGTCAGCCGATCCCCGTTCGAGCGCAGAAGCGTGAAGCCCGTCACGTGATTGCCGAAGGTGCCGCGCGCATGATGATTCTTGCCATGCACGTCGTTGGCGAGCGCGCCGCCGACGGTCACGAAGGCGGTGCCGGGGGTGACCGGCAGGAAGAAGCGATGTTCGATCGCGCGTTCGAGCACCTCGCGCAACGTCACACCGGCTTCGCAGGTCATCATGCCGGTGCCGGGATCGAATGCCAGAATGCGCCCATGCCTGCGGCTTTCGATCAGTGTGCCCCGGTCATTGTGGCAACTGTCGCCGTAGCTGCGGCCGTTGCCGAAGGGCAGAAAGCCCTGCGCCTCCAGATTCCCAAGGCGATCTTCATAGTCGTCAGGCGAAATGACTGGCCGCGCGCGATTGTCGAGGCGGCCCCAGCTTTCATGGTCTTGCGATGTCATTGCGGCCCGATGGCTCCAAACAGGATCAACAGCGCACCGACCAGCATGGTCAATTGGCTGCGCCAGTCACGCATGATGAAGACAACAGGATCTTCATGCAGCATGCCGCGACGCGCCAGCATCCAGATGCGCAAGAGCATATAGAGCACCAGCGGGCACAGCGGCCACAACGCCCAGGGCGTGGTGTACATTTCCTGCAATTCTTTGCTGTGCACGTAGAGCGCAAGGACCAGGGCCGAAGTGAAGGCGGAGGCAACGCCAGCCTGCCCTACCATCTCGAAATCAACGGCCAGGTAACCACGACCAGGAACGTTGCCGCCATCCTTGTCGTCGAACTCGTGCAGCTCGACATAGCGCTTCACCAGCGCGAGGCTGAGGAAGAAGAAGATGGCGAAGGAGACGAGCCAGAAGGACAGTTCCGTGCCCGTGGCCGCCGCACCGGCGACAATGCGCGTGGTGTAGAGGCCGGCGAGCGTGAACACGTCGACCAGCAGCTTGCGCTTCAGCACGAAGGTATAGGCAGTCGTTGCGCAGGCATAGAACGCCAGCACACCGGCAAATTTCCATGGCAGCAACAACGTCAGCGACAAAGATGCGAGCACGAGGCAGCCGGCAAAAATGAGCGCTGTCGGCACCGACATCTGACCGCTTGCGAGCGGCCGGTGGCGCTTCTTCGCGTGGCGACGGTCATTGGAAAGGTCCGAAAGATCGTTGATGACATAGACCGCCGAGGCGAGGAAGCTGAAGGCGAAGAAGGCAATGATGACGCTGACGATCGCGTCGAAGTGTAGCACCTCGTGATTGAGGATCATCGGCACGCCGATGAGCACGTTCTTTGCCCATTGATGCACCCGGATGGATTTCAGCGGTGCAAGCATGCTCACTTTGCCGGTGTCCAGCCGTTCGGCGTCATGATTGCGGCGCCACTTTTCGGCAGCGGAATCCGGAGCGACCACGATCGCGCGACGCGCCACCTCGAAGACGGCGATGTCGTCACGGCTGTTGCCCATATAGTCGAAGGCGCCGTCGCCGAAGCGATCCACCAACGCCTGGCGCTTGCGGCTGCTCGTCAGGTTGAGCGCATCGGTCGAATGCATGACCAACGAAAAAAGTCCGACATGATCGGCAACGTCTCTGGCGACCGACGGCGCCGCACCCGTGACGAGGACGAGCTCGCGACCCGTCTTCTTTTCAGCGGCCAGCCGGTCAATGACCGCCTGCCGGTAAGGCCAGTCCTGAGCCTTGCGGCCGGAGCGCAAGGCTACCTCATGCTTCAGCCGCGCCTTGCCCTTCGCGAGCCAGAACAGCATGGGAAAGAGCATCAGCGGATTGCGCAGGAGAATGATCGCAGCGCCTTCCCACAGCGTATCGGCGGCCAACAAAGTACCGTCCAGATCCACACACAGCGGAATGTGCCGTGTCTCGGTGCGCGCGTCCATGATTTCCATCCCAGCCATAATTGCCGGGCATGATGACGCCCTCAACTTTCCAGAGTGGAAACACGAGCCACAATCTCGCGCGAAACTGTCGGGCTGGTTAACAAATGTCGGCGGCGCGGACGAAGGTCAGTGGCGACCGATCCAGTTCAACGCATCGCGCCAATCGGTCATCCGCACTGGGGTGCCGTGCGAGCCCGTTTCGAAGAGGACGAAGCGTGTCGGGTAGCCTTGAGCCTTCAACGAGCGATAAAGCGCCTTCTGGTTCTCCGCCGGGTAGACGCTGTCGCGGCTGCCATGGCTGAAGAACATGGGCAGTTTGGCCTTGTAGGCGGCGCTTTTCGTGAAATCGGGGTCGCTGACACCGCCCATCACCATCATGCCGCCGAGTGCTGCAACGGCAGATGCATCGCGTGAGACGCCCCAGCAGATAAAACTTCCCATCGATGCGCAGGCCAGCACGACGGGGCGACCGCCCGAACGCTCGGAGACCTGCTTGACCAGGCCGGCGATATCCGCAGCACCTGCCGTGTCGAAGGAACGGACGCTCGGCGCGTAGTAGACGCCGCCGTTGGCGACGGCGAGGTTCTTCAGCCGGTTGAAATTGCCGCCGAAGGAAAAATCGTTGGTGCCGAGCCGGCGATCGCCGCCGCGTCCGTGGATGAAGATCACCGTGAAAGCAGCGCCGCGGTCCGGGCCGACACGGGTGACATCGAGCGAGCGGCCGCCAATGTCGAGCGTCTCGTTGACCTGCTCGCTCTTGACGCCCAGCGAAACATAGGCGCGCTTGACGCGACGTTCCGGGATTTCGTCGCGCTCGTTGATGTCGCGCAATTCCTGATAGTCGACGGTCAGATCATCGCCGCCATCATTCTGCTGCAGCACCCTGCCATAGGAGAAGAGTTCGTCCTTGAAGGGCTTCAGCGCCTGCGCCTGGGCGACGGAAGCCGCGGAGACGAAGGCAACGGCCAGCAAAAGCCGACGAAACGGAAAAACAATTGTGGACACGGCCAATGATGGGCTCCCTCGTTCGCCGAAAGCCTTGCCATTGCCCGGGCGCCAAAGCAACACTTGCTCGAAGACACGGCCATGAAGGCGGCATTTAGCCCCGGCCGGCGCCAGCATTCTCGTTTTGTTCGCGTATCCTGTGAGAGTCTGGCAGAATTCAGGTGATTCGACCGCCGGGGGATGGCGGCAAAGCCGAGGTCTTGCTATGGCCTCAGGCATCCCCAGACGACAGGAACGATCCGAACGGCCCCATGGACGACAACAGCGACCTCTTTTCAATGCCCGAGCAACCTAAGCCCGTACAGCCGAGCGCCAAGCCAGCTGTGCCAGCGGCACCCGTCGCGCGTGAAGAACCGCGCCCTGCCCCGAAAGGCAGCGACGGAAGCGACTATGATGCTTCGGCGATCGAGGTGCTCGAGGGGTTGGAGCCGGTCCGTCGTCGCCCGGGCATGTATATCGGCGGCACCGACGAGAAGGCGCTGCACCATCTTTTTGCCGAAGTCATCGACAACTCGATGGACGAAGCGGTCGCCGGCCACGCGAACTTCATCGAGGTCAATCTCGACGCGGACGGCTTCCTGACGGTGACCGACAACGGCCGTGGCATCCCGGTCGAGAACCATCCGAAATTCCCGGGAAAGTCGACGCTCGAAGTCGTCATGACCGTGCTGCATGCCGGCGGTAAGTTCGACGGCAAGGCATATGAGACGTCGGGCGGTCTGCATGGCGTGGGTGTTTCCGTCGTCAATGCGCTCTCCGATGCGCTCGAAGTCGAGGTCGCGCGTAACCGCAAGCTCTATCGCCAGCGCTTCTCCCGCGGCATTCCGCAGGGCGGGCTCGAAGAACTTGGCGACGTGCACAACCGCCGCGGCACGCGCGTTCGCTTCCATCCGGACCCGGATATCTTCGGGCCGCACGCCCATTTCGAGCCCGGGCGGTTGTTCCGCATGGCGCGCTCGAAGGCCTATCTCTTCGGCGGCGTCGAAATCCGCTGGTCCTGCGATCCGTCGCTCCTGCAAGAAGGCTCGGAGATCCCGGACAAGGCGGTCTTCCACTTCCCGGGCGGTCTGAAGGACTATCTGGCCGCAACCCTCGGCAAGGAGTTCACCGTCACCCGCGAAATCTTCGCCGGCAAGTCGGAGAAGGCAAACGGCCACGGCTCGCTCGAATGGGCAGTCACCTGGTATGGCGGCGACCAGCAGGTCCATTCCTACTGCAATACCATCCCGACGCCCGAGGGCGGAACGCATGAGGCGGGCTTCCGCATCGCGCTGACCAAGGGCCTGAAGAACTACGCCGAGCTGACGCAAAACAAGCGGGCGGCGATCATCACCACCGACGACGTGATGATTTCGGCGGCGGGCATGCTGTCGGTCTTCATCCGCGAACCCGAATTCGTCGGCCAGACGAAGGACAAGCTCGCCACGGTCGAGGCGCAGCGCATCGTCGAAAACGCGCTGCGCGACCCCTTCGACCATTACCTTGCCGACAATCCGGGAGAAGCTGCCAAGCTGCTTGACTGGGTGGTCGAACGCGCCGAAGAGCGCGTACGCCGGCGCAAGGAAAAGGAAGTCAACCGCAAGACGGCGGTGCGCAAGCTGCGCCTGCCGGGCAAGCTTGCCGATTGCTCTCAGAACACCGCAGAAGGCGCCGAACTCTTCATCGTCGAAGGGGATTCGGCAGGCGGCTCGGCGAAGCAGGCACGCAACCGCGCCAACCAGGCGATCCTCCCGCTCCGAGGCAAGATCCTCAACGTCGCGAGCGCGGGCCGCGAAAAGCTCAGCGCCAACCAGCAGATCACCGACCTCATTCAGGCACTTGGCTGCGGCACACGCAGCAAGTACCGCGAAGAGGATTTGCGCTACGAGCGCATCGTCGTCATGACCGACGCCGACGTCGACGGCGCGCATATTGCCTCGCTGCTCATCACCTTCTTCTATCAGGAGATGCCTGAACTGATCCGCGGCGGCCACCTCTATCTCGCCGTACCGCCGCTCTACCGCATCAGCCAGGGCTCGAAGACCCTCTATGCCCGCGACGACGCCCACCGCGAAGAGTTGATGCGCACCGAGTTCTCCGGTCGCGGCAAGGTCGAGATCGGCCGGTTCAAAGGTCTTGGCGAGATGCTGCCAGCGCAGCTCAAGGAAACGACGATGGACCCGAAGTTCCGCACGTTGCTCAAGGTGGAGATCGACGAGATCGATTTCGAGGGCACGCGCGAGGCGGTGGACAATCTCATGGGAACGAAGGCCGACGCCCGCTTCCGCTTCATCCAGGAACGCGCGGTGTTCGCCGAGAACCTGGACATCTGATTGGGCGGTGGATGCAAGAGCGCGTGAGTTGCTTGCGCGTCTCCCAATCAAAATCGAGAACGGCGGCTCTTGGGCCGCCGCTTTGATTCTCGGCTCACGGCACCGCTCGGCGTGGCGAGATCATGCCGCCTGGCGAACGGTTTTTTCCATGAACAGGCTGAGCGGATCCGGCTCATAGTCGCCAAAGGGCGGACGCTCAACGTAGCCGGCCGCCTTGTAAAGTCCGATCGCCTCGGGCTGATAGATCCCGGTTTCGAGGCGAATTGCCGTGTAGCCGAGTTCACCCGCCCGGGCCTCCAGCGCCTGCAACAGCAGCTTACCGACCTTCAGCCCCCTCGCCTCCGAATCCACGAACATACGCTTGATCTCCGCCGTGCCGTCGCCTGCTTCCACCAGAGCGCAGCAACCGACGATATCGTCGTCACGCCGCGCCACGAAGAAGGAGACCCCCGGCTGCTCCAGGCTCGAGAGGTCGACCATGTGGTTGCTTTCGGCGGGGTAAAGCGAAGCGGCATAGGCGTCGGAGAGTTCCAGCAGACGCGCGACCTGAGCTTGGCGTGGATGCTCCAGGGCTATGGTTACGGCAGGCAATTGTTTCGTCCTTCTCGATTTCAGTATTGCTGGCGGACGTTAGTGCCACCTGCATCGCCAGCCAATACGTCAAATGACGCAGGCGCTCGGTGCCGCCCTATCAATCCGGCTAACGGGCTGAAACAATTTGTTCCGTGTCAGCACCAAAGCCGCCCTAATTCCGGGAGAATCGCACAGGCATAGGTTGATCCATCACAACCTCCAGGGACCGACGACAGGAACACCATGCAAGCGGCGCTGATAGTCATGACCATTCTCGGCTGCGACCACGATGTCAGCCAATGCCAGTACATCTCGACGGTCAACGGCAGTTGGCCGTCGATCGCCCAGTGCGACACCGACTCGCAGGCGCAGTTGCCGAAGTTCTCGAACGCCAACTATCCGGTCGTCGTCGCCGTTTGCGAACGCTCCGGCCCGGCCCTCGCCGACCTCACACCTCCGCCGGCTGGCTCCCAACAGAACCAGATGCCGCCCTCGCAAGTGGCGGAACCGGAGCAGGAACCGAACCTGCCGAAACGGACATTGGCCTTCCTGTCGGGCGCCATGCCGGATCGGGAAAAGCTCAAGACCATTGTTACAAAGCCGGTGCATTACATCGAGGACGGCTATTCCTGGGTCGCTCGCCGCTTCACCAACTAGAGCGGGATGCTCCAGCCGGCATGTTCATACCAGACCAGCGCCGATCAGGCTTTCGACGCTGGTCGTGACCGCCTCTTCTGCGGTTCGCGGCTGCCAACCCAGAACGCGCCGCGCCTTCTCGTTGGAAATGCGGGCATCGTGTCCCAATTCCCGGACGATCAGGCGCAAGCCAGTATCAAAGGGCGCAGCCAAGCCTGCCAGCCAGTTTGGCAGAATGAACTTCGGCAGCTTGGCGGCATGCGCCGGAAACTTGCGGCGCAGGACTGACGCGATGTCGGCAAGAGACAACGTCTCTCCAGCAATCAGGAACCGCTCGCCAACCGCATCGGCAACGGTCATTGCCCGGAGATGGGCATCGGCGACGTCACGGACATCGGCGATGGGTACGCTGAACTTCGGCAAAGCCGGGTAACCACCTCTCAAAAGGTTGCGGACCACGGCAACGGAGGTGCCGATCTCACGGCCGAGGAGCGGCCCGAGCACCATGCCAGGGTTGACGACCACCAAGTCGGGGCCGTTATCGGCCGCATAGTCCCAAGCCGCGCGCTCGGCAAAAATCTTCGAGCGGTAGTAGGGCGTCACCAGCGGTGATTGTGGATCGGTCCAGTCGTCCTCGGTGTATGGCGCGCGACCGGCCCCGTAGATGACCGCGGCGACCGAAGAGGTCAGCACGACGCGGCGAACGCCGGACGCGCGGGCAGCAGTCAGGACGCGCAGCGTGCCGTCCCGCGCCGGATCGATCAGTTCCACCTCATTTGCCGGCAGTCGCGCCGGGAACGGCGATGCCGTGTGCATGACACAGGAAACGCCGGTGAAGGCATCGACCCAGCCTGGTTCCGCCAAAAGGTCCGCTTCGGCAAAACTCAGTTTGGCCCCTTCCGTGCCGCCGGCGGCGCGGATTGATCGCTCGATCTCTTCTGCACGCGCGAGATCACGAACGGTGCCGCGTACGTCGTAGCCCTGCCGTAACAGGAAGAGCGCGACGTGGCGCCCGACAAAGCCGCCTATGCCGGTCACAGCAACGGTTGCTTCGGTCCTCACGTTCATGCGTCAGTTCCTCATTGGCGGCAGGCCGCAGCCATCGGGCCACCAGTAGAATGGGGTGGAAACGTCGCGCCACAGAATTGGCTGTCGCTGCGGTCAGGCGGCCTGCCGCGCCGCAAGTTCCGCATAATTGCGGGCCGACTGCCGTTCCTCGGCAAATGCCAGGCGTTCGAGCAGGTCGATCATCGCGGTATTGACCGATGACGGTCGCTCGTTCCGCAGCCGCGCAAGCAGCGCCGTTGAGACAGAAGCAGCATTGTCGCTTCCAGCTGCAGTGTCCTGGCGCCAGAGAAGCACGGCCGTAGCGAAGGTCTCGCTGACGTCGTGACCGAGGCCGGCGCTCTCGAACAGAGCGCGGATCGAATGAACGCGGCCGCCGGACAGGATGGAACGCACGCGCTTCTCGCAAACGCCGGAGAGATCGACGATCGCCGCCGAGAAAAATTCCGCGCGGCCAGTCACGAGCGCGTGGAGCAGGAAGGCAGGCGTCAGGCGGCCGGTCTCGCGCAGATGCGCCACGAGGCCAGGCAATTCCTCCACCGCCAGCGTGCCGGCCATGCCGACGGCAGCGATGTCGCAGGCTTCTCGCGTGATCCGCTGGACCCGGGCTTGGCCGATCGCCATCTGCACCAGGCCGAAGGCAGCCAAGGCCGCGCCGACTTCTTCCACCAGCGCGTGACGGGCATCGCTTGGCAGGTCGGGGCGCGCAAGCAGCAGATCGCGGATAGCCGCCGAACAGCCAAGACGCTCGGCAATGCGCTTCAGGGACCGGCGCGACAAGTTGGCGCCGGTGTTTTCCAGGAGGATCAGGACCTCTACCTCACCGCCGATTTCAGCGATTGCGGCGCACACGGCACGGGAGACGAAGCTACGCGCCGCGATCAGCGCGCGCGTCTCGAGCGTGCCTCTTGCCGCGAGATCGACCAGATCCTCGTCGGTCAAGACCGGCGAGCGGGAAATGACGACATAGGCAATTTCAGGCTGGTCCTCGGCAAGGCCGAGAATGATGGCGCGTGGAACGGAAGAGCAGCCGCAAAGCGCGTCAGCGAGCGCGCGTCGAACTTTGGGCGACGGATCGTCGAGCAGGAATGTCATCGCCATCTCGGCGGCGCGGCGATCCAGCCCGTTCAATTGCGCATCGACATAGGCGCGACCGAGCGCACTGGCGGCGCGGGTGCGTTCACTCGTTCTTGCCGTTTCCACCCAGCGAAGAAATGCTTGTATGATCACCTACGCCCCACTAGACCACGCCAATGCCACCGATGTTCAAACCCTAGCCGGCAAAGGTTTAAGATTGGTTCACCATGTCTGTTAACCGCTCCCAAACCATGAAGCCGCTGTTGATCATCAATAGTGCGGCTTCGGCTGTGGATGTCGGCGCATTCAACGCGTTCGCCGGTGTCATCATGGATATCGGTTGCGACACCGAGGTATTGCGCAGCATGGCCCGTTTGGCAGGCCGCAGCTTTACGCTTCTTGCGCGCGTCGAACCGCTGGGACTGCTGGACGAAGAGGCGTTGAATTTGCTGCTCGACAGCGATGTCGACGGCATCGTGCTTTCCGGATGCCGCGGGCGCGCCGACATACAACAGCTCGATGTGATGTTGCGGGTTGCGGAAGCAGCCAGCGGCATTGCGCCCAACCGCGTCAGGATCCATGCGGAATATGGCGGCTCGCCGGAGGGCCTTTTATCGCCCCATCCGCTAACAGGCTCGTCGCCCCGTCTGGGGGCCCTGATCTTCAATGGTGCGGCGCTGGCAAGGTCCGTCGGCTGCCTTGAGCCGACCAGTGCTCCCCATCAGCGCGTCGCCGCACCGATCCTTGCCGGGAGAGCGTATGTCGTCCTGAGGGCGTCCGAAGCCGGTGTGCCCGCCTATGAGATGCTGCCTGCCACCACCGACGAAGCCGCGGCACGGTGGGCGCACTCACTGAGCCGAGACAACGGCTTTGCCTCGGTGGTCTGCAACTCGATCGAACAGGCAACCATTGTAAAGACCGCGTGAGCGATCACGCGGCCAACACCGCTGGTCTCAGCGTGTCGGGCGGATCATCTGAAAGACATCGCCGCCGTCGCAATAGTCCATGTAGCCGAGGCGGGCGAGCGGCTTGACCGTCGCCATGTCGAAGCGGCCGTCACGGATTGCTTCTTCGCGGATATGAATGCCGACGACCTGGCCGATGACCACGTAGTTGTCGGACACTGCACCATCCAGGCTCTTTGGTTGAAACATCTCCGTCATTCGGCATTCGAGTGCTGCAAAAGCCTCACCGACGAAAGGCGCCTTCACCAAGGTGCCATCGACCGGCGTGAGCCCGGCGATCTCGAATTCGCTCTCGCCGTGCGGCGCGGGAATGGACGTCTTGTTCACGGCCTCGGCGAGACTGCGGCTGGCGAAGCTCGCCGTGAACTCGCCCGTCGCTTCGATGTTGCGGACCGAATCCTTGTAGCCACTCGATGAGAACATCACGAGTTTCGGCCGATCGCTGATGGCGTTGAAGAAAGAATAGGGCGCGAGGTTGTGCGAACCGTCGCCCCCGCGCGTGCCGATCCAACCGATCGGCCGCGGCGAAACGATGGCCTTGAAGGGGTCATGCGGCAAGCCGTGACGGTTCGAGGCCGTATCGTAAAACATCAGGCGCCCTCGCCAACCCAGGTGACGATTTCGGCGAGCTCCGGCCGCGGTCGTTCCGTCGGCGGCACCATCGCAGTGCCGATGTGAATGAAACCGGCCAGCTTCTCACCCGGATTGACGCCCAACAAAGGATAGGCGCGCTCGTCGAAGGCGAACCATTCGGTCAGCCAGTTGGAGGCGTAGCCAAGCGCGTTTGCTGCCATCAGCAGGTTGAGGCATACGGCACCGGCAGACATCAATTGCTCCCATTCCGGAATCTTGAAATGCGGCGCGGCCGTGCTGACCACGGCGACCACGACTGGTGCCCGTGTCAGCCGCGTTTCCTCGACCTTGATCATTTCTTCCGAGAGATCGGGCTTCGCTGCCAGCGCCATCGTCTTCAGCTCGGCGCTGATGCGCGCCCTCTCCTCGCCGCGGTAGACGATAAAGCGCCAGGGTGCGAGCTTGCCGTGGTCCGGAACACGAGAGGCGAGCTTCAGCATCTCCTCAACCTCGGCCCTGCTGGGGCCAGGTTCGCCCATCTGGAACGCGGGGATCGAGCGACGGGACGCGAGATAATCAACAAGCTTAATTTCGGTTTTCATGTCGGATGAATTCCACTAATTTGCCGCAGCATCGGCAGCCACGAAAATGCCATATCGGCGTCCCAAGTGGAGTCACTCAGTCAGGAAGTCAACTGCTCTCATGCGTGCATGCTCTCGTATTTTCCTCAGAACCGGGCTCGCGATCCTTATCGCCGGCGCTGCTGCAGGAAGCGTGCTCGCTGAGGATGCGACCCAGGCCTTCGAGAGTTTTCCGTCGATCGCCGGCCCTCGCAAGATGCCGAAGCTGACCGGCTTCAGCCCGATGACGTCAGATCCGATTGCCGACGGAACCTTGAAGGATGTCAAGCTCGAGGCATTGCTCACCGAGAAAGGCGCCCCTGTCGAGGCTGGCCTGACCTGGCGCGTGTTCAGCCCGATCCCCGGAAGCGACGGCAAGCTGCCACTTCTTGCAACGTCGGAAGGTGGGTCGACGGCGTTCAACGTCGTGCCGGGTGATTACTTCGTCAATGTTTCCTTCGGACGCGCCTCCGCGACACGCAAGATCCGCGTGCCCCAGGAAGGCACGCTCGAAAAGCAGATTCTGGTCCTGGATGCAGGCGGAATCAAGCTCAATGCCGTCTCCGGCAGCGATGTGCGCATACCGCCGGCCGAACTCAGCTTCTCCGTCTATTCTGCCGACACCAAGAGCGACGGCGAACGGGCGCTCATCATGTCGGACGTGAAGCCGAACACCGTAATCCGGCTTGGCGCCGGAACCTATCACGTGACCTCGAGCTACGGTGCCACCAACGCCTCGACGGCCGCCGACATCCAGGTCGAGGCCGGGAAGTTGACGGAAGCGACGATCCAGCACCGGGCCGCCAAGCTGACGCTCAAGCTGGTCTCCGAGCCCGGCGGCGAGGCGATTGCCAACACCGCATGGACGATCCTGACTTCCGCGGGCGACACGGTGGACGAAGAAAACGGCGCCTTCCCGACGCTGGTTCTGCTGGAAGGCAGCTATTCCGCCGTCGCGCGCTACAAGGACAAAATCTACGAACGCGACTTCACGGTGAAGGCCGGCGTTAACACGGACGTGGAAGTGCTGCTCAGCAGCGGCGGCAACGACGCCAATTCCAACCCGGGTGCGATCTCCGACGCGGCTGACTGATGCCTTGCTCGACGTCAAGAAACTGACGCGACGTCAACCGGTTCGTTTCAGGAATCGCCGACGCGGCGGTGCCATAGAGAAGACGGCGTCGTAGATACGGGCCAGCAAATCCTTGCGATCGCCACAGGCGCCGAGGTCCTCCGGCGTCAGCACGCGACCAATACGCGCTGCGATCGTCGTACCGGACAGACGGCGAAACTCGCGGATCAGCAGCGACAATCGCAGCGTCAGCGAAATCTTGCTCGCCAGATGGAAAAAGGGCCCGTTCTGCCCTTCGAAATAGACCGGGATCACGCTCGCCCGTGCGGCCTGGATCAGTTTCGCCGGAAAGATCTTCCACGGCAGGTCCTCGGCGCGACCGAAACCTTTCGGCGCGGTCGCGACGCCGCCGGCGGGAAAGATAACGATCGTCACGCCTTCCTTCAGCAGGCGTAACGCCTCGTGGCGCGTCGCCATGTTGACGGCCAGCGCCTCCTTCGTCTCCTCGAACGATACCGGCAGGGAATAGGGCGCCATTTCCGGCACCTTCAGCAATTCGTTGTTGATGAGCACGCGAAACGGGCGGCCCAGTTGTTCGGCGAGCGCCAAAACGGCGATGCCGTCGCCGATGCCGAAGGGGTGATTGGCGATGATGACGATCGGCGTGTCGGGCAAGTGCCGCGGCGGCCACTCGCCCTGAGTTCGCAGCTTCACATCGATGAGCTGCAACATCTCGCCGAAGACGCGATCGCTCTTGCCGACAATGTCGGACCGCCAGCGCGTGTAAAGCTTTGCGTAGCGGTTGCGGCCCGACAGGCCTTCGATGGAGCGAATGAACCAGCGCTTCAGGCGCCGGTCGTTTTCGTTGGCGTAGGACAGCTCTTTGAACTGCACGGACATCTCCGCTGGATATAATCTTATCCGGATATTCCGCTAATATGACAGTTTGCTGACAAAGCAAGTACCCGGGGTTTTAAACCCGGGCTTTCTTTTCAGCCCTGCGCTTGAGATCCGGTGCCATCGCTTCCAAGGCAAGCGAGGCGATCGCCTCGTCGAGCGACATCGCGGTCTGGGCCTGAGACCCGAGACGGCGGATGTTGACCGAACGCTCCTCGGCTTCGCGCTTGCCGCAGACGACAATGACCGGAACCTTCGTCACCGAATGTTCGCGGACCTTGTAGTTGATCTTCTCGTTGCGGAAGTCGGTCTCGACGGTGAGGCCGGCGTCGCGCAGAAGCTCGGCAACCTCGCGACCGTAGTCGTCCGCTTCAGACGTGATCGTCGCGACCACCACCTGCAGCGGCGATACCCAGAGCGGCATGTGGCCGGCGAAGTTCTCGATCAGGATGCCGAGGAAGCGCTCCATCGAGCCGCAGATGGCGCGATGGATCATCACAGGCTGGCGCTTTTCCGATTCCTTGTCGATGTAGAAGGCACCGAAGCGCTCCGGCAGGTTGAAGTCGACCTGCGTCGTGCCGCACTGCCATTCGCGACCGATCGCGTCCTTCAGCGTGTATTCGAACTTCGGGCCGTAGAAAGCGCCCTCGCCCGGCAGGATGCCGGTCTTGATGCGGCCTTCCGACTGCGCCTCGATCGTCTTCAGCACGTCCATCATCACGCTTTCGGCGCGATCCCAGAGTTCATCGGAACCGACGCGCTTTTCCGGACGGGTGGAGAGCTTGACCACCACTTCGTTAAACCCGAAATCTTCGTAGACCGACAGGATGAGATCGTTGATGCGCAGGCATTCCGCCGCCATCTGCTCGTCCGTGCAGAAGACGTGGGCATCGTCCTGGGTAAAGCCGCGCACGCGCATCAGGCCGTGCAGCGCACCCGATGGCTCATAGCGATGAACGTTACCAAACTCGGCAAGGCGAACCGGAAGTTCGCGATAGGACTTCAGGCCGTGCTTGAAGATCTGGATATGACCCGGGCAGTTCATCGGCTTCAGCGCGAAGACGCGTTCGTCGTCGGTCTCATCGCCGGCAACCGTCACCTTGAACATGTTGTCGCGGTACCAGCCCCAGTGGCCCGAGGTTTCCCAGAGCGACTTGTCGAGCACTTGCGGCGCGTTGACTTCCTGATAGGTGTTGGCGAGGCGCCGGCGCATATAGGCAACCAGCGTCTGGAACATACGCCAACCCTTGCCATGCCAGAAGACAACGCCCGGACCCTCTTCCTGGAAATGGAACAGGTCCATTTCGCGGCCGAGACGACGATGGTCGCGCTTCTCGGCTTCGGCGAGCACGTGCAGGTACTGGTCGAGCTCTTCCTGGGTGTGCCAGGCGGTACCATAGATGCGGGTCAGCATCGCGTTGTTGCTGTCGCCGCGCCAGTAGGCGCCGGCCACCTTCATCAGCTTGAAGGCGGTGCCGATCTGGCCAGTGGAGGCCATATGCGGGCCACGGCAGAGATCGAACCAGTCGCCCTGGTAGTAGATCTTGAGATCCTGCCCCTCGGGGATCGCGTCAACGAGCTCGACCTTGTAGGCCTCGCCCTTGTCGGCGAAGACCTGACGGGCCCTTTCGCGCGACCAGACTTCCTTGGTGAAGGGCTTGTTGCGGGCAATGATCTCCTTCATCCGCTTTTCGATCAGCGGCAGATCATCCGGCGTGAAAGGCTCGTTGCGGGCGAAGTCGTAGTAGAAGCCATTGTCGATGACCGGGCCGATGGTCACCTGCGTTCCCGGCCACAGTTCCTGCACGGCCTCCGCCATCACGTGCGCGGCATCGTGGCGGATGAGCTCGAGCGAACGCTTGTCGTCGCGCACGACGATCTCAAGGCGGCCATTGGTCACCGGATCGGACAGGTCGCGCAGCTCGTCGTCGAGTGTAATCGCTACGGCCTTCTTGGCGAGCGACTTCGAAATCGATTCTGCCACGTCACGGCCGGTCGTGCCGAACGGATATTCGCGCACAGAGCCATCAGGAAATGTAAGGGAAACAGGATTCGACATCATGATCTCCTATCCAGTCCCGCCAACGAATGCGGGTGGTATGGTTGACCGGAAACGACCGGTGAATTGACGATACAGCGTCGCATCCGTCAGACGCGCATAGGTCGCTGTAGTGCTTTGGATTGCTGCATGTTCTGCCCCGAGCCGCAGGCGCCCCGGGGAAACACGCCGTAGCCTGATAAAGGGTTTTCGAAAGTGAGTAAAGGCGAAGGCTGCGACAGAACCTAGCCGCGCAGCATCTCGGCGAGCCCCTTCACGGTGTTCCAATTGCGAAACGTCCCAATGCCCAAACGCTTGGTCGTCATCGCACCCAGCAGTTTCGATTCGCTGGCCTTGCCGCTGAAATGCACCCAGAGATCGCCATCGACGATTGCCAGACGCTCGCCAGCGACACAGTAGCGCCGAAGTCCTTCGAGTGCCGTTTCCGTCAGCGGTTCGCGCATTACGCGGACATGAACGCGCGTTGCATCCTCTTCGCCTTCGTCGTGAAAAGGATTGGATGATGCAAGCTTCAGCCAACCGGCATCGGAGCGGACAATGATATCGACATGCCGACCGAATGTTTCGACAAAGGCCTTCTCAAGCGGCGGCTCGAGGTCGCGGGTCGCTGACTGTCCGGCCTCGAACACGAGATTGCCTGTCGCAACGAGGGTTCGCGGCGAACGATAGCCGAGGCCCTCGGCCATCCCTCTGAGATCGGCCATCACGACGCGCCGCCCGGCACCAAGAACAATGCTGTAGAGCAAGGCAACGTAACTGTTCATCTCTTCTCCCGTTCACGCGCGCCAGAAATCCGCGGCGCCCGCAGGCAACCGGGCCAGAACCCGGTCAAGCTTTGCCTCGTCGACGTTGCGACGCAAGGCGGCAGCCACATCGGCGATGGCGCTGTCGGGCGAGACATTGTGATCAGGTCGGAGCGCCTGCACCTCGCGGGTCAGAGCAACGCGACCCGAAAACGGGCTCTTCGGCTCTTCGAGGTCCCACTCGGCAACGAAGATGGCGCGCAGCACCGGCGGCAAGACATCTGCAAACAGGATGGCATCCTCCAGTTCCAGCCGCCGCCGAAACGTCTGCAGCACCGCCTGCACCATCGTGTAGGCCTGGTTCGTCGTCTGCAGCCCGGCAAGATCACGGGCATCGAGGATGAAGCGATCGAAATCCGCGGAGGCCTGGCGGTATTCCATCGGCATGGGCATGGCTATTGTCCAACATTCGGCCGCAGTCGCCAGTAGCGCCACGGCGTGTACCATACAAGGCCTGGCTCAAGCCGCTCCGGCACCGGATCAAAGCCGTGCGTCCCGCCCGGGCCACAGCGCGCCACGCGAAACAGCGTCATCCAGCCTCCTGCCCAGAAACCATGGCGGGCAATGGCCTCGTAGCCGTATTCCGAGCAGGTCGGCAGGTGCCGGCACGAGTTGCCGATGAAACTCGAAAGCGTGAGCTGATAGACACGGATCAGGGCCATCCCGATCAGCCGCCCCGGCGTCTTGCGAAACGGACCATCCCAGTTTCGGCCACGCACAGCCAGCTTCGCAGCGTTATCCGGCGAATGCCGACAATTCGGTTCGCCGCACATGTCAGACGGCCGCGAGCAGTCGCTTGGCCTCGATCTGCTCGATGGCATCGACGACTGCATCAAAGGTCAGCATCGTCGACGCGTGGCGCGCCTTGTAGTCCTTCACCGGGCGCAAGAAGCGCATGTCCTCGAAGCGCCCGGACGGCCCCTCGCCGTCTGCCTTCAGCATGGCCAACATGTCCGCGCGCGCCTGGCGGATTTCTTCCGCGCCGGCGCCGACGACATGGCGCGCCATGATCGAGGACGAGGCCTGGCCAAGCGCGCAGGCCTTCACCTCATGGGCAAAGTCGGTGACCACGTCTCCGTCCATCTTCAGCCAGATGTGCACCTTCGAACCGCAGAGCTTCGAATGCGCGGTCGCGTCCGCGTCGGCGTCGGCAATTGTTCCGATGCGCGGAATATTGCCGGCAAATTCGAGAATACGGCTATTGTAGATGTCATCCATCATTTGACGCGATCCGACTGATTTTTCGCGGTTTTGAATGATCGACGCATGATTTTCTCCGGTAGGCAGGAAAAAAGCACGACGCGACACGCTCCGCCTCTTTCATCTCTGTGGCACCATACTATATGCTATGTCGTGTTGGGGCGACAGTTCCGCAAGAGGAACAATGTCGCCTGTTGTTTGGGAAACCGTGCCGGAAGGTCCAGTGCACTGCTAAGCCAGGACCGGAAAGCCCCGGAGCCCGCCAACGGAACCCAAGCCTGCAGGGTTAGGCGAATGGCCAGTGGCGAGTTGTCCGAAAGATAAAACGTCAAGCAATCCCGTATTGCTCAAAGAGGCCATTATGGATGCCATAGTGAAGAATTTTCCCGTGCTCGACGATGCGAGCGGCCGCCCGACCCAGAAGGAGGCCGAGGAAGCCGTGCGGGTCCTCCTGCGCTGGGCCGGTGAAGACCCGGAACGCGAAGGGCTCCTGGACACGCCAGCGCGCGTTGCCAAATCCTATCGCGAACTTTTCAGCGGCTACGATCTCGCCGCCGAAGACGTGCTCGGCCGGACCTTCGAGGAAGTGGCCGGCTACGATGACATGGTGCTCGTCAAGGACATCCCGTTCTATTCGCATTGCGAGCATCACATGGTGCCGATCATCGGTAAGGCGCATGTCGCCTACCTGCCGAATGGCCGTGTGCTCGGCCTGTCGAAGATTGCCCGCGTGGTCGACATCTACGGCCGCCGGCTGCAGACGCAGGAATCGATGACGGCTCAGATCGCGAAGGCGATCGACGAATCGCTCGCCCCGCGCGGCGTCGCGGTGATGATCGAAGCCGAGCATATGTGCATGGCGATGCGTGGCGTGCAGAAGCAAGGCTCGACAACGCTGACCACCACATTTACGGGTACGTTCCAGACAGAACCGGCCGAACAGGCGCGGTTCATGACCATGATCAGGGGCTTCAAGTAAGGCTCCGACTGACGGAGCCTTTCCATGACGCTCACCTTCGACGCTCCCTCCTCCAACAAGGCCGAACTGGAAACAGGTCCGGCCTTCACCCCGCGCTTCGACGAGAAGGGGTTGATCACCGCCGTCGTCACCGATGCGCGGGACGGTGAGCTCCTCATGGTCGCCCATATGAACGCCGAGGCCCTGGCCTTGACGATCGAGACGGGTATCGCCCACTATTACAGCCGTTCGCGCAAGAGCCTGTGGAAGAAGGGCGAAAGCTCCGGCAACCTGCAAACGGTCAGGGAGATCCGTACCGATTGCGACCAGGATGCAATCTGGTTGAAAGTGTCTGTCGCCGGTCACGACGCCACCTGCCACACGGGCCGCCGGTCCTGCTTCTACCGCACGGTCGGCGTCGGGAGCGGCAAGGCCGTGGTCGCGATCACCGACGACCACCGACACTTCGACCCCGCCGAAATCTATGATAAAAATTAAGCATCGCGCACCTTTTTGGCGCGGCTACATGCTATATTTATCTTTTGGAAACCAAGCTGGCGCCTAATCCTTGAGCAAGGATGCGGCGAGACGAGGAAACGGCAACGTTTCCAACTGTATTGCAAACTGTATCCAATGTTTATCGGTCCTGCCGCAATCGGCGACGGGATCGGTGATATACCTAGAAAACGGTGCCAGTCTTTCAGCGATGAATCAGGACAAGGCCGGCACCAGCGCCGGCTTGGCGGAGCCTCCCCAGGACGCGCGCGGGAAATAGCGTTTCTTCAGGATCGGATCCGATCTCTGGAAGTTAAGTCAGTAGTGAATTACCACAGCGACCTTCGCACATCTTTATCGACGTGTCGCGCTGCGGAGTATTCGGCGGTGTTGGAGGTGCCGGATGTTGAACTGGACTTTTACGCGTAGCAACCAGATTACCGATCTCTCCGGCCCGGACGGGGCATCGATTTCGACAACACCGCCAGAACCGGCGGCACTTCCGCAAAAACCGAAGATCGCGATCGCCCTTGGGGGCGGCGCCGCCCGAGGCTGGGCCCATATCGGCGTGCTACGAGCGCTCGATGAAGAAGGCATCGAAGTCGGCATGATTGCGGGCACGTCTATCGGCGCGCTCGTCGGTGGCTGCTATCTTGCCGGCAAGCTCGACGAACTGGAGACCTTCGCCCGTTCTCTCACCGTTCGGCGGATCGCAGGACTGCTCGACTTCGCCATCGGCGGCGGCGGTCTCTTTGGCGGACTGCGGCTGACCAAGCGCATGCAGGAGCATCTGCAGGGGCTCAGCATTGAAACCCTCGACCGGCCGTTCATTGCCGTTGCGACCGAAGTGCATAGCGGGCACGAGGTTTGGCTCGAAAAAGGATCGCTCATCACCGCGATCCGCGCCTCCTATGCCTTGCCCGGCATCTTCGAGCCTATCAAGGCGAACGGACGCACGCTCATAGACGGCGCGCTCGTCAATCCGGTCCCGGTCTCCGTCTGCCGCGCTCACGAACAGCAGCTCGTCGTCGCCGTCAACCTCAACTACGATCTCTATGGCCGCTCCGCAGTCGTCAAGCACAGCGCCGGCATGGAAACGCCGGATGCCCCGGCGCAGGAAAAGGAAACAACCCTTCACTCCCGACTCGGCATGACCGGCGTGATGGTCCAGGCCTTCAACATCATCCAGGACCGTATTTCCCGTGCTCGTCTTGCCGGCGACCCTCCGGACCTGGCATTGCATCCCAAGCTCAACGATATCGGCCTATCGGAGTTTCATCGTGCAGGTGAGGCGATCGACCGGGGCTACCACGAAGCAAAGGCCAAGCTCGTGGAGATCCGCCGGATGCAGGACGCCCTCGTGCGCTAACGAGCGATCTTCCATCGATTTTCTGCGGCTTATCCGTGCAGCGATTGCGCGCAGCGTCATTGTCCCACAGCGGGGGAATGCGTCGCGAACCGCAATCGGGCCGCGCTACAAGAACCTTGCCGCCCGATCGTTACGCACGAACAGGGCAAAGTACCCGCGGTGGATTGGAGGGCGGCGCAGGCCGCCTTCTCCCATTTAGCCGGCGATATAGGCCTTGATCTGCTCGGTCTCGTGCTCGATCGCGCGGATGTGGTGCTTGATCACGTCGCCGATAGATACGATGCCGGCGAGCTGGCCATTTTTCTCGACCGGCAGGTGGCGGGCCCTGAGCTTGCTCATCATTTCCATCAGGGACTGGACGGACATTTCCTCGGTGCAACAGTAGACATTCTGCCACATGACGGCCGCGACCGACCTTTCGAGGCAGGTCGCTCCCTGCTTGGCGATCGCTGCGACGATGTCGCGCTCGGTGAGGATGCCTGCGATCTGATCGTCCGCATCGACGATGATGACCGCACCGATATGATTGTCACGCAAGAGAATGGCAGCCTGCTGGACTGTCATCTGCGGGCCGACCGTTACGACGTTGCGACCCTTTTCATCGAGTATTGCTTTTACTGACATGCGCACATCTCCCGTTGCGACAACACCGGGTCGGCAGGGGAAGGTCCAGCCGTCTCTCGTGCGGTACGGTCGGGCGATGGAACCTGTACCCTGGCCGCTTATGATCGCCTGACCGCGTGCTCCTCAGACGCGGACGGGCTCTCTATACCCGGCCTTCACGGGCCGCCTAGTCTTTCGACAATCGGCGACCGTATCAAATGGTGCGCCAGCGCCATGGGGAAATCAAGCGCTCACCGGCGCCGTCCGCCGATCTTTCGATCGTCGTCAGTCGCGAGGGTCGAAAAGGCCGAAGAGAAGGAAGCCGAACAGGAAACCGCCGATATGCGCTTCCCAGGCGATACTGCCCGCCCCCCCTGGCGTGAACATGCCGAGCCCGATCAGAAAGTTGGTGAGGAACCAGATCCCGGCGAATATCACAACAGAGCGATTTGCCAGCGCCTCACTGATCGGCAGCCGCCGGTTGAGATGGGCAAATTGCCGGCTTATTCGCCCGCTTGGCGAAAAGACGAAGCGAGCCGCCGCACCCATGAAACCGGAAACGACGCCCGAGGCACCGACGACGACGATCATCTCGCCCCAGTGAAATGCCGTGTGCAGCGCGACTGCGGCCGCAGCCGAGAGGCCCCAGAACACGGCCAGACGTCCCATGCCAATGCGGCGTACGACCGGCGCACCGAACGCGACCATCCAGAAGATATTGAAGATCAGGTGCTCCCAGCTGCCATGCAGGAACGAATAGGTGATGGGGCTCCAGAGCCAGGCGAGCCCCTGCTCGGCCAGGGGATGATCGTAACGTGCAGGCAAAAAGGCGAAGTTGAAGATGATCTCCTGATCGATCGCCGGCGGCAGAACATAGGTGCGCAAGGCATGTATGGCGATCAGAAACAAAAGAATGCCGGTAAGCCCGGCCGGCAGATTGAAGGCAGGCTCACGTGACGGATTGGCGGCGCTGTCCCGGTCCGTCTCCGGTGGCGTTGCCGTCTGATCTCGTTCCATAGTTGCTGCTTTCTCCATCGATTGGTCCGTTCGATCGCATTCGATCAAGGCGATGGCATGACATCGCGGGATTCGGACCGGACTGGGGCGACCAGCCATAAGCAAACAAAAAAAGACCGTCCAGTAAAAACTGAACGGTCGCCAAGCTCAGATCCGAGCTCCAGTTCAAGTGCCGAAGCCAACGCTTCGTGAAGTCATGTCTCTCAGTGCCAGTCGCAGCGCTCGAGTGCAATCGAAACCATTCGTTAACCTTAATTTCGAGCTGGCACGCTTTTCGCTCCGTTGATCTCAAGACCGCAATGATCGGCCAAACATGTGCCAGACCGGCACAGGCGGGCCGCAGAAATGGAATGAACGCAAGATGCGCAGCGAGACGACCACGGAGCTTTTCCGATACTGGAACACCATTCGCGGCAAGCGAGACCTCCCCCGTCGGGACGAACTCGAGCCGGGGGACATTCGTGCACTATTGCCCAACCTGTTCATTCTCGAGCATGATCGCAACGGTATCTCGTTTCGGCTTGCAGGGACCCATGTCTGCGCACTCTTCGGCCTTGAGCTGCGCGGGCGGCAATTCGGCATGCTCTGGCTGAACGCGCAGGCAGCCAAGACACAGCGCGTCGCCGGGCAGGTGATGACGCATCGGGTGCCGGTGATGCTATCCGCCAAGGGACGCACCGCCGATGGGCGCGAGGTCGAGGTCGAAATGCTGCTGTTGCCGCTTGCCTCAACCGAGGGTGCAAGCGACCGAATCCTTGGCGCGCTCTCGCCGCTTTCTCGCCCGTACTGGTTGCATGCAACATCCGTGGAGGGCCTCGACGTCACTGGCATGAAAATCCTCGACCCCGATCGCACCGCCGTGTTTCGCGAAGAACCGCCGGTGGAATACGTCTCCGCGCGCACGGAATCCGGCACTGGCAAAGGGCTTTTGGGAGAGTCCCGTCGTGTCAGACATCTTCGCATTCTGGAGGGCGGACGGCGCGCATGATCGCCACGGCTGTCCCGAGTTGGCCACACGGACCAACCGCAGGACGAACATTCTATTAACCCGAACGTTCTAAACTCTGCCTGCCAAAATACGTCATGCAGAGTCACCATGTTCTCGTTCCAGCACGCTCAGAATACCGCGCCGAAGCCGCATCACGAAGGTGCATTTCAGCGCGTTTCAGTGAACCTTGCTGGACGGCTGATGCTCGCCAATCACGACGAATTTGATTGCACCGCCGTCGACATGTCACCGGGCGACGTGCTGTTTTCCTGCCCGGCACGGCCGCGGGCGGGCGAGCGCATCATCGCCTATGTCGACCACGTCGGTCGGCTCGAAGGAACGGTGTCGCGTATTGCCGACGATGCCTTCGTGATCCAGCTCAACGCCACCGAGCGCAAGCGCGAGAAGCTGGCTGCGCAGCTTACCTGGATCGCCAACAAACATGAACTCGGCCTGCCGGAAGACCGGCGCCATGACCGCCTTGCGCCGCGCAAGACGTCAACAGAACTGACGCTCGACACCGGCGAGAAATTCCCTTGTCGCATCATCGACCTCTCGCTCTCCGGGGCTGCAGTCGATATCGAGAACCGCCCGCCGATCGGCACCCCGGTCCTGCTCGGCAACATGAAAGGCAAGATCGTGCGCCATTTCCAGGAAGGCTGCGCCATCGAATTCTCGGGCGTGCAGTCGCGCGAAGCGCTGACGGATTTCCTCTGAGGGCGCGCCCGCGCCGCCTCGCCTGCCCTACACCCAACCCGATCGTTGCGTTGCCAACCCAAACGCGCGCCACCTTCTGAGGCGCCGCGCCACTTCTTGCGCGTGACTGCCGCTCCCCCTGCACACGCAATGACATGCCAGCCCATCACTGGCCCCATCTCACCGCGCAAACCCAGCTTCGGCTTTTAAACTGGACCTGTCGACGGCGCCGCCGGCACCGGCGGGCAGGTCGACATCGCCGTCGCGCACCGCGACTGCCTCATTTCGGAACATCTCGATCCGACCGCGCGCCCCGACGATTGCAAATATTTTTTCGAACAAATTCAAGGCAAGACGCATATTCCAAGTCGAAAAGTACCGACAAGATCGACCATATCCACCCCGCGGGCCACGTTTTTCGACTGCGATTTTTCCGCAGCCGCCGCACCTGTCGACCCGTAGACCGACATAGACTTAATGATTACAATTATTTACATGGTCAACAAAACAAGAATGGCAGATCACTCCGCGTCACAATCGATAAAATTTGAGTCAAATTCGATTTAAATATAAATCAAATTATATTCTTGTTTTATTCTTATACGACTTTCATTTGTACTTGTTTTTAGTTCGTAAGTTCGCGAGCGATAAAAACGTCTGTGCCATTGTCGAACCACAACGGGGAGACAATCATGCTCAAGACAATCACCAAGATGATCGCGGTTGCGATCCTTTTCACCGGCGGCCTGATCGAAACGGCGCTGGCGCTTCCGGCCAACATGGTCGTCACCGGCGCAACCAACCCGCCGATCGGTCACTACGAGTTCTGCAAGATCTATCCATCGGAGTGCACCTCAAACGGCAAGGACCGCGGCCCGATGGTGCTGACGCGCGAAAGCTGGCAGAAGATTCTCGAGGTCAACTACGACGTCAATCAGGCGATCACCCCGATGACCGACATGGAAATCCATGGCGTCGAGGAGAAGTGGTCCTATCCGGACACGGTTGGTGATTGCGAAGATTATGTCCTGCTGAAGCGCCGCAAGCTGATCGAGAACGGCTTCTCCCCGTCGGATCTCTTGATCACCGTCGTTCTGCAGCCAAATGGTGACGGCCATGCCGTCCTGACCGTGCGCACCGACCGCGGAGATTTCATTCTCGACAACATGCGCAACAAGGTGCTGCTGTGGTCGGACACCGAATACACCTATCTCAAGCGCCAATCGACCGATCACTCCGGTCGCTGGGTCAAGCTCCAGGATGGCCGCACGGTGGCCGTCGGAAGTGTACGGACGCAGTAAGCATAAAAGACATCGGAGGCGGCGCGCCTTTCGCAGCGGCCTCCACCATTACAGGGCTCCGGTCATACTATCCCCGTCCTGACCGAGCCTCGGCCGGTTCCGTGTCCCTCGGAACCGGCCGTTTTTTTGCCAGAAACACACCCATCCCTCAGCCTGAAGAGGAATTCATCGAAAATTAACCATGCTCGACCAGCGTCGGACAAGCGACATCGTCCATTCTACGATGCGCAGGAATGCGTGAGCCGAACAACGGACCGCCGGGGTCCGGCCAGCGCGACGGGACGGCCCAACGATGAGCAGATCTTCAAACGACATTCACGAGCCGGAGCTCCGGCCACTACTGTCGACCGGCTTCGTTTACCGGGTGACGGCAGCTGTCGTCGTGCTCGCGGCTTTGACCGCCGCCATCTCCTTGGCGGGGCGCTGGTTCGGCGAAAATCTCGCCCTGGCCGGCCACACCGCCAGCAACGAGCTTTTCGACATCTTCATCGGCCAGGATCATTTGCGCCTGCCGGCCAACATGATCCGTTTCGAGGCTCAGCGCGCCACCTCGATCGTCGAGCGCGTCGATCTCTACCTGACCTGGCCGGGCCTCGAAGGTTATAGCGACCAGAGCCGGGCGCTCTTCAACAATGTCGACGCACCCGAAAGCCTCGTTTTCCTGCAGATTTCCCAAAGCACGATGTCGCGCGACATGTCCGGGCGGCTGGAGCCGATCTATTCCCAGGTCTTTGACGGCGCGCCCACGGCCGGTCCGGCCGGCCTGACGGAGCACGCCGTCAAGGCGACGTCCAGCTATGCGGGCGAAGTGTTCCTTACCGCCGAGACGACCACTCCGGCACCCTATGTCGTGCGCTGCCTCAAGTCCGACCCAAAAGCGATCTCGACCAGCGCCGATTGCCAGCGTGACATCCACGCCGGAAAGGATCTCGTCGTGCTCTACCGATTCTCCAAAAAACTGCTGCCGAAATGGCGCGAAATCGACCAAGCGATCGCGACCTTCGTCAAAAACCGTCTCGTGCCCTGATTTCGTCCAACTGGTGTGGTGCAGGCAGCCCGCCGCGCCATTGCGCTACACCGGCATCGCCCTAGTACAATTGCGTTCGATTCCGGAAACCAATCATTCATCATAAACCGATTGGTAACGCTATGCCGATACTGTCTCGAGAACGGTCGTTCCCGGAGGCGGCGTCCGGACAACCCCATGACATGAGAATAAAGAGTAGCGTAGTGTCCCAATCCGGTTTTCTTGATCTCGCGAAGCGCCCGTTCGGTGCTCTTTCAAAGATGGTAGGACGGGTCGTCCTTGCAGGCGCCATTGCATCGGCCGCCTTTGCAGCACCGGCCTTCGCAGCCTCGAATTACGCCAATCCGAAATATTCTGGCATCGTCGTCGATGCCAAGACCGGCAAGATTCTCTACGGCGAGGACGCCGACGAACTGCGCTATCCTGCGTCTCTCACCAAGATGATGACGCTCTATCTGACCTTTGAAGCGCTCGAAGCCGGCCGGATCACCAAGTCCACCCCCATCCCCTTCTCGAAAAACGCTTCCGCCGAGCCGCCATCGAAGCTTGGTGTGCGCGCCGGACAGTCGATCACCGTCGAACAGGCTATCCTCTCTCTCGTCACCCGCTCGGCCAACGATGCGTCTACGGCGTTGGGTGAATATCTCGGCGGTTCGGAGCCGCGCTTTGCCCGCATGATGACGAACAAGGCCCGAGCGCTCGGCATGACGCGCACGACCTATCGCAATGCGAACGGTCTGCCGAACCCGGAACAGCGCACGACTGCGCGTGACCAGGCGCGTCTCGGCCTCGCGCTACGCCAGCATTTTCCGCAATATTACGATTACTTCTCCACCCGCAGCTTCCAGTTCGGCAAGCAGACGATCGGCAATCACAACCGCCTGCTCGGCAATGTTCGCGGCGTGGATGGCATCAAGACCGGTTACACCCGCGCATCGGGCTTCAATCTCGTGACCTCGGCTCAGCTCGAAGGTCGCAGCATCGTCGCCGTCGTCATGGGCGGCACCTCCGGCGCCAGCCGAGATGCGCAGATGCGCCGGCTCGTCGCCAAGTACATGCCGTCCGCATCGCGGCGTGGCGACGGCAATCTGATTGCCGAGACCAAGCCTACTCCCGTTCCGGCCGAAGAAACCCAGGTTGCAGCGGCGGCTCCCGTTGCCGAAACGCCCGTCGTCGCGGCCGCTTCAACCGGCCACGATCTGCCCAACACCGGCCCGGTTCCTGGCATCCGCTACAACGGCGAAAGCGCCAGCAGCGTGCAGATGGCCTATGCCGGCAACAAGCGCGCGTCGGACAACCCCGTTCTTTCTCCGAAGATCGTTCCCAACACCCTCAACGCACAGAGCCTGAAGCTCCGCCAGCCTGTTGCTGCCGGCATGGTCGACGCCCAGATTACCAACTCCGTTCCGAAGAAGGCCGACGCCGCTGCCAAGGCAGAGCCGGTCGAGGTTGCAAAGGCCGAACCGATGCCGGCTCAGCCGCAAGGCTGGGTAATCCAGATCGGCGCGACGCCGGACAAGGATCAGGCCATGACCCTTCTTGGCAATGCCAAGGACAAGGGCGGCAAGGCGCTGCGCAACGCAACACCCTTCACCGTGGCCTTCGGCCAGGTCTACCGCGCCCGTTTCGGCGGCTTCGACGACCAGGATGCAGCCGTCAACGCCTGCAAGGCATTGAAGAAGAAAGGCATTTCCTGCTGGGCAAGCCAGCAGTAAGGTAAAAAGTTTTGGCGGCCGGATGTGTTTGTTTTCCGGCCGCCTTCCTCGGATTTGTACAGCGTAACGAGGTTAATCATGGCGATGAACGAAAACGTTCCGGGTGTCACCCCGCTGCCGGGACGGCGCGCCAAGCCGTCGCGCATCAACCTGCATCCCCTGCACGAGGCGGCCATGCGCATTGCCGATCTCGGGCTCAACCGATCGAAGGCGAAGACGCGCGATCTGGTGGGGATGCTGCTGACGCACGGAGCGCGCGCCTGGCGATCGACGCAGCCGCGGGCCGGCATTCATCTTCACGTGACGGGGCCGAACCGGCGTCATCCCCTGAAGATGCGGATCACTTGAACGTTCGTGAAATTGCAAAAGGCGGCCTGTGCCGCCTTTTTTCTGTTGTCATGTCGCCGCAGCGGGGCGCGCGCCAGCCTCGCAACAAGACCCACGATGGGCCGCATCCATATCGAAGATCAGAGAAGGCCGAGTTCCGCCAGCTCGCGGCGCAGTTCGAGCGGCATCTCGGCGCCGCCACCGGAAAGCGACGCCAGGTCGCGCGGTGCATCCTTGTCGGTGAGATAGCGCCAGCCCTGGAAAGCGCGCCGCGGCTGCAGTTCCGTCTCGACCACTTCGGGGCCAAGCAGCAGATTGCAGCGGCCGATACCCTCGCCATCCGTGAAGGTTTCGATACCGATCAGGGGCTGCCGCGCCTGCACGGTCCCCTTGATCACCCAGTAGAGCGAACCGCCGTTGAGCAGTTCCTCCACGCGCTTGGGCACCATACGGGTCGTGTGGAAGGAATGGGGTTCGAGGCCGGCGGCCATGGCGGCCATCGCCTTGCGCGAAACCCATTCGCGCAGGTCCTCGATCGATTCCGCTCCGACGCAGAGCTTTATGAGATGCAGAGACATGGCTTTTTTGAACACCCGTCTGGCCGCTGCGGTCAAGCGGCCAGTCGCTGTTCATCCACAATCACCGTGACGGTTCAACATTCGACGACGTTGACCGCGAGACCGCCGGTCGATGTTTCCTTGTACTTCTCGTTCATGTCGACGCCGGTTTGGCGCATCGTCTCGATGCAGGCATCGAGCGGCACGAAGTGCTTGCCGTCGCCCTTCAGCGCCAGCGACGCCGCAGTCACGGCCTTGACCGCACCCAGCGCGTTGCGCTCGATGCACGGCACCTGAACCAGGCCGGCGACCGGATCACAGGTCATACCGAGGTGGTGCTCGAGTGCAATCTCTGCGGCATTTTCGATCTGCTCGGGCGTACCGCCCATGACGGCGGCAAGGCCGGCGGCGGCCATGGCGGACGCGGAGCCGACTTCGCCCTGACAGCCAACCTCGGCGCCTGAAATCGAGGCGTTGTGCTTGATGATGCCACCGATCGCGGCGGCCGTCAGCAGATAGTCGCGGATGCCTTCCTGATCGGCGTCGTCATGGAAATGCATGTAATAGCGGATGGTGGCGGGAACGACGCCCGCCGCACCGTTGGTCGGCGACGTGACGACGCGGCCACCGGCAGCATTCTCTTCATTGACCGCCATGGCATAGACGCTCAGCCAGTCGTTGGCGAGCAGCGGGTTGGTCTTGTTTGAGCGCCACTCTTCCTGCAGCTTGTCGTGGATTGAGCGTGCACGACGGCGGACCTTCAGGCCGCCGGGCATGATGCCCTCCTGGCTGAGGCCGCGGTCGATACAGTTGCTCATCGCACCCCAGATGCGGTCGAGCCCGGCATTCAGCTCATCCGGCGACATGGTCGCTTCTTCATTGGCCCGCTTCATCTGAGCGATCGTCATGCCGGAGCGGGCTGCCATGTCCAGCATCTCCTGCGCCGAGGAGAACGGGAAAGGCACCTTGACGCCTGCCGCCTTGTTCTTCGAGGCACGCATTGCCTCCAGTTCCGTGTCGGTCACGACGAAGCCGCCGCCGATCGAATAATAGATCCGCTTCAACAAGAGCCGGCCGTCGCGGTCGAGCGCGGAGAAGGACATGCCGTTGGCATGGCCGGGCAGCGGCACCTTCTTGTCGAAGACCAGATCCGTCTTCGGCTGGAATTCGTAGGACGGATGTCCCGGCGGCGTTATGCGACCGCTGCGCTCGACCTCGTCGATCAGGGTATCCATGCGATCAGGATCGACCAGATCGGGGCGTTCGCCGACGAGACCAAGGATCACCGCCCTGCCCGTGCCATGGCCGATGCCGGTATGGGCGAGCGACCCGTGCAGACTGACCTTGATCGCGGCAACGGCCGCATGGGACGGGCGCGGCCAGTCATCGGAAAGAATGAGATCGAGAAAGCGGTTTGCGGCCGACATCGGCCCCATCGTATGCGAGCTCGAAGGCCCGATACCGATCTTGAACACGTCGAAGACGGAAAGAAACATAAGCTGCCTGCCCCGGAGACTGACCCACGGTACACCGGCATGATCGCCTGAGCACCGCATTCACGATTGCCTCGATATCACGCTTCACGGCCTGTGCGAACCGGCGCGCTATCCTCAAATTTGCTGCACGATTTTATCCTCAGATCGGTCCCGATTTAAGGAAATCCGCAACAAATATAGGAACGAAGCCTAAGCGATCCCATAGCAGGCGGTCAGGCGGTCAACCGACATTCGATCCCATCCGTGCGACATTGTCGTCCCGCGAAGGCTCCGCGGTGTCGAGATTGGTGCCTGGAATCAAAAACGGCGCGGCTTTTCAGAAGCCGCGCCGTCAATCAGTGGACTTTTCTAGATACTAGATATCAAAGGCCGCCGAAAAGATAAGCAAGAACAAGAACGCCAGCGAAACCAGCCACGGCGCGTGCAGTTACGCCCCAGCAAGACTTCTGAATTGTATTGTCCATGATGTCTCCGAAAACACTCTCAACGGCCGCGAGCAGCACATTGGGCGCTCGCGTCTGGGGCCATGCATATTGAAGAAAGCGTGAATGCGCAATGGGGGAATGTGGCGGAAAGGTGTCACGCCTCGGCCGCGCCGATCGGTAAACTGGTGAAAACCGCGCAAACCACAGGGCGGAGCCATGAGAAATTCCGCCGCAATTTCATCACAGTAGTTGACGCACCGTCGATTCCCGCGCCGCTGCGGCTACCTTGCAATTTCCAAAAGCCATGCCAAAAACACGTGTATGACCTTCGAAGATTACATAGCGCTTGTCGTGTTTATCCTGCTTTGGGCGGGTTTCAGCTGGGCGACCGACGGCACGCGCGGCTTCAAGCGGGTGAGTCTCACCCGCCTCATGAACGAGCACCGTGGCCGTTGGATCCGCAATTCGCTCAACCGCGACCTGAAGATGATCGATACGCAGATCATCGCGGGGCTGCAGGCCGGCACCGCCTTCTTTGCCTCGACGACGATCTTCGCCCTCGGCGGCTGCTTCGCGCTGCTCGGCGCAACCGAACAGGCGCAAATGATCTTTGCGGATATGCCCTATGTCTTCCATGGCGGCCGGACGGCATTCGAACTGAAGGTCGGCGGTCTTACCTGTCTCTTCGGATACTCCTTCTTCAAGTTCGGGTGGTCCTATCGGCTGTTCAACTATTGCTCGATCCTGATGGGCGGCATTCCGATGACAGCCGACATGCAGCGCGACCCGCAGGTGGCGGAAAAGGCGGCCGAACGGGCGATCCGCATGAACGTGCTGGCCGCCAAGCACTTCAACGCCGGGCTTCGGGCGATTTTCCTGTCGATCGGTTACCTCGGCTGGTTCATCAGCCCCTATGTCTTCGTCGGTCTTACCGTCTTCGTCATCTTCGTGCTGACCCGCAGGCAGTTCTTCTCGGAGGCGCGCGCAGCGCTGCTGCAGGACGCAACACCCTGACAGCACGCACACCCGTCGCGCCAAACAGAAGCAGATCGGGCCTGCTCAATTCCACCATCAGCAATCGACGCGTGTTTGGCACAAGCCAAGCATGTCATTCTTCCTCACGCCAACAGGATGGCGAATGCCCATGTCCGACAGCAATGTGACTTCACCGGCGACACAGATACCGGCTCAAGCTGCCGCACGGGGGCGGCTCGCCTTCATCGACGTCGCACGCGGCGTGGCATTGCTCGCCATGGCGACCTATCACTTCGTCTGGGATCTTGAGTTCTTCGGCTATGTCGCGGCGGGAACCGCCGGCACAGGCGGCTGGAAGATCTTCGCCCGGCTCATCGCCAGCAGTTTCCTGTTTCTCGCCGGCTACAGCCTTGTACTGGGGCAATGGCCGAAGCTTCGCCTCGACGCTTTCATGCGACGCTTTGCCAAAATCGCCGGTGCGGCTGCGCTGATCACCATTGCGACCTATTTCGCGTTCCCGAACACGTTCATCTTCTTCGGCATCCTGCATGCGATCGCTGCCGCAAGCGTGATTGGCCTTGTTTTCCTGCAACTGCCGGCCGTCGTCTCGCTGCTTGCCGCGGCTGTGGCCATCGCCGCGCCCCTTTACCTCCGCTCGCCGGCCTTCGATGCACCCTGGCTCTGGTGGGTCGGGCTGTCCGAAACGCTGCCGCGCTCCAACGACTATGTGCCGCTGCTGCCGTGGCTTGGGCCTTTCCTGCTCGGCCTTGCCGCAGCCAAGCTCTTCCACGCGCGCCTCGTCTCGGCCCTCGCAAACCGTTCATCCACAGGTGCCAAGGGCAAGCTGTGGATGAGGCCTTTGGTCTTCGGCGGCCGTCACAGTCTGGCCATATACCTCATTCACCAGCCCGTGCTCATCGGACTGGTCTATCTCTTCTCGCTGATTTCACCGCCGACATTGCCGGATCCCAAGCAGGCCTACCGCAGTAATTGCGTCGCAGCCTGCAACCAGGGGAACCCGGCCGTGCCGTGCGAGGCCTTCTGCGGCTGTACGCTCGACCTTCTGGTACAACAGAACCTGTTCGACAGCCTGAACAGGGGAGAGATCAACGTCAGCAGCGATGAACGCATTGCGCGAATCGCGCGACAGTGCACAATGGACGTGCAATCAGGGGACTAGGACATGAACGCCTATCGTGCCAAGCCGCTGAACTTCCCGTGGCCCGCCCTGCTCTACGGCGTCGCCACGCTCGCGGCCCTCGTTCTGGCGCGATATTCACCCATCCCCGTCGCACACGGACATAGCTGGTTTCCCTGGATCAGCGGCGGCACGCTGATCATCGTCGCCATCTGGCTGGATCTCTGGGCAGTCAAGACCTTGCTCGACCGGCATACGGCCGTCATGCCTTACCGGTCGGCAACCTGCCTCGTCACCTACGGCCCCTTCCGCTTCACACGCAACCCGATCTATCTCGGCTACACGTTGATGATGGTCGGCTTCGGCCTGGCGACGCTCAATCCGTGGTTCTTCATCACCGCAGTCGTAGCGGTGATGCTGACGACCCTCTTTGCCATTCGCAACGAAGAGCGGCATCTGCTGTCGCGCTTCGGCTTCGAGTTCGAGCGTTATTGCCGGCACACCAGCCGCTGGATCTGACCCAAAGCTCCCGAAGCCCAAAACCAAAAAGGGCAGCGCGGACGCTACCCTTCGAAACTTTCGCCTTTAAGAATACCTGCTCAGGTACCGACGCCGATCTCCGCTAGCCGCGTCAGGCATGCCTCCTCGACATTGTCGAGCTCTGCCAGCGTGTCCTCGATATCCTTGCGCTTCTGGCGAAGCTCCTCGCGCTTTTCTTCGACCCGGCTCATCAACAGCCGAAGCTGGCCCATCTCGCCGGGCGGATCCTTGTAGACCTGGATGATTTCGCGAATCTCGGCAATCGTGAAGCCGATGCGCCGGCCACGCAGAATTTCCTGGATCAACCGCCGATCCGCCGGCCTGAACAGCCGAGTGCGTCCACGGCGTTCGGGATGAATGAGGCCTTCGTCCTCATAGAACCGCAGCGTTCGGGTGGAAATGCCGAATTCTCGCGTCAATTCGGTGATGCTATAGTATTTATTCACGCTGCCATTCCACGATTTACTGCATGGCGCCTACAATCGGTATCGATCTAAGGTCAAAGTTATGCAGCGGGTCAAAGTGTTACAGCGGTCCTGGCGCATCTTAAAAGACGCGCGCGCTGTCATGTACCTACACTATCGTTGACCTTGACGTAAAAGTCAAACAAGGCGCTCACCTTACGTGACGTGGAACCACCAAGTGGCAATGCCGAGAAAACTGAAGAAGCCCGTGACGTCGGTGATGGCCGTCACGAAGACGGCGGAAGAGACGGCCGGATCAGCGCCGAAGCGATCCAGGCACAGCGGAACGAGGATGCCGGCGAGTGCTGCGGCCATCATGTTGATCAGCATGGCGGTGGCGATGATGCCGCCGATGTTCGGGTCCTGAAACCAGAGACCGGCGAGCAGGCCGATCAACGTGCCGAAGATCATACCATTCAGCAGCCCTACACCTGCTTCGCGCCGGATGATGCGCGGGGCGTTGTGAATATCGAGGCCGCGCGTCGCGAGCGCGCGCACGGTAATCGTCATCGTCTGCGAACCGGCATTGCCGCCCATACCAGCGACGATCGGCATCAGAATGGCAAGCGCCACGATCTGCTGGATCGTCGCATCGAAGAGGCCGATGACCGAAGCGGAGATGCAGGCCGTCATCGAATTGATGAACAGCCAGGGGACGCGCGAACGGGATGCCTCCGCAACCGAGTCCGACAGTTCTTCGTCGCCGACGCCGCTCAGGCGCAAGAGGTCTTCCTCGGCCTCTTCCTGGATGACGTCGACGACGTCATCGATGGTAAGGACGCCGACGAGCCGGCCGTTGTCGTCGACGACGGCGGCGGAGAGAAGGTCGTATTGCTCGAAGAGCTGTGCTGCCTCTTCCTGGTCCATTTCGGCGGGAATGGCGTGGCTCGTGTCGTGCATGATGGCATCGACCTTGATCGAGCGTTTGGTGCGCAGCACGCGATCGAGGTCCACGGCGCCAAGCAGCTTGAAGGTGGGATCGATGACGAAGATCTGCGTGAAGCTCTCGGGCAGATCCTCGTCTTCTCGCATGTAGTCGATCGTCTGGCCGACGGTCCAGAACGGCGGAACCGCCACGAACTCGGTCTGCATGCGCCGGCCGGCCGTGCTCTCTGGATAATCGAGCGAGCGGCGAAGACGGACACGTTCGGTGAACGGCAGCTTCGCCAGGATCTCGTCCTGGTCCTCCTGGTCGAGATCCTCGAGAATGTAGACCGCGTCGTCCGAGTCCATTTCGCCGATGGCTTCGGCGATCTGCTCGTTCGGCAGATGCTCGACGATATCGAGACGGATTGCCTCGTCGACCTCGGTCAAGGCCGAAAGGTCGAACTCCTTGCCGAGCAGCGAAACGAGCGCCAGGCGCTGGTCCGGCTGGATCGCTTCAAGCAGGTCGCCAAGTTCCGACGAATGCAGGCCGGCAACATGCTGGCGCAGATAAATCGTATCGCGATCGGCGATCGCGGCGCCGACATGCATGAGGAAATCGGAACGAACCGAACCGTCGTCGGCATAGATGTCCGAGCCGTCAAAGGTCTTGACGTCTTCGATACCGCTGTCGTCGTCGCCGATATTGCTCATGGGCGCCCTCGAAACGATTGCTGCTTTCCGGTGCTCCGTACGGGCCGAAAAGAATGCGTCACTGACGGTTGGTGCCCCCACTTCCGTGGCCGTGCTGCGGAAGCGGGGATGTACAGCCCTGCTAGCGCAAAGCCTCGCCGAGGTCCACAGCACAGATACCACCCTGTGCGCGACGACAACAGATTTATTCAAGCTGTTGCAAATACATGAAAAACCGGCTGCATCGCGACACTGTCGACATCGATCGCGCGATCGGCTAGCACTTCTCTTCGTTCCCTGGAGCCGGAATCGATTTCAGCGAACGAAACAGCAGCCCAAGCTTTACGCCGCCTCCTACGCTCCTCAATGGGACGTACGGGGCCGCGAACGCTGCAGCCGAGGAATTTCTGATGGCGACGCGTCCCATTGTCCGCTTTCCCAATCCGTTGCTGAGCCAGAAGGCGGAAACCGTCACCCGCTTTGATGCGGCGCTTGGGGGCCTTGCGGACGACCTTCTCGACACGATGCGAGCGGCGCCGGGTATCGGCATCACCGCTCCTCACGTCGGCGTCCTTCAAAGGGTGACGGTGATCGAGCTCGACCGGGAGAGCGGCGTCAGGGTTTACGTCAATCCTGAGATCGTCTGGAACTCCGTCGAAGTCATGAGACATGCGGAAGGCAGTGTTTCGATGCCTGGAGTTTCGGAGGACATCGAGCGACCGCAGACGGTGCGCGTTCGCTATCAAACCCTTTCAGGCGAAACGGTCGAAGAAGAAGCCAAAGGGCTGATGGCCATTTGCCTGCAACACGAAATCGACCAGCTCGATGGTATTTTCTGGACCCAACGCCTCTCGCGGCTGAAGCGCGATCGGGCGATCAAGAAATTCGAAAAGCTGACAAGGGAGCAGGCACGCGCCTAGGAGCTCCCGCAAACAGCGTTCAATGATTCCCAGTTCACCAAGGATCGGACAATGAAGCCAACATATCTTGCAGTCATCGGCCTTTTGGCCCTCGTCGGTTGCAACAGCGCCCAGCAAAGCCTTGAGCCCCTGCCCGATAGCCTGACCTACGGCGAAAATGCCAGCAAACGAAAGACGCAGGCAGCCCCCGGTACGATGGTTCAGAACCGTTTCATGTATGAAGGGCAGATGGTCTTCGAAACCTATGAGGTCCAGCCCGATCACAGCTACAAGCTTATCCGCCGCCGTATGGACCAGAGCGGACCGCAGGGTAACAGCTGACGCCACGGACGCCGAGCCGGGCGGGCGCACCATGCGCGGCCCAGGCTTGGCGGGAGAGATCGCATGTTGCGGGCCGGTTACCTTTTAGAACTGGCATAAACCGCCGTCTCAAAATCAAGGTAGCCTCCGATCGAGGCTGGGTCGGCAAAGGGCAGTATCTGCGTCGCCCATAGGCCGCCGAGACCATTTTGGCGGTCTATCCAGTAATAGAGGTTTGCAAGCCCAGCCCAAGCCAGCGCGCCGGCCGGTCGACCTGTTGGCGCGGCTTCATCGTTGATCATGAAGCTAAGGCCCCAGGATTTCGGCATTCCGGGGAAAAATTCCGCGTCGTGCGAAAGGCTCGGTATCACCCCGGGAAGCTTTTTGATCTTCTTTTCCCCAAGGCCGTTCTTTTCCGCCATTTCGACGGTTTCGGCTTTCAGCACGCGGCCACCGGGTGCCACCCCGTCGTTGAGCCACATGCGAATGAATTTTGAGTAATCGGTAGCCGTCGAGTAGAGGCCATGCCCACCCATTTGAACCTCGGGTTCCTGGGGGAACCGGAAATCAGGCAAAGGCAGCAAACGCCCTGCGTCGCCTCTCTGATGCAGCGTGACCACGCGTGAGGCCATCGATGGGTTCAATGCGAAACCGGTATCGCCCATGCCGAGCGGTTGGAGGATTCGCTCCGTCATCACCTCGCCCAGTCGCTTGCCGGCTATGCCCTCCACCACCTGTCCGGCCCAATCCAGGTTGCTTCCATATTCCCAGTCGTCGCCTGGGTCGAACAGCAATGGAGTTTGGATGGATGCATAGGAGCTCGTGATCACGCTCGGTTGCCCATGTTGGCGGGCCAACCTGGCGTAGGTCTCATTAAAGAAGTCGTATCCAAGGCCAGCCGTATGCAAAAGCAGCATGCGCGTCGTGATATCCCGCTTGGGTGGGCGGAGCTTCGGGTTCCCGGAGGAATCAAAGCCCTCAATCACCTGCAGCTTGCCAATCTCGGGAGCGTATCGTCTGGCTGGTGCATCGAGATCGAGCCTGCCCTCTTCAACCAGTTGCAGGCAGGCAGTGGAAGTGATCGCTTTCGTCATCGAGAAGAGCCCGAAGACGCTGTCGGCCGTCATGTCCGCATCGCCGCCCAACATGCGCTTTCCGGCTGCGCCCGTGTAGATATCGCCACGTCTATCTGTTGCAATCGCGACGACGCCGGGCACGCCATCAGCGGCGCTGACGGCGCTATTGAGGATTGCATCGGCAATAGCCTTGAGATCGCCACCCAAGAGAACCTCCCAAGCAAACACGGCTTCGTGGTTGGTGCAGGTCGCCCAACCGCCGCCGCGCCCAGAAAATTGGCTCCAGCCCGCCCCTCGTTCTGGAATACCGGTCAAATGTTAGCACCGAACAACATTCCAAGCCATTTCGCCTGCTAGGCGAAATGTGGCAGCGCTCATTGCTATTTTCCGTGGCGGGCCGCGTTATGCAACCGACCTACGGCCGGAACATGCGTTGAGGCTTGCGGGCCGCAGCATCGCCCAAAGCTGGGCCACACGGTGGGCTCAAGGCTAAATGCAGGTGAAAAAACAAAAAAACCGGCCGAAGCCGGTTTTTGGTGCGGTCGAGAAGACTCGAACTTCCACGGGTTGCCCCACAGCGACCTCAACGCTGCGCGTCTACCAATTCCGCCACGACCGCATCGTGGTAGGGCCGATTTGCGCCGGCGGGGCTGCATGTAGCAAAAGCCCCCGCAGTGCACAAGCACGGCAACGGATAATTCGAACAGGCCGGTGGAAAACCTGAAATCCCTCAGATTCGAAGCGGTTGCCAGACTTTCCCGGCAGCGATGGCACGTTTTGTTGCGCACATATTGTCGTTTGAGAGCCCGAGCTCGAAGGTTGTTTGGCGACTCAGATCCATGAACCGTGTCGAACTGCGCGCCGAGGTCGCCTTCCGCAACGGCAAGATGGCGCCCCCCCCTGACCCGTGGCACGCAAGCAGAATGATGTCCTTCGCGTTGCGCGGTTTGTCGATTAGTTTGACCTGGGTGACGAATGGATGTGTCCGAGGCGGAATCCGCGAAGGCGCGCTGTTTTCCGATGGAATTTAAAAACAAAAAACCCGGCCGAAGCCGGGTTTTTTTGGTGCGGTCGAGAAGACTCGAACTTCCACGGGTTGCCCCACAGCGACCTCAACGCTGCGCGTCTACCAATTCCGCCACGACCGCATCGTGGTAGGGCCGACCTGCGTCGACGGGGCTGCATGTAGCAAAAGCCTTTTGGGGGCACAAGGGGATGACGACAGAAATTTGACGGGAAGTGAAACTATTTCAACGGCTCCCTCGGGAAGCGTTGGAAACGCTGGACTCTCGTCGCGCGCCATCCCATTTACAAGCTCTCACAAAACAGGAATGCCAAGCGAATGCAGCGTGAAAATCTGAGCCAGGACATGTTCGCCCCCCCGGAATCACCGCCGGTTCGCTGGCGGATCGCTTCTGATCTGGTGGATTATCCACGGGCCGTCGAATTGATGGAGCGGGAAGCGGCTGCGATCGCTGCCGGCGCCGCGGATGAACTCGTCTGGCTGGTCGAACATCCCCCGCTGTACACGGCCGGCACCAGTGCCGATGTTGCCGACCTGGTGATGCCGGATCGCTTTCCGGTGTTCGCGACGGGTCGCGGTGGCGAATACACCTATCATGGCCCCGGCCAGCGCGTCGTTTACGTGATGCTCGATCTCAAGCGCCGGAAACAGGATGTGCGTGCCTTCGTCGCTGCACTCGAAAGCGTCGTCATCTCCACGCTCGATTCGATGAACGTGCGAGGTGAGCGTCGCGAAGATCGGGTCGGCGTCTGGGTTCGGCGCCCGGAAAAGCCCGTCCTGCCCGACGGCTCGATGTCGGAAGACAAGATCGCCGCGATTGGCATCCGCCTGCGCAAATGGGTGAGCTTCCACGGCTTTGCCCTCAACGTCGATCCGGACCTCGACCATTTCGGCGGCATCGTGCCCTGCGGCATTCGCGGCTATGGCGTCACCAGCCTCGTCGATCTCGGTCTGCCCGTGATGATGCCGGATGTCGATATTCGCCTGCGCGAAGCCTTCGAGACGGTGTTCGGCCCGACACGGACCGACGCGGCCTGAGCCGGCTCAGTTCGCCGCCCGCCGCCCGGCCACCCGTTCGCGCCAGATGATGAACAGGCCCGAGCCGACGATGATGGCGATGCCAAGCCATTTCGAGAGTGACGGAAAATCTCCGAAGATGAGATAGCCGAGCGCCGTGGCGGTGACGATCTCGAAATAGTGGAATGGCGCCAGCAACGAGACGGGTGCCGCGCGGAAGGCCTTGACGACGAGCAGGTGGCCGTAGCCGGAAAGTGCGCCGAGGATGACCACCAGCACCCAGCCGAGCGGCGACTTCGGCAGCGACGGCACGAAGTCCGCACTGCCCATGCCGTTGCCGATCAATATTATCAGCGCCATCGTCAACGTACCGCCGATGCCGGCGATGGTCTGCATCGTCAGCGGCGAGTCGCCGGTGCCGACCGCGCGATTGAGAAGCAGATAGCAGGCAAAGACGAAGGCGCAGGCCACCGGCAGCAGGGCTGTCAGGCCAAAAGCTGCAAAGCTCGGCTGGATGACGATCATCGCTCCGCCAAAGCCGACAACGATGGCGAGCCAGCGCCGCCAACCAACCCTCTCCTTGAGAAACACGGCGGAAAGGCAGGTCAGGATGAAAGGCTCGACGAAATAGATGGCGAAGGTATCGGCCAGCGGCATGTATTTCACGGAAATGAAGAAGAACAAGGCCGCGGTCGCCAAGAGCACGCCGCGCAGCAGATTGGCCCACGGCCGCTTCGGCTTCAGTGCCCTGAGGCCGCCGGCGCCAAGCAGCATTGGCAACGTCGCCACCAACTGGAAGAAGAATCGGTAGAAGGTCACCTGGCCGGGCGACATGCCCTCATGGACAGCCATGTATTTCGCGATTACGTCCATGCCGGGCAGGATGACCATCGCAAAAAGCATGATGGCGACGCCTTGCATCACAGTATCGGCTGGTTCGGCAGCCGCGGTTCGGGCGTCGGTCATGGGGCAAGCTCCGGTTGGCCGCCGGACATTAGAGCCTAAGCCATGATTTTCAACCGCCGAGGATACGTCGGAGAGCGAACTATCCGCGCCCTGGCCGCAATTGACGGTGTTTTTGGCGCTTCGGGATGGTCGCTCGCCGCCCAAATGCCTATAAGCTCAGGACAATCTTCCGCCCCGGACCTCAGAGTCGGCGTCCTGCCGCCGAGGCCCGGGACCTTTGAACGTAACCGTGGCAAAGGAGATATCCATGCGCTTGTCCACCGAAACGATGATTGCCCGCCTGCGCGACACCAGCGATGGTGACACGCTGGGAGGACGCATCTGGAGGGCCCGCGACGCCGCCAATCTCAGCGCGAAGGATCTTGCAGACCAGCTCGGCGTTCGCACAGAGACGGTCGCCGCCTGGGAACGTGATCGCGCCGAGCCGAGGACCAACCGGCTCTTCATGCTTGCCGGTGTGCTGGGCGTTACCCCGGCCTGGCTGATCGCCGGCCTCGGTCGCGCGCCGGATGCCGATGCTGACGAGGACAAGAGCGACGGCCTTCGCGAGCAGCTTGCACTGGTCAAGAAGCTGCACGAACAGACCGGCAAGGCCATTGCCGCACTTGAGATCGAACTCAATCGCGTTCAACAGAACATTCGATAACCGATTGCGATTCCACTTGGGGCCGCCCTCCTGGCGGCCCGAATTCATTTCAGTCGAAGGAGAAAATAAATGGATGTACGCGCCGCCGTTGCCGTTCAGGCAGGCAAGCCGCTCGAAGTCATGACGGTTCAGCTCGAAGGCCCGCGGGCCGGCGAAGTGCTGATCGAGGTCAGGGCCACCGGCATCTGCCACACCGACGACTTCACGCTGTCGGGCGCCGACCCGGAAGGCCTGTTTCCGGCGATCCTCGGCCATGAAGGCGCCGGCATCGTCGTCGACGTCGGTCCGGGCGTCACCTCGGTGAAGAAGGGCGATCATGTCATTCCGCTCTATACGCCCGAATGCCGCTCCTGCCCGTCGTGCCTGTCGCGCAAGACGAATCTCTGCACCGCCATCCGCTCGACGCAAGGTCAGGGCCTGATGCCGGACGGCACCTCGCGCTTCTCGATCGGCAAGGACAAGATCCACCACTACATGGGCTGCTCGACCTTTGCCAACTACACGGTGCTGCCGGAAATCGCCGTTGCCAAGGTCAACCCGGACGCCCCCTTCGACAAGATCTGCTACATCGGCTGCGGCGTCACCACCGGCATTGGCGCGGTCATCAACACCGCCAAGGTGGAGATGGGCGCAACCGCGATCGTCTTCGGTCTCGGCGGCATCGGCCTCAACGTCATCCAGGGCCTGCGTCTGGCCGGCGCCGACATGATCATCGGTGTCGACCTCAACAACGACAAGAAGGCCTGGGGCGAGCGCTTCGGCATGACCCACTTCGTCAACCCGAAGGAAGTCGGCGACGATATCGTGCCCTATCTCGTCAACATGACCAAGCGCGGCGCCGACCAGATCGGCGGCGCCGACTACACCTTCGACTGCACCGGCAACACCAAGGTGATGCGCCAGGCGCTTGAAGCCTCGCACCGCGGCTGGGGCAAGTCGGTGGTCATCGGCGTTGCCGGCGCCGGCCAGGAGATCTCCACCCGGCCGTTCCAGTTGGTCACCGGCCGCAGCTGGATGGGCACGGCGTTTGGCGGCGCCCGCGGCCGCACCGACGTGCCGAAGATCGTCGACTGGTACATGGAGGGCAAGATCGAGATCGATCCGATGATCACCCACACGATGCCGCTCGAGGACATCAACAGGGGCTTCGAACTGATGCACTCCGGCGAAAGCATTCGCTCGGTCGTACTCTACTGAGCTCTTATTTCGATTCAGAACGGCGCCGGAGTCGATTGATTTCCGGCGCCTTTTCAGCCCCGTTGAGAAATTGATTCAAGATGATCTATGTCGACGCCGATGCCTGCCCGGTGAAAGCGGAAATCCTGAAAGTCGCCGAGCGCCACCGGATCGAGGTGACCTTCGTCGCCAATTCGGGCCTGCGCCCCTCGCGCGATCCGATGGTGCACAACGTCATCGTCTCGGCGGGATTCGATGCGGCGGACAACTGGATCGCCGAGCGGGCGCATGAGGGCGATATCGTCGTCACCGCCGATGTGCCGTTGGCTGTGCGCTGCGTTGCCGCCGGCGCGCTTGTTACCGGCCCTTCCGGACGCATCTTCGACAAGGGCAATATCGGCATGGCCTCTGCCATGCGTGACCTTGGCCAACATCTGCGCGAAACCGGTGAAAGCAAGGGCTACAACGCCGCCTTCACGCAGCGCGATCGCTCCGCCTTCCTCGAAACGCTTGACCGACTCGCGCGGCAGGCGAAAAAGTGACGTTGCGGCAGCCGCTTCCGCTGCGGAGCGCAGGGGCATCTGGATGACAGCGACGACGACGAAGCTCAGGCACTGGCCCTTCTACACCGCCATTCTTTGCGCGCTCGCGAGCGTGCCCGTTCTCTGGTTCATTGCGCGACGCTTCGCACTTGAAGGCGCTGCGATTACCTTCTTCTGCGTCTACCTCGTCATGTGCTGGCGGCGACTGCGGATGATGACCGGCCGACACCTGAAGACCCATGCCAGAAATACCGACGAGCCTGAGGTCGTCATCCTGCTTGTGACATTCGGGGCGGCTGCGAGTTCGCTTGTGTCTTTGTTCTTCGCCCTCAACGGCGAGAAGACGGGATCGGCGCTGGCGCTCGGCCTCGCCTTTGCCTCGGTCGTGCTCGGCTGGGCGACGATCCACATGATGGCGGCTATGCACTATGCACACATATACTGGGTGCCGGCCGCGAATGCGCAGACTCCGGAGCCGGCACGCGGCCTGGACTTTCCCGAGACCCCTGAACCCGGCGGCTTTGATTTCCTCTATTTTTCCTTCGTCATCGGCATGACCGCGCAGACCTCCGATGTCGCCATCACCACGACGGCCATGCGGCGCATCAACCTGATGCACGCCATCGTTTCGTTCTTCTTCAACACCGTGCTCGTTGCCGCCGCCGTCAATGCGGCCGTACAGCTTGCCGGCTGAGCAGCACTATCCAGGGAGCATTCCATGAAAGTCCTTTCGCAAAACACCGCTTTCGGCGGCATGCAGGGCGTCTTTTCGCACGAGTCCGAGGCCTGCAAGGGCGAGATGACCTTTGCCGTCTTCGTGCCGCCGCAGGCGATCAAGGAACCACGGCCGGTGCTCTGGTACCTGTCCGGCCTCACCTGCACGCATGCAAACGTCATGGAGAAAGGCGAGTATCGGCGGATGGCCGCCGAGCTCGGGCTTATCATCGTTTGCCCGGATACGAGCCCGCGCGGCGCCGACGTCCCGGACGAACTGACCAACTGGCAGATGGGCAAAGGCGCCGGGTTCTATGTCGACGCCACCGAAACGCCTTGGGCCGAGCACTATCAGATGTACAGCTACATCAGCGAGGAACTGCCCGCCTTCGTCAGCCAGCACTTTCGCATGGACATGAGCCGCCAGGGAATCTTCGGTCACTCGATGGGCGGTCACGGCGCGATGACGATTGCGCTCAAGAACCCGGACCGCTTCAAGAGCTGCTCGGCCTTCGCCCCGATCGTCGAGCCCTCGACAGCCGATTGGTCGATCGGCGCCTTTGAGAAGTACCTTGGAACCGACCGCGCCGCCTGGCGGCAATACGATGCCTGCGCCCTCGTCAAGGACGGAGCGCGCTTCCCCGAATTCCTGATCGACCAGGGCAAGGCGGACAGTTTTCTCGAAAACGGCCTGCGCCCGTGGCTATTCGAGGATGCGGTCAAGGGCACCGGGATCGATCTGACGCTTCGCATGCACGAGCGCTACGACCACTCCTATTACTTCATCTCCACCTTCATGGACGATCATCTGAAGTGGCATGCCGAACGGCTGGACTAACCATACTCAACCGGGAACGTGTGATGACCCACCTCCTTCTCGTCGGCGCGGGCGGCGCCGTCGGCTCGATCCTACGCTATCTGGTCGGCCTTTGGGCGATCCGCCGTCTCGGGGCCGGTTTTCCGTGGGGCACACTCTGGGTCAACGTGACCGGCTCGTTCCTGATCGGCGTGTTGGCGGAGGTCATCATGCGCAAGTTCGGCGCCTCGCCTGAAATGCGCGTCTTCCTGATCACCGGTGTTCTGGGAGGCTATACGACCTTTTCCGCCTTTTCGCTGGACGCTATCACGCTTGCCCAGCGCGGCGATGTCGTGCTTTCGGTGATCTATGTCATCGCCAGCGTCGTGCTTTCGATCCTCGCGGTCTTCAGCGGGCTGGCTCTGATGCGCGCAATAGTCTAAAGGCTGCACTTACAGGCGCTGCGTATCCGAAGGAAACGCGGCGCATTGCTGCATTGGCCTTCAACCGTTTTTCGCTTCGAGGGCGTTGTCATGCAGCAGACAAGGATTGCGGCAGCCTTTGCGCCCCTGAAGCGTCTTCCTTGCGTCCAGTTCGGCGCGAGGGCTTCGGACGAATGCGCGGTGCTGCGAAAATAGGAAGCAGGTTCGTTCAATGGCAGGCATAGAACACAGACAGGTGGACGGTGACGAGGCTGGCATGCGCCTCGACCGCTGGTTCAAGGTACATTTTCCGGGGCTCGGTTTCGGTCCGCTGCAGAAGCTCTTGCGCTCCGGGCAGATTCGGGTCGACGGCGCGCGCGCCAAGTCCGATACCCGCATTCAACCGGGCCAGACGATCCGCATTCCGCCGCTTGGTGTCGATTCCAAGGAAACGAAGACCGGCCCGATCGCCGGGCGCGACCTTCGGAATTCGCCAGACGGAGAGTTGCTGTCGCGCATGGTGTTGCACGAAGACGCCAAGGTGATCGTGCTCAACAAGCCAGCCGGTCTCGCTGTGCAGGGTGGCTCAGGCGTCAACAGGCATATCGACAAGATGCTCGAAGCCTGGACCAATCAGAAGGGCGAAAAGCCGCGTCTGGTGCACCGGCTCGACCGTGACACCTCGGGCGTGCTGGTAATCGCCCGTACCCGCGGCGCCGCCCAGAAGCTGACCGCCGCTTTCCGCGAGCGCGACACCAAGAAAACCTATTGGGCATTGGTAAAGGGCGTGCCGCGCAAACGCGAAGACAGGATTTCCACGTGGCTCGTCAAGGAGCAGACGCCGGACGGCGACCGCATGCGCATTGGCAAACACGGTGACGACGGCGCCGACCACGCGATCTCCTACTATCGCGTCGTCGAACAGGCCGGCCAGAACCTTGCCTGGCTGGAGATGGAACCCTATACCGGCCGCACCCATCAGCTGCGTGTGCATGCCGCCCATATCGGGCATCCGATCATCGGTGATCCCAAGTATTTCGAGGCGGACATCAACTGGTCGTTCCCCGGCGGCATGCAGAACCGTCTGCACCTGCATGCTCGGCATATCGACATTCCGCATCCCGACGGCGGTCGTCTTCAGGTCACTGCACCGCTGCCGCCGCATATGGTGCAGAGCTGGAACCTGCTCGGCTTCGACGAAAACACCGCCAACGAGGAAGACTGATGAAACTGGCGCTCTTCGACTGTGACGGTACACTGGTCGACAGCGGCGGCCTGATCCATGAGGTGATGGCACGCACCTTCGAGGCGTTCGATCGCGAGCGCCCGGAGATCTCTGCCACTAAAGGCATCATCGGCCTGACACTCGATATCGCCATTGCCCGGTTGCTTGGCCGAGAGCATGTCGACGACGTGGCACTGGCGATGACTGCGCACTACAAGTCGATCTTTGCGGGCGTGCGCAGCGAAGCCGGCTTCCAGGAGCTCTTGTTTCCGGGCATCGCCAACATGATGCAGACGCTTTCGTCGCGCAACGAACTGCTGATCGGGGCTGTCACCGGCAAATCGCGGCGCGGCCTCACCCACATCTCCGAAACCCACGGTTTCGACAGGATCTTCTTCGTGTCGCGCACCGCCGACGACTGCCCTTCCAAGCCGCACCCGGCGATGGTGACGGAGTGCTGTTCGGAAGCGGGCATCGATGCGAAGGATACGGTCGTCATCGGCGACGCGATCTACGACATGCAGATGGCCAAGGCCGCGGGAGCGGCCGCCATCGGCGTTGCCTGGGGCTATGCCTCCGTTCCCGATCTCATCGAGGCGGGTGCCGATTTCGTCGCCCGAACACCGGCCGACATCATTGAATGGATGGAACACAATCATGCCTGATATTCGCGACGAACTCAGCGGTGCGATGAGCCACGAAGATCCAGTCCGCCGCGCGCAGATCCAGATGCTGAAGCCTCTGCCGAAGCGTTTCTACAAGGAGGTCAGCGTCGCTGCGGCGGAGGGAGACACGCACGCTGTGCTGCTCGACGGCCGCACGGTGCGCACGCCGGCAAAGCAACCGCTTGCCGTACCGACGCGCAAGCTTGCCGATATGCTGGCCGCCGAATGGCAGGCACAGGCCGAGGTCATCGATCCCGCCCGGATGCCGATCACCCGCATCGTCAACACGGCGCTCGATGGTGTTGCGAAAGACCAGCGCTCGGTGTTCGACGACATCCTGCGCTTTGCCGGGACAGACATGATCTGCTATCGCGCCGACAGCCCGGAAGGCCTGGTCGCACGCCAGAACGAGATCTGGAATCCGGTGCTCGACTGGGCACAGCAGACGCTGGGTGCCCGCTTCATCCTGGCCGAAGGCGTTATCCATCAGGAGCAGCCGGAGGAGGCCCTTTCGGCCTATGCCGAGGGCCTGCGCGCTTTCGCCACGCCGCTCGGTCTCACCTGCATTCACACGGTGACGAGCCTGACCGGCTCGGCCCTGCTGGCGCTTGCCTTCGCATCCGGCAGGCTGACGGCCGAAGAGGCCTGGACAGCCGCGCATGTCGACGAAGACTGGCAGATTGAGCACTGGGGAACCGACGAGGAAGCCTTCCGCCGGCGCGAAAACCGCTGGCAGGAAATGCAGGCGACAGCCGCGGTTCTGGACGCCCTGCGCTAAGAGACAACGCGACATCGCTATAATGCGATCGTGGGCTGCGCGTTTTTGAAGACGCGCAGCCCACTTCTTTTTCCAACTATCGTTTTGAGCTCCTGACGCTACGTCAGGGCGCTACGCTGCGTTAGGCGGCGAGCTTCAGACCGGCAATGCCGCTGACGATGAGCGCGATGCAGCCGAGGCGGACAATTGTCGCCGGCTCTGCAAACAGGAAAATGCCGAGGATGACGGTACCGACCGTGCCGATACCCGTCCAGACCGCATAGGCCGTGCCGAGCGGCAGAGTGCGGACCGCGAGCCCCAGCAACGCGATGCTGAGAATCATCGATCCGACAGTGAGGATCGTCGGCGTGACGCGCGTGAAGCCATCCGTATATTTGAGACCGATTGCCCAGCCGATTTCGAGGATACCGGCGAGCAGAAGAAGGAACCAGGCCATGTCAAACTCCTAGATTTGGAGCGAGGCCGTCCCCGCGGATGTTCGGTATCGAAGTTCGATCCGTGCAGCCGTCTGCAATGCGGGTTCTATCTCACACTCCAGTACCAACAGCAAGGCAGCCACCGGCAGATCAGCGTTGCGCCGGCGGCAAAGCTAAACCAAATGGGGCAATCCTTGAACCCTGAAAACCCGGGTGTTCTTGGCCAAACATTATACGAACGCAGCCGTCCCGCATTTTCCCGAATCTGCGCTAGGGAGCACTGCGCTCCCGGCGAAGCTTCGCCCACCATTCCAGGCGCTTGCGGATTTCTCGCTCGAAACCACGCTCCGGCGGATCATAGTACGTCTGGCGCCCCATCTTTTCCGGAAAGTAGTCCTGGCCGGAAAAGGCGTCCGGCTCGTCGTGATCGTAGCGATATCCGTCACCGTAGCCTTCGCCCTTCATCAGCTTGGTCGGTGCGTTGAGGATATGCTTCGGCGGCAGCAGCGAGCCGTTTTCCTTCGCAGAGCGCATCGCAGCCTTGTAGGCGGTGTAGACACCATTCGACTTCGGTGCAGTCGCCAGATAGACGCAGGCTTCGGCGAGCGCCAACTCACCCTCCGGCGAGCCGAGATAGTCGTAGGCATCCTTGGCGGCATTGCAGATCACCAGTGCCTGAGGGTCGGCAAGACCAATATCTTCAACCGCCATGCGCACCAGCCGCCGCCCAAGATAAAGCGGGTCCTCGCCTGCATCGAACATGCGGCAGAGATAGTAAAGCGCGGCATCCGGATCGGAACCACGTACCGACTTGTGCAGCGCCGAGATCAGGTTGTAGTGACCGTCCTGGCCCTTGTCGTAGACCGGCGCTCGGCGCTGGACGATGTTCTGGAGGGCTGCCACGTCGAAGATCTCATCGCGCCGCGCGGCGCGCCAGACTTCTTCCGCCAGCGTCAGCGCCGCCCGACCGTCGCCATCGGCCATGCGGATCAGACTCGCGCGGGCGTCGGCATCGAGCGGCAACGGCTTGCCCTCCGCCTGCTCCGCACGGGAGAGAAGCTCCTGGATACTGTCCTCACCGTGCGGCTTGAACGTCAGCACGCGAGCGCGGGACAACAGAGCTGCGTTGAGCTCGAAGGATGGGTTCTCGGTCGTCGCGCCGACGAGGATGACGGTGCCATCCTCCATCACGGGCAGGAAGCTGTCCTGCTGGGCACGGTTGAAGCGGTGGATCTCGTCGACGAAAAGCAGGGTCTGGCGGCCCGACATGCGCCGGGCGCGCGCCGACTCAAACACTTTCTTGAGATCGGCGACACCGGAAAAGATGGCCGAGATCTGTTCGAAGGCGAGGCCCGCCTCCCCCGAAAGCAGACGCGCGACGGTCGTCTTACCGGTGCCGGGCGGCCCCCAGAAGATCATCGAGCCAAGGGAGCCTGACGCGATCATGCGCGACAGCACGCCATCATCGCCGGTCAGGTGCTCCTGGCCGGTGACTTCTGCGAGCGTCCGCGGACGAAGCCGGTCGGCAAGCGGCCTTGCGGATGCCATCTCAGGTGGTTCGTGTGCGCTAAACAGATCGCTCATCGGAAGAACTGACGGATGAGTTGGCCGTCCCGCTCGATCTCGACGCGCCAGAAGGAGGCATCGTCGGCCATCACATGCTCCAGGGTCTTGGACGTGTCGATCGACGTGCCGTTGACTGAACGCACGATGTCCTTCGGCTCGAGGCCAATGCGTGCGGCCGGCGAACCGCGGTTGACCTGCATGACGACGACGCCCTGGAGCGAAGTCGACATGCGCAACTCGTCAGCGAGACGTGGCGACAGATTGGCAACGACCGCACCGGCGAAGGGGTTGCGGCCTTCGATCAGCCGTTCGTCACGTGGCGAGGTCTCAGGCGCTCGATCGAGCTTGAGCGTCACATCACGCGGCTTGCCGTTTTCCGACACAGTCACACGCGCTTCGTGGCCGATGCCAACCGTCGTCAGGCGGTAGCCGAGCGCATCCGGATGTTCGACGTCGATACCGTTGACGGCGGTGATCACCTGGCCGGGCTTGATGCCGGCCTGTTCGGCTGGGCCACCCGCCACGACGGCGGTCACCAGCGCGCCACGGGCGCGATTGAGGCCAAGGGCCTCGGCCACTTCCGAGGTCACCGGCTCGAAGCTGGCGCCGATGAAGGGACGCACGAAGGCGCCGTTGCCGCCTTCGGCCGACGCAACGAAGACCTTCACCAGATTGGCGGGGATGGCAAAACCGACGCCGTTCGAGCCGCCGCCCTTGGAGAAGATGGCGGTGTTGATGCCGATGAGCTCGCCGTCCATGTCGATCAGGCCGCCACCGGAATTACCCGGATTGATCGCCGCATCCGTCTGGATGAAGAAGCCGAAATCGCCTGATGAAACCTGGTTGCGCGCGAGCGCAGAGACGATGCCGCTCGTCACCGTCTGGCCGACGCCGAAGGGATTGCCGATCGCCAGAACAAGATCGCCGACTTCGACCGCATCGGAATCGCCGAGCGGGACGATCTCGAACGGACCTTCCGACTGGATCTTCAGCACGGCCAGATCGAGTCGGTCATCCTTGAGCACGATCTTGCAGGGAAACTCGCGGCCGTCCGCCAACGCCACCTTGATGTCGTCGGCGCCCTCGATGACGTGGTTGTTGGTCACGACGATCCCGTTCTTGCCGACGATCACGCCGGAGCCGAGCGAGGATTGCTTTTCCGAGCGGTTCGGCATGCGCTGGCCAAAGAACTCCTCGAAGAAGGGATCACCGGAAAAAATCGAGCGGCGCTCGACGACACGTTCGGCGTAGACGTTGACGACTGCATTTGCGGTCTGCTTGACGAGCGGCGCGAAGGAAAGCTGCATTTCGGTGCGCGACTGGGGAACCGTCTTGGCCTCCTCAGCCAATGCCGGACAGGCAAGAGAAACGGCAATGACGAGCGCGACAAGCGCTCTTTGACCAACGATCATGTGAAGCATTCTCCTATTCGTCACGGCTACGTTCAGATAGGATTTCGCGGGAAAAAAGGCAAATGTTGGCGCAGGATACGCAAAGCTGCCGGCTTCACGCGCTACGCACGAAAACGTGGTTCCGCACCCCTTTCACGGTGATCGAAAGTCTGGTGAGTTCGTACAAGACAGGGCTCATAAATCACTCACGGATAAGACCATGCCATCCTACCGTCCGCCACGAATCGTTTCTTCCGAAATCACGCCGGAAAGCATCTTCATCAATCGACGCGCCTTCCTTGGTGCGGCTGCCGGCGGCGCCCTTCTTGCAAGCAGTGGCACGGGGTTGGCGGCGGCGTTGAGCGCACCGAAAAGCAAATACGTCGTCGATGAGGATCTGACACCGGAGGCCGACGTCACGGGCTACAACAACTTCTATGAATTCGGGACCGGCAAAGGCGATCCGGCCGCCAACTCGAGCAGCTTCAAGCCGACTCCCTGGACCGTGAAAGTTGATGGTCTCGTCGGCAAGCCGAAGGAATTCGGGCTTGAGGAACTGCTGAAGTTCCCCATAGAGGAGCGCGTCTATCGCATGCGCTGCGTCGAGGCATGGTCGATGGTAATCCCCTGGACCGGCTTTCAGCTTTCGACCCTGCTCGACAAGGTGGAGCCTCTTGGCAGCGCCAAGTATGTCTCGTTCGAGACCGTCGTGCGACCGGCCGAAATGTCCGGTCAGTCCGGCTTCTTCCAGCCGTTGCCCTGGCCCTACCGGGAGGGCTTGCGACTCGATGAGGCGCGCCACCCACTTACGCTTCTTTCCGTCGGCGTTTACGGCAAGACGCTTCCCAATCAGAACGGCGCGCCGATCCGGCTGGTCACGCCCTGGAAGTATGGCTTCAAGGGGATCAAATCGATCGTGCGCATTTCGTTGACGGAAACGCAACCACCCTCGACCTGGAACCTCTCAGCCCCCAACGAGTACGGCTTCTACGCCAACGTCAACCCGGCGGTCGACCATCCGCGTTGGAGCCAGGCGACGGAGAACCGCATCGGCGGCGGGGGCTTCTTCGGCTCCAACCGGCGAGACACCCTGCCCTTCAACGGCTACGCCGATGAGGTCGCTGGCCTCTATGCCGGCATGGATCTGAGGGCGAACTATTGACGAGCGTCCGCCTCCCCGCATTGCCGAAACGTTTTCACTCGGCCTCGGTCTGGGCGCTCTACGGATTCGGCCTGTTGCCGGCAGCCTACGCCTTCTACCTCGGCGCCACGGGTCAACTGCCCGGCAACCCGGTCAAGGAGTTCGAACATCTGCTTGGTATCTGGGCGCTTCGCTTCCTCGTCGCGACCCTGGCGATCACACCAATCCGCGACCTTCTCGGAATCAATTGGCTGCGCTACCGCCGGGCACTCGGGCTACTCGCCTTCTACTACGTGCTGATGCACTTCCTCGCTTACATGCTGCTCGATCAGCGGCTAAATTTCTCGGGCATCCTCGCCGACATCGCCCGCCGCCCGTTCATCACCATCGGCATGGCAGCCCTCGTGATGCTGATCCCGCTGGCGCTGACCTCCAACAACTGGTCGATCCGCAGGCTCGGCCCACGATGGAATACGCTGCACCGACTTGCCTATGTGATCGCTGCCGCCGGCGCTTTGCATTTTTCCATGTCGGTCAAGGTCGTGGGCCCCGAACAGATGCTCTATCTGGGCCTGGTCACCGTGCTGCTCCTCTGGCGTCTGGTGCGCAGGCCTTATCTCAGGCGCAAGCGCCAGACGACCGGCGCACCGGCGAGAGCGATCCCGGGAAAGGTCTAAGATACGGACGGCACTCTGGCTGATTGGGGGCGAGCCCATCTCCGCATTGCCCCGTCAGCTTTGCGTCGTGATGCCGATGTTGGCGAGCACACTCGCCAGACTGTCGCGGACGAAGCCGGTTGTGTTACCCATGTCCTCCGCTGCTCATTCAATCTGGAGGCGTACATGTCCAGCAACAACCCAATAGTGGATGCAGTCGCAGATTCTTTGAAGCCACATGGCTTCCGGAAGAACGCGAGGAGCTGGTACCTTGAGAGCCCCGAGACCATTTTGATCGTCAACGTCCAGAAGTCTCAGTTCGGGAACCAGTTCTATTTGAATTGCTCTGTCGTGTTCCGATCGATATCGACCGTTGCACGACCTAAGGAGTATCACGGGGACATCCGCTTCCGGCTTGAAAGTGTTCTTTCCCCCAGCGAAGCTGAGTTGTGCGTGAAGCTTCTCAATCTAGAAAACGAGTTGTTTTCAGACGAAGAGCGCCAAGCGAAATTTGCCGGGCTCTTCGCGCGTGCTTTGCCGCTTCTGTTTCGATGCAGAACGGAAGCCGGTGCCGCCGAAGCCCTATTCTGCAAGGCGCTGCCGGATTGGATGCTGAACAGGGCCGGCGCCGAGCTTCTTCATCGCGCCGCTACATGTTCGCCAACGTGAACATACTCGCGCTCAAAGGCGCGATGAATGCGCGGCTCGGGCTGCCAACAAAATATTTATGCGTCGGCTTAGAACGTGCTCGGCCGTTCAATATCCAAACTCAGCAATGCAAAGATGCGGGCAACCCATAAAAAAGCGGCCGGGTGATTGCCACCCGGCCGCTTTGATTTCACTGCCTTCGATCGGCTCAGGCTGCTTCAGCAGCTTCAGCTTCGGCGGCAACGCGGGCGAGGTCCTTCGCGCCCTTGGCCGAAACGTCGCGGTCAACGAATTCGATGACGGCGAGCGCGGCATTGTCGCCGTGACGGAAGCCAGCCTTCATGATGCGCAGGTAGCCGCCGTTGCGGGTGGCGTAGCGCGATGCGATCGTGTCGAACAGCTTCGAAACGACAGCGGCGTCGCGGATCTGCGAGATCGCCTGACGGCGAGCGTGCAGGTCACCGCGCTTGCCGAGCGTGACGAGCTTTTCGACGATCGGGCGGATTTCCTTGGCCTTCGGCAGGGTCGTAACGATCTGCTCGTGTTCGATCAGCGAAGCTGCCATGTTGGCAAACATCGCCTTGCGGTGGCTGGCGGTTCTATTCAGCTTGCGGCCGGCTTTACCGTGGCGCATGGCTATTCTCCTTCACTTGCAGGCATTCGCCCGCAGTCAATGGTTAGTATTGGTCTTCGTAACGCTTGGCGAGATCTTCGATGTTCTCTGGCGGCCAGGACGGCACTTCCATGCCGAGGTGCAGGCCCATGGAAGCGAGAACTTCCTTGATTTCGTTCAGCGACTTGCGACCAAAATTCGGTGTGCGGAGCATTTCTGCTTCGGTCTTCTGAATGAGGTCGCCGATGTAGACGATGTTGTCGTTCTTCAGGCAGTTGGCCGAACGGACCGAAAGTTCCAGTTCGTCGACCTTCTTGAGAAGCGCCGGGTTGAAGGCGAGTTCGGTGACTGCCTCTTCCTCTGCTTCCTTCTGCGGCTCGTCGAAGTTGACGAAGACCGACAGCTGGTCCTGAAGGATGCGGGCCGCAAAAGCGATCGCATCTTCACCGGTGACGGAACCGTCCGTCTCGATGGACATCGTCAGCTTGTCATAGTCAAGAACCTGGCCTTCGCGGGTGTTTTCCACCTTGTAGGACACTTTCTTGACCGGCGAGTACAGGCTGTCGACCGGGATCAGGCCGATCGGAGCATCTTCCGAACGGTTGCGATCGGCCGGTACGTAGCCCTTGCCGTTGTTGACGGTGAACTCCATGCGGATTTCCGCGCCCTCGTCGAGGGTGCAGATCACATGGTTCGGGTTGAGGATTTCGATATCGCCAACCGTCTGGATGTCACCGGCGGTAACAACGCCCGGACCCTGCTTGCGCACGACCATGCGTTTTGCGTCGTCGCCATCCATCTTGATGGCGATTTCCTTGATGTTGAGCACGATGTCCGTCACATCTTCCCGGACGCCCGGGATAGAGGAGAACTCGTGCAGGACGCCGTCGATCTGCACTGCGGTGACTGCAGCACCGCGCAGCGACGACAAAAGCACGCGGCGAAGCGCGTTGCCGAGCGTCAGACCGAAGCCGCGTTCAAGCGGTTCCGCAACCAGCGTTGCCTTGGTGCGGCCGGAGGAGACGAACTCCACCTTGTTCGGCTTGATCAGTTCCTGCCAATTCTTCTGGATCATGTTTTCTGCCTTCCGTTCGTTGCCACCATTCAATCGTGACAACCGAGCCCCGAAGACCGGGAGAGCGCGGATACGCCCTCACCGGCATGTTGAATGCATATGATCAGACGCGGCGCTTCTTGCGCGGACGGCAGCCGTTGTGCGGTATCGGGGTCACATCGCGGATCGAGGTGATCATGAAGCCCGCAGCCTGCAGCGCGCGAAGAGCGGATTCACGGCCGGAACCCGGACCGCAAACTTCGACTTCAAGCGACTTCATGCCGTGTTCCTGAGCCTTCTTGGCGCAATCTTCAGCGGCGATCTGTGCGGCAAACGGGGTCGACTTACGCGAACCCTTGAAACCCTTGGCACCGGCAGACGACCAGGCAATCGCGTTGCCCTGTGCGTCGGTGATGGTGATCATGGTGTTGTTGAACGACGAATTGACGTGCGCGACGCCAGACGTGATGTTCTTGCGTTCGCGGCGGCGAACGCGGGTGGCTTCCTTGGCCATAGGATCCCTTTCTTAGATCTCTGCACCGCCGTAATTCCAGCGGCTCCACCGGGAAAAGGATTTATCGTCCCCTGCCCTGCATCTTCATTTCCCCGCCGAGCGGAAATCCACTCCGCGGACTTATCACCGGTCAAAGGACCGGACAGCGGTCAGGCAAGCGCCCTTCCAAACTGCAAAAGGAGGCCGGCGCTTGACGCCAGCCTCCCAATCTCCCTTTTCGGGAAATTACTTCTTCTTACCGGCAATCGCCTTCGCCGGACCCTTGCGGGTACGGGCGTTGGTGTGGGTGCGCTGACCGCGAACCGGCAGGCCACGACGGTGACGCAGGCCGCGGTAGCAGCCGAGGTCCATCAGGCGCTTGATGTTCATCGAGGTCTCACGACGCAGGTCACCTTCGACCTGGTAGTCGCGGTCGATCGTTTCGCGGATCTGCAGGACTTCAGCGTCCGTCAGCTGATGCACGCGACGATCAGCCGGGATACCGACCTTTTCGATGATTTCCTGTGCGAATTTCGGGCCGATCCCGTGAATGTAGGTCAGCGCAATAACTACGCGCTTTGCCGTCGGGATGTTGACGCCAGCGATACGTGCCACGTCTATTCTCCTTGCGTTCCAGTTGCCATCCGGCAATAGGTGCTTCGTTACGCGACCTCGAAGAGCCGCACGTTGATTGAGGTTCGAGACACGTCAAAAACGACCGTACTCGGACTTCATTTTCTTTGAAGACCGCGCCGATCGCTCCCATGTCGCGAGTTGGCGCTGTCTTTGGCGGAATCGGCCGGAAAAGTCAACTCCCCGGCAGTTCCTTTTCGGCAAAGACCAGTGTCTAAGCCAGAATCTTCTCGATCTCTGCGGTGACGGCGGTCACATCCGCCATACCATCGACCGTTCTCAGCTGACCGGTACCGGCGTAGTGCTCGGAGAGCGGTGCCGTCTTTTCCCGGTACTCCGTCAGTCGACGCTTGAAGGCTTCCGGATTGTCGTCAGAACGAACCGTGCCTCCCGCAGCGATGGTTTCCGCTACGCGATTCTCCATCCGCTTTACAAGGGCTGCCTCGTCGACCTTCAGCTCGATGACCGCATCGAGCTTCAGACCCTTGCCCTCGAGCATCTTGCCGAGTGCTATCGCCTGCGGAACGGTACGCGGGTAGCCATCGAGAATGAAACCCTTCGCACAGTCCGCCTGGTCGATGCGGTCCGACACGATTTCATTGACGATCTCGTCGGACACCAGCTGACCGGCATCCATGACCGCCTTGGCACGCTTGCCAACCTCGGTCGCCTGGGCAACGGCGGCCCGCAGCATATCACCTGTGGAAAGCTGCGGAATGCCGTATCTCTCCGTCAGAAGCTTGGCCTGAGTCCCCTTGCCAGCGCCCGGCGGTCCCAAAAAAATCAGTCTCATCGTCCCCTCTTTCCTCCGCGCAGCTTCGACTTCTTGATCAGCCCCTCATATTGCTGTGCGATGAGGTGGCCCTGGATCTGTGCTACCGTATCAAGGGTCACGCTGACAACAATCAAAAGCGACGTACCACCAAGGTAGAACGGCACACCGGTCTGCGAAATCAGAACTTCCGGCAGAATGCAGACGAATATCAGGTACGCCGCGCCGATGACCGTAATGCGCGTCAGAACGTAATCGATGTACTCTGCGGTGCGCTCGCCCGGACGGATGCCCGGAATGAAGCCGCCGTGCTTCTTGAGATTGTCGGCCGTATCCTTCGGATTGAAGACGATTGCCGTGTAGAAGAAGGCGAAGAACGCAATCATCGCACCGTAGAGGACCATGTAGAGCGGCTTGCCGTGACCAAGCGAGCCAACGATGGTGGTCGCCCAGCCCGGCAGCGTCGCCGTGTTGGCAAAGCCCGCGAGCGTTGCCGGCAACAGCAGCAGCGAGGACGCGAAGATTGCCGGAATAACGCCCGAAGTGTTGAGCTTCAGCGGCAGGTGCGAGGTGTCGCCCTGGAACATGCGGTTGCCGACCTGGCGCTTCGGATACTGGATCAGAAGCCGGCGCTGCGCCCGCTCGACGAAGACGATAAGCGCGATGACGCCGACGACCATAACGATGATCGCGAGAATGAGAGGCGTCGAAAGCGCGCCGGTGCGGCCTAGTTCAAGCGTACCGGCAAGAGCCGTCGGCAGATGCGCGACGATGCCTGCAAAGATGATCAGCGAAATGCCGTTGCCGATACCGCGCGAGGTGATCTGCTCACCGAGCCACATCAGGAACATGGTGCCGCCGAGCAGCGAAATGACGGTCGAAATGCGGAAGAACCAACCCGGATCGTTCACGAGGCCGTTGCCACTCTCAAGGCCGACGGCGATGGCATAAGCCTGCGCCGTGCCCAGAAGCACCGTGCCGTAACGGGTGTACTGGTTGATGATCTTGCGGCCCTGCTCGCCTTCCTTCTTCAGCTGTTCCAGCGCCGGAACGACCGAGGTCATCAGCTGAACGATGATCGAGGCAGAGATATAGGGCATGATGCCGAGCGCGAAGATCGCCATGCGCTCAACTGCACCGCCCGAAAACATGTTGAAGAGACCAAGAATGCCGCCGCTCTGGCCGCGGAATGCCTGGGCAAACGCGTCCGGGTTAAGACCGGGCAGCGGAATATAGGTGCCAAGACGGTAAACCAGAAGCGCACCAAGCGTGAACCAAAGACGTTTCTTCAGATCTTCCGCCTTGGCGAAAGTCGAGAAATTCAGGTTCGAGGCGAGCTGTTCCGCTGCAGAAGCCATGCAATTCTCCGCGTACCAAATCTCGGAATCAGCGGGAACACCCGGTCCGTTCCGGAAGGAGTAACTTTTCGTATTGAAAACCGGACGCGAGGCGATTGTGTCTGCAATCGGATGCCTCACCGTGGTTTCCGCTATGTCCGCTTGCGGCAAGCGATTCGCCGGCTGCGGACGTGAGGCTCACATATGGGAGCAAAACCGCCCGGAGTGAAGCACCCCGGGCGGTTCATCAATAATATTATTCAGCAGCAGCTGCGAGCAGCTTGACCGAACCGCCGGCCTTTTCGATCTTTTCGATTGCCGACTTGGAAGCGCCAGCAACTTCGATCGAGACCTTCGCCTTCAGTTCGCCGTCAGCGAGAACGCGAACGCCGTCCTTTTCGCGACGGATGACGCCAGCAGCCTTGAGGGCAGCCGCATCGACGGTCTTGGAAGCGTCGAGCTTCTTGGCGTCGATTGCCGTCTGGATACGGCCGAGCGACACGACAACAAACTCCGAAGCGAAGATGTTGTTGAAGCCGCGCTTCGGCAGACGACGGTAGATCGGCATCTGGCCGCCTTCGAAGCCGTTGATGGCAACGCCCGAACGAGCCTTCTGACCCTTGACACCGCGGCCGGCGGTCTTGCCGGAGCCCGAGCCGATACCACGGCCGAGACGCTTGCGGCTGTGGGTCGAGCCTTCGTTGTCCTTGATTTCATTCAGTTTCATGAGCGTATCCCCCTCACTTCTCGTCGACGACGCGAACGAGGTGCTGGACGGTCCGGATCATGCCGCGAACAGACGGAGTGTCTTCCAGCGTGCGAACCCGGTGCATCTTGTTGAGACCCAGGCCGATAAGCGTCTGACGCTGTACGGCCGGACGGCGAATGGGGCTACCGATCTGTTCGACGGTAACCGTCTTCTTGGCAACTTCTTTCTTAGCCATCTGTCAGCTCCCTTATTCTTCGGAAGCAGCGCCGGAGGAAACACGACGAGCCTGGAGCGTTGCATACTTGATGCCGCGCTGAGCTGCGATGTCCTTCGGGTGCATCTGGTTCTTGAGGGCGTCGAAGGTTGCACGAACCATGTTGTAGGGGTTCGACGAACCGGTCGACTTGGCAACGACGTCATGAACGCCGAGCGTTTCGAAGACGGCGCGCATCGGACCACCGGCGATGATACCGGTACCGGGCTTGGCCGAACGCAGCAGCACCTTGCCGGCGCCGTGACGGCCATGAACGTCGTGATGCAGGGTGCGACCACCACGCAGCGGGACGAAGATCAGGTCGCGCTTGGCAGCTTCCGTGGCCTTGCGGATGGCTTCCGGCACTTCGCGTGCCTTGCCATGGCCGAAGCCAACGCGGCCCTTCTGGTCGCCAACGACGACGAGAGCGGCGAAACCGAAACGACGACCGCCCTTCACCACCTTGGCGACGCGGTTGATTGCTACGAGCTTGTCGACAAATTCGCTGTCGCGCTCTTCGCGGTTCTGGCGATCTTCGCGAGAACCCTTTCTTTCCTGTGCCATTGTCCTTTTCCTTTTTCTTTTCCGGGTGCAATCGGCAGATTGACAAAAGTCGCCCCCGTCCGATGGATCGGATGCGACCGGAAACCTATGAGAGTGCCGGGCGGGCACAAAGCCCGCCTGGCAACCGATCAGAAGTTCAGACCACCTTCACGTGCGGCATCGGCCAAAGCCTTGATGCGGCCGTGATAGATGAAGGCGCCACGATCAAAGACAACGTCCTTGACGCCAGCCTTTACGGCCCGCTCAGCGATGAGCTTGCCGACGGCAGCAGCTGCTGCCGTGTCAGCGCCCGTCTTCAAAGACGAACGCAGATCGGTATCGAGCGTGGAGGCAGACGCAAGCGTCTTGCCGGCCACGTCGTCGATGACCTGTACGTAGATGTTCTTCGACGAGCGATGAACCGACAGGCGCGGGCGGCCATTGGCGACCGCCTTGATTTGACGGCGCACGCGGTTGGCGCGACGCACAAGAGTATCTTTCCTGCTAGCCATTTCGCGTGATCCTTACTTCTTCTTGCCTTCTTTGCGGACAATCCGCTCTTCGGCATACTTGACGCCCTTGCCCTTGTAGGGCTCGGGGCCACGGTATTCGCGGATTTCCGCGGCAACCTGGCCGACCTGCTGCTTGTTGATGCCGGACACGATGATTTCGGTCGGCTTCGGAACAGCAATCGTGATGCCTTCCGGCGTCTGGTAGACGACGTCGTGGCTGAAACCGAGCGCGAGCTGCAGGTTCTTGCCCTGCATCGACGCACGATAACCAACGCCGTTGATTTCGAGCTTGCGCTCGTAACCGTCCTTGACGCCCTTGAAGATGTTCTCGATCATCGTGCGGGACATGCCCCACTTCGAACGAGCATCCTTGCTCTGGCTGAGCGGCTGTACGACAACCGCGTTTTCTTCGAGCTTTACCGAGACTTCGTCGTTTGCAACGAAGAACAGTTCGCCCTTCGGGCCCTTCGCCGTTACCTTCTGGCCATCAACGCTTGCCGTGACGCCTGCCGGAACCTGAACGGGCTTCTTACCGATACGAGACATTTTTATACCTGTCTGTTCGCTATGGAGAACTCTGCTACACCTTCCTTAGAAGACGGAGCAAAGGATCTCGCCACCAACATTCTGTTCGCGTGCCTGATGATCGGCCATCACGCCCTTCGGGGTCGAAAGGATGGTGATGCCGAGGCCGTTCGCGACCTGCGGAATGGACTTAACCGAGACATAAACTCGGCGGCCCGGCTTGGAAACGCGTCCGATCTCACGGATTACGGAAGCGCCTTCGTAGTACTTCAGTTCGATGTTCAGCTCGGCCTTGCCGTTGCCAAATACGACTTCAGAGTACCCACGGATGTAGCCTTCAGCCTGAAGGACATCCAGAACACGTGCGCGGAGCTTCGAAGCCGGCGTGGAAACGCTCGACTTGCGGCGAGCCGCGCCGTTACGGATACGGGTGAGCATATCGCCCAGCGGATCAGTCATTGCCATGTGCCCGTCTCCTTACCAGCTCGACTTGACGATGCCCGGCACCTTGCCGAGATTGCCCAGTTCGCGAAGCGCAATACGCGACATACGAAGTTTACGATAGTAGGCGCGCGGACGGCCGGTGACTTCGCAGCGGTTGCGAATGCGGGTCTTGGATCCATCACGCGGCAGAGCTGCCAGCTTGATGGTTGCCTTGAACCGCTCTTCGATCGGCAGAGACTGGTTCATGATGATTGCCTTCAGCGCGGCACGCTTCGAAGCTTGCCCGGCAACCAGTTTGCGGCGGCGCTTGTTCTTTTCAACTGCGCTCGTTTTCGCCATTACAGTTATCCTTCTTTACGCTTGTCGTTACGGATTACTGACGGAACGGGAAGTTGAACTCTGTGAGCAGAGCGCGAGCTTCGTCGTCGTTAGTTGCCGTCGTGCAAACGATGATGTCCATGCCCCACATCTGATCAACCTTGTCGTAGTTGATCTCAGGGAACACAATGTGTTCCTTGACGCCCATGGCGAAGTTGCCACGTCCGTCAAAAGACTTCGGATTGAGGCCACGGAAGTCGCGAACGCGCGGAAGCGCAATGTTCACGAGGCGATCCAGGAACTCAAACATCCGAACGCCGCGCAGGGTAACCTTGGCACCAATCGGCATGCCTTCGCGAAGCTTGAAGCCTGCGATGGAGTTGCGAGCGCGGGTGATTACCGGCTTCTGGCCAGCAATTGCAGCGAGGTCGGCAGCGGCAACGGACGGCTTCTTGCTGTCGCCCGTCGATTCGCCAACACCCATGTTGATGACGATCTTGTCGAGACGCGGGATCTGCATTTCGTTGGCGTAGGAGAACTTCTCCTGCATAGCCGCACGAATACGCTCGACATATTCCTTCTTGAGCCGGGGCTCATAAGCGGACTTAGCCATCGATCACTACTCCCGAACGCTTGGCCACGCGGACCTTCTTGTCACCGTCGATCTTGAAACCGACGCGGGTCGGCTTGCCGTCCTTCGGATCGGCAATCGCGATGTTCGAAAGATGGATCGAGGCTTCCTTGTTGATGATGCCGGCTTCCTGGCTCTGGGTCTGGCGCTGGTGACGCTTCACCATGTTGACGCCACGCACAACAGCCCGGTCTTCCTTCGGCATGACCTGGACGACTTCGCCGGTACGGCCCTTGTCCTTACCGGTGAGAACGACGACTTTGTCGCCTTTGCGAATCTTTTGCATCTCTCAACGCTCCCTTAGAGTACTTCTGGAGCCAGCGAGATGATCTTCATGTGGTTCTTGGCGCGAAGTTCGCGCGGAACCGGTCCGAAGATACGGGTGCCGATCGGCTCTTTCTTGTTATCGATAAGAACGGCTGCGTTGGTGTCAAAGCGGATGACCGAGCCATCCGGACGGCGGATGTCCTTCGCAGTGCGAACGACAACAGCCTTCATGACATCACCCTTCTTTACGCGGCCGCGCGGAATGGCTTCCTTGATCGAAACGACAATGATGTCGCCGACCGACGCATACTTGCGCTTGGAGCCGCCCAGCACCTTGATGCACATGACACGACGTGCGCCGGAATTATCCGCCACGTCGAGGTTTGTTTGCATCTGAATCATGTCAGGTCGCCTTCTTGTTGTTACCAGGCCGGTTGGGTCGAAACCCCCTCGCCCGGCTTATAGTGCTCATCTCAAAGCAAAAGAACGCCCGGAATCGAGCGTTCCCCTGCTTCAATTGCGTGCTTCATACAGGTATTTGCCCAAGACGCAAGGGTCTTCAGGTCAAAACCTGCAGAAATCAAGCGTGGGCGGCGACGACCGTCCAGCGCTTATCCTTCGAGATCGGCGCGCATTCCTCAATGGAAACAACGTCACCAACCTTGTACTGGTTGTTTTCGTCGTGCGCCTTGTACTTCTTCGAGCGACGGACGGTCTTCTGGAGGATCGGGTGCGCAAAACGGCGCTCGACCCGGACGACGACAGTCTTGTCGTTCTTGTCGCTGACAACAGTGCCCTGCAGAATGCGTTTCGGCATATTTTCTGGTCCTTAGGCCTTGGCTTCTGCCGCCTTCTGGCGGGCAATGGTTTTGACGCGTGCGATGTCCTTGCGGACTTCGTTGATACGCGAAGACTTCTCGAGCTGGCCGGTTGCCTTCTGGAAGCGCAGGTTGAACTGCTCCTTCTTCAGCTTGGCAAGCTCTTCGTTGAGTTGATCGGCGCTCAGAGCGCGAACTTCTACGGCTTTCATGAGTTCACTCCTTACTCTGCGATACGCTGCACGAAGCGCGTCTTGACAGAGAGCTTGGCAGCGCCAAGACGAAGTGCCTCACGGGCAAGTTCTTCGCTGACACCATCGATCTCAAACATCATCCGGCCAGGCTTGACCTTGCATGCCCAGTATTCGACCGAACCCTTGCCCTTACCCATGCGGACTTCCGTCGGCTTGGCGGTTACGGGAACGTCGGGGAACACACGGATCCAGACGCGGCCGGCGCGCTTCATGTGACGCGTGATCGCGCGGCGGGCCGCTTCGATCTCGCGCGCATTGACGCGGTTCGGCTCTTGAGCCTTCAGGCCGAATTCACCGAAGGCAAGATCAGAACCGCCCTTGGCTACGCCCTTGATGCGGCCCTTGAACTGCTTGCGATACTTCGTACGCTTTGGCTGCAACATTTTTTTACTTCTCCGATATTGGCTGCCAAACGCGAATGTTACGCGTTTTCACGACGGCGGTCACGATCGCGGTCGCGATCACGGCCGGACGGGCCCTGGTTGTCACTTTCGATCGCGCGACGCTCAGAAGCCATCGGATCGTGCTCAAGGATTTCGCCCTTGAAGATCCAGACCTTGATGCCGCAGATACCGAAGGCGGTTTCCGCTTCAGCCGTGCCGTAGTCAATGTCCGCGCGCAACGTGTGCAGCGGAACGCGACCTTCGCGGTACCATTCGGTACGAGCGATTTCGGCGCCACCGAGACGACCGGCGCAGGTGATCTTGATGCCTTCGGCGCCAAGACGCATGGCCGACTGAACAGCGCGCTTCATCGCACGGCGGAAAGCCACGCGGCGCTCGAGCTGCTGGGCGATCGACTGGGCAACGAGCGTTGCGTCAACTTCCGGCTTGCGTACTTCAACGATGTTGAGGTGCGTTTCGGAGTTGGTCATCTCGGAAAGCTTCTTGCGGAGCTTTTCGATGTCGGCGCCCTTCTTGCCGATGATGAGGCCCGGACGAGCCGAGTGGATCGTGACGCGGCACTTCTTGTGCGGACGCTCGATCACCACCTTGGCGATGCCGGCAGCCTTCAGTTCTTCCATCAGGTAGGCGCGGATCTTCAGGTCTTCATGAAGAAGCTGGCCGTATTCGGCGTTGTCCGCGAACCAGCGGCTATCCCAGGTCCGGTTGATGCCAAGACGGAACCCGATTGGATTAATCTTCTGGCCCATTATGCGGCCTCCCCTTTGGCTTCCACTTCACGAACGACAATCGTCAAGTGAGAGAACGGCTTTTCGACACGCGATGCACGGCCGCGACCACGAGCGTGGAAGCGCTTCATGACGATCGACTTGCCAACGTAAGCTTCTGCAACGACGAGCGAATCGACGTCGAGATCGTGGTTGTTCTCTGCGTTTGCGATGGCAGATTCAAGGGTCTTCTTGACCGTTTCTGCGATGCGCTTGCGGGAGAACTCCAGTTCGGCCAGAGCGCGGTCGACCTTCTTGCCGCGGATCATCGCGGCAACCAGGTTGAGCTTCTGGGGGCTGACGCGGATCGTGCGCGCAACTGCCTGCGCCTCATTATCCTTCAGCCGGCGTTCGGCTTTTGCCTTGCCCATTGTTACTTCCTCTTTGCCTTCTTGTCCGCGCCATGACCGTAGTAGGTCCGGGTCGGAGAGAATTCGCCAAACTTGTGACCGACCATGTCTTCATTGACGCTGACCGGAACGTGCTTGCTGCCGTTGTAGACGCCGAAGGTGAGGCCGACAAACTGCGGAAGGATCGTGGAGCGGCGGCTCCAAATCTTGATCACTTCGTTACGACCGCCTTCGCGGACCTTCTCAGCCTTCTTGAGAAGATAACCGTCAACGAACGGACCTTTCCATACTGAACGAGTCATTCGAGACTTCCTCTCTTACTTCTTCTTCTGGTGCCGCGAGCGCATGATGAACTTGTCGGTCGACTTGTTCGAGCGCGTACGCTTGCCCTTCGTGGGCTTGCCCCACGGGGTAACCGGGTGGCGACCACCCGAGGTACGGCCTTCACCACCGCCGTGCGGGTGGTCAACCGGGTTCATGACGACGCCGCGAACGTGCGGACGCTTGCCGCGCCAACGCGAACGACCAGCCTTACCGTCATTGATGTTGCCGTGATCGGGGTTCGATACGGCGCCGATCGATGCGAGGCAGGAACCGTGCACGAGACGCTGTTCGCCCGAGTTCAGACGAAGGATCGCCATGCCCTGGTCACGACCGACGAGCTGCGCGTAGGTACCGGCCGAGCGAGCCATCTGGCCGCCCTTGCCCGGCTTCATTTCCACGTTGTGGATGATGGAGCCAACCGGGATGTACTGCAGCGGCATCGTGTTGCCGGGCTTAACGTCAACGGCCTTCTCCGAAGCGATGACCTTGTCGCCGGCAGCGAGACGCTGCGGAGCGAGGATGTAGGCCTTTTCGCCGTCGGCGTAGTTGACGAGCGCGATGAAGGCGGTGCGGTTCGGGTCGTATTCCAGACGTTCGACCGTGCCTTCAACGTCGAACTTGCGACGCTTGAAGTCGACCAGACGGTAGGTACGCTTGTGACCGCCGCCCTGGAAGCGAACGGTGATGCGACCGAGGTTGTTGCGACCGCCCTTGGAGGACAGGCCCTCGGTCAGCGCCTTGACCGGCTTGCCCTTGTAGAGACCAGCCCGGTCAACGATGACCAGCTGGCGCTGGCTCGGGGTCGTCGGATTGAAACTTTTCAATGCCATTTTCTTGTTCCCTTTTGGGTTTTTACCCTAATGGGCCTATCCGTTAGAGACCGGTGGAGACGTCGATGGACTGACCGTCGGCGAGCGTAATGATCGCCTTTTTCACGTCCTTCTGCTTTCCGGCAAAGCCGCGGAAACGCTTCGTCTTGCCCTTGCGGACGAGCGTGTTCACGGCCGTAACCTTGACGCCGAACAGAGCTTCGACAGCAGCCTTGATTTCAGGCTTCGAAGCGTCCTTGGCGACGTTGAAGACGACCTGGTTCTGTTCGGAAACCAGCGTCGACTTTTCAGTGATCGAGGGGGACACGATCACGTCGTAGTGGCGAAGATCCGTCATTTGAACCGCTCCTCCAGAGCTTCCACGGCAGCCTTGGAAAGCACGAGCTTGCCACGGCGCAGAATGTCGTAAACGTTGATGCCCTGAACCGGCAGAACGTCCACGTTCGGGATGTTCTGGGCTGCGAGCTTGAAGTTGTTCTCGATCTCGGCGCCGCCGATGATGAGAGCGTTGGTGAGGCCGAGCGACGCAAATACGCCGGCGAGAGCCTTGGTCTTGGCTTCCTTGGCAACGAGATCGTCGATGACGATGATCTCTTCAGCCTTCAGCTTGGCCGACAGTGCATGACGCAAGCCGAGGGCGCGTACCTTCTTCGGCAGGTCGTGTGCGTGGCTGCGGACGACCGGGCCGTGAGCCTTGCCACCGCCGCGGAACTGCGGAGCGCGAGCGGAGTGGTGGCGGGCGCGGCCCGTACCCTTCTGCTTGTACATCTTGGCGCCGGTGCGCGAAACTTCCGCGCGGCCCTTGGCCTTGTGCGTGCCCTGCTGCTTCTTGGCAAGCTGCCAGCGAACGACGCGGGCGATGATGTCTTCACGGGGTTCGAGGCCGAAAATGGCGTCAGAAAGGGAAACCTTTCCCGCGTCCTTGCCCTCGAGGGTTTTGACGTTGAGATCCATTACTCGGCTCCCTTACTTCGATGCTTCGGCGCGCACAGCGGCCGGGCGCGGAGCGCCTTCCGGGGTGCCCGACTTGATGGCGTCACGAACGACGATCCAGGCACCCTTGGAGCCGGGGACAGCGCCCTTGACCAGGATCAGACCGCGGTCTTCATCGGTCGATACGACTTCGAGGTTCTGGGTGGTGACGCGGGTCTGACCCATGTGACCAGCCATGCGCTTGCCCTTCCAAACGCGGCCCGGATCCTGGTTGGAACCGGTCGAACCATGCGAACGGTGCGATACGGAAACGCCGTGCGTTGCACGCAGACCGCCGAAGTTGTGGCGCTTGATCGCACCAGCAAAGCCCTTACCGATCGTGGTGCCGGTAACGTCAACGAGCTGACCGGCAACGAAATGGTTGGCCGTCAGTTCTGCACCGATGTCGATCAGGTTGTCCGCAGAGACGCGGAACTCGACGAGCTTCGCCTTCGGCTCGACGTTGGCAGCAGCAAAATGGCCGCGCATCGCCTTCGGCGTGTTCTTGACCTTGGAACGGCCGGCGCCCAGCTGGACAGCCACGTAGCCATTCTTCTCTTCCGTACGCTGGGCTACCACCTGGCAGTTCTCCAGCTTCAATACTGTAACCGGGATATGCTCACCGGCGTCGTTATAGACGCGGGTCATTCCCACTTTCTGTGCAATCACACCTGAACGCATTGGTTCATTCCTCTTGAGAGTTAGTGGTGGGGCGAGCCCCCTCACATCTCTGGTTTAAGGTTTCCTTGAGATCATCCGATCTTGAGGTCGCCCGTTTTCGGAAGCCGTTGGACCGGGGTCCACGTACCTTCCTTGTTATTAAAGCTTGATTTCCACGTCGACGCCGGCAGCCAGGTCGAGCTTCATCAGCGCGTCAACGGTCTGCGGGGTCGGATCTACGATATCGAGAAGGCGCTTGTGGGTGCGCATTTCGAACTGTTCACGGCTCTTCTTGTCGACGTGCGGCGAGCGGTTGACCGTAAACTTTTCAATGCGCGTCGGCAGCGGTACGGGACCGCGCACGCTTGCACCGGTACGCTTTGCCGTCGACACGATTTCGCGCGTCGAGGCGTCGAGGATCCGGTGATCAAACGCCTTGAGGCGGATGCGGATGTTCTGGCCGTTCATACGACTTATCCTTGTTCATGTTGTCTGCGGTTTCCGTGGAAAAACACGCATTGAACTTCGTTTAATGTTCGGCCAGTCCGCTAATTTTCAAAGATCGGAGGGACAGAGTTTCCCCTGCCCCTTCCTATTTGAGCGGCCGTGGCCGGCCTGTCTTTTTGTGAGCGCACAACGTCGAAGCACCGTGCAAATCACGCGTGGGCGCCATTTGCACTATTTCGTCGTCTTCGGCAAGCCGTGCGACCAACTAAATCTTTCGGGGCGGGTATGTTCGAGGCGCATAGCACATGCGCCTCGCTTGTTCCCGCCCTCAGTCTCGTCGATTACTCGACGATCGAGGCAACGATGCCTGCGCCGACGGTACGGCCGCCTTCGCGGATCGCGAAGCGCAGCTTTTCTTCCATCGCGATCGGAACGATCAGCTCAACGGCAACGGTGACGTTGTCGCCAGGCATAACCATTTCCGTGCCTTCCGGCAGCGTCACGATGCCCGTCACGTCCGTCGTGCGGAAGTAGAACTGCGGACGGTAGTTCGTGAAGAACGGCGTATGACGGCCGCCTTCTTCCTTCGTCAGGATGTAGGCTTCGGCCATGAACTTCTTGTGCGGCTTGACCGAACCCGGCTTGCACAGGATCTGGCCACGCTCAACGCCGTCACGGTTAACACCACGGATCAGCGCGCCGATGTTGTCGCCGGCCTGGCCCTGGTCGAGCAGCTTGCGGAACATCTCAACGCCGGTAACCGTCGTCTTCGACGTGTCGCGGATGCCGACGATTTCGACTTCTTCGCCAACCTTGACGATGCCACGCTCAACGCGACCGGTCACAACCGTACCACGGCCCGAGATCGAGAACACATCTTCGATCGGCATCAGGAACGGCTGGTCAATCGGACGCTCAGGCGTCGGGATGTAGGCGTCAACAGCAGCCATCAGCTCGCGGATAGCGTCTTCGCCGATCTTCTTGTCCGAATCTTCCAGAGCAGCAAGAGCCGAGCCCTTGATGATCGGAATGTCGTCGCCCGGGAATTCGTAGGACGACAGAAGTTCGCGAACTTCAAGCTCGACGAGCTCGAGAAGCTCGGCGTCGTCAACCTGGTCGACCTTGTTCAGGAACACGACGATTGCCGGAACGCCAACCTGGCGAGCGAGCAGGATGTGCTCGCGGGTCTGCGGCATCGGGCCGTCAGCAGCCGAGCAAACCAGGATCGCGCCGTCCATCTGCGCTGCACCGGTGATCATGTTCTTGACGTAGTCGGCGTGGCCGGGGCAGTCAACGTGAGCGTAGTGACGGTTCGGCGTCTCATACTCAACGTGCGCCGTCGAAATGGTGATACCACGGGCCTTTTCTTCCGGCGCGGCGTCGATCTGGTCGTACGCCTTGAACTCGCCGAAGTACTTCGTGATCGCTGCGGTCAGCGACGTCTTGCCATGGTCAACGTGGCCAATCGTGCCAATGTTAACGTGCGGCTTGTTGCGCTCAAATTTGCTCTTTGCCATTTCCGGCTCTCCGTTTTCTATCCCCTCGCGGGGAAAACTTTCTTATCTGCTTTCAGAGGTCGGGTATTCCGGTCACTTCTGACCGGAATACTTCGCCTGGATTTCCTGTGCGACGTTCGACGGGACCGGCGCGTAGTGATCGAAGGTCATCGTGTACTGTGCACGACCCTGCGACATGGAGCGCAGGTTGTCGACGTACTTGAACATGTTCGCGAGCGGGACGTTTGCGTTGATCACAACGGCAACGCCACGCGATTCCTGGCCCTGGATCTGACCACGGCGGGAGTTCAGGTCGCCGATAACGTCGCCGACGTAGTCTTCCGGCGTTACGACTTCGACCTTCATCATCGGCTCGAGCAGCTGTGCACCAGCCTTCTTGGCCGCTTCACGGAAGCAAGCACGCGAAGCGATTTCGAAGGCGAGGACCGAGGAGTCGACGTCGTGGAATGCACCGTCGATGAGCGTCGCCTTGACGCCCAGCATCGGGAAGCCAGCGAGCGGACCCGAAGACAGAACGCTTTCGATACCCTTCTGAACGCCCGGGATGTATTCCTTCGGAACAGCACCGCCGACGATCTTGGATTCGAAGACGAAATCTTCGCCATCCGGGTTCGGTTCGAACACGAGCTTGACGCGCGCGAACTGACCGGTACCACCGGACTGCTTCTTGTGCGTGTAGTCTTCTTCGTGCTGACGGGTGATCGTTTCGCGGTAAGCAACCTGCGGCGCGCCGACGTTGGCTTCGACCTTGAACTCGCGACGCATACGGTCGACGATGATGTCGAGGTGAAGTTCACCCATGCCAGCGATGATCGTCTGGCCGGATTCCTGGTCGGTCTTGACGCGGAAGGACGGGTCTTCGGCTGCCAGGCGGTTGAGCGCGAGGCCCATCTTTTCCTGGTCGCCCTTGGACTTCGGCTCGATCGCGATCTGGATAACCGGCTCCGGGAATTCCATGCGCTCGAGGATGACCGGCTTCAGCGGGTCGCAGAGCGTGTCACCCGTGGTGGTTTCCTTGAGGCCGGCCAGCGCAACGATGTCGCCTGCGAAGGCTTCTTCGATGTCTTCACGCGAGTTCGAGTGCATCTGCAACATGCGGCCGACGCGCTCGCGCTTTTCCTTGACCGTGTTCATGACCGACGAGCCCTTTTCGAGCTTGCCCGAATAAATACGAGCGAAGGTCAGCGAACCAACGAAGGGGTCGTTCATGATCTTGAAGGCGAGCATCGAGAGCGGCTCGGCATCATCAGCGTGACGCTCGATCTCAGCTTCGGTCTTCGCGTCGATACCCTTGATCGCGGGAATGTCGAGCGGCGACGGCAGGTAGTCGACAACGGCGTCGAGAAGCGGCTGCACGCCCTTGTTCTTGAACGCGGTACCGCAGAACATCGGGTGGAACTTCACGTCGATGGTGCCGCGGCGAACGAGTTCGCGGATCTTGTCGTTCGACGGCATGTTGCCTTCCAGGTAGGCTTCCATCGCAGCTTCGTCGATCTCGACAACGGTCTCGATCAGCTTTTCGCGATATTCTTCAGCCTTCGCCTTCATGTCGTCAGGGATTTCGACAACGTCCCACTGAGCGCCGAGAGACTCGTCGCGCCAAACCAGGGCGTTCATTTCGATCAGATCGACAACGCCCTTGAATTCGGTTTCAGCGCCGATCGGCAGCTGCATGACGACGGCGATCGCACCCAGACGGGTCTTGATCATCTCGACCGAGCGGTAGAAGTCCGCGCCGGTCTTGTCCATCTTGTTGCAGAAGATCATGCGCGGAACGTTGTACTTCTCAGCCTGGCGCCAGACGGTTTCCGTCTGCGGCTCAACACCAGCGTTTGCGTCGAGCAGCGCGATTGCGCCGTCGAGAACGCGCAGCGAACGCTCGACTTCAATGGTGAAGTCAACGTGGCCGGGGGTGTCGATGATGTTGAAGCGACGAGCCTTGCCGTCACGACCCTTCCAGAAAGTGGTCGTCGCAGCAGACGTGATCGTGATGCCGCGTTCCTGCTCCTGCTCCATCCAGTCCATCGTCGCGGCGCCGTCGTGGACTTCGCCGATCTTGTGGGACTTGCCGGTGTAGTAAAGGATGCGCTCGGTCGTCGTGGTCTTGCCGGCGTCGATGTGCGCCATGATACCGAAGTTACGGTAGTCTTCGATTTTATATTCGCGTGCCATAGTGGACTGCCTCTTGAGACGTTCGCGCCAGAATTACCAGCGATAATGCGAGAACGCACGGTTGGCATCAGCCATCTTGTGCGTGTCTTCGCGCTTCTTCACGGCGCTACCACGGTTGTTCGCTGCGTCCATGAGTTCGCCGCAGAGGCGATCAACCATGGTCGTTTCGTTACGCTTGCGTGCGGCCGCAATCAGCCAACGGATGGCGAGGGCCTGGCGACGCTCCGGACGAACATCGACCGGAACCTGGTAAGTGGCACCACCGACGCGGCGCGAACGCACTTCAACGTGCGGCGCGATGTTGTCGAGCGCGGAATGGAACACGGTGATCGGTTCCTGCTTCAGCTTGACCTGAACCGCATCGAACGCGCCGTAAACAATGCTTTCCGCTACGGACTTCTTGCCGTGCAGCATGATTGCGTTCATGAACTTCGTGACAACCAGATCACCGAACTTCGGATCCGGGTTGATCTCACGCTTTTCTGCTCTATGACGTCTGGACATACTTCTCGTCTCTTCAAACTGTTTCAGCGCTTTACCACGCGGAGGACCTCGCGCAGCGCCAGGATTTTCAAAACCGAATTACTTCGGACGCTTCGCACCGTACTTCGAACGGCGCTGCTTGCGGTTCTTGACGCCCTGCGTATCGAGAACACCACGGATGATGTGGTAACGAACGCCCGGAAGGTCCTTAACGCGGCCGCCGCGGATCATGACAACCGAGTGTTCCTGAAGGTTGTGACCTTCACCCGGAATGTAGCCGATGACTTCAAAGCCGTTCGTCAGACGAATCTTGGCAACCTTGCGGAGAGCCGAGTTCGGCTTCTTCGGGGTCGTCGTGTAAACGCGGGTGCAAACGCCACGCTTCTGCGGGTTTTCCTGCAGAGCAGGAACCTTATTGCGCTTTACCTGTGCCTGACGAGGCTTGCGGATCAGCTGGTTTACGGTAGGCATATACCCATCCCTTGCAAAATCTTATCACATTACCCTTGCGGGCGGATCGTTGCCGTCGCCGGCAGTTTCGAACGCCTCATGAAATGCGCAAAACAGGGGCCGATCCGCCTTTCCGCAGATGGCCCCAAATAAAGCAGAGGACGCACTATCGTGCGCGTCTTGCGTGCAGCATTGTAGTCGTCGGCGTGCGTTTCGAACCTTGTTTGAGGCGAACTCCAGAACGCGACGTTCCGAACCAGCCAGCCTCACATGGGCTCCGATGCGGCGGGGTGTACTGATTTCAAGGCCAACAGTCAAGGGCAATTAAGAAATATTCTATCGCGCGCAGGCCCGACATGCCTGCAAAACAAGGCTTTTGCACATGGTTTCGAACCTCGTGCCAGCCTCGTCGGCCCTTGGACGGACGGAGTGTCAGACAGGGTTAAGGAATCGGCAACCACTTTGTGGGGGTTTTCCACCATCTTCGAGTCGGTCACTACAGAAGCATCCGAGGCGCGATGCATTTCCATCGCGCCGGACAAAAAAGGGCGCTAAGGTCGCACCAGCCAATCGAAAGGAAACAAAATGGCCGTCACCCCAGACAACGACAATGCCCCGGACGAACCGATGGTGTTCATCATCATCGGCAAGGCCTATGAGACCGACGGCGACGAAGACGGCGTGGACATTCACGTGATGCTGAAGGCGCCCGACGACGATACCGCCGTCCGCGAAGCACTGAACGCCCTTGCAGAAGAGGGTTTTCTCGAGGCTGATCTGGACCAGATCGGCACACTGACCGAAGTCCCGAGCGACGAACCCCACGCCTCCGCCTACCAGGGCGCCCTCGAAGGCGAAGTGGCAATCATCCGCTTTAGCTAATCTTTGCAGTCAGGTGACCTTCGCACTCGCCGTTGCCGCGCGGGTCGACTGCCCAAAAGAAGAAGCCGCCGAGATCGCTCTCGGCGGCTTCTTCTTTGTGTGGGTCAGAGGGCGGAACCGCCCTCCCCGCTTATTCGGCTGCAGCGTTCTCGTTGGCGAGATCGGCGAGCATTGGCGTTGCTGCCTCTGCACCCGTGCCACGACGACGTTCTTCCAGGATCATCTCGTCGCGCGCAGTTGCGATGCGGCGGATCTGGGTCATCGTGCCACCGGTACCGGCCGGGATGAGACGACCGACAATGACGTTTTCCTTCAGGCCCTGCAGGCCGTCCGTCTTGCCGGCGATCGCCGCTTCGGTCAGGACCTTGGTGGTTTCCTGGAACGAAGCCGCCGAGATGAAGGACGGTGTCTGCAGCGACGCCTTGGTGATGCCGAGCAGGACCGGATCGCCGTATGCCGGCTTCTTGCCCTGTTCGATCAGGCCGTCGTTGACATCTTCGAGCTCGATCCGGTCGACATTGTCACCGACGATGTAAGTCGAGTCGCCGGCGTCGGTGATTTCCACCTTCTGCAGCATCTGGCGAACGATGACTTCGATGTGCTTGTCGTTGATGACAACGCCCTGCAGTCGGTAGACTTCCTGGATTTCGTTGACCAGGTAGGAAGCAAGTGCTTCCACGCCCTTGATCGCCAGGATGTCGTGCGGCGCCGGGTTGCCGTCGAGGATGTAGTCGCCCTTTTCGATGTAGTCGCCATCCTGAAGATGGAAGGGCTTGCCCTTCGGGATCAGGTACTCGACCGGCTCGACACCGTCTTCCGCCGGCTCGATCAGAACGCGACGCTTGTTCTTGTAGTCGCGGCCGAAGCGGATCGTACCATCGATCTCAGCGATGATGGCGTGATCCTTCGGACGACGGGCTTCGAACAGTTCGGCAACGCGCGGCAGACCACCGGTGATGTCCTTGGTCTTGGCGCTTTCGAGCGGCGAACGGGCAAGAACGTCACCCTGGCTGACCTTCTGGCCGGGTTCGACCGAGAGGATCGCGTCAACCGAGAGCAAGAAGCGGGCTTCGCCGCCGCGCGACAGCTTGGCAACTGCGCCGTTCTTGTCCTTGATGACGATCGCCGGCTTGAGGTCCGTACCACGCGGGGTCGAACGCCAGTCGATAACCTGACGCTTGGTGATGCCGGTCGACTCGTCGGTCGCTTCGAGCACCGAGATGCCGTCGACGACGTCTTCGAAGTGAACGGTACCTTCTACTTCCGTCATCATCGGACGGGTGTAGGGGTCCCACTCGGCAAGACGCTGACCGCGCTTCACCTTGTCGCCATCGTCGACGAGGATCTTCGAACCATAGGCAACACGCTGCGACGAACGCTCGACGCCACGCTCGTCCAGGATCTGGACCGCCATGTTGCGGCCCATCGCGACGAGAACGCCGTCCGAGTTGCGCAGCATGTTGCGGTTCTTGATCTGGACCGTACCTTCGTACGACGCTTCCAGGAACGACTGGTCGACCACGGTCGCCGTACCGCCCAAGTGGAAGGTACGCATGGTGAGCTGGGTGCCCGGCTCACCGATCGACTGTGCAGCGATAACGCCAACCGCTTCGCCCATGTTGACCGGCGTACCACGAGCCAGGTCGCGGCCGTAGCAGACGCCGCAAACGCCCGTCTGGATTTCGCAGGTCAGCGCCGAGCGGATACGGATCGACTGGATACCAGCCTTCTCGATCTCGATGACGTCGGCTTCCAGGATCATCCGGCCGGCATCGACGATGCGAGCGCCCGTGACCGGGTGATCGATGTCGTCCAGAGCCGTACGGCCAAGGATACGAGCGCCAAGCGAGGCCACGACCTGACCGGCGTCGACAATCGCCGTCATGGTGAGACCGTTTTCGGTGCCGCAATCGACGGAGTTGACGATGCAATCCTGCGCCACGTCGACGAGACGGCGGGTCAGGTAACCGGAGTTCGCGGTCTTCAAGGCGGTGTCTGCCAGACCCTTACGGGCACCGTGCGTCGAGTTGAAGTACTCGTTAACGGTCAGGCCTTCCTTGAAGTTCGAGATGATCGGCGTCTCGATGATTTCGCCCGAGGGCTTGGCCATCAGGCCGCGCATGCCGCCCAGCTGACGCATCTGGTTCGGAGAACCACGAGCGCCCGAGTGCGACATCATGTAGATCGAGTTCATCGGCTTCTGACGGCCGTTTTCGTCGAATTCCACCGCCTTAATGCGGGCCATCATCTCGTCGGCGACCTTTTCGGTCGCCTTGCCCCAGGCGTCGACAACCTTGTTGTACTTTTCGCCCTGGGTGATGAGACCGTCGTTGTACTGCTGCTCGTATTCCTTCACGAGCGCTTCAGTGTCGCCAACGATCTTCACCTTGGTGTCCGGGATGACCATGTCGTCCTTGCCGAACGAAATGCCGGCGCGGCAGGCATGGGCAAAGCCGAGCTGCATGATGCGGTCGCAGAAGATGACCGTGTCCTTCTGGCCGCAGTGACGGTAGACCGCGTCGATCATCTTGGAGATGTTCTTCTTGGTCATTTCCTGGTTGCAGATGTCGAACGGCACGTTGACGTTACGCGGCAGCAGCTCGCCGATGATCATACGGCCAGGCGTGGTTTCATAGATCTTCGAAACCGGGTTGCCCTCGGCATCGACGGTCTTGAAGCGACCACGGATCTTCGCATGCAGGGTCACGGCCTTGGTTTCGAGCGCGTGATGCAGCTCGCCCATGTCCGAGAACGCCATGCCTTCGCCCGGCTCGTTCTGGTTCAGGATCGACAGGTAGTAGAGACCGAGAACCATGTCCTGCGACGGAACGATGATCGGCGCGCCGTTTGCCGGGTGCAGGATGTTGTTCGTCGACATCATCAGCACGCGTGCTTCGAGCTGGGCTTCGAGCGACAGCGGCACGTGAACGGCCATCTGGTCGCCGTCGAAGTCGGCGTTGAAGGCCGTGCAGACGAGCGGATGCAGCTGGATCGCCTTGCCTTCGACCAGGGTCGGTTCGAAGGCCTGGATGCCCAGCCGGTGCAGCGTCGGCGCGCGGTTCAAGAGAACCGGATGCTCGCGGATGACCTCGTCGAGGATATCCCAGACTTCCGGCTTTTCCTTTTCAACCAGCTTCTTGGCCTGCTTGACGGTCGAAGAGAAGCCCTTGGCGTCGAGGCGCGCATAGATGAACGGCTTGAACAGCTCGAGCGCCATCTTCTTCGGAAGACCGCACTGGTGCAGCTTCAGTTCCGGACCGGTCACGATAACCGAACGGCCGGAATAGTCGACGCGCTTGCCGAGCAGGTTCTGACGGAAGCGGCCCTGCTTGCCCTTCAGCATGTCGGACAGCGATTTCAGCGGACGCTTGTTGGCGCCAGTGATGACGCGGCCACGACGGCCGTTGTCGAACAGCGCATCGACAGATTCCTGCAGCATGCGCTTTTCGTTGCGGATGATGATGCCCGGAGCGCGCAGTTCGATCAGGCGCTTCAGACGGTTGTTACGGTTGATCACGCGGCGATAGAGATCGTTCAGATCCGACGTCGCGAAACGGCCGCCGTCGAGCGGAACGAGCGGGCGCAGGTCCGGCGGGATCACCGGAACGACCTTCATGATCATCCATTCCGGACGGTTGCCGGAATCCATGAAGTTCTCGACGATCTTCAGGCGCTTCATCAGCTTCTTCTGCTTCAGATCCGAGGTCGTCTCCGCGAGCTCAGCGCGCAGATCGCCAGCGATCTTCTCCAGATTCATCGAAGCGAGCATTTCATAGATCGCTTCAGCGCCGATCATGGCGGTGAACTGATCTTCGCCGAACTCATCGACGGCGAGCATGTAGTCTTCTTCGCTGAGGAGCTGGTTTTCCTTCAGCGACGTCAGACCAGGCTCGGTCACGATGTAGTTTTCGAAGTACAGAACGCGCTCGACATCCTTCAGCGTCATGTCGAGCAGCGTCGAGATGCGCGAAGGCAGCGACTTCAGGAACCAGATGTGGGCAACGGGAGCGGCGAGCTCGATATGGCCCATGCGCTCACGGCGAACACGCGACAGCGTAACTTCGACGCCGCACTTTTCGCAGATGATGCCCTTGTACTTCATGCGCTTGTACTTGCCGCACAGGCATTCGTAATCCTTGATCGGACCGAAAATGCGGGCGCAGAAAAGACCATCGCGTTCCGGCTTGAACGTGCGGTAGTTGATCGTCTCCGGCTTCTTGATCTCACCGTAAGACCAGGAAAGAATCTTCTCCGGCGAGGCGATCGAAATCCGGATGGAATCGAAGGTCTGTGCAGGCACCTGCGGATTGAAAAGATTCATGACCTCTTGGTTCATGCCTGTCTCCTTTACGGGCTTTACGCCCTGAGCTTGGCGAGGGTGCCGGCAAATCCCGGGCGCCGGCCCCTGCCCCATAAACAGCTAAAACCGCATCGGCTGCGGCTCTGTTCCTGCCGAAGACGTCAGCGTCTCCAGGCGGAAACGGTGCGCGCCGCTCAAGCGGCACGCACCTTGGGTCTCATTACTCGGCTGCGTCCGGCAATTGTGCTGCGCCGGCCTCGTCGACCTTCGAGTTTTCGAGCTCGACCGAAAGGCCCAGCGAGCGCATTTCCTTGACGAGAACGTTGAAGCTCTCCGGAATGCCCGCTTCGAAGGTGTCGTCGCCACGGACGATCGCTTCGTAGACCTTGGTACGGCCGGCCACGTCGTCCGACTTGACCGTCAGCATTTCCTGCAGGGTGTAGGCTGCGCCGTAAGCTTCCAGCGCCCAGACCTCCATTTCCCCGAAGCGCTGACCGCCGAACTGCGCCTTACCGCCCAGCGGCTGCTGGGTGACGAGTGAGTACGGGCCGATCGAGCGGGCGTGGATCTTGTCGTCGACAAGGTGGTTGAGCTTCAGCATGTAGATGTAGCCCACGGTCACCTGACGGTCGAACTGATCGCCGGTACGGCCATCATAGAGCGTCGACTGACCGGTCACCTTCAGACCTGCCTGCTCCAGCATCTCGTTGACGTCGGCCTCGACAGCACCGTCGAAGACCGGCGTTGCGATCGAAACGCCGCGACGGGTCTGCTCGGCCAGGCGCACGATCGACTCGTCGTCGTACTGCTTGATCGGCTCACCCTTCGGGCCTGACCCGATGACGCTGTCGATGGTGTCGCGCAGCGGCTGGATATCGGCACCTGCCTTGTAGGCATCGAGCATCGCACCGATCTTCTTGCCCATGCCGGCGCAAGCCCAGCCAAGATGGGTTTCAAGGATCTGGCCGACGTTCATGCGCGAAGGCACGCCGAGCGGGTTCAGAACGACGTCGACATGCGTGCCGTCTTCCAGGAACGGCATGTCTTCGATCGGCACGATACGCGACACGACACCCTTGTTGCCGTGACGGCCGGCCATCTTGTCGCCCGGCTGGATCTTGCGCTTAACAGCGACGAAGACCTTGACCATCTTCATGACGCCCGGAGGCATTTCGTCGCCGCGCTGGACCTTCTCGACCTTGTCCATGAAGCGCTGTTCAAGGCGCGACTTGGATTCGTCGTACTGGGCGCGCAGAGCTTCGATCTCGCCCTGAGCCTTTTCGTCCTCGACGGCAAACATCCACCACTGCGAGCGGGGATATTCGCTGACGACGAGGTTCGAAAGCTCTGTGCCCTTCTTGAAGCCCTTCGGGCCAGCAACGGCCGTGTGGCCACGCAGCATGTCGACGAGACGTGCGTAGACGTTGCGGTCGAGGATCGCCTGTTCGTCGTCGCGGTCCTTGGCGAGGCGTTCGATTTCCTCGCGCTCGATCGCCATCGCGCGTTCGTCCTTCTCAACGCCGTGGCGGTTGAAAACGCGAACTTCGACGACGGTACCGAAGGTGCCCGGGGGCATGCGCATCGAGGTGTCGCGGACGTCGGAGGCCTTCTCACCGAAGATGGCGCGCAGAAGCTTTTCTTCCGGCGTCATCGGGCTTTCACCCTTCGGCGTGATCTTGCCGACGAGGATGTCACCCGGCTGAACCTCAGCACCGATGTAGACGATGCCGGCTTCGTCGAGATTACGCAGCGCTTCTTCCGAAACGTTCGGAATGTCGCGGGTAATTTCTTCCGGGCCGAGCTTGGTGTCACGCGCCATCACTTCGAATTCTTCGATGTGGATGGATGTGAACACGTCGTCGCGCACGATACGCTCGGAGAGCAGGATCGAGTCTTCGTAGTTGTAGCCGTTCCACGGCATGAACGCGACGAGCGCGTTGCGGCCGAGGGCCAGATCGCCGAGGTCGGTCGACGGACCGTCCGCGATGATGTCGCCCTTGTTCAGGATGTCACCGACGGTGACCAGCGGGCGCTGGTTGACGCAGGTGTTCTGGTTCGAACGCTGGAACTTCTGCAGACGGTAGATATCGACGCCCGACTTCGACGGATCGAGGTCTTCGGTGGCTCGGATAACGATACGGGTCGCATCGACCTGGTCGACGACACCGCCACGGCGGGCTGCAATCGCAGCGCCGGAGTCGCGGGCAACGACCGGCTCCATGCCGGTACCGACGAACGGAGCTTCGGCGCGCAGCAGAGGCACGGCCTGACGCTGCATGTTCGAGCCCATCAGTGCGCGGTTGGCGTCGTCGTTCTCAAGGAACGGGATGAGCGCGGCCGCGACCGAAACGAGCTGCTTCGGCGAAACGTCCATCAGGTTGATGTTGTCGCGCGGTGCCAGCATAACTTCGCCGGAGTGGCGGCAAACGACGAACTCTTCGGAGAACGAACCATCGTCTTCGAGAACGGAGTTGGCCTGGGCGACGTGATACTTTGCTTCTTCCATCGCCGAGAGATAGACGACGTCGTTCGTCACCTTGCCGTCAACGATCTTGCGGTACGGGCTTTCGATGAAGCCGTACTTGTTGACGCGGGCAAAGGTTGCGAGCGAGTTGATCAGACCGATGTTCGGGCCTTCCGGCGTCTCGATCGGGCAAATACGGCCGTAGTGGGTCGGATGAACGTCGCGGACTTCGAAGCCGGCGCGCTCGCGGGTCAGACCACCCGGGCCAAGAGCCGAGAGACGGCGCTTGTGGGTGATTTCCGAAAGCGGGTTCACCTGGTCCATGAACTGCGACAGCTGCGAGGAGCCGAAGAACTCGCGAACGGCGGCAGCTGCCGGCTTCGCGTTGATCAGATCCTGCGGCATGACCGTGTCGATCTCGATCGAGGACATACGTTCCTTGATCGCGCGCTCCATGCGGAGCAGGCCGAGACGATACTGGTTCTCCATGAGTTCGCCGACCGAACGAACACGGCGGTTGCCGAGGTTGTCGATGTCGTCGATCTCACCCTTGCCGTCACGCAGCTCAACGAGCATCTTGACGACCGCCAGGATGTCTTCCTTGCGCAGGATACGAACGGTGTCAGCGACTTCGAGGTCGAGGCGCATGTTCATCTTCACGCGACCGACGGCCGAAAGGTCGTACCGCTCGGCATCGAAGAACAGCGTGTTGAACATCGCTTCCGCGGAATCCATGGTCGGCGGTTCGCCCGGACGCATGACGCGGTAGATGTCGAACAGAGCGTCCTGACGGTTCTCGTTCTTATCAGCCGCAAGCGTGTTGCGGATGTAGGCACCGACGTTGATGTGGTCGATGTCGAGAACCGGAATCTCGTCGAAACCAGCCGAGAGAATGAGCGGAAGCGTCTTCTCGTCGATCTCGTCGCCGGCTTCCAGGTAGATTTCACCGGTTGCAAAGTTGACGACGTCTTCGGCAAGATAGTTGCCGTAGAGGTCATCATTGGTCGCCTTGAGCGCCTTCAGGCCCTTGTCCTGCAACTGACGAAGCAGACGCGGGGTCAGCTTCTTGCCAGCTTCGACGACGACTTCGCCCGTATCGGCGTCGACCATCTCGGTGATCGCCTTCTGGCCCTTCAGCGCATCCGGCTGGAACGGCACGCGCCAGCCTTCTCCGTCGCGCTGGTAGAGCGACTTCGTGTAGAACGTGTCGAGGATTTCCTCGCCGTCCATGCCGAGCGCCATCAGCAGCGAAGACACGGGGATCTTGCGGCGACGGTCGATACGAGCGTGGACGATGTCCTTGGCGTCAAATTCGATATCGAGCCAGGAACCACGGTAAGGAATGACGCGGGCTGCAAAGAGCAGCTTGCCCGACGAGTGGCTCTTGCCCTTGTCGTGGTCGAAGAACACGCCCGGCGAGCGGTGCATCTGCGAAACGATAACGCGCTCGGTACCATTGACGATGAAGGTACCGTTGTCGGTCATGAGCGGCATGTCGCCCATGTAGACGTTCTGTTCCTTGATGTCCTTGATCGACTTCGCGCCGGTATCCTCGTCGATATCGAATACGATGAGGCGCAGCGTCACCTTGAGCGGCGCTGCGTAGGTCAGATCGCGCTGACGGCATTCCTCGACGTCGAACTTCGGCGGCTCGAATTCGTAGGAAACGAATTCAAGCATCGACGCGCCCGAGAAATCCTTGATCGGGAAAACGGACTTGAACACAGCTTGGAGCCCTTCGTCAGGGCGACCGCCCTTGGGCTCTTCAACCATCAGAAACTGGTCGTAGGATGCCTTCTGAACCTCGATGAGGTTCGGCATTTCTGCGACTTCTGGAATTTTACCAAAAAACTTGCGTACGCGCCTGCGACCGTTAAACGAAAGGGTCTGAGCCATCGTCGCTCCTTGTCAATCTTGCATCCGGGCCTGCAACGGACGGGAACCGATGGCCAGTCGACCCCGTCAATCAATGAGTAGTTCAATCTCGTCCAGCTAACGGAAAACGCTCAGCGCGGATTGCTGTGCTGCCTTCCGTTCGAGACCATCCTCTTGAAGAACCCATTACCCAAAAGCCGTTTTTCGACAGGCTTTTGGGTAATATGTTCTAAAAACGGTCAAAGAGAGGCGGCCCGAAAAGGCCACCTCCCCTTGCATGTAGCCGAATTACTTGACGTCAACCTTGGCGCCAGCTTCTTCGAGCTTCTTCTTGAGGTCAGCAGCTTCAGCCTTGGAAACTGCTTCCTTGACCGGCTTCGGAGCGCCTTCGACGAGGTCCTTGGCTTCCTTGAGGCCGAGGCCGGTGATAGCGCGGACTTCCTTGATGACGTTGATCTTGTTGGCGCCAGCGTCAACGAGGATAACGTCGAATTCGGTCTTTTCTTCTTCAGCAGCAGCAGCAGCACCGCCGGCAGCGCCGCCAGCAACAGCAACAGCTACCGGAGCAGCAGCCGAAACGCCCCACTTCTCTTCGAGCAGCTTGGAAAGCTCAGCAGCTTCCAGGACGGTCAGCGAGGAGAGGTCTTCAACGATCTTTGCGAGATCAGCCATTTTACTTTTCCTTTTGTTCGGTTCGAACTGGTTTTAAATACAACAGCGAAAATCCGCCTTAGGCGGCTTCGTCCTTCTTGGCATAGGCCGAGAACACGCGAGCAAGCTGGCTTGCCGGTGCCTGAACAACCGTTGCGACGCGGGTTGCCGGGGCATTGAGAAGGCCCAGCAGCTTTGCGCGCAGCTCGTCGAGCGAAGGCAGGGTCGCAAGCGACTTGACTGCTTCGGCGTTGAGCGTGGTCGTTCCCATGGCGCCACCGAGAACAACGAGCTTGTCGTTGGTCTTGGCGAAATCCATGACAACCTTAGGAGCCGTGATCGGGTCTTCGCTGTATGCGATCAGCGTCTGACCCTTGAAGAGATTGCTCATCCCTTCCGACTCGGTGCCCTGAAGAGCGATCTTGGCCAGGCGGTTTTTCGCGACTTTGACGGTGCCGCCAGCAGCGCGCATCTTCGAACGGAAGTCGTTCATCTGCGCAACTGTGACACCAGCATAGTGGGCCACGACAACCGAACCGGAAGCCTTGAAGACTTCGTTCAGCTCCGTGACGAATTCGCGTTTTTCCGCTCTTTCCACTGTCTGTCTCCAGTAGACAGGGTTGCAATAATGCAGCCCTGCCGGGTTTGCCTTTGTCACCCGAGATCGAGCTCGATCCCACGTAACGCTTAAGGATCCTGTCCCTTGGCGTTCCCGGAAGAGCCGGGTCTGACACAAGGCAAGCGAGGTTCGAACCGAATTTCGACGCCTCCGGCGCCATTTTGAAATTCAGATCTTACCCGTCTCATGCAGGCCGAAGTGATTAAGGTAAAACCACCCGCAATCTCGGACAGGAGTTCCGGACTTAACGCCCGGATTCCCGGCCCCGAAAGGCCGGGAATTCAGCCTCGGGCCGAAGCCCGAAATTTATTAGGCGACGCTGAGCGTGGCGGGGTCGATCTTGAGACCCGGGCCCATGGTCGACGAAATCGCGACGCGCTTGACGTAGTTGCCCTTGGCGCCGGTCGGCTTTGCCTTGACGACGGCGTCAGCGAAAGCGCGGATGTTTTCTTCCAGCGCCTTGGCGTCGAAGGATGCCTTGCCGATGCCGGCGTGAACGATACCGGCCTTTTCGACGCGGAACTCAACGGCGCCGCCCTTGGATGCCTTGACGGCACCGGCAACGTCCATGGTGACCGTTCCGACCTTCGGGTTCGGCATCATGCCGCGCGGGCCGAGAACCTTACCGAGACGGCCGACGAGCGGCATCATGTCCGGGGTCGCGATGCAACGATCGAAGTCGATCTTGCCGCCCTGGACGATTTCAACCAGCTCTTCTGCGCCAACAACGTCAGCACCAGCAGCCTTGGCTTCATCAGCCTTGGCGCCACGTGCGAAAACGGCGACGCGAACCGAGCGGCCCGTGCCGTTCGGCAGGTTGACAACGCCGCGGACCATCTGGTCGGCGTGGCGCGGGTCAACGCCGAGGTTCATCGCAACTTCGATGGTTTCGTCGAACTTGGCGGTCGCACGTTCCTTGACCATCGAAACGGCTTCGGTGAGGCCGTAGATCTTCGTCGGATCGACGCCTTCGCGGGACTTCTGTACTCGCTTTGCAATCTTCGCCATGGTCTTAGCCTACCACTTCCAGGCCCATAGCGCGGGCAGAGCCCTCGATCATGGCCATTGCGCCGTCGATATCGGCAGCATTGAGATCCTTCATCTTGGCTTCGGCGATCGACTTGATCTGAGCCTTGGTGAGCTTGCCGGCCGAACCGCCCTTGCCGGGGGTCTTCGAACCGGACTGGATCTTCGCTTCCTTCTTCAGGAAGTAGCTGACCGGCGGCTGCTTCATGACGAAAGTGAAGGACTTGTCCTGGTAATAGGTGATGACGACCGGGATCGGCATACCCTTTTCCATTTCCTGCGTGGCGGCATTGAACGCCTTGCAGAATTCCATGATGTTAATGCCACGCTGACCAAGCGCAGGACCGATCGGCGGGGACGGATTGGCCGACCCAGCCTTCACCTGCAGCTTGAGCTGGCCTGCAACTTTCTTAGCCATTTCTCTCTGCCTTTCTGAAATCCCCTTGCGACGGATCGCGCCAGGATCTGTTACACCGGTTGCCCGGCTTGTTGCCGATCACGGAGACCGGCGGCTGCGGTTGCGTGGTACGGACGATCCGACCCGGCTAAGGTCGCTCCCCTTCCACGCGCATGCGGATTTCTCCGCCAGAACGGGTCGTAACCCGCCCTATCTCTTGAGATCTTCTCAGACCTTCTCGACCTGACCGTATTCCAGCTCGACCGGCGTCGCGCGACCGAAGATCGAAACCTCGACCTTGAGGCGCGAACGCTCTTCGTCGACATCCTGAACGACGCCGTTGAACGAGGCGAACGGACCATCCGAAACGCGGACCTGCTCGCCGATCTCGAACGAAACCGACGGCTTCGGACGCTCTACGCCATCCTGGACCTGACCAAGGATGCGCTCGGCCTCATGGTCCGGAATCGGAACCGGCTTGCTGTCGGTACCGAGGAAACCCGTTACCTTCGGCGTATTCTTGATGAGATGGAACGCCTCATCCGTCAGATTGGCGCGAACCAGAACGTAACCCGGGAAGAACTTGCGCTCGGCGTCGACCTTGCGGCCACGACGCACTTCGACAACCTTCTCGGTCGGCACGAGAATCTTCTCGAACAGATGCTCGAGACCCTTCTGCTTGGCCTTTTCCTCGATCGATTCTGCGACCTTCTTTTCGAAGTTCGAATAGGCGTGAACAATATACCAGCGCGCAGCCATACTACCCTCCACCCAATCAAGCGCCAACGTTGAGGATGAGGCCGATCGCCCAACCCATCAACTGGTCCGCAGCAAAGAAGAAGGCAGCGGCAAAAAAGACCATGACAAAAACCATCAGCGTCGAGATCATCGTCTCGCGCCGCGAAGGCCAAGTCACTTTCGACGTCTCAGAGCGAACCTGCTGGAGAAACGTTACCGGATTCGTTTTGGATGCCATGTAATGCTCACGCCATTACGGCGCGTAAAGCCGATGATTCAGCCCCACGCACCGCGTGTCTGTTTGGACCCTACATAAAGACCGATTCTAAAAACCACAAGAGCCAATCAGTCTTTTTTGTGAATTTCGTCGACCGATAATCGGTCCTTAACCTTTAGTCTGCCGACCTCTCGACGCTTATACGAACACGAGAGAAATGGCAGGGGCAGAGGGGCTCGAACCCCCGACCTGCGGTTTTGGAGACCGCCGCTCTACCAACTGAGCTATACCCCTAATCAGCTGCGCCTTCGTCTAACAACGCGTCGCCGCCTCAAGTCAGCGGCTTCATATTAAGTTTGCCGGAGGATGACAAGCACCTTTCATCGAAGAAGCGAAAAAATCCTCAGCGAATTGCGGCAACCCCCTGCCCTGCCGCATTCGGCGTCACGAACGAGCGCAAGTCATTGCCGAGCCTGCCGTAATTTCCGCGGCCCGCGAAATCGCCCCCCTCCTATCCTGGCGGCAGTTACCGGGAAGCGAATCACATGTCGCGCATCACGCTGATCGAACATGATCCCTGCTGGCCGCAGTTGTTCGAGGAGCGGGCTTCAGAGATCGTGACGATGCTGCCGCCCTTCGCCCGCGAGGTCCATCACATCGGCACCACCGCCGTGTCCGGATTGGCGTCGAAACCGAAGATCGATATCGATGCGGTCGTCTCGGATCCGTGATGACCGCCGGAGTTGAACGCGCGCCTTCGCGGCACCGGCTACACCTTTCACGGCGATCCGCATGAAGGCTGCCTGTGGACGTTGAGCACCGATACGCGCCCCGACGGCACTCGCCTCTACCTTTGCGGTGGCGACAACGTCGCTCACACGGCGCGCCTCCGCTTCCGTGATACTCTCCGCGAGCATCGAACGTTCACCCGCCGCTACCAGACACCGAAGCGGCGGCTCGCCAGCGAGGCTTAGGGCGACCGGCATATCTACACGATCGGCAAGCAAGACTTCATCGCCAAAGTCCCCGCACGGACGCCAACAAAAAAGGCCCCGCTGTTGCCAGCGGGGCCTTCTGAAGAGTTGTAATCCTCAGGATTACTCGACGATCGAGGCAACGATGCCTGCGCCGACGGTACGGCCGCCTTCGCGGATCGCGAAGCGCAGCTTTTCTTCCATCGCGATCGGAACGATCAGCTCAACGGCAACGGTGACGTTGTCGCCAGGCATAACCATTTCCGTGCCTTCCGGCAGCGTCACGATGCCCGTCACGTCCGTCGTGCGGAAGTAGAACTGCGGGCGGTAGTTCGTGAAGAACGGCGTATGACGGCCGCCTTCTTCCTTCGTCAGGATGTAGGCTTCGGCCATGAACTTCTTGTGCGGCTTGACCGAACCCGGCTTGCACAGGATCTGGCCACGCTCAACGCCGTCACGGTTAACACCACGGATCAGCGCGCCGATGTTGTCGCCGGCCTGGCCCTGGTCGAGCAGCTTGCGGAACATTTCAACGCCCGTAACCGTCGTCTTCGACGTGTCGCGGATGCCGACGATTTCGACTTCTTCGCCGACCTTGACGATGCCGCGCTCAACGCGACCGGTCACAACCGTACCACGGCCCGAGATCGAGAACACGTCTTCGATCGGCATCAGGAACGGCTGGTCGATCGGACGCTCAGGCGTCGGGATGTAGGCGTCAACAGCAGCCATCAGCTCGCGGATCGCGTCTTCGCCGATCTTCTTGTCCGAATCTTCCAGAGCAGCAAGAGCCGAGCCCTTGATGATCGGAATGTCGTCGCCCGGGAATTCGTAGGACGACAGAAGTTCGCGAACTTCAAGCTCGACGAGCTCGAGAAGCTCGGCGTCGTCAACCTGGTCGACCTTGTTCAGGAACACGACGATTGCCGGAACGCCAACCTGGCGAGCGAGCAGGATGTGCTCGCGGGTCTGCGGCATCGGGCCGTCAGCAGCCGAGCAAACCAGAATCGCGCCGTCCATCTGCGCTGCACCGGTGATCATGTTCTTGACGTAGTCGGCGTGGCCGGGGCAGTCAACGTGAGCGTAGTGACGGTTCGGCGTCTCATACTCAACGTGCGCCGTCGAAATGGTGATACCACGGGCCTTTTCTTCCGGCGCGGCGTCGATCTGGTCGTACGCCTTGAACTCGCCGAAGTACTTCGTGATCGCTGCGGTCAGCGACGTCTTGCCATGGTCAACGTGGCCAATCGTGCCAATGTTAACGTGCGGCTTGTTGCGCTCAAATTTGCTCTTTGCCATGGGTACGTTTCCTGTGGTCAAGTATGAATAATGATCAGCCGGCAGGGCCGGTTTGTGGAGCCGTTTAAGGGTTTCAGGGGATTTGCGCAAGACTTAATTGCGTACGCCCGGACCGGTCGCCGACGGCCTTTTCCTGCCGATATGTAAGAACGGCGAAGCGCCGGCACAAGAGCAAGCATCCGCGAATCGCGGATCGCCAGGCAAACAAGACAAACAGTGACTTACTGCGAATCGTTGAAGCGTCGGATTAATATAGGATGAAGAGAGATTTCGCTGCTGGAGCGGGTAGCGGGAATCGAACCCGCGTATTCAGCTTGGAAGGCTGCTGCTCTACCATTGAGCTATACCCGCGGGCCTTCGATCCAGAAGCAGAATGGTGGAGGGAGTTGGATTTGAACCAACGTAGGCTGAGCCAACGGATTTACAGTCCGTCCCCTTTAACCACTCGGGCATCCCTCCATTATTCTGTCGGGATCTTTCGACCAAGCATTTGAGATCGTAAGACAACCAGCGACTTGTCGTTGCCGCCTCTCGATCTGTGGCCGGGTATATGACTGCCCTCTTTCGTCCTGTCAACACGGCTCAGCGGAAAATTTCCGAATTTCTCCACAGTGTCGAATTCTGACCGTCGGCGGAAAACCATTTCGCCACGCGCGCAACCTCTCTATAAGACGCCCATGAGCAAAGATCGCACCGGCGACAAGAGCGCCAAGGACACCCACTACGCCAACCTCAGGCGCGCCCACCGCGACGCCAAGCGAGAACGTGGCGAAATCCCAACGCCAAAGCAGGAGAAGCGTCGCAAGGCGCCGACCGACTGGAAGCCGCCGCAGCTTTCGCCGGAGGAGGTTCTGCTCTACGGCCTGCATACGGTTCGCGCCGCCCTCGACAACCCGGCGCGCCAGATCGTTCGCCTCAGCGTGACGCAAAACGCTGCTGCGCGCCTGGAGCTTGACGACCTTTCGGCGCTTCCCTTCCCCGTCGAAACGGTGACGCCGCAGGACCTCGACAGGATTCTCGGCCCCGATGCGATCCACCAGGGCGTAATGCTCGAAACGCGCCCCTTGCCGCATCGCCGGCTCGAAGCGCTTCGCGACTGCCCGCTGATTCTCGTGCTCGACCAGGTGACTGATCCGCACAATGTCGGCGCCATCATGCGCTCCGCCGTCGCCTTCGACGCAGGCGCGCTGATTACCACCATGCGCCACAGCCCGACCGAATCGGGCGTTCTTGCCAAATCCGCCTCGGGCGCGCTGGAAATGATCCCCTATATCCAGATCACCAATCTTGGCGACGCCATCGAGGAACTCCACCGGCTGGGTTTCCAGACGATCGGCCTCGATTCGGAAGGACCGCAACCGCTCGAAGGTACATTCAGCGGTGAGAAGATCGCGCTCGTTCTCGGCTCCGAGGGCAAGGGACTGCGGCAGAAGACCCGTTCGATCGTGACGGATCTCGCCCGGCTCGACATGCCCGGCGCGATCAAGTCGCTGAACGTATCGAACGCGGCGGCAATCGCCATGTACGCGGCGCGCCAGTTCCTGAATCGCTGACAACTGCGGACAACGCCGGCCGCCCGTCACTGCGACGATCGGGCGGTCGCATCTCCCTGCGGGGCGCGACAGCGACGTCGCTGGCCGATGCATTGACGCGAAATTGAGCCTGTGGAAATCTCCGCGTCGTTGGGATCGGAGGGCTCCATGATCGTCGCAGTTGCGTTACGCGTTCCTATGTTTCGGCTGCTCGCCTTGAGCGTAGCATGCCTCGGTCCACACATCGCTTTCGCGGCCGGCGACATCGATCCCGGGATCGTCGCGGCGCAGACGGGTGACTATCTGGTCGCACCGCTCGATGGCGCCGACGGATGCAAGCTCACCCTTACCGCCGATGAGGCGATCGGCGGCTACGCAGTTGCTGGCGCCGAGTCCTGCGCCAAGAGCCTGCCAACCCTTGCCGACGTCGCCGCATGGAATTTCGACGGGAACGGCGGCCTGCTGCTGATCGACGTCCTGCGAAAAGTCCACGCCCGCTTCGAAGAGAGCGAGGGATCGCCGCTCGTGACCAACGGCGAAAACGGGCCTCGCCTGGCGCTCGTGCCTGCAGTGGACGGCGTTTGGCATCTGCCGGCACCGGAAAACATGAAAGGCGCGTGGCAGATGAAACGTCCGGATGGGATCGTCATCTGCCAGGTAAGCTTCCTGGAAGCTGCCGATGGTGACGGCAATCTCGCTCTGTCCGTGGGAGAACCATGCGATAGCGTCGTCAGAAAACTAAAACTGCGGAGCTGGACGGCAAACGGCCTTGGCATAACCCTGCTTGGCGAAGACGGCAGTTCGCTCGCTTTCACGGCCACACCTTCCGGATTCGAGAAAGACCGGAACGAAGGCGGCAAACCGCTGCTTCTGATCAGAAACTGATCGATTGCCCCTTAAGGCTCAACGGCGTGCTCATGCCGGCCGCCGTCGGGCAGCCGTCGCGCAACTTCTTCCAGGTAGTGACATTGAGGTTCATTTCGCAGCGCGCAAGATAGGTACCGCCATCGACGCGCAAGCAGGCCACCTGCCCGAGTTCATACTTCGAACCGTCGCGGTTGCGGCAAGTGCAGCCATGGTCCGGCGGGGCGGCGAGCGCGGCTTCGGCGGCAACCAGGAAAGCCACCGCAGAGGTCATGCCCCAAAGGATCGTGCGCCCGCTCATCATAAACGCATTATAAAGCAGATTTGCATATCCGAAAACGGACAATGCCGGCTGCATCTGCAACCGGCACCGTCCGCACGCAGGGCCTGGGCCCCTCCACCGGGTCACCTCGGTGACCCGGTGAACCTATATGTTAGCTCGCGAGGCGAAGGACGCTGCCTTCCGCGATGGTCTTTTCAGCTTCGGCGATCGCAAACTGCTTGGAGTCGGCGCTGAGGTTGAGGCCTTCGGCACGGACAAATTCCACATCCGTGACGCCGAGGAAGCCGAAGACCGTCTTCAGGTAGGATTCCTGGTGGTCCATGACGGCAGCCGGACCGGCGGAGTAGTGACCGCCACGGGTCGAGGCGACGATGATCTTCTTGCCCTTGGCGAGGCCTTCCGGACCATTTTCGGTGTAGCGGAAAGTCTTGCCGGAGACGGCGACGCGGTCGATCCATGCTTTCAGCTGACTCGGAATGCCGAAGTTGTACATCGGGGCACCGATGATGACCGTGTCGGCTGCCAGGAATTCTTCGAGCATGTCGCGGCCAAGCTTGACGTCGGCCGCAAGGTCAGCGTCCACGCCTGCGAGGTCTGCGGGGGCCATGATCTGGGCGCCGGTCAGATGCGGGAGCGAGCTGGCGGCGAGGTCGCGATAGGTCACGGCGGCATCCGGGCGGTCTGCCTTGACCTGGGCTGCAAGTGCCGCCGTCAGGCGACGGGAAACCGAGTGATCACCGAGGATACCAGAGTCGATATGAAGAACGTTCATGGGAACACCTTTGTGTTTGCGTTGCGGTGATCCACATATGAGGGGAAAACAATCGACCGATAAGCCAGCGGATATTTGACATACTGTTTCCAGGCGGAAACAATCGGGCAAATCATCCGGACCTCGGAGACAGGACAATGCAGGATCTGAACGATCTCGGGCTCTTTGCCGCCGTCGTGCGCAACAACGGCTTCAGCGCTGCCGCACGCGATCTCAATATACCAAAATCCAAACTCAGCAAACATGTGGCCCGCCTCGAGGAACAGCTCGGCGTGCGGTTGCTGGAGCGCTCAACCCGCAAGCTGCGCGTGACCGACATCGGCCGGGTCTTCTATGAACATTGCCAGGGGCTGCTCGACGGTGTCGCGGCCGCCGAAGCCGAAATCGCGGCTGTACGCGCTGAACCCTCGGGCACCGTCCGCCTCGCCTGCCCGCTCGGCTTCACCCCGATGCTTGCCGATATCCTGCCGGCGTTCCACCGGCGTTATCCCGGCGTGCGGCTACTGATCACCGCCACCAACCGCCGCATCGATCTGATCGAGGAGCGCATCGACGTGGCGCTTCGCGCTCGTGGCCAGCTCGATACCGACAATCAGCTCATCATTCGCAAATTCGGCGAGGTGCGGGAACGGCTTGCTGCAAGCCCGACATTCCTTGCCCGCTCGGGCGAGATCACGATCGACAACCTTAGTCAGCAACCGACGTTGTCCATGAACGAGCAGCACCCGACCGATGTCTGGCGGCTCGTCTCGGTCGATGGGAACACGACCGAAATCTCCCATCGGCCGATCATCGGTTGCAGCGACTTCATCATTCTCGAGCGTGCCGCCATCGAGGGCATGGGCGTGGCGCTATTGCCGGACCATATCTGCGAGCGGGCGTTCCGCGCCGGCGTGCTGGTGCCGGTGCTTCCGGAATGGACGTCGAACGACGTCGTCGTCCATCTCGTCTTCCCATCCCGCCAGGGCATGCTGCCGGCAACCCGGGCGCTGATCGACTATCTCGCCGAAAACCTTCTCAACGCCCTGCAGAAATGCCGAGAAGTTCCGGTTCGGATGGGGCCGTCGTTCGACATCTGACGGCGCACGCTCTGGCCCGTTCGACACAGGCAGATCGCTACGACGCTGCCATCGGTGTCAACTTATCGTTGGCGTCGTTCTTTGCCGCGTTCAATCTCGGTGAACGCTTCGTGACGTCGTGGAGCAAATGACCGATTAACGACCATGAGCTTTCCAAGGAAATGGGGAATGCGCGCAAGACGGACGCCCGATTCGGACAACAATCGGCGGTAGCAAGAACGACTGTTTCTCTATATCCCAGCAGCATGAGAACTCTTGCAAGGCTGACCGTATCCGCCGTCCTGGCTTTTTCTGCCAGCCTCATGGTCGCGGCGCTGTTTCTACCCGTCTACGGCATTTTCGAGGGGGGGTCGCACAATTGCCTGACCGGCGGCATCGGCGAATGCACATCCATGATTCTGATGAGCGCGCTGATTTACGGGCCGTTGTTCTCTCTCATCTGCACTCCGATCAGCACACCTGTCTTTATGGTGATCCTTGCCGGGCGTAATTGACGACCCCGATCAGTGCCTTACTCCCCGTTCTCAAATCCGAATATGGGAGGGCTTCAAAAGCGAGAGATTTCAACGAAGGAGGATTGAAGTGGTGCCCCCAGAGAGCAACCTGCTTAAATCGCTCCCGTTGAAAATGCTATGCTTTTCGGCATTCTAGCGCGACTTGTGGCGCATTTAGTGTCACCCATTGTGTCACATTTTTTGAGTTTGTTGCCTCGCAACTCAAACTAGAGCCGATAGCCACTCCTCGACCGCGACGAAGAAACTCTAGGCGCTGGACGGCCAACGTCGCGCACGATTCTTCAGGAGCTGGAGAATTGCAAGATTCGATACCGTGCGCCCCTTTGCACACAGGCCGCGTGCTTATGAATTACAAAGCGACAACACTCTTGCTCCAGATGTCTTCGTATATTCTGCGCATTTCGTTCGCGGCGTCGGCGATCTCCGTCAGGGTAGTAGGTGTTTTGTGCCCGCCATCCTTGAACGAGGCGCCAGACTGAAATATGCGGCCAGAATCGACAATCACGAACCGATCATGAAAGCTCGAGCCAGACCGTACCTCAATCGGCGTACCATTTTGCGCGGTGAAAGCCTGAGCAGCGGGAACGAGTGTTTTAACGCGCTCGCGTGCAAGCATTCTTACGGTTACCCCGCTTCCAACAAAGGGCGCGTAGCGCTTCACCACATCCGCATCCAAATATGGATCGATAAAAAATACGTCTTTTCGAGCTTCCTCAATGACCTGGCGAAGTGCATCGAAGTATTCGAAAACCATCCCCCTGTCGACCACGAGGCTTAATGGCCCGGTTGTTTGCATTCTTAACTTATGACGGGCGGATCTGATTAGAAGCATAATCTCCCGCGAAGCCTGCCAAACCGAGTGATCGAGCCCCAATTTCGAGATTGCTAGGTTCATCTCTACGTAAGAGCCACCCTTCATCGTCTCAAACAGCGCCTTAACGCGCCCGAGCCAATCGAGAACACCACCTTCACGGTGATGAAAGGTATCCGGATCGGGCATCGTTCGAATAACGTCTTCGATTTCGCCGAGCAGCTCTTCATCTGTTGCCAATCGATTCCCCATCATTTCGAGTCGTCTACGACGCAATCTAAGACGCAGTCCGCCAACTCACAACAAACACTCGCACGCCGCGGTCGGCCGCTTCACCCCATACACCTGCGCTGTTCACCTGAAGGATGGCGGAGCTTCTTTCATCCAGGCATGATGCTCGACATCGACGGCCTGTGTCACAGAAGGTGGCACAAAAAAGCTGTATCGCGGCGAAAAAGCCAAACTATTCAAAATTTTTATGAAGATAAATCAGCTAGTTAGGATAAAATTAGCTGAGAAAAGCTTGGTGCCCCCAGAGAGACTCGAACTCCCGACCTACTGATTACAAATTATCCACGGATGCTTTGTTTTCAATCACTTAGGCCAATACCCTTGTCCGACATTGTGACCGGATAGACACCGGTTGACGCTCCTCACCGGGCCATTTTCCCAAGCAGAAACTTGTTGCCAGAGCGGTTTCCGCACGCCCTGCAGCGGAGCCGGGATGACAGTTGGTTGATGTAAGCGCCGGCCGAGAAACGCCTTTGCAGCTCCCACCGATCGAGCCAGGCCGCCCGCTCGCATTTTGAGCATCGGGCACCGAGGAGATACCATTCGGAAAGCTTGTCGAAGGTCAGCCAGGCCAGTTCCTCGGCGCTGCCAAGTTGCTCGGCGCCGAGCTTGTCGGGATCCAGTTCTATGCCGCGGCGATGCTTCATGTTCTTTATCTGTTCTCATTGAGGCACAGAGTCAAGAACGGCAGGTGCATCAGGCTGGGGGTTGCCTCAGGCGGCGGGCAAGGACTTCCAGCACGATGTCGGAGATCCACATGGCCGAGATCCCGAGGATGAAACCGACGGCGCCGATCGCGGCCGCCGGATCGTCGGGCAACGGAAAGGATATGAGCCGTAGATAATGGGCGATCGCGCCGCTGAGATAAGCGGCCGCCAGGGCGCCGCAGATGGGGGACACAATATACTCCCGCCAATTATGCGGCCGGCGCGACAGAGCGCGCAGAACGCCGCCGGCGGCGCCGGCGACCAGGACGCTCAACTTAATGCCCAAGGCTTCCAGAACATCGGCAAGCGTCATTCGGCAGAGACCCTATTTGCGGCAGCCGGGATCCTGCCGGCACTGCCTGTTGTTGGATGAGATAGCCGGCCCGGCCGTCGCATCTTGCGATGCCGCCCGGGCCGCTTCAGCAGAGGAGAAGCGCACGAACTGGTAGCCGGCGCCGTCAGTCGCAGGCGTTGTCTGGCAGGCCGCTGTCACGCATGAAAACGAGACAACGATCGCGATCCGAAAGGCTCTTGAAGTTCGCATTGCTCTTCTCCAGTTCGGTGATGCGCTCTAGCGCGGCCCTGCCCTGCTCGGCGGCCGCCTGGTCACGCTCGATGCCCTGGCCGTACCTGCAGGCCGGGATCACCATAAGTGCGGCGCCGACGACGGCGCCGAGGCCGAGCGGGATCCAGTTCATGGCCGGTCGCCCTTGAAGCGCACTTCCGGATCGCTGGAGATCACCGCCGGGCGCGGCCGCATCCAGATATTGATCAGGAATGCGGCCGCCAGCACCCAGCGCTGATATTCCGCCGGCACCAGGGCCAGCATCTCCGGAGAGTTCAGGAGATCAGGAGCGAGGACCGCGAGCGTCAGAAGCAGGTTGAGGATCCATGTGCGGAAACGGACGATGTGTTCGACAAGCTTCTTCATTTGCGCCCCCCGAAAATCTTCGCCAGGAGGTCGGCGAGAATGGCCCAGAGCGGTCGCTTTGCAGCGGGTGCCGGCGCCGAGGGAAATGCCGGCGGATCCTCATCAGGGATCGGCTGCTGACGAGCGGCCGCCAGAACCTTCCGCAGCATCGCCTCGACGCGCTCCGGCGCGACCAGCGACTTGTTGAGGCCATCCCCGGCGTAGTAGCTCTGACCGCGTTCGACCAGGCGCTCCTGACCCTTGCACGCTGCCAGGACGGGGAAGCTCGCCCACTCCTGCGCAAGGGCCTTGCCGAAGGCGACGATCGACAGCTCGCCAGCGATGAACTTCTCATAGCCGCGACGGAGCAACAGGTGATAGCCGAGCTTCTGCTGCAGCACCTTGTCGAACAGCATGTCCCCACGCAGCGACGGGATCTCGGTGCAGATGTCGATCAGGGTCTGCCGCATGAACTGCGGCCCGCCGGCAGCGCTCGACTTGAAGCGCTTCGTCCAGGACTTCTGCGCGTCGATCACTTCGCCGAGCGTCATCGTCGTAAGTGGCTTCGGCAACTTGTCCTGGTTGTTGCCGTAGATCGTGTCATAGCCCCGCGGGGCCTCGATGCCGACGATGAAATCGAGCAACAGCATCGCGGGCGCGGGAATGATCGTCGGAAGCGTCTTGCGCATGAGAAAGCCCCAGTTTCGGAAACTGGAGCCGATGCTAAAGGCCATGAAACAGCGTCAAATGTGCCCGGGCGCTCAAGGCGTTTCAGGCTGCGCTCCAGGCGTCTCGGATTTTGCTGGTCCCCCGGAACTCTGTGGCTGTCGCGTTTGCTCCAGCACTTCGGTGACGACAGCCCGCACATCCATGCCAGTCGAGAACGCCTGGCCGTTCAGGGCTATTACGGCAACAACCAAACCAGCAAGACTGAGCACGGTCGCGATGGCGGTAGTGACGATCGTGGATCGCAAACCCGAAGTCGATTGCCGTACTTGACCCATCTCGATCGTTATCGCCGCGAGGTCGCCACGCAAGGCAGCAAACTCGGTCATCATGCGCTCGAACTTTGTGTCGGTTCGCGCCTCGGAAGCGGCAATCTTAGCGTCGATCTCTTCTCGCGTGACTTCAGACATGTTGTTTGGTGCTCCATCCGGCACTCTGAACGTGCCGTTAGCCAGAACGATCGATGTTCCAGGATAGCAGATTGTTACGAGATCGTGAGGCTCAACTAGATCGCCGAAGCGCACGCTGAACCAGCGGCCCTCAAATTCGGCAACATCTAGGCGGTCGACGCTGGCCTGGTAGGTTCCCACGAATACCGAGTTTATTTGCAGATCGACCGCTGCTTGGGTTGAACTGTCAAGCGGAGCTACCCACCCCACTGCGGTGAGATCGTCATACACATCGACTGCACCTTTGTAGTTCTTTGTGTTGCTGGCATCGAAGCCGCTTGCCAGGTTATTCTGCATAAATCGCCCCCTAGTTGCGCGGACGTTAACCTACAGGATCAAGGGTTGGCAACGCGCTAGACCGAGTGATATCGTTGTACGCATTGGAAACCGCTATGGTTAGGCAGGAACGGATATGAAGCGCAGCCCAAAAAAAATCGCAGAAGAAACATTCGAAAAGCTTGTGCTTCAGCCCAGTTATGGAGGCGCGGTACCAGATATGGTTCGGATGACCTGCCGCTTATTTGAAGATGGCACGACGAGCGAGGCGTTTTATCACCACATTCAGCCCCCGGGAAAAGAGACCTATTGGGCCGAAGTCCCGGCATTTCGGACTGGAGTCTTGAGCAGGCTCTCGCGGGACTTCGCCAGCGAGATCAATTCATTCAGGGAGCGACAGGCTTAAGCCCGCCGCTTCCCGATGTAGAAAAGGCCCTCAGGCTTCAGCAGGCGGGTAGCGCGGAAGAACCGATCAATCCAGCAAAGGGCGTTTGCCAAGCGCATGTCGCCCTTTTTCTCATTGATGCGGTAGTTCGGGCCATAGAGCGTATCGGAGACCCGACGCAGGAACGTCATGCCACGGCCGAAGTGGACAGTCTTGAAGTAGTTCGGAAGCAGGCCCGGGATTTCCCCTGATCGGATGCTTTCGAAGGTCCACCCGCTGCGGTCGTACTCATTGTAGTAGCGATCGACGCGCTTCTCGCCAGGGTAATCCTGATGGTTGACGCGGAAGCGCGCAGGCAATGCCAGGAATATCAGCCCTAGCACGAAGCGTGTTGCCGGCCAGAGGAACATGCCATTACGCATGACCGGCTCATAGGTGACGAACATGCCATCATCCGCGAGCGCGTCGTGGAACCGCTCAAGAACCGTTTCCAACTCGACGAAGTGGTGAAGGGCCGCGCAGATGATGACGAGATCATATTTCTCTTTGAATTCGATCTCGTTCAGGTCCGCCACGATCGGATTGAGGTTCATCCCCCGTTCCTGGGCGCGCCGGGTTGCATCCTTGATCAGGTTCTCGTTGATATCGAGGCAATCGATCACATAGGGCTTAGTGAACTTCTCCGCGATTTCCATCTCCACCGCGCACGGCCCGCTTCCTACTGACAGGATCCGGGTATACTCGCGGGTGTTGACGACGTGTCGGATGAAGTCCCAGTAATCCATCCCCTTGTAAGCTGACAGCTTCCTTTCAAGGATCAGGAACTTATAGACGAACATATTGTCGATCGCGACCTCGTTGCCGGTGCTCTCATCGCGCGGCTTGACGTCGAAGGTCCAGTTCTCATTGGTGATGCGCTGTTCATAACTGACAGGCGTCTTTTCGAAGTCAGCCACGGTCTTGATCGCGACCGGCTGATGATGGTCTTTCAGGATCTTCTTGTAAAATTCCCTCAACAAGTCGCCGCCCTTCCCTGCAACAAACACGAGCAATTTGCATAGGGTGAAGCACAGCGAAGCGCAACCGCTAATCGGCCGTCGCGCTCGTGTTACTGGGCCTGGACCACGCCCCACGCGTACCAACCGACGCCTTGGCGATAGCGCGCCCTAAACATGCTTCCTGATTTGACGGTGATGTCGACGTTCCCACCGCCGATGATGCGGTTAACGCCGTTTCCGCCCGCATCGAGCCAGTCATAATTCAGGACAATGTCCGACACGTTCACGAAGATCGTGATCTCCTGCTTGTCGTAGCCATTGGTGATCGCACTCAACGTTCCGCCGCCATTGAGCTCGAACGTGTCGTTGCCGATGGCCGAGAAGCTTGAGACCGTCTTGCCGATCGTGGCCGTTTTGTACTTGGAGGCTCGAACCGCCATCCCGGAGGGGTAGTTCCCGTTGAGCGGCCGCACGCTTTCAGTGGTGACGTCCGATAGGTTCCCGGTCACCTCACAGTTGCTGTAGGTGGCGTAGCCGTCAACGCCGCTCTCGATGCCAACGCCGTAGATGCACGAGATCGTCCGAAGGTCGAGCTTGACGCTCTGGAAGTTGATGATCCCGCGGAAGGTCAACGAGACGGATCCGTTGGTCGCCGTCGCGTTGGCTGGCGTGACGCCGCCCGGAGCCGTGACCATCGTCACGGTGTTGCCCACTACGGTCTTAACATAAGCGTTGGCCGGAATTCCTGTGCCCGTGACCTTCTGACCTGGCACGACGTAGAAGCCGCTTCCGCTGTTGATCGTTACCGAGTTGGAACCGTTAGTAATCGAGCAATTCCGCACAGCAGCGCCGGTCGCCGAGAACCTCGCCGCCTCATCGTTCTGGTTGTTGTAGACTTGGGCCTTAATGTCGATGTTGGAGAGCGTTCCGCCAAGGTCCAGCCCGATCTGCACACCCTGTCGCGTCGGGAAAAAAACCTGAATGTCGGCCACCATATCGCTCGACACGTCAAAGCCAAAGAGCCCGGCGTACCAGATCTGGCCCTGTGCGTAGATGTTGGTGCTTTCTGCATCCACAAGGGCGCCGTCCTCGCCTATCCCGAAACCATCCTCGGCAGCATTGCGGTTGTCGTTCAGCAAAAAGCCCGTCCAGACGGCGCCATCGTTCCCGAAGTGACCGAAGAGAAACCCTTTCTCCACCCCAGCATGACCGCCGGGGCCATCGTAAATTCGATAGGGGGGGACACTCTTGTTCGAACCGAAACCATGTCCGATGATATTTTTGGAGTAACCGACAAAGATCCCGATCCACCCGGTGCGGTAAGCGGTGAGGCCGCTGTGGTTTAGGTTCGTCACGCCCTCAAGGTTGGCTCCGACCCACCCGCAGTTTTCCACTCGACCGCGAACGAAAATGTTAGAGTTGACCCAGGCGCCATTGTTTCTATTGACGTCAATCCCCGTAAACGAGACGTTCTTGACAGTCGCGTCGAAGACAACACCGGTGATCGCGCCTGTATTCCTAGCCCCGTAAATCCAGAAGCCCGCTGTTGTGATCGAGTTGCCGTCGAAGGTGATCCCGCTGGCCACCTCCAGATCAGAGCACAGCCTGATCATCATGTTCAGCCCGTCGCCAGCCGCGCTGTCGTTGAACTTGTCGGCGTCGGAGTTAAAGATCGCCTTGAACGTGCCATGACCCACAAGCCGGGTGCCCGGGACAGGCAGCATCCGGCTCTTGATCAGGTACGTGAACTTCAGAGTATCGATGACGCCGCCGGTCGCAAGTGCGGCGTTGATGTAGCTCGCCAGATCCTGCGTGTTCGTACCGGCGATAATGCCCGGATGAAGAGCGAAGGGGATGAAATCAAGCAGTGATTTCCGTTCGCGCGCCTTGTCCTGGACGGTGCGCTCAACTGCGCCGGCTTCAGCCCGAATGAAACCGATCTGGGTGCCGGAGGCCCCCGGCTGCAGGGCGCTATCCGCCTTGAACCCCTGCTCGGCCGTCGCGAAACCGGCATCGTTGATGAACTCCGCCGGGTCGATGTTGGCGAGAACGCCCCCGTGCCAGCCCAAAAGGCGATTGTCCTGAGGACCAGGCACTGCGGCTGGCGGGTGATTGAACTGCACCTTCATGGCACGATCGACGTCGCGACGCAGCTCCTGCAGCACGGTGGCCTGTTTGGACAGCTCTTTTTCGAGGGCCGTCATGTCGAGCATGGTGCCCTTTTTCACCCCAGCAGTGCGCTCGGCGATACGCTCGGACGAGACAACGAATTCCGTCGTCGCCGGCACATTGGCAGCAAACTCGATGGTGAAGAAATCGAAGGAAAGTCCGCTGACCTTGGCGACCGTCACCGACACCTTCTCGAAGGCATCGGCAGCGCTGGCGCGCGACCAGACGACAACGTCCTCGTTGTCGAATATCTGAAGGCCGTCGAACGGCCCGTAGACCTTGCCGCCATTGCCGACGAGAACATCGGTCTGTCGTGCAGCCCGAGGAATGGGATACGGATTGGTCATGGTCGCCCTGCCTAGATCATCGATCAGGCCAGAATAAAAGGACGTACCATCCGTTAAGTGAGCGGCACTGGTGTCCGCCGCGGCCAGCATGCCAACCTGAAGGAACGATCGCCGTTTCATTAAATCTCCCTTTCGCCCACACTTCAGGGGCAAAGGTAGATCAAAACGGTGCGATGACTACTCCGCGCCCAAGGCAGCCTCCGGCGCCGGCAGACGATGGAAGCTCATTTCGCCGGGCTCCCACCAGAAACTCGATTTCGCCTTCTGCGCCTTGAAACTCTTGTCCGCGTCCGGATCCGTCAGCCACTGCAGCTGGTCGACGAAGGCGCGGCGGTACCAGGTGCGGGTCGCCGGATGCGACGACAGGATCGGGGTGTAGCGGCCGACATATTTCGTCGCCGTTCGGCCGAGCTTCTGATCCTCTCCACCCGGGATGATCGCCTTAATCGTCCTGATCGTGATATCCGTCGTATCGCCGATGAAGGCCCCGCCGATGCCGCCCAGCGTCTCGGCCAGGCTCTGACCGAAGCGGTTTTCGCCCTTGTCGACGAAATCGGCAAAGAGACCACCGCCGCCGCCCTTGACGAAGGCTTTGCCCCAGAATGCCGGATCGGTCATGTCCTCCGGATCCTTGCCGTTCAGCACGTTGCTGATCTGCATATAGACGCTGGCGCCCATCATCAGCGGGATCGCCATCGAGGCAAAGTACCAGGCGCCGCGGGCGATCTTGCCGCCCTGAGATCGACCAAGCATTGAATAGAGATAAATCGCCTCCAGCTGCCGCGCCGTGAAGCTCATGCCGAAGCTCATGAACTGGGAACCGAACTCGGCCACCTCGCCGAGGATGGTGCCGCGTTCCGTCTTGCCGGTCAGAAAGCTCTTGATCCGAGGGTCGCCGGAGGGCACGGACCGTTCCGACCATTGCGCGATGAGCTCGGCATACTTCTCAGCCAGCGCCCGATCGCCAGTTTTCGCGAAGATGCCACCCGGATCTAGGAAGCCCATGTCGTCGACGCCGGCGCGCATGATGTGCCAGTCGTCCGCGGTAATGCCGAAGCCTTCCAAGGAGTTCTTGAGCAGCTGCGGCAGGTCGAGCCAGTCCGTATCCTTCTCCGCATACCCGCCCAGCGTCTCGTGCCAGGCCGAGGCCTCGATCCGCTTGCGAGCATCGGTCATCGGCGAAAGCGCGTTCCAGGTCAGCGATCGGTCGACCAGGTAGCGGCTCCACTCATGGCCAAACATCTGGTCGACGAAGCGGGCGCTTTCGTTCATCGTGTGCAGGTAATCCTCCCAGATCACCGCCCGCCGCGCCATCGCGCGCCGATCGCCGTCGTTGGCGAAGCGACGGATCATCGTTTCGATGCCCTTCATGACCGGCAGGCCGGCCAGGCGGCGCGAGGCGGCCGCGACAAAAGGATCCGTGACGGCCGCGAGGATCCCGGTCGAGCCGAGCGCCGCCGACGTCGCGACATTGCGGATGTCGCCGGCCCATTGTGCCGGACCATCCATGACCGTTTCTCGACCGCGCAGCGCCCGCCAGAGGCTGTTGATGCGATACTCGGCCAACTTGACCGCCGACATGCCGGGCGGCTTTCCTTGCGCGTCTACGACGCCCGCCTGGCGCTTCCCGATATCGACTTGCACCGCCTGCGTCAGCCATTCGATCGTCGCGTCCGGATTTGGCCCAAAACGCTCCATAGAGGCGATATCGCGCGCCATGCCGTTGATGTGGTTGAAGATCGAGCCGATGGCGTCCTGCTTACCGAACCGCTCGTTATAGGTCAGCCAGCTCTGAGCATCCCGGAAGATCAGGAACCGGCTGTCCTGGTGACGGCTCGCCGTCTTGCCCTTGCCAAACTTGCGGCTTTCCGGGCGGCGATGCGCCCACCCGTCCGAGGTGATGGTTTCGAACACATAGTCGAGCGAAGCATCGAGCCCGTCTGCGCCGATCACCTCCCCCGTGTTCGGGTTCGTCATCGCGTCCGGATCGAGCAGCGGCCGAATGAAATCTTTCCAATTTTGCCGCGCGACGCTGGTATCGTAAATCTTCCGATAGCCGGTCTTTGTGAGCTGGCGGCCCGTGACGCCGAGTTCGCGGATCGCCCGGCGATTGTGGCTGTGAACGATGCCCCAGTCCTCGCGCTTCGGGATGTTGCCGCCCGCCTCGTTGAAGCGCAACCGCATATCTTCAAGCACGCCGGAGAGTGCGCCGGCCAGTGCCTTCGCCGTCTGGTTGTCGGTAGGCTCGCCGTGCATGGCCTTGATCAGCGCCGGCAGGTCCGCCTTGTTCAGCCGTAGGCCGAGCCCCTTCGAGCGCCGGAAATGATACATCACCTCGGAAAGATCCCGATGCGCCATAGCGATGATCGCATTCGCCTTGCCGGCCATGGACTGGGTGCCTTTAAAGCCGTTGTGGATCATCAGCGACATGACCGCGTCGAGCTGGTTCGGGTTGCCATAGCGATCACGGTAATTCTCGATGAAGTCGGCGATTTCCTTGCGCCGCGCCTCAGTAAGCTTCACCTGCCGGCGCAGCTCTTTCGCTTCCGCCCGCAGGGCGCCGACAACTTCATCGCGTGCGGCCGCGGCCGCCTCCCGTTCCGTCATGCCCGGGCGCTTGCGGTTGAAGCGCGCCTGGTAATAGCGGTGCAGTTCCTCGGCCTGGCGCGAGTTGATGGCGCCCTGCTGGACGGCAGAATTCAGGCAATCACGAAGGCTCATAGTTTGCAGGCTTCCATAAGGTCAGCGAAAAATTCGGGTTCGTCCGCCAGAGCCAAAGCCTCTGAGACGGACATGATCTCTGGCTTCTCGCCCCCGGTGTCGATGGCGATGAAATCGAGATAGTTTTCCGGATTGCCGTTGGCGTCGCGTGCCGGCTCCACGATCTCGCCGGCCTGGACGTCGGCAATGGTCTCGGCCGCATTGTCCAGCGGCTCCGGAGTTTGGCGCGGCCGAATGGTCTGCCCTTCGATGGGGTCCAGAGACGCACGATCATTCGCAGGAGCACGCTGATCCCCCGCTACTACTTCGCGCGTCCCTGGACGAGCCGAGCCGCCCTCTTGGCGAACGGCCTCGGCCGATCCGGATGCCGATCGATTGACTTCGGCCAGATGCTGCTGGACCGGAATAGCCTCGTATTTCTCAGTATTGAGCGCGTCGACCTTCCTGCGATCGAAGGTCTCCAAAATGACGCGGCCATTCGCACGTTCCCGGATCACCCAGCTCGCGGTAGGAGTGGAAGCAGCCGATGGCCGGTCGGAGATATCGTCGACGCGCTCTGCTATCGCATCCACCCGATCGGCAACAGCATCGATGCGGCGCACAGCGTCGTCGACCGCGCCGGCCATGAAGGTATCGGCGATATCGTCGATCGCATTCTGGTCGCCGGCAAACATGCGCTCATATTCGTCCGGCGAAAATCGCGTGCGCGCCGCTTCCTCGTCCGCCAGCAGCCGCTCGATGAGTTCCGGCGGCGGATTGTTGTCCGGATCGTCGGCATAGCGCTGGGCGGCTTCAAAGACGCGGATCTCGGCCGGCGAGGCATCGGCCCGCACGGTGACGTCGTCAAGGACGCGCTCTTCGAAGGATCGGCTGATCAGATCGAGCCGTTCCGGGCCGAGCTCGATATTCATCACCTTCGCCATCACCTCGACGTCGCCGGGCTCGGGCCGTCCCTCGATGACGCGGGCCGCGATCGCCTCGCCGCCCTCCCCGAGCTTGAAGACGCGGGCGAGCTCGGCGCCGCCCTGGACCGTGCCGCCGAAGAGCGCGCCGAAGGTCGCGGCAATACCGACATTGGCGAGCATGTCGCCCATCCCGTGCTCGATACCGGCCTCGCGCTTGCGCTCCTGACTCAAGCCCTGCAGTACGAGCTCCTGCCCGCCATTGATCAGGCCCTCTGTCAAGATCGTCTGGCCGATCCGGCCGGCGACCGTCTTCGCCGTGCCACCGCCGGCGCCGAGGAATGCCATGCCCCATTGCTGCGGATCGCGCGCAGCGCCCTTGAGGCCGCCGACAAGACCCGCCGCAAACCGCCCGATTGTGCCAAGTTCAGGCGACTGGTTGGCTAAGTCGGCGGCCGTCTTGGCGTCGCGCACGACCTGGTTGCGCTCTTCGATGACCGGCTTGCTGATAATCGCCTCGATCTGAGGAAAGCGATCGGACAACGCGCGAGCCCGCTCGTTGAATTCCTCCTCTTGGCGCCGGCGGAAATCGGGACTGATCTGCGATGGCAGCACCGTCCCGCCGCCGCCTGCCTGCATGGCGAAGATATCGATCATCTCGCGATCGACACCCGAAGCAACGCGCAGCGGGTTCGGCAGCTGGGTTCCCGTCAGGTCTCGAATTGCGGCGATCCGCAAGTCATAGGCCCGCTCGAGAGCATCGCTATCGGCGTTGGTGTTCTCGATCACCGTCATGACGTCGTCGGATGTCCCGACGGCGCGCGAAAACGCCTCACCCCATGTCTGTGGACCTTCGGATGCGCCCTTCGCCAGGGCGGACGGATCAATCAAATCGATCATCGAAAGGCCCCCGGCACGCGCGGTTCGAGCGCCGGGCGCAGACCTTCGAGATCCAGCACCACGGGATTGCCCATTTCGTCGGCGATGAACATCGGCGCGGATCCGCCGACGTCGCCGAGCGCGAAGGCATAGCCGCCCTTTACCGCGACCGGCATCGCCTTCTGGAAGTCACGTGCCGTCCAGGTGCGGCCGTTCTTGGCTTTGACGCTGCCAACGTCGGCGTCCGTCAGCGCCTGCATCAGATCCGGGAAACGATCGGCGCGGATCGAAGGCGGCAGCAGCACCTTTTCCGAGCTGTACCACGCGCCCCGATCGTAATCGGTGATGCCGCCAAACTGGATCCCGTTCGAGAAGGATGCGCCGGCCGCCTCCTGATAGGCGCGCTCATAAACCGGCTTGGCATCCTCTTTTTTTGGATCGATGCCGGCATCATAGAGCCGCTTGCGCGCGATCGCCGCCGCAGCCTGGTCGAGCTTGTTGACCTGGTCGGGCGTGAAAACGAGCGCCTTTCCCGTCATCGCCTGCGCGGCCGGGAGGCGCTTCGTGTTCGGCACGTCGACATAATCTTTGCCATCGGGCGACTTGCCGAAACCGGCGATTAGATCCAGCGCGGCCTGGCGCTCGCCGCCGGCGGCGATCAACCCGCCGGAAAGCGCAACTGCAGGGGCGACGTCGCCGAGCTCGCGAAACACCTTGTCCGTGTTGGCGCCGGCGGCGCCGACCAGGCCGGCCGCGATATCAAGCCCGCGCTCCGGATCCGCCTTGACCGCCGCCTCGATCGCGGCCGCCTCGCCCGGGCGGAAAAACTTCGGCTGCACCCCGAAATGCGATGCGGCCGCCTGCGCCGCGTTGATCCGCTCGGCAAACGCGCCGGAAACGCTGTCGGGATCGACGTCTCCATCCAGCGGCAGCCCCGGCGAGACCGGCAGCACGCCGAACCGCTCGGCGACACCCAGCGGATCCGTCTGCAGATCCTTGCGATGCTCGGCGATCGTGCGCCGCGCGAAGTCGATATCGTCGCTGGTCGCGCCATCGCCGAGCAGCGATTTGACGTTCCTCTCCACGGCCGCGAGCGGCTGCGAGCGGATCGCTTCGGAAACGCGCATACGGGCAAGGGTCGAGGAGGCAATCTCTTTGCCCTTCGGCGCCGTGCCGGCATCGAGCTGGAAGCGCGCCAACTCCTCGGCGGTGACCGGCAGGCCACGGGCTACACGCTTCGCCAGATCCTCGCCGCGCTTCGAAAAATCGGCATTGGCCTTATCGTCTTGCGTCTTCCGTGCGCTCTCGGCGCCGGCAAGCCCCTTGTCGATCTTGTCCCAGTCGTCGGCTGTAACGCCGGCGAGCTTTCCCGCGGCGTAATCTTCCGTCATCCGGGCGCGCATCGTCTTGATGTCATCGGCCGGCATTGTCGCCGCCTGCTTGACGTAGAAACTGACGGACGCATCCGAGCGGCTTTGGCGCTTGAACTTCTCCGCATCGTCGAGATCGACGATGCCGCGCGCCACGGCGCTATCCCAATGCGCATCGATCGAGGCCTGCAGGTCCGCGAGCTCGGCGCCAGCCGAGGGATTGGCGAAGTCGATACCCGCGATCTGCTGGCTCTTCTGGTTTTCCAGCTGCTGGACGCGGTCAAGGAAACCGACCCGGTTCTGCATCAGCTCGCGTTCGCGCAACGCGCTATCGGCCTTCTCCAGAAGGTTCGCGGCACGCTTGCGATAGGAGACCGTGTATTCCGGCTCGATTTCCTCGAACACGTTGTCGCGCAGATCCGCCGTCAGCCCCTCTTCCAGCGCCTGGCGCAGCGTTGCCGGATCGTCCTTGTACTGCTCGTAAATGGCCCGCTGGTTTTCAACCATGGCCGCGTCGGTCATTTCGAGATAGGTCCGCGTGCCCGAAACGTCATAGGCGCGACCGAAAACGGTGTCGCGGCCGGAAGGGCGGAACGTACCAGGCTTGCCCGGCTCGACCGTGACCTCTTCCCGCACCGGCGTAACCGAGACAGGGCCAACCGAGGCCGGCGACGGCATCGAGGCATAGGCCTTTTTGCTTGATCCGGCCGATGCGCCGCTGCCGGAGATCGCGGCCGTGATCATAGCGTCGGTATAAAGCCGGCTCGCGTTCCCATGCTCCTGCAGCATCAGCGCCCGCATGAAACGAGCGGCACTCGCCGGGTCGCTCAGATTGATGTCGTCGTTTGCACCGATCCCCATGGTGCGCGCGACGTTGGCAGCCGCTTCGAAGTTGCCCGGCGTCCAGCCCATGTTGCCGGCGATCAGCTGATTTGTGCTGCGTTTGCCGCCGTCATACTTCCGCTTCGCCAGCGTGAACATCGCGTTCATGCCCGCTTCCGCCGTTTCGAAGACGGCCTGCGGGTCGCCCTGGTCGCGGTTGACCGAAGGCCCGACGACGCCCGGGAAGGCGCCGGTTCCCGTGAACTTGATGTTCCCCGGGTTGTTGTTGCGCATACCGGCCGGCAGCCGGCCGTTCACCTCGACGCGGACACCCGGCGCTACAGACACCGGCTTGACGCCGTCTGCAGGAACCGACGAAGTGGTTTGCGGATCCGTGCGGATGACCTTCGCGCCCGTCGGCGCCCCCGCCAACGCATCACGCGCCCCGGCCAGTTCGCCGGCGCGCTGCGCCTCGCGATCGGCGCGACGGCCGAACTCGTCGGCAACGCGGGCAAGGCCCATCGCCACCTTGCGTTCCAGGTCGCCATTATCGCGAGCAACGGAAAGCAGACCTTCGGAAAGCAGCGGATCCGCTTCGAACCGGCGGTAGGAAACGGGATCAAGTCGACCATTTGCCATGTCAGTACCTGTCAGCCAGAGATGTTGCGCCCTTCAGGCCAATGCCGATCGCGTCCAGGACGGCGCCAGATTTCGCCCGCTTCGCGCGCTTTCGATAGTTCGCTTCCCGCTCGGCGAGGCGCGCGACGCGTGTCTGTTCCGTTCCCATGTCGGTTTCGAGCGCCATATCACCTTCGCGGAAGGCGTCGCGCCGCGCCTGCAGGGGCGTTCCGAACGAAAGATCGGCGCCGGACGCGGCGTAGGCGACGTCCTGCTCGGCGATGCGGTTTTGCATCTCGGCCTTGATCCCGGTGCGCCGGTTGATGCCCTGCAAGGTTTCGAGCGGCTTTTCGCGCGCGGCATCATCGGCGGCGAGCTCGAACTGCTCCGCATCGGCTTTCCCGGCGCCGAGCGCACTCACCATCGAGAAAACCGTGGCCGTGCCTTGCAGCAGCGACGACAGAAAACCGGCGCCGGCGGCAGGCGCAGCCGCGGCAACAGCCGTACCGGTCGCCGCCGTCGCTGCAGGGGCCGCCGATGAAAAAAGGCCTGCAACGGCCGCCGCAATCTCTGTCACAGTTTCACCCCCGGAATGTAATCGCGCACCCTGATTTGCCCCGGCCGCACCTGGCTGATCGTCAACGTCGGATCCATGCAGGCGCCGATCAGACCGGTGACGGTCGTGTGCCCCGAATAGTTCTTTTTCGGCTGGGAAAGATCGTCGCCGGCTAGGCTCAACGACACGTCGCGCGGGGCCCGACCATTGGCGCCGATCGCGATCGAGGCCGTGTTCTCAATGAACAGCCGCGCCGACCCGACCTTGCCCGGGCGCCGCACCACCTCGTCATTCGGCAGCACGCGCACATAAGGCATGCTTTCATAGATCGGCGGCGCCCAGATGCCGATCTTTGCCGGACGCGACGGGATCTCCGTCTGCACGGCGCCGGCGCTGACCGTGAACGGGCCATGCACGTCATTGTCGATCAGCGCCCAGACCGTCTTGCCGTTCAGCGTCGCAAGGCCGCTCGCCTGTCCGGTCAGGTCCGTAACGACGCTGAAGGCCATCTGGAAAAGATTGACGTCTTCCTCTTCCAGCACTTCCTCGACGATCGTGCCGTTGCGGTCGATCGTCAGCCAGACCTGTTCTTGCCCATCGACGGCCAGACTGCACACCTGGCCGCCGTCGGCGATCGGCCATTCGCAGGCCGCCATGATTTCCTGTTTCTTGTTGATGACGCAGAGCACCAGGCGCCCGTCGTCGCGCAGCACCCAGAGCCGGTTGCTCGTCATCTTGCCCGTCTTGTGCTGGACAGCAATCGTCTTGATGTCGCGCACCAGGTCTTCGGGATCCGAGCCGTTGAGATCGTTTTCCGGCTCCGGCGCGAATTTTTCGGTGACGGCGTCATAGTCGATCGAATAAAGCTGCCCGCCCTCAGCCGAGACGAAATAGACCTTGCCTTCCAGCTTTACCGGCGGGCAGTTCCGCTTGATGCCCACCTCGATCGCATTGACCCAGTTCAAAGGCTTGTTGCGCTCGATCGTCCGGTTCGAGGCGAAGTAGACGCCCTTGTCGGTGAAGGCGAGCAGGTAAGTTGCATCCATCAGATAGAGGATCTGCTCGCTCGTATCCGTCCGGAGCGCATCGAGACGGGCCGCGTTGTCCTGCTGCGCCTCGATGTTCAGGTCGAAATATTCCGCGATCCGCGACATGGCTACGGCGGCCGAGCGCGCTTTCGGACCGAAGTAGCAAGCCCGATCCTGAAACAGCGACATGCCCGAGAAACCGCCACGGCTCGCCGAGATCAGCGGTTCACCGTCCGTCTTGCCAACCTGCGTATGGCTCGTCAGGGCCGAGGCGTCCGAGGTGTTGGTCACCCGGGCGTCGAATTGGTATTCGTCACCCTTCAGGGTGCCATCGAAGGTCACGACCAGCACGCGATAGAGACTGTACGAGGCGGCATGGTCGTTGACGATGGTCAGGCCCGCATTCATGCCCGGCAACGCTCGGGCCGCCGTCTGCAGCGCGCCCGCGAAGAGGTCCCAATCCGGATTGGTGGCGGCATTGGGGTTGATGTTAGTGCCACTGCCATCCTTCAGCTGCACCGCGCTCGTATTGTTGCCGTCGATCGACAACGACATGACGAGATTGATCGTCGCAGCAGTATAGCGGATGAAGATAGTCCACTTGTCGGCAACCGTCGGATACACCCCGCCAAGGTCGACCTCGGGCAGGTCGCCGTAGGGCCAGGTCGATGCATTCCAGATCGCATCATTGGCCGGATTGCGCACCAGACGCACGGCCTGCCATAGATCCGGATGCCAGATGCCGACCGTGTTCGCCTCGCCGTAGAACCGGAGATCCGGAACCATTCCGGACGTGATGCCAGCCACGGCGCCACCGGTCACCGTCGCGACCAGGACACGGTCATTGCGCCAGATATCGATCCGCCCCGCCGTTACCACGAGCGTGTAGGAGAGGCTGTTCGAGATCGCCAGGACACACTTATTGCAGTTGGCGGAGACGCCTGCGCCAACATAGCGCGAGCCGGGAAGCAGCTTGAAGCCAGACTGCGCGATCGGCTCGAAACCGAGCATGCGCTTGGCGCCTGAGTAGTATTGCTTCAGGTTGACCTTGCCGAGAAGGCTTTTCGACAGCTGGCCGGCGTTGACGCTGCTTTTCAGGGAACCGGAGACGCGGGCCATCAGGCGTACCTCCCCGCCCAGTGATCACCGCCGCCGTTGTATCGAGCGTTCGACAGGGGCTCGTCATGCGTCTGGGGTTCACCGATTGGCTGGCTGGCCGCGTCCTGCGCGATCAGCCGACCGAAAACGCCGCCGGCGCCGCCCTGCGATGGGGTGCCGAAAGCTTCCGTCAGCACCTCGTCGCGCGACGGCTTGTCCTGCCAGACAGGCACATAAAGAAAACCGCCCAGCGCCAGCTTGAAGCCGTCGCGCCATTCCGGCGGCCACGCGACCGGATTAACATAGACCCGGCATTGCGACCAGGTGTCGGGGAAATCGCAGAAGAACTGCCCGGCTTCGAGCGAAAAATCGCGGATGGGAGACCGGCAACGGGCATCGCTCGAATATTTCAGCGGATTGCCGATCCGCCCACCAGGCAGCGCGAAGCCATAGGCGAAACCGTTCTCGGGCGTAGCCGCGAGACGATCATTGCGGAACGTTTTCCGTGACCAGCTCCAAGGATGCAGACCGAAACATCGGTTGACCACCGATTGCCAGACATACTGGATCTGCATCGCAAGGTCGCTGTCATCGTCAATCGAGAACATCGGCCCGGCGCCAATGTCCGTCAGCGCCTCATTGATGATCGTCGCCTCGTCTTCCGTCATCGCTGCCGCCCAAAAAAGAAGAACCGCGGCCAGATTACCGGCCGCGGTCCCGCGTTGAGTGCGAAGCGGGCCGGATCAATCCGGCGTGGTGTCGCCGGTGACATCGGTCACAGTGACGTTGCCGCTCGACGGAACGGTTGCGACCTTGATCCGGACGTACTCGGACGTGCCGTCGACGTCGGCGACCGCGTTTATGATCGACGACACGGCCAGTGCCGCGCGGCTGGCATTGAAGTAGCCGGCCGCCAACATTTCCGCCTTGGTGTGGTCGGTCGCATAGTCGAAGGTATGAATTTTCCGGTTGCCCGAAAGCGTGATCGAATTCGAGCGCCGGAGCTGGGTAGGAACGTGAGCCATGGTGATAACCTCTGTGGCTTTGAAGCGTTGCTGCAGACGAGGCGACCGCCGCCGAAGCGGCGGAGCACCGCTAGACGCGGATCGCCGACTTGATGGCGAGGTTGCGGACGCGCTTGACGCCTTCCGGCAGAATGCCGATCGAGGCGCTGGAGAGCTGCACCTTGCAGACGTAGGGCGTGCCTTCGTAATCAGGCAGTGGCTCCATGGTCATGTTCTCCTGGTCCCACCAGGTCTCCGAGCCGATGGCTTCCTTCGTGTACATGAAGGTGTCGAGGTAGCCGGACCCGGTGAAGCCGGGGGTGCCGGGCACGAAGGCGCCGGTACCATAGGTGAAGTACTCGTCCGGAATGCTGAACATGTGGACACCGCGGAACGTCTTCCGGATGACCTTGCTCGCCTTCGCGAACGGCAGGTCGGCCGGCCCCATGTAATCGGAATTGGAGAATTCCTTGTACATCAGGAGCTGCGACATCCAGACATTCGGGATCGGCCAAAAGACCTCATCATCGGATCCAGCGCCGGAGATCTGGTCGATTGCCTCAATCGCATTGAGCAGGTCAACGCGCTGGGTGCCGTCGCCGATCGTCTGCACCGCGTTCGGCGCATCGGTCAGCGCGGCGCCGCCCGTAGCAAAGAGATCGAGGGCGTCGAGCTTGATCCGATCCTTTTTCCGACGCTGTGCCTTGGTGAGATCGTCGGCGAGTTTCGCCTTGAGGCTAGGCCCCATGCGCTTCTCATCCTGCATGCGGAAGTAGACGGAGGCCTCGTAGTCCTTGGTGACGAGCGTCACCATGTCGAGGCTGACATTGCTGGGCGACACCTTGTTGATCGCGCCGGTCAGCTCGTACATTTCGACCCGGCCGCCGCCAACCGGGTACTTGACCGTGCCGGCAGAGCTTTCGCCCTTGAGCATCGTGTCGTCGAGATAACCGCCCTTGGCCTGGTAGCGGGCACGAACGAGACCCTTGATCTCTTCGCGGAACCATGTGGAAACAGGCATGTGTAGACCCTCTATGAGTGATGGACGAAATCACCGTGAGGGCCGATTAGCCGGAGCCGCCGGGTCCGGTGAAGGATAGCCAGCGGTTGTTCCAGGTCGCTCCCGTCCGGTAGCGCTTCGAATGCTGCCACCGGCCGGAAGCCGTTCAGTGTGGACTAATCGCCATATGTTCGGCGAAGGTCTGCCTGAAGCTGATCGTAACTCTGCTGGTTGAACTTGGGATCGCCCCAGGTGTTTTCGGGCAACGCCTGCCGGCGCTGGATATCGCCCTTCGGATCTGCGGGGCTGGGCTGATGACCGAGAGCAGGACCACCGCCCTCGCCGCCAGCCGCAAGCTTGCGCATGCTTTCGAAGAACCGGTGTCCCTTGGCGGTATCACCGAGCATCGCCTTGGCGAACTCGGCGTCGTCCTTGGTTGTCAGCCCCCTGGTGACCAAACCGTCGACGAAGGCGTAATTATCGTTCATTCGCTGCTCGCGCGCCCGCTGCTGCTCGGCGTCCGGGAGATGCTTGGCTGCGTCCGGCGTCAGAGCCGCCCGCTCGGCAGCCGCGTCAACGACGGGCTCCATCATCCCCATCTCGTTGGACACAGACAGAAATTCTTGCGTCAACGCCTGATAGGTAGCGACCGGCACCTTCAGTTCGAGCGCCTTGGTGGCAACGCGACCGAAAAGCGGATCCGCTGTCAGCGTGTCGAGGTGCGGCTTGATTGCCTCCGGGATCTCACCGGTGAACTGCCCGTAAGCCTCGGAGCTTTCCGGCACGCCGTTGCTGGCATCCCGCGTGCGATAGCCCTCCAAGGCCTTGTGCATGTTGTCCATGGTCTCGTTTTGGTCCTTGCCAAGCATGTGCTGGGCCAGGCCGTCCGGACGATAGAAAGCTCCACCGGCGGGCGGATCGCCGGCGCCCGCCGGTGGAGCTGCCGCCGCCGATGGAGCCGGCGGGGTTTCTGTGCCAGCGGGAGGAGTGCCGGCGGCCGGAACGGGTGCAGCTGCTGCAGGAACGGCTGCTGCGCCGGCCCCGGCGTCAGCCGCATTGAAAGTCAGGCGATCAAGAAAAGTCTTCATTCTCCAGCTCCATTCTGGGGTTTGGTTTGCTTCATGAGCTTTTCGCCGTGGGCGATGGCGTTCAGAACCGCCTCGGCATAACCGTTGATGCCCTGCCGCACCGAGGCGTTCAGGGCCGTTTGCTCGATGGTATTGCCGACGACACGCAGCGGCTGTCGAAGGGAAATGTCCATCATCCATTCGAACATCGCGAGGCCTTGCGGCGTGCGCCGGAGAGCGGCCATGAACTTGGCGACTTCGTCGGCTGGCTGGAGATTGCCGGTCTGCAGGAACGGCTTGAACAGCTCCTCGACGCCTTCCCAGCCGTTGCCGGCGGCGCCTTGCTCGAGCAGGTCAAAGGGCTGGCCGGCGCGGGGCGGAATGAACGGACCGGACACTTACGCGGCCCTCCGCATCTCGGCGACGGCAACATCCTTTATCGCGCCAGGTGCCTGCTTGGCGGCCTCCGCTGCCATCATCATCGCCAGCTGCTGCCGCTGCTGTTCCGCGATCTGCTCCTCGATCACCTTGCGCTCGTCCTCGTCTGGGATCAGATCCTTGTCGATCTGCAGCCCCTCGGCCACGCGATCGAGGACTTCCGTCTGCTTGAGGTGCAACTGGGCGCGCTCCGGCCCAGCGAACGCAACGACAAAATCGTGATAGTTGGCGATGGCTGCGATGCGGTCAGCGTTCAATGCCGCCTGCATCGGCGACTTGACCTTGACCGAGACCAGGAGATCGTCGACCTGCTGCACCATCGGCAGCATGTTGAACTCGAACAGGATCTCGGCGACGCGCGGAACGACCACCGGCATGATCTCGTTGACCAGGCGGCCGAACGCACCAATGTGGATGTTCGCCCGCTGCTGAAGGCGCGCGGCCATCTCCGAAGCAGAGCGAGGCGTGCCCTGGTAATCCGGCAGACGGGTATCGAACATCGCCGCCTTGATCTGGTTTTGCTGCTCGCCGATCAACATCTGGGCGACGTTGAGATTGCCGCTGGCGCTGTCGAGGCGCGAAACGTCCGGGCCGAGCATGCCGCCCGTCGACTGCATCGCCCAGAACTCCCCGGGGCCAAGCCGAACCGTGTTCGGATTGAAGGTGCCGCCGGCGCGATAGCCCCAAATGCCAAGCATGGAAATTGCAGCACTTTTGAGCGCCAGTTCCTGGGCCTTGTTCACGGTCTTGATCGATGGCAGAGCCGTCAGCACGACGCCGCGGCCGTAGGCTTCACCTGGCACGCGGTAGTAGCGCGCGACGGCGATCGGCTGCGTACGGTAGCGCTCGTGCCACAGCAACTCGGTGGACGTGTCGAGCATCACGCCGAAGTGCCAGCCGGCCACTGGATCCTTCCACCAGGTCTGATTGACCGTGTACGTGTCGGAAGGCTTGGTGACCGCTTTTTCCTTGAACCCCTCTGGCAACCTGCTGTTTTCAGGCCATTGGCTGACGATCTGGTCAGCGGTCATCTGGGTTTTCCAGTCGACCAGGTCGACCGCACCGAAGCCGTCGGCCGAGATCGCCAGCTCGTCGAACGGCAGGCAGGCGAACTGAATGGGGTTGTTCGCAGACTTGCCCTTGACCGGCAGCAACGCACCGGTCCCGACCGCCAAATCCACGCACATTTCGTGGATCGCGGTGTCCCAGTCGCCTGCCAGGAAGAACGGGTGGATAAGGCTCGACGTTCGCGAAAGCTCCCGATCGAAGCGCTTCTTGTCATCTGGCGCAAGCACCATTGCCGCAAGCGGTCCGGTTTCGAGTTCGAAGGCCGGCTGCCCGGCAGGGAAGAGATCACGCTGCAGGTTGCCAGCGAAGTACATGGCCGAGGTCGGCGCTGTCATGTCGAAGAGGCGATCGGGCTGGCTGGGGCGGCCATTGGCGCCGCCCGAAGGGCGACGCATGGGGATCGCGTAATCGTAGGCGTCCTGGTAGATGCGGGTCCAACCGGACCGCGCCCCCCAGGTATTGTTGACCCGCGTCCGGTGCTTCTGGACGTCGACGCGATAATCGCCCCGCATTAGGCAAGCGTCCCAGCCAGCGCCTCGGAGCCATCCTCGAACAGGCGACGGCCGCGGGGCGCCTTGCGGGTCGCGGCCACGGCCTTGTCGTTCCGGTTCAGCTCCGAAAGCTGGCGATCATTCGCTACCGCCTGCAGCTGCCGGCTCTTCTCCGCCTCTTTCTTGGCAGCAGCAGCCCCATTGTCCCCGCCGCCGCCGAACAGTCCCTTCACCGCCTGCATCGCTCACCCCTTCGAAAAGCCACTCATCGCCCGCGGGCGTGAAGCCCGTGAGGTGCGCCATTCGCGTTCCCGTCCGGTTGCCCGGCATCACGCGGCAGAACACCACGACGCCATGATCGGCCATCGCCTTGAGCGTTGAGTGCGCCAGCTTGCAGAGCTTTCCGATATGCACCCGGGCGGCAGGACGGATGACCAGGCAGAATTCCCGGCGCCCCGCCTGGTCGGGCACCAGGTAGACGACGGCCAAAAGCTCTTCGACGTGGAAGATCGCAACGCTGTCTCCGTTGTTGCGCATCCAGATCGCCGCCTTACGCGCGAGCGAGCGCCCGCCCGCGCACGTGAGGCAGTCCGAATAATCCGCCGGCGATCGAACCGTCAGACGTCCCATACGCTGAAATCACCCGGCCGCGGCCGCGCCTCGGCCTCACGGCGCTGGCGCTGTTCCTGCAGGCTCATGACATTGCCAGGCAGGGCCGATCGGGCTGCGCTCGAAATTACGTTCGCCAGGCCGCGATAGCCGAGCACGCGATACTGCTCGGCGTCGTGAGGGTGCGAATACTCGTTCTTGACGACGGCAAGCTTGTCAGTACCGCCGGCGCTGGCGAGCTTCGTGAGCTTGTAGTGCGCCGCAAAGCCGCCAACCATTTTCTTGCAGCGAGGATCGATCAGGTAGCGCGGCACCAGGCCGTCGATCATGCCCGTGAGCCCCCAGCGCACCGCCTCCTGGCGGATCCCGGGTTCGTTCGAGGGCGCCGGCATGATCGGCATGCGGACGATACCCTGCACCGTCATCACCCAGTTGAATTCGCCGGTGGCTGTATCGCCGCCCATGAAGGCCGCCGGGTCCGCCCATACGCCGAGGATTGGCAGGCCCGGGAAGCGCTGCAGCAGCAGCTCGATCAGCATCGAGCCGAACCGCGAAGGGCCGGTGCCCGGTTCGGTGACGAGCTCGGCGAGCAGACGATCCTGTCCGTTCGGCTGCGGCTGCCCGATCGTCGCGGCCGGTGAGCCGCCGGCGTCGATGCCGACCGTGAGGCCGAGGCCCTGCGTCGGCTCGATGTTCTGCTGCGACACATGGACCCGCTGGTTGAACTCCGGATAAACCGGCTTGCCGTCCTGCGCATAACCAGGCAGCCCGTGGACCATTCGCCGGACGATGTGTTCGGGCTGAGTTGCAGCCTCAAGCTCATAGGAGGAACGCGGCTTGCCGACCGGATTTTCGGCCGCGGGATCAAGCCCACCAGGTTGGTGAAACAGGTTGTAGGCCGGGTTTTTCTTCTCCGCATGCTCGCCATAACCGCACTCGACGAGGATCGGATGATCGATGTCCGGAGGGTTCATGTCGCCAAAGAAAACGCGCGGCAGGACGATCTCTCCCTCAGAGACCGTGAGGCCCATCTTGCGCATGGCCTCTCGCCCTTCGCGCGACACCCGCTGCAGCTCGCTGTCGGCGATATCCTTCACCGGCGGATAGCGGCCGGTTCGCTGAAACATCAGACCAGGCACACGCGGATCCAGCAGATCGACTTCGTTGCCCCAGCCGGCAGAAAGCTCGTAACCCTTGATGAATTGCTCGACGTTGTGGTCGCCGATCGCGCCGGTTTCAAACATGAAATCGACCTTGATCAAGTCTCGCCCGCGCAATGCTTCCCACTGCATGCGGTGCTTAACTGGGCGATCCTGGCCGCCCTCGTGGCTCACCTGAAACGGGTTCCCGATCGGAAACATCTCATACCAGGAAGCGAGCGCCGTTCGGGCGAAGTCGCGATAGGTATCGCGGACGCAGGCGATCTTGAACCGCACCCAGCCATCCTTGCAGACCGGCATGTATTCGGCGGCTAGCCTTGGCCCCTTTTCGCAGCTGGCGACGGTTTTGCCCGACCCGGCCGGGCCCATGATGATATCGATCGGGCCGCGCGATCGCGTGTAGGCGCCCGCCACCGGCCCCGCCGGCTTCCGAAACTGAACGTCAAAACCCATAACCCGATACCCTTGCGATTGGGCGGGGCCCCGCGCCCGCGCCCCTCCGGTCCTCAGAAGGTTAGGTTCGGCCGCCAGTGGTTCAGTCAGGCAATGGGCAAAAGGGTCGTGTGTGTGAGCCGCGACCCCCATGGAGGGGGCTCGCCGCCAAAGTTTCAAGGTCGCTGGCCGCCGCCCCGCCTCGCGCGACGCGCGCCCGCCCGCGTACGAGGAGATAGGCCAGCCGCTTTTCCGCCGGGAAAAGGGCCGAGCCAGAAAGGCCGTCACTGATTTAGCATCATTCGCGGTCTAGGAAATTCAACGGCTTAGCGGTCGAAATGTCGGACGGCTAAATGTCGGATGACGGGCCATTGAATTCATTGGCCTTTTTCGCTGCTGCCGATCGGCCGGAGATCCAGCGTCTCCCGGCGCTGCTCGGCCTCCGGCATCTCGCCAAAGACCATGAACCCGCGAAGCGTCTTGTCGACCTGAATAGCCTGCGGCTTCTTCGCATGGAAGTAGGGCATCAGCTCGGCGTTGGCATCGGCGATCATGGCCTGCGCCTTCACGATCGCCTCGTACATGTCCGCCCGCTTGAGCGCGCCCGCGTGGATCGCTGCGGCCATCATCTCGCGAGGCTCGACGCCATCGGCCAGCGGCACGCCCGTCAGCTCCAGCGCCAGAGCCAGAGGATCAGCGTTGGCCAGGTCGGCAAGGTTGAGGGCTGGATCGCGATAACCCATGGATAGCAGGTAGTTCGCGAGATCGGTGGAGCGCTTGTTCTGGCTGCCGGGAGGCCGTCCCCTACCCCGCTTGGCGGCATCACGTATGTTCGCGACATGCGCCACAGGGCCACGGAAGAGACAGGCGGTCTCGTCCTGGTCGAACATCAGCGATGGCTGGTCGGCCTCGGGCTCGGCGGCCGCCAGCTGCTGGGCGAGGCCGGTCATGGCGGCTTCCGCCAGGGCTTTCGTCGCCCCGACCTTCGCCGATCGGTCCGGATCAACGTCGAGGCCGGGCCGATCGGCGCCAGCGCCGGAAAAATCGGCCGGTGGGTGTGCCTCTCGAAGCCCCTGATTTTGCTCGTTTTCACCGCTCACGGCTATTTCCCTATTTGTTTATTCCGGTTACCGGCCAAAGCCGAATTCCGTTGCCGGTAACCGTTGCGCCAACCGCATATCTCTAAAGAAATCAGAGATTTATATATCTCGGTTACCCGGTTACCGGTTTCCCCTTTACGCGTATCGCACACGCGCGCGCGTGAAAAAGCCTCTATTCATCGCCAACCCGGTAACCGACACAACAAGCCTCTGTTTTCGTTGAGATATCGCGGTTACCGCTCTGGTAACCGTTGGGTAACCGGTGGTAACCACCCGCACCCGTCGCAGCGGAATGCACCGCCACCCCGCATCCTGTACACGGCCCCGACTGCGTTAAGTGCTCGCGCCTCACTTGCGCTGACATATCGTGGCGAGCCAGCGAGGCGGACGCGACCAGCGGTCGCCGATAGCCGCTCGCTGGCTCCAACGCTGGCGCGGGCTCCGCTTTTCTCCCCTCCGGGGCGGGGGAAGAGAGTTAAATGAGAAGGAGGTATGGGGCGGAAACGCTGCCGCAAATGCGACAGGGCGTGGGTCACCAATTGTTGAAGAGCAGATAGGCCGCGACGAAGTAGAGGGTCAGCATCAGCCCATGGAAGCGCGTCCTGGTGCGCTCATCGCCGTTCGACCAGGCATAGGACAGATAGCCGCTGGCGACGAACCAGGCGGCGCTAAAGGCGGTGAAGACGGCTATCCAAATGAGGTCAATCATGCGACCGGCACGCTAGCAGCGGGGCGCGGGCAAGGGAAGACAAGGAAAGGCCCGCCAAATCGCTCTGGCGGGCCGCTGTGTTGCGCTGGCGGGGTCAGGGTTCAGACTGGGATGCCCGTCACCTCTTCCAGCGGCCGGCGCTCCATCGACATCGTGTGGCCGATCCGCTTCTCCAGCTCGACATAACGACGATACAGATCGGGATTGAGCGCCGCGGCGGTGCGCAGATCAGCACGGCTCGCCATAATGCAGAACACGCAGGAGAGGCGCGACATGCCGCCGGCATAGGCCCAGTGCGGCACCTCGCCGGCCGCCGCGATCGCCGCAAAGACCTCCTCGGTTGAAAGCTCGAAGATGGGTAGCCAGTTATACCACTCGCGGCCGCCGAGGCTGTTCCCATCCACCTTGCGGAACGGTGTCTGCTTGCTGCGGGCCGGGCTCTCTGCCGCGCGGATCCCCATGCAATTGACGACCAGGCCGCCGAACTGGGGCTTGGCCTTCAGATAGCGGCGGATTTCACGCTCGATGGGATTGCGCTTTTGGTCGCTGGTGCATTGGCGCTGGCTCGGGCTTGGCCACATGCCGCGCTGCTCGACCATGTCGAGGAACGTCCGGTTTTCATTGCGGCAAACGATCAGCGGCAGATCGCCGATCGTCGACTTGATGTGCTCGATGTTGCCACGCCATTCGACCTCGCCGAGATCCGCATGGATGACGAGCATCTGCTCGGCCGGCACCAGCTTGCGCAGCCTGATCGTCATGGCCTGGCTGTCTTTGCCGGCGCTGTGGTTTATGACGAACAGCGCGCCGCGCTCGATCAGGTTCTCGATCATTCCCGGTCCACCCACGCGTCATATGCCTGCAGGTCGACGAGCACGCACGTCTTCGAGGCGCGGTTAATCTTTACCGTCTTCATGGCCTTCGCCAGGCCGCGGGGAATGATCTCCTGCGGGCCGAGGTGCAGCGCGTCAGTCCAGCCGCCATTCGCAAACTCGCTATCGGCAAAGAGCTTGTTCAGATTGACGTCGCTCATCGGGATCGCCAGCGCATAGCCGCCGCAGGGATTGTTTTCATCGTTCTTCGGGATATCCCGTATGCCGAGGCCGAGCAGCGCCAGGCGGGCGCGGGCATCGATGATATCGAACTCACTACGCCCAGTGTCCTCAAGCTGCTCGATGACCGCGCCCACGGTAAGGCGCTCACCACTCTTATAAGCGTCGAGCTTGCAGCCAAGGATCCGCTCGATGACGTCCTGCCATTTCGGCAGCTGGTTGGCGCGCTCGGCCGAGGTGGCGACTTCGAGGATGTCCTTGAGATAGTGGATATCGATTTTTCCGCTGCCGTCGCTCGTTGCTGGAAACCCGCCGTCAATCATGCCGACTTCACCCACCAGCAACTCGGCGCCGGCGAGCAAGGTGCCGTAGGTGTCGATCGCGCGGCTGTCGAAGCGCAGACGATCGTCGGAAAGGATCTCGCGCCACTTCGGCAGGATCCGCGTCACGAAATCGTGGTAACCGTCCATCACCTGGCGAAGCAGTTGCCGGCCCCAAAAGTCCTTCACGATCGGCCGCTCGCCATGGGCCCTTAGCGGGTTCAGCTGCATGATCGCCATGCGCGTCTTGTCCTGCTGCTCCATATGCGGCTTCAGGATCGCGGTGAACATGAAGGCGTTGTTCAGCTCGAACTGGCTGGACGAGCCGTCCGAGCCGCCGCGATAGCCCTTGTCGCCGGAATAGGCCTGGCGCGCGATCTCGATGATGGCGGTCTGCTTGTGCGAATTGGCCGTGCGCTCGAATTCGTCGACGGCGATCGGCCGGCTATCGTGGCCCATGGTCTGATAGATGCCGGCGGCCGTCGTGTTCGAGGTCGCGAAAATCGTGTTCTCATAGAGCGATCGGATATAGCGCTGCAGCGCCGATTTACCGGTACCAGGGCCGCCAGTCACGAAGATGATCGGCCGCTGGTCGAGCGCGCCGGAAAGAAAGGCGTCACAGATCCAGCCCAGCGTGAAGATCGGGTCGATATAGCCGCGTTCCCAGTTCCACGTCTTGAGATGCTGCAGGATTTCGTGCGCCGGACTGTCCCGCGTCTCGATCGTCGTCTTCCACGGCCGCATCGTGTCGCTGTCCTGGGCGTAGAAATAGCCCTCGTGCTCGCCCGGCTTCATCCGCATGACATCGGGCTTAACGGCGATGCCCTGCTTGATGTCGGTCGAGAACAGGTATTTGCCGGAGTGCCAGACGAAATTGTCGCCGCTCTTCCAGCCGCCGCGGCCGCGCACGTTCTCCGAGGGGTCGAAGGTGCCGCGCCGGCCGGCCTCGGCGATAATGGCCTCTACAGCCTTGTCGCGCGCAACGCGATCGACCTTCGGCGGGATCACAGTGCCATCTTCTTCAGTCTTGGCCTTGGTGAAGGCCGGCCAGGCCCACTTCAGATAGTTGACATAGGGAGAGAAGAGCTTGACCAGCGTCGGGTGATCCCACTTGGAAACCTCATAGAGGAAGCCGGTCGCCGAGATCACATAGACCGTTTCGCCCTTCATGCCGAGCACAGTGATCGGGCAGCCCGGCGGCATCTTGCCGTGGGGAAAACCTTCCCACTGGCCCGCCTTGATGCCGTCGCGGTTATTGTTCGGATCCGGATCGGAAAGGTCCCTTGCCTCTTCCAGATCTTCGAGCCCATCGAGCACCTTGGCCCGCACGGCCGCAACGCCGCGCTGTTCTTTTGTTTTCCTGGTCATTGTCAGCCCGCATCTGGAATGGAAACCGCGGCGCCCCTCGTCTGGCGCCGCGGGCATGGGTCAGAAGCCGATTTCGCTCGCGGCCACGTAGTCTCCGGCGCCTTCGTGCAGCCACTGCTTCAACAGGTAGCCTTCCAGCGCCCAGATCTTGTTGCGAGCATTTTCGCGGGCGATCTTTCGGCCGATTTCCTCGTCGAAGTTTTCCGGGCTGGCGGCCGCGCTCTCGCCGGTCACGTTGAACCCATTCCGCAGCGTCAGAGCGCAGACGGTCAGCGTGGTGCCCGGGAAGACGTGATACTGCTCGGATGCGATCACGGCATCGATGCGCGTCGGCGTCAGCCGCGGCGCATTGAGCCCCTTGCTCTGGATTTCCCGCTCGATGGCGTCTTCATCTTTCATGCTCTTCTCCTCGTTGTGGCCGGCACCAAATGCCGGGCCGGGTTCAGTCCTCGACGATCGTCCAGTCGTCGGCGAGCATGTCGGTCTGGCTGGCGAGCCAGCCCATCAGGATCTCGCCGGTTGCAGTCTTCATGATGATGCAAGGCAACACGGCCGCAGATCCGCCATTCAGGCGGGCATACTCGCTGGCGTGCCTTGACCAGAAGTTTTCGTAGGCGATTTCTCGCGGTCCGTTCGGCCCACTGAGCGCGAGCCACATGCCCTTGCCGTTCCAACCTGCACGGGCAACGCGCTCGCCGGCCTTCAGCGCAGCGAGGGCGTGGCCGAACGACATGGCTCCAGTCGGCTGATACGCCGCGTCGAATTGCGCCTTGGGAGACCAGGAGATATAGCCAGCGTGGTTCGGATGATTGCCGGCGCCGCCGTCCTGGTACTCGACCAGGTAGCCTTCATCGGCGCCATTCTCATCCGTCGGCAGCTGCCAGCCACGATAGTCATTGTACGCAAGCCGCGTCATCGCCAGGGCGGTGACAAGCTTTGTGCCGTAGTAGTTTTTCATGCTCTTCTCCTCGTGTTGCGGCCGGCACCATTGCCGGCCGGGATGGTCAGAACGGGATATCGGTGTCCAGGTCACGACTGCTGCGCGTCGGACGGAACCGACCATCGACGATCGGCACCAGTTGCAGGCAGCTCGACGGCAAGCTGTCGCGGGAGATTTCAGCGCGGTCGATGAACGTGTTCCAGACGAGGTGGACGGTCCAATAATCCTCGCCGCAGCGCTGATCGACGCCCTCGACCATCATCTGAAAGCCGCCGGACTTCAGCTCGACCAGGTCACCGGTAAGAAAGGGCTGCGTTGATCGGCGCAGTTCCTCACGCGCAACCTCGGCCTCTGCGGCATGGTGCTGAAGCCGCGCCTTCGCAGCCTCACGACGGCGATCGCCGCCACTATGAGCTTCCATCTGGTCGACCATTCGGCCGGCCGCCTCTCTGAGCTTGCCCATCAGCCACGCCCTCCCCAAGTCGCCATGGCGTCGTCGACGGTCTCCATGGTCGTATCCTCGATGGGGATCGGCTTGCGCTCCTCGGGCTGCCGATCGGCAGCAGCCCGCCGCTCAGCCACGGTCTTGTCGAAGGCGTCCACCCCGGCGACGATGTTGATGAAGGTCTGGACGATCAGCGTCTCGGCCTCCGACAGCTCCGGATGATCGAGCATGCCGAGGATCTTCAGCTGCTGCGCGCAAACCTCCGGCGTCGCCCGTTCCTTGCCGATCTTGCGCACCAGCTCGGCCATGGCATTGGTGCCGGCGGATCCGGCGTATCCGGTAAGAACGTGGATACGGAAGTTTCCGAGCTCGGACAGATGGTTATTGCCGAGGAAGACGACGACGTTCCAGGCGGCCGTCTCGGCAGCCGAGACAGCGTCGTCGATCGGGGAGACGCGTTCCGAGCCTACACCTTCCAGCCACCGGTAATCGCTGCCACCATCATCGCGTCGCTCGCGTTCTGGATCCTCTCGCGATGCCTCTCCCACATTTCCTCCAGCCTCGGATCGAGCGGCGGATTGCTCAGAAAAACCATATCGTTCGAGATCGACACGCTCACCGGCTCCGGAGGCAGGATCTCCCCCTCCAACGGCGCTGGCTCCGGCTTCACCACGAACACCGCCCCCCGATAGGTGCGCTGACTGCTCATCAGCATTTCCGGCGTCTGGGCCGAGATCTGGCTTGCCGACGCCGTTTTCACCAGTGCCTGGTACTCCGCTTCCGTCACCTCGATCGGTTCCCGGCTCGGCGCCGGCGCCACCATCAAGTTTGCCAGCGCCGCCAGCTGCGCCGCCGTCATTCTCGGTGCTGCGACCATCGCTACCGTGCTCGACGATGTTGGTTTTGCTCCCATCTGCTCCGGCGTCAGGAAGAATGTTTCCACCAGTTCCTGTCGCACCTCCATCAGTTGAAGGTATTCCACCGATGGCATCGCCAACTGGCACGGGCTCAACGCCAGCGGTTCCAGCAATTCGCCCCGAGGATAGTGCCCCTTCGAGAGTGCCAGTCGATACTCCTGATCCTTCCGCTTCTCCGCCGGCGTCTTCCGGGGCTTCGGTCCCGGTATCGGCTGCACCGGCGCCCTGCCCTTCGGCTGCGGTTTCAAGTTCTTGCCCTGGGGCCAGACCATTTTCTGTATCTTGCCCATCGGCTACGCCCCCAGAATTCCCAGCGGCACTGTCGAGCGCCGGATCATGCGTTCCAGCCTGGTGTTGCAGCCCTGCTGCTGCAGCGGCCGCACTATCACCGAGATCCAGTGCCGCTTCTGCTTCCGGTGCCACTGCTGCCGGCGAAACCGCCGCGTCGACAATCTGCGGCTTGCCGCTTGCTGACTTCTGCGCATTGCCTTTCCTTCTCCTTGCCATGTTCACTCACTCCTCTTCCGCCGCCGGCACCATGCCGAGGGCCTGCAGATACGTGTCGAGAAGCGCCTCCTCTTCCATGCGCTGGTCATGGTCCTTGCGGCGGATCGCGATAACTTTTTTCAGGATCTTGACGTCGAACCCCATCGACTTGGCCTCGCCATAGACGTCCTTGCGATCGTCGTTGAGGCACTTCGCTTCCTCGTCCAGGCGCTCGATACGCTCGACGAAAGCGCGTAGCTGGTCCCGGGCAATGCCGAATGCACTGGAATTGTCGCCGATCTCAGCCAAGGTCGGGCTCCTCGCTGGCCTGCCAGTCCGTGAACCATCTGCGCGCATCATCGAAGCTTTCGGCGGCACGCTTCATCCAAAGATCCTGGCGGGGCTCCCGCTTCTCGATCCCAAGGGCGCCGAGCATGCCCATGCGGGCGGCGGCAGTGACCAGCTCGCCAACCGTGATCTGAAACGCGGTAGGCATGTCGACGCCGGCATCGGAGAGTTCGCCTGCCATCTGCATCGCCAGAGACAGACGATATTTGTCGGTAATCACTGCGACCTTCGCGCGTAGCTCCGGTGGCAGGTTGAAGGTTTCCGGAAGGTCATCCATCGCCCTATTCCTCCTGTATCAAGTCGTTGAAATCGTTCCCCACGTGGCTGTCGATCGCCGTCCAGGGCTTGCCCGAACGCTCCATCGCTTCGCACACCTGCAGGAATTGCTTTTCGGTCGTGTGGTGCTTGAAGTGGTCGCGCAGCAGCACGATCGACGACACGCACGGCAGCCAGATCGGCGCCGAAAGCATGTTGGCGAGGCTGCCAGCCGCCCAGGCGCGCGCCTCGGGCGCGGCGATCGCAGCGCTGGCCGTCGTCTCGATGCCTTCGCCCATGATCAGCGGATAGGCTTTCTGCGCGGTCTCCGGCGGCTCGCCTTCCGGGCCATGGGAAATGCGCACGACGGCGCCGGCTGAGGGGCCGCGCATCAGCTTCGCGTTCTCGTCCTCTTCTTTCAGAACCGGCAGCTTGCGGGGTCCGAGCGGATCGAGGAACGTCATGTGGACGGCCGCGATCTGCCCGGTTGCCAACCGCATGGCGGAAAGGATCACCGGATATTCCGGCCCCTTCTGCACCTTTACGCTCCGGCCGTTCTCGTAGCGGAACTGCGCCCGCTTCCAGTATTCCTCGGCCGGCGAAAACCGGAACGTCTGCCGATCGCGGTTCGGGATCTCGTCGAGCGGCACGTTGCGGGCGGCGAAATATCGGCGGGCATAGGCTTCGGCCGCACTGCCTGCGCCGTCCTGGAAACCACGCTCCCACAGCTTTTCGGCCTGCCGCATGCGCTTCAGCAGATCTTCGGCCGCACGCGCCTCGGCATCCTCTTGCGCCTGGCGCGCCTCAACCTGGAGGCGCCGGCGCTGGTCCGACGACATGTTGCGCATGCCGAGGAAATCGCGAGCCCAGTCCAGCGCCTCGCGGAAATCGCAATTGTGCAGGTACTGGATCAGGCCGATAACGTCGCCCTTCTCGCCGGTCCGCCAATCCTTCCAGGCGCCGGTGTCTCGATTGAGAGCCACCTTGAATTCGGCACTCTGCTTGTAATCGGCCGTCACAGGATTGTGGGCCACCCAGAGGCGCCCCTGCCGGCGGCCGTCGGGCAGCAGCTTGGCGCAAAGGCTTTCGATCCGGCGCTTCAGTTGTTCTTTGACCAGGGGGGTATCGTTCTCGCGGGTCATGGGCAAAGGCTCTGCTCGACAGCGTCATAAAGACGCTCGATCCGGGGCCGCTGCAGATCCTGCTGGACGCGTCGTATGGCGATGGAAACCGCGGCCCTCGACATGCGCGCCGCGCGGCTCGCCTCGGCCTGGGTAAGGCCCAGCAGCTCAACGCTGGCGAGGATCGCTAGGCCACGAAGACGTGACGAAAGCATCCAAAGGCCGTCTTCCGTTGCCCGGCGTTGCGGGCGCTGCGACACGGCCGTCGCATACGTGATGCCCTCGGCCTCAGGCAGAAAGCTCGGCGCCAGCGCACAAACGGCGCGAAACGCCCGGTGAAATTCGCGATTGCACTTGCGCTGAGGCGGCCGGCTATGGAGCTGAAACCAGTTGCTGGGGGCGGGTGCCTGATCGGCGAGCATGCTCATGCTTCAAAAGCCCCCTCGACTGCTCGGATGATGGCCTCGATCTCGGCATCGCTCTGCCGATCGTCCTCAACGTCCTTCATGGCGTAGGAAACGTTGGCCTTGCTCATGCTGGCGGCGCGCGCCAGGTCGGCCTGCTCGACATGCAGGTATTGGTTGGCGATGTAGAGCGCGATGCGACGCAGCCGGGCGGCGCGCAGCCACAGCGGATCCGCCGTCGCGCGCCTGGCCGGGTCCGCTTCCAGGATGAAGGCGGGTTTCACATCGGCGGCATGGGCCACGAAGGCGATCGCCATGCGGTATTGCGCCGCCGATCGGCTTTCCCACGGCCGCTTGCCGTTGGTCGCCTTCTCACGCGCCTCCATCCGGCGCTGGCGCTTGACCTCGGCGATCGCCTGCTTGATGCGATTGACGAACTTCGGCGTTAGCGGCCGGTATCCATATCGGATGTTGTAGAGGTATCGCGCACCAGCTCCGGCTGCGCGCAACACCTCGTCTTCTGTGAGGCCGGCGGCTTGGATGGCATCGTCGATGTCGGCAATACAATTCATGATCAGCCTGAAAACAGGGCCGAACGCGGTACAAATCGGCATGTAGTGGGGGAGTGGCGCCGCCAGAGCTGCCGGCGCACAGATCGTTATGGCTTCACGCCCAGCGCGATCTGATCGCGCTGCAGGCCCTTGTTGTAGATCTCGACCAGCGCCTTCGCGACGTTGGTGGTCGCGTCACCGCCGCCGATCTTGCGGATGGTCTCGGCGTCCGATGTCAGGATCTTCCGATCCTTGACCCGGAGCTTTGCCGTCATCCGCTCACGACTGATGAAGCGCTTATTGTTCTTGAAGAGCCGGGCAAGCCCCTGGATCATCACGCCATTCAGCGCCCCGGTATCCTGCGGCCAGGCATCGACGAGGGTTTTGCAAGCCTCGGATACCGCCTTGTCGCCATAGTTCTTGATCGCGCGGCTGACGGCCGTTACTGCCGCCGTTTTGTTGGCGGCAGGCTTCAAACCAATAGCGTCGACGACGGCACAACCCGCCTCTTCGAGTACGGCGCAGACGGCCATCATGTCCGCATCGCCGGCCTCGATGCCGGCATGGTATTTCTCGACGGTCGAAACCGCCGTCCGGTTGACGTTGACGCCGAGGAAGGCCCCCGCCTCATCGCAGCTTTGCTCCAGCTTCACGACAGCCGCGGGAACCTCTTTCACCTCCGGATGCGCCCTGGCGGCAGCGACACGGTGCTGCCCGTCAAAGACGGTAAAGGTGCCGTCCGCCTGCTCGGCGAGCATGATCGGCTGGAAGTGCGCCCAGTTAAATTCGCGGAGGATCTGTGCGACGCGCGTCGGGCGCAGCTCGCGCTGATAATTATGGTCGACGCGGATAAGGTCGACCGGCACCCATTGAAGAGACGGACGTTGGCCGAGCTCGGCCGAGATTGCATCACTCATGCGGCTTGCTCCTGTTTGCGGGGCAGCAAGCGGTATCCGCCGCCCCAAATCGTTTCGATCGAGACGCCTAGGCCGGCGATTTTCTTTCGGATCTTGCAGACGAAGACGTCGACGATCTTGATTTCCGGAGCATCGTCGACGTGAGATGCGATCGCGTTGAGCAGATGCTCCTTCGACTTCACCTGGCCCTTGGCCTGGTAGAGGGTTTCGAAGATCGCGAGTTCGCTCCTGGTCAGCTGGGCGAAGCGGCCGGCGGCGATAACGATGCCGGCCTCCCAGTCGATAGCGAATGTCTGTGGCGGCAGCACCTGGCCGCAGGTCGGGCATGGGCAGGCGCTCATGATGCCCTCCCGACCAAGAGCCGATAGCCCTTGAAGCGTTCGGAGGTGATGTCGAGGCCGAGCGGCAACAGCTTCTTGCGCAGCTTGGAGACGTGGCTTTCGACCACATTCTCCGTTTCCGGCTCGTCGTCTTGCCGGTACAGTTCGCGAAAAAGCGTTGACTTCGAAATAGTCCGGCCGCGGCGGTCCAACAAGAACTCGAGAATATGCGCCTCACGACGTGGAAGCGTAAGGAACTGCCCGCCGTAAACGAGCAAGCCACTTTCCGCGTCAAAGCTGAAGTGGTCCGGGGCGAGAGCAGCGCCACAGGTAGGGCAGCAGCTATTCATCGGCCCGCACCTCGCCGTGTTCGTCGAATTTCTCGGGGAAGACACCCCGCATCACGGTTTTTGTGGCCGCCTGCAGACGGGAATTCTTGCGCAGGCCGGAATAGATTGTCCGTTCCGGTATGCCAGCACGGCGGGCAAGCTCAGAGATCTGCATCCCCCGCTCTTCGCGCCAGCTGTCGATAACTTTCCAAGTAAGAATCATGACCACTTTCCTTGTCACGCAATTCATGAAAAGAGTGATTTGCGTGATTTCGTCAAGTGAACGTACCGCAATTTTTTAGTGAACGGCCTCACCTTAGTTTTGTGTTGTGGAAAACGGTCGTAGACAGCAACTGCAGTGGTTCAACTTCGTCCTAGAAGCCAAGGGATGGAGAGTGGCGGAGCTTGCGCGTCGCACGAAGGTCAACCCTTCGACTTTCGCCAAGTTCCGCAACGACCCTGACAACAAGGCTATGCTGGAAGACGCCACCGTCTCCCGGATCGAGGAAGCGACTGGCATCAAAGCCTATGAGCTTTCGATCTCAGGCAAGGCCCGCGGTCTGGCAGAGCAGGAAAGCTCCCGTTACGACGCGGAGCCGCTTCAGACACTCGATGGCGCCGTGGCGGCACTCAAGGCTGGCAGGAACGGAGTAGACCCGTGGATCCTCCGCTCCCGTTGCCTTGAAAACGTCGGCTACATGCCCGGCGACGTGATGATGGTGGACCTCAACGCAAAGCCCGAGCCTGGCGACGTCGTCTGCGCCCAGGTCTATGACCGTACCGGCCGGGCCGATACCGTCTTCCGGATCTTTGAAGATCCCTTCCTGGTCGCCTCGACCATGGACGCATCCCTGATGAAGCCCCTCCTGATCGACAACGATCGCATCGTTGTACGCGGCGTCGTCATCGCGTCGTTCCGCGAACGTCGCGCCGCCTGATCCTATTTGCGACATGATGCACTGAACTGAGGAGCGCTCCTTTTTGCGCGGCCTCACTGAATTCAGGAGCGCTCCAATCCACAACCGCACACTGAACTGAGGAGCGCTCCAATCGCGTTGCGCGCATTGAACTGAGGAGCGCTCCAAATCCCTGTTCACTTTCGGTTGGTGATTTACGTGTGAACCACCTCCGGACCACGTCTCCGCGTTGAACCGATTAGAGGTCCCCAATTTCTGGACGGGGCCCAAGATATCGCCCCCTGAACTTATCCCCAGCTTTGCCGCATCATTTTGCGAGCTTCATCATTTCACTTTCATCGAAATCACTAAATTCATGAACAAATGATTGTCAGTTCACTTTTTTGGTGACATCTTCATCAGCGCAGTGATTTGCCACTGATGGAGACGCGACCATGCAAACCGCAACGAATGACCAGCTGCTGAAGGGGCACCAGGTTGCCGCCCTCATCGGCTGGACGCCGGAGACCTTCTCCCGGCACAAGCCGAGGCTGATTGCCTCCGAGGGGTTCCCCTCGCCGCTACCGTCCGGCCGCTACTGGCGCTCGGCCGTCATGCGCTGGATCGAAACCTATGGCGACAACAAGACGGCTGCGATCGCGCAGGCACAGGGCAAAAGTATCGCGTCCGCCCGCGTGCATGATGATCGCCGCGCGCTCACAGAAAAGTATGTTGCGAGGAACGCAGCATGAAGACGCTCCTCGAATTCCGTATCGAGCGCCTTGAGGCAGAGAATGACTGCCCCTGCTGCAGCACCTACCGCGCCGAGTTTCTGCGCAATCCAGCCTTCTTCCCCGACAGCGATGCCGACGCGTACCTCTTCAGCGACGGCGACCAGGTCTCCGCCCGCTATGAATGCGGATCCGAATTCGTGGCCACCGACCAGGAGGAGATCCGTTGCCGGCAGCCTTGCGCCCAGGCGTCTGTCGATGCGGCCGACCAGCTGCAGGAACAGGCAGACGAGAACTGCACTGCAGCTGAAGACGCGGAGATGGCGGCATGAGCACGCCGATCACCGAAAACCCGGCCGTGCTCCAGCCGCGCAAGACGCTGACGCAGGCCGAGCAGAACGCGCTCGGCGCTATCAACTTCTTCAAGCACCAGAGCCCGGAAGCCGGTGGCTGGCGCATTGGCAACAAGCGCATCCACATTCGCACCATCGCCGGCCTCCAGCGCCACGAGCTCGTGAAGGTCAGCAACCGCATCCAGCTCACACAGGCGGGCTTGCTCGCCGCCGAGCGCCTGAAAGGAAGCCAGCAATGAACAAGATCAAGGATCTGATCCTGCAGCTCGAGGCGAAGCGCCAGGAGACCGACGAACTCATGGCGCGCCTCACGGCCGAGCTCCGCGAACAGGGAAGCAGCCGCGACGGGATCGTCGAGCTCGGGCGTTATCGCTCGCTCACGCGCCAGGCCGCCGGCAGCTTCATCACCGAGGCGATTGCCCCGCTTTCGCCCGACCAGGCGCCCAGCATCCACGAGCTGCTGTTCGTCCGCGTCCCGGCTCCGGCGTTCCACCAATGACGGAGATGCAGTTCCTCTTAAGCCCGCTCGCCGTCATCGCCGGCCAGGCGCTCGGGTTCGGCTTCGTCTTCCTGGCGATCCGCCTCGACAAAGCCAGCCGCACCCACCGGCGCGTCTGACGCCTCACCCTTCCCTGCCCTGACCGCGCCTCCCCCTCATCATCAAGCGGTCTGGGATCTGAGCCCGGCGGCCTTTGTTTCGCGTAGCCGCCGGGCTTTTTTGTTCAATACGCGTATGGAGCACGCGCCATGAGTACCCGCCGATCGACCGACAATCCCAAGATCAAGCACATCGCCTGGCGCGATGGCCGCCCGCGCTTCGAGCCGTCGCCGACGCTGCGCAAGCTCGACTACAAGGGCGAGGATCTGAAGATCGACGGCCGGTGGATGACCGCCGGCGAAGCGCTCGACTGGTCGAACCAGCTCACGAAACAGATCGCGTCGCACAAGCGTAAGGCCCGCATGCGCGCGTCCGGCCGGCATGAGCCGCCGCCGGTTCCCGTCGCGCCCGCCTTGAAGCCCGGCTATCCCGTTTCAAAGCTGTTCGAGGATTGGCTTGAGCCGAAGATCAACCCATCGATGACGGACCTCAGCGCCAACACTATCCGCGACTACAAGCAGAAGGCGCGCGTGTTCGAAAACCACCTGCCCGACGTCTGGGCGTCCGAGGCGGCCGCACTGACGAAGCCCATCTGCCTCGGCCTCTATGACGCCATCCGCGTCAAGGCGGGGCTGACGACGGCCGTCGGGGCCATGCGCGTTCTCGGCATCGCTCTGCAGTGGGCGATCGACCGCGGCCGCCTGCCCGAGGAAATGAAGATCAACCCGGCGCACAAGCTGAAGATGAAGACGCCGGATCCGCGCGTCCGCTTCGCCACCCGGGAGGAAATGAAGGTCCTGGTCGGCGTCGCCGACAGCATGGGCTCATTCGACATGGGCGACATGTTCACCTTCGCCGTCTGGTCGGGCCAGCGCCAGAACGATCGTCTCCTCTTCCAGCTCGCCGGCCGCGATCGTGGCCGTATCACAATTCGCCAGGGAAAGACGAAAGTCATCGTCTCGATGCCAGAGGCCCCGGAGCTACGCAAACGCCTCCAGGCGGCCGAGCAGAGGCGAAAGACGGCAGAAATCATCTCCCCCTATGTCGTGCTCAACGAGGAGAACTGGAAGCCCTTCAAGTCCGACCGCTACCGCCGGCGCTATGAGGACATTCGCCGAGCCGCGGCCAAGAAGCTGCCGAGCCTGAAGACGCTCCGCGATCAGGACTTCCGCGACACGGCCGTGACCTGGCTGGCAATGGCCGGCTGCACCATCCCGGAGATCTGCTCGATCACCGGCCACAGCTTCAAGACGGCCAACGACATCCTGAAACACTACCTCGCCATGAACCCCGAGCTGGCCGACAGCGCCATGGCGAAGATGATTGCTTGGTTTGAGATAGAGGAAGAGGCGAACTGACAGCCTTGACATGAACGGCATTGGCGCACACCCTATATGTGCTTCGCGAAAACGGCGGAGCCCGGGGTGCAAGCCGGTTCATGTCTAGGGCGTCCGACGCGCCGTGCCTTCACAGGCGCGTTTTTCTATGGTCGGGCGTGATGGGAGGGCTTTGCCCTGCCGTGTCCCTAGACGCGGTCTTGCACACCCATTACTGCCCGGCCACCAGTGTGCAAGCTGCTGTCCGGGTTCACCTCGATCTAGGGAACCCAACAATGACTGCTTTCGAACGCCCCTTATCTCAACTCGAAGATACCATCCTTGACCTTCGCGCCCTGATGAAGCTCGTGCTATTCGCCACCGAGCACTCGGAACACGAGGATTTCGGCAAGTTGCGCGAAACCTTCAACACGACAATCTATCTCATGCTGGAAAAGCTGGAAGTGATCGACGGCCAGCACTCCGCCATGTGGACAATTGAAACCGCCATTCACCGCCAGAAGGACACTCTGCAATGAGCGCAGGAGCGAGGCATCTAATTTGGCGGGACGGGCGCCCTCGATGGGAACCGAGCCCGTCAGCAAGGACGCTCGGCTTCAAGGGGCGCGACCTGAAGGACGACGCGGGCAACTGGCTGTCTATGGAGCAGGCGATAGCCGCGGCCGAGGAAGTCAACCGCAAGGTCGACGAGATCCGCACCGAGGTCGGGCGACGAAGTAAACCAACCACCCCGCCAACCGATCCAACCCTTGAGACGCTGCCCAAGCGAATTGACGAGATCATCCGTACGCAGGAGACGCGACGCTGGAAACGGCAAGCATCCGAGGACGGGCCTTCGCTCCACAAGGCGGGGTACGTTTACTTCCTCTGGGCTGGGGACGCCGTGAAGATCGGCTTTTCCGTCAATCCGCTCCGGCGACTGACCAGCCTCGAAACCGGCGTTTCCGCGCCGATCGCCCGCATCGCCGTAGTGCCAGGCACCCTTGCTGACGAGCGCCGGCTGCACAACAGGTTTCACCGGCAAAGAAGCCACGGCGAATGGTTTCGGGCAACAAAAGAGCTAAATCGGATCGTCATGGACATGATCGAACTCGGAACCGCTAAAATTCCGTGATTTCAAGCGTCCGACATTTACGACATTTCGGGTATCGGAAGTCTGAAATGTCGGACGCGTTTCCGACTTTTTGACATGTAAGTGATTGAAAAGTGGTGCCCCCACCAGGACTCGAACCCGGGACCTACTGATTACAAATCAGCCGCTCTACCAACTGAGCTATAAGGGCACTTGCTTCGGTGGGAGTTACCATAATCTCATCCGGTGTAAAGCAAAATTGCAAATTCTCCCAATTTTTCAGATGCGTTCGGCTCTGGGCCGTGCCAGAAACGGTGGATAGAGATCGCCGTAAGCGGCATGCAACGCATCGAACGGACTACAGTTTCATGGCCCGAACGTTCAATTCCTTCGCCTTCCTCGCCTCTCCTGCGGAGGAGGCGCAAAAAGCTGCGGCCGATCTCAAGGCGATCTATGGCGACAACGATCCGGCGAAGGCCGACGTGATCGTGGCGCTCGGTGGCGATGGCTTCATGCTGCAGACGCTGCACCAGACCATGAACAGCGGCAAGCTGGTTTACGGCATGAACCGTGGCTCCGTCGGCTTCCTGATGAACCGCTACAGCACCGAGAACCTGACGGACCGTATCTGCCAGGCAGTCGAGAACGCATTCCATCCGCTGGAGATGCAGACGACCGATGTCTATGGCGAGAGCTTCACGGCGCTCGCGATCAACGAAGTCTATCTCTTTCGCCAATCCTACCAGGCCGCCAAGCTGCGCGTGCTGATCGACGGAAAGACAAGGCTCGAGGAACTGACCTGCGATGGCCTGCTGGTGGCGACCCCCGCCGGTTCCACCGCCTATAACCTCTCCGCCCACGGCCCGATCCTGCCACTCGAAGCGCCGCTTCTGGCCATGACGCCGGTCAGCGCCTTCCGTCCCCGCCGCTGGCGCGGCGCGCTTTTGCCGAACCATGTGACCGTCGAAATCGAAATCCTCGAAGCCGACAAGCGGCCGGTCAACGCGGTGGCAGACCATCAGGAAGTAAAATCGGTGGTCAGAGTGCGGATCGCCGAATCGGAGAACATGACGGCGCGCATCCTCTCGGATCCCGATCATTCCTGGTCGGACCGCATCCTGGCCGAGCAATTCTCGAACTGAGCGCACGTTTTCCGCGATGTGTGTTATGATCCTCCGCGGCTGAATTTGCCACCGTCGGCAGCGGAGCTGCGGATCGAAAGGACGACAATCCAAATGCAAAGATCCGCCCTCCTCGCGCTCCTTCTCCTGTTCGTGAGCTGCGCCGGCGCAAAGGCCGAGGATGCCAACGTCGTGCCGCCACAGGCAACCTTTGTGACGAGCACTGGCTACTGGGAGGAAAGCGGAGCACCGCTTTCATCGCTCGACCCCAATGCGGCCGCCGAGAAGCAAGGCGACGCCCGCCGCGGTTACTACAAGCTGATCGCGCTTCGCCAGACCGATGGCACCGCACAGGTCCATCTCCAGCAGATCGAAGCGACGTCCGCCGGGCCTGTGGTGATTTCTTCTGCAGAACTCGAGGAATTCTCGGCGCTCAAGGCCTATGTCACCGATATTCGCCCGGAGACCTCGACCGGCGTCACAGCCCAGCCGGGCATGTTCGCGACCGTCTATCTGAAGACAGATCCGACCGCGCGCGAACCGGAGGCCTGGACCGTGCTCATCGATGATCTCGGCGACATCAAGGTCGAGCGCGCCTCGAACTGAGCAAATGAAAAGGCCGGATGCGAACACCCGGCCCTCTCCAATTCACGAACTCTCGCAGCGACGCTTAGTTCAGATCGTCGACGACAGCATCCGCACCGCCGCTGACACGGTGTGCAAGCGCCGCTTCCATGAACTCGTTGAGCTCACCGTCGAGAACGTCGCCCGGTGCCGTGCTTTCGACGCCGGTACGCATATCCTTGACGAGCTGATAGGGCTGCAGAACGTAGGAACGGATCTGGTGTCCCCAGCCGATATCCGTCTTCGACGCGGCTTCGGCGTTTGCCGCCTCTTCCCGCTTCTTGAGTTCCGCTTCGTAGAGGCGCGCGCGCAGCATGTCCCAGGCCTTCGCCCGATTCTTGTGCTGCGAGCGTTCCTGCTGGCACTGCACGACGATGCCCGACGGGATATGCGTGATGCGCACGGCCGAGTCGGTGGTGTTGACGTGCTGGCCGCCGGCGCCCGAAGAGCGGTAGGTGTCGATGCGGCAATCACTCTCGTTGATGTCGATCTGGATCGAATCGTCAACGACCGGGTAGACCCAGATCGATGAGAACGAGGTGTGACGGCGCGCGTTGCTGTCATAGGGCGAAATGCGGACGAGCCGGTGCACGCCCGATTCGGTCTTCAGCCAGCCATAGGCATTGTGACCCTTGACGAGCAAGGTGGCAGACTTGATGCCTGCCTCTTCACCATCCTGGATTTCCAGAAGCTCGACCTTGTATCCCTGGCGCTCCGACCAGCGGGTATACATGCGCAGAAGCATGTTGGCCCAGTCCTGGCTTTCGGTACCGCCGGCGCCGGAGTGCACTTCGAGATAGGTGTCGTTCTGGTCGGCCTCGCCCGAGAGCATGGCTTCGACCTGCTTCTTGGCGGCTTCGTTTCTCAGATCGCGCAGCGCCTGTTCGGCGTCGGCAATGATCGCGGCGTCGCCCTCTTCCTCACCAAGCTCGATGAGCTCGATGTTGTCGTTGAGCTGCTGCTCGAAACGACGCAGGCCATTGATGCCGTCGTCAAGCTGCTGGCGCTCGCGCATCAGCTTCTGTGCTTCCGAGGCGTCATTCCACAAGGTCGGATCTTCCGCCTTGTTGTTCAACCAGTCCAGTCGTCTTACCGCCTGATCCCAGTCAAAGATGCCTCCTCAGCAGGCTTATGGCCTGCTTGATTTCGTCGACAATGTTCTCGATTTCGCTGCGCATGATCCTGCTTCTTGTGAACCCGATATGAAGGTGAGCGTCAAATAGCGATGCCCGCCGCTGATGTAAAGGCGGCGGGCATCGCGAGAGGGGAAAGGCTTAGAAGAGACCGTTCGATCCTGAGGTCACCGCCTGGTTTGCCTGCGGCGAGTTCTTCAGGATTTCCTCGGGCGGCACGTACTGGTCGAGGCCGCCGATGACCGAGAAGGTATCGGCCGGGCCGGTGCCGGGCTTGAAGGCCTCGATGATCGTGTCCGGTTCACCCTCCTGGGCGGCCATGCCGGTCTTGCGGTTGACGGCAACCATGCTCATGCCCTCGGGTACGACGAACTTGCTCGGGCGGGTGCCCTTGACCGCTTCGGTCATGAAGTCGTTGAAGATCGGCACGGCGAGACTGCCGCCGGTCGCGCCGCGACCAAGCGGAGCCGGGTTGTCGAAGCCGAGATAGAGGCCGGCAACGAGGTCCGGCGTGTAGCCGACGAACCAGGCGTCCTTTTCGTCATTGGTGGTACCGGTCTTGCCAGCAACCGGACGATCGAGCTTGATCTTGCCGGCAGCCGTACCGCGGAGCACCACACCCTCCATCATCGACGTGATCTGGTAGGAGGTCATGGGGTCGAGCACCTGCTCGCGATTGTCGGTCAGGACAGGTTCTTCCTGGCTCTGCCAATCACCGGCATTGCAGTTGTCGCAGGTACGGTCCTCATGCCGGAAAATCGTCTTGCCGTAGCGGTCCTGAATGCGGTCGATCAGCGACGGCTTGATCTGCTTGCCGCCGTTGGCGAGCACCGAATAGGCCGAAACCATGCGCAGAACCGTCGTTTCGCCGGAGCCCAGCGACATCGCAAGCAGAGGCGGCATCTTGTCGTAAATGCCGAAGCGCTCGGCATATTCGGCAACGAGGTTCATGCCCATGTCGTTGGCAAGGCGAACGGTCATCAGATTGCGCGACTTCTCGATGCCCAGACGCAGCGTCGACGGACCGGCCGAGCCGCCGCCATAGTTTTCAGGACGCCAGACCTGGCCGCCCGCAACGATTTCGATCGGGGCATCGAGAATGACCGATGCCGGCGTGTAGCCATTGTCGAGTGCCGCGGCGTAGACGAAGGGCTTGAAGGACGAACCCGGTTGACGCATCGCCTGCGTCGCGCGGTTGAATTCCGACTGGCCATAGGAGAAGCCGCCGACCATCGCCAGAACACGGCCGGTCTGCGGGTCCATGGCGACGAGACCACCCTGCACCTTCGGCGGCTGGCGCAGGCGATACTCGCCCTTTTCGGCGAGCGGCTCGACGTAGACCACATCGCCCGCGCCGAAAACGCCTTCGGGGGACTTCGCCGATTTGCGGTCGCCAGTCGCCGAACGATAGGCCCACTGCATGTTCTTGGCCGAGATGTGTCCGGTGACACGCTCGGCGACGATCTTGCCAGAGGCTTCCTTCTCCGGCTGAATGCCGATCTCGGCGCCCTGTGCATCGACTGAGAGAACGACGGCAAGCTTCCATTCCGGCACATCGCTGAAGGCAACAACTGCACCCAGCGGCTCACCCCAATCGCCGCCGATCTCGATCGACTTGACCGGTCCATGGAAGCCGCGGCGTTCGTCGTAGCTCAGCAGACCTGACTGCAGCGCCTTGCGCGCCGCGGTCTGCAGACGCGGATCAAGCGAGGTGCGGACCGACAGGCCACCTTCATAGAGCGCGTTGTCGCCGTATTTCTGAATGATCTGCCGACGGACTTCCTCCGCGAAGAAATCGGAGGCGAAGAGGTGCGCACCGCCGCGACGCGGATTGACACCGAGCGGCTGCTTCTTGGCTTCTTCGCCGTCGGCCTTGGTGACGTAGCCGTTCTCGACCATACGGTCGATAACCCAGTTGCGGCGTTCGATGGCGGCTTCGGTCTTGCGGAACGGATGATAGTTGGCCGGCCCCTTCGGGAGCGCCGCGAGATAGGCGGTCTCGGCAATGGTAAGTTCGGTGACCGACTTGTCGAAATAGGTCAGCGCCGCACCGGCAATGCCGTAGGAGTTCAGGCCGAAGAAGATTTCGTTGAGATAGAGCTCGAGAATGCGGTCCTTGCTGTAGGCCTGCTCGATGCGGAAGGAGAGGATCGCTTCCTTGACCTTGCGGTCGATCGTCTGGTCCGAGCTCAGCAGGAAGTTCTTGGCCACCTGCTGCGTGATCGTCGACGCGCCAACCGGGCGACGGCCGGAGCCGAAGTTCTGCAGGTTCACCGCGATAGCGCGGGCGAGACCGGTGATATCGACACCCGGATGCTGGTAGAAATTCTTGTCTTCGGCCGAGATGAAGGCTGCCTTGACGCGATCCGGGATCGCCTGGATCGGCAGATAGAGACGCCGCTCGCGCGCATATTCCGCCATCAGGGCGCCGTTGCCGGCGTGAAAGCGCGTCGTTACAGGCGGCGAGTATTTCGCCAGCACCTCGTAGTCAGGTAGGTCCTTGGTGACGACGCCCAGATAAAGTGCCGCAGCCCCGGCCACGCCAAGCAGCAGAAACGCACCAATTCCGAAGAAATATCCAATCAGCCTGATCATCAGTCAGATACCGGTACCTTAATTATCGTTCAATTGCCGGACCGCCGAGCGACAATCCGTGCTCTGTCCCGCCGGCTTACATTGCGTCGGTCCGACCAAACTCTTCCGTCAGAAATCGTCTGGCATCGCAGCGACCCGCTCGCTCGGCTCCTCATATGGCGAGGAACCCCGGGCTTCAACTCGTTTCTCAACAAATCCGGGCGCAATTCCGGATAGGTCCCGGATTGTGCGTAAAATAGGGCTATTTGCGATTATCGCGTGCGCATCCAATTGAAAAGCATAACGCTGTTACCAAGGCGACACAAATCACTTCGTTCCGGGGCCTGCTTCAAAGGTCAGCCGCCGCTGGCAACCGCCTGCTCGCGATAACGTTGAACCGCGACGGCAAGGCGCTCCGAAACCTTCTTGCGCCATTCCGGATCCAGCAGCAACTTCTCATCCTCCTTGTTCGACAGGAAGCCCAGTTCCAAGAGGATCGACGGCACGTCGGGTGCCTGCAACACACGGAACCCGGCGAAGCGGTGCGGGTTGTTGATGAGATTGATCTGGCCCTCGAAAGAGGAAACGACTGCGCGCGCCATGTTAACCGAGAAGGCCTGCGTCTCGCGACGGGTCAAATCGATCAGGATATCGGCGACCTCCGCGGGCTCGCTCTGAAGCGGCACGCCGGCGATTTCGTCCGATAGGTTCTCGCGCGCGGCAAGGCTTGCGGCCAGATGGTCGGACGCCTTGTCGGAGATCGTGTAGACCGTCGCGCCGCGGATGTCCTTCTGGCGGAGTGCATCGGCGTGGAGCGAGATGAAAAGATTGGCGCCCTTGTTCCGGGCAATCTGCACGCGCTGCGGCAGCGACAGAAAAACATCCTTGTCGCGGGTGAGAAAAGCCTCGATCCCGGCGCCCTTGTTCAGCGCCTCGACGAGATCCTGGGCAAAGGCGAGTGTGACATGCTTCTCTTCCGTCTTCGTCTCACCGGCAAGCGCACCGGTGTCGATACCGCCGTGACCGGCGTCGATCGCGATGATGAAGGGGCCGCCGTCCTTGGTGGGCGCAACGGCGACAGGTCTGTCGGTTTTTGCCGCGGCGACCGAACCGGTCCATTGCTGTTCGCCGAGAAGCGCGTCGAAGCGTGCCTGGTCGACCCGTTCGGCATCGAGAACCAGGCGATAGCCCTTACCCCCCTCCTCCGCGATGACTTCCGCATGGGTCACCGCAACGGGTCCCTTCGCAGAAAGAACGATACGGGAATTGCCAGCACCCATGCCACCGTAGCGGATGGCGTCGAACAGGCCGCGCGGCTCGAGGCTCTCCGCCTTCAGGCCGAAGGCCGTTTCCGGCAGATCGACGACAACGCGAACGGGGTCGGTGACGTAATGCAGGGAAAAGTCCGGTTTGCGATCGAACTCGACGACGACACGGGTGCGGGCGTCGTCGCCTGCGATCCGCGCGCCAAAGGCGAGCAAGGGGCCCGGCTCGGCCGCACGGGCAGCCGGCACGCTCAAGAGGAGACCACCGACAAGCAACGATGCACCGAGCAACCGCCACCCCGCCCGCGACATCAACGACAACAGCGAACCGCGCATACAAATCGCCAAAGGCTTCACCTTGGGCTCCCCACCACTTTCTCAAAAACCAGACGGCAGCCAACACGGCCACCAAACGCATACCTTGATCAATGAACCTTTATGGTTAACCAAAGCTTGACAAACGTCATCTCCTGCCCCGCACCGGCGCTACCGATTCATCATTTGCCGGCCTACTCCACGTGGACAAGCGAATCGATCATTATTGTGGCGGCACGGGCTTTTCCCTTGCCAATGTGACATAGAAAACATAAAAGCGTCACAAGGAGAAAGTGTTGACGGGATAGAACAGTCGACCGGGCAGCCGGAGCTTCTCCAAAGCTTGGCGCCAGGGAGTGGTCGAACCGGATCAACCGGTTAAACGCATCGCACTTCCGCGGTCGCAAGGTGTTCATCCGCCGTCGCTGCATTTCCTCCTCGTACACTGGATCGCAAATTTCCGGCGGTGGCCGGAGTTCTTGATGGTGATTTTTCACCAACGCCCGCAAGCGGGCGCATTCATCGGGTCTTCATGAGACCTTGGACATTGGCATTCTTGTTTGGTCATTGATGTTGACTCAGCAGTATCGGTCAGAAGTAGAGCGGCCCCGGGACAGACATGTTCCGGCTGTCGTCTGGCTGCTGCACCATCGCCTGCGCCAAACAGGAACTTTCATATCCGGCGCACCTTCCGACGTGTTTGGCAGTCTTCCCAAGGAAGCAGGTCTGTCTCCCGTCCCGCTGGTGCGCCGAGGAGCACAGCTTAGATGGCAGAGAAAATGCTTATCGATGCGTCTCACTCCGAGGAGACGCGCGTCGTTGTCGTACGCGGGAACCGCATAGAAGAGTTCGACTTCGAGTCGGAACATAAGAAGCAAATCCGCGGCAATATCTATCTGGCGAAGGTCACCAGAGTGGAGCCTTCGCTGCAGGCCGCCTTCGTCGACTACGGCGGTAACCGCCACGGATTTCTGGCCTTTGCCGAAATTCATCCCGACTACTACCAGATCCCCCTTGCAGACCGTCAGGCGCTGCTGAAGGCCGAAGCCGAAGAAGCACGGCGCGACGACGACATCGAACATGTCGAGACCGCGCCGGCGCCGGCAAGCGAACTTTCCGTTCCCGTCGACCTCGAGGTTGTGACGGAGACCGAAGTCGAGGCGCAGCCGGCGGAAGCCGTCGCCGCTGAACCGGTGGTCGAAGAGGAAGTGCCGGCCGAAAAGCCCAAGGCGAAGCCGAAGCGCACGCGCAAGACCAAGGCAAAGGCTGCAGAAGAAGCAGCCGCCGCTTCCGTCGATGGCGATGAAAGCAACGGCGGCGAAATGGCCGCGATGGTCGATACCGACGCGATCTCAGAGGACGTCGACAGCCGCCGTCGCCACGACGACGACGATGATGATGACGACAGCCACGATGGCGAAAAGGAAATCATCGAATCCGTGGGCGCCGAAGACGCCATGGAAGAGGTTCCGGATCGCCAAGTCCGCAAGCCGCGCAAGCAGTATCGCATCCAGGAAGTCATCAAGCGTCGCCAGATCCTGCTGGTTCAGGTCGCCAAGGAAGAGCGCGGCAACAAGGGCGCAGCGCTGACGACCTACCTGTCGCTGGCCGGCCGCTACTCTGTCCTGATGCCGAATACCGCACGCGGCGGCGGCATCTCCCGCAAGATCACCAACCTGCAGGACCGCAAGCGCCTGAAGGAAATCGCGCGCGGCCTCGAAGTACCGCAGGGCATGGGCGTCATCCTGCGCACCGCCGGTGCCAACCGCACCAAGGTCGAGATCAAGCGCGACTTCGAATACCTGATGCGCCTGTGGGAGAACGTCCGCACACTGACGCTCAACTCCACGGCCCCCTGCCTCGTCTATGAGGAAGGCAGCCTGATCAAGCGCTCGATCCGCGATCTCTACAACAAGGATATCGGCGAGATCATCGTTTCCGGCGAGGAAGGCTACAAGGAAGCCAAGGGCTTCATGAAGATGCTGATGCCGAGCCACGCCAAGGTGGTTCAGCCCTACCGCGACGTCCACCCGATCTTCTCGCGCTCCGGCATCGAAGCGCAGCTCGACCGCATGCTGCAGCCGCAGGTGACGTTGAAGTCCGGTGGCTACATCATCATCAACCAGACCGAGGCGCTGGTTTCGATCGACGTCAACTCCGGTCGCTCGACGCGAGAGCACTCGATCGAAGACACCGCGCTGCAGACGAACCTGGAAGCCGCCGAAGAAGTGGCCCGCCAGCTGCGCCTGCGAGACCTTGCCGGCCTCGTCGTCATCGACTTCATCGACATGGAAGAAAAGCGCAACAACCGCGCCGTCGAGAAGAAGCTGAAGGACTGCCTCAAGAACGATCGCGCCCGCATCCAGGTCGGACGCATCTCGCATTTCGGCCTGCTCGAAATGTCGCGCCAGCGCATTCGCGCCTCGGTGCTCGAATCGACGATGCAGACCTGCCCGCACTGCAACGGCACGGGTCATGTTCGCTCGCAGTCCTCCGTTGCCCTGCATGTACTGCGCGGCATCGAAGAATATCTGCTCAAGAACACCACGCACGACATCACCGTGCGCACGATCCCCGATATCGCGCTCTACCTGCTCAACCAGAAGCGTGGCACGATCATGGATTACGAAGCCCGCTTCGGCGTCTCGATCATCATCGAGGCGGACGCCCATGTCGGTGCGCAGCATTTTGCGATCGATCGCGGCGAACCGGTCGAAAACCCGGTCAAGATCGAGCAACTCCTGCACTTCGAGCCGGAGCCGGAAGAAGATGACGTCGTGATCGAAGAGGATCTCGACGAAGAAGAAGCCGAAGAAGTCGTCAGTGAGCAGCGTCAGGAGCAGCCGAAGGCTGCCCAGTCCTCCGACGACCAGGGTGGACGCAAGCGCAAGCGCCGGCGCCGCCGTCGCGGCAAGGGTGGCCAGCAGGCAGAAGGTGCCGCTAGCCAGTCGTCCGAAGCGGCAGGCGATGTGGATGACGATGCCGACGAAGGTGATGCGGACGACGAAGGCGTCGATGCCGAAGCCACGACCGCTGACGGCGAGCAGAAGCGCAAGCGCCGCCGCCGCGGGAAGCGCGGCGGCCGCCGCAACCGCCCGGAGGGCGAAGGTGAAGGCGAAGGCCAGCTCGAGGCTGATGCCGAAGGCGATGACGCCGACGAACCCGAAGCCGTGGAAACACCGGTTGTTGCCGCGGAGATCGAAGTAGCCGTCGCCGTCGAGGAAACCGTGGAAGTCGTCGCGGAGGCCGAGGTCGTCGAAGCCAAGCCGGCCAAGCCGAAGCGGACCCGCAAGAAGGCTGTAAAGGCCGAAGAACCGGTCGCAACCGTCGATGACGCCGCTCAGGCGGCTATCGAAGACCAGCCAGCAGGCGTCGACGTCGCCGCCGAGGCAGTGGAAGAGGCTGCGGCTGACCTCGCGGAAACCAAGCCGGCGCGCGCGAACCGCGACCTTTCGAAGATCGCCTCAGAGCCCGTCGTCACCTCGAGCTCTCCGAAGGCCGAAGGCGAAGAAGAAGACCCGACCAAGCCCAAGAAGGGCGGCTGGTGGCAGCGCCGCGGCTTCTTCTAAGAAGTCGCCCTTTGGTCCCGGCTCGAAGTCGAACCGGGACCCTGAAGGCTCGAAGCGTTGAACGCGAAAGATCATAAACAGAAAGGCCCGGATCGCTCCGGGCCTTTTCTTTTACGAATGGGGCGTCTTCGCCCCCTGCCCGTCCAGTCGGGCAATCAGGCAAGCCAGCGCGCGATCCTGTCTATCGCCTCGACCATGTCGGCCTCTGCGCCGGCATAGGAAAAGCGCATCGTGCGATGCCCTTCCAGGGGATCGAAATCGAATCCCGGCGTTGCCGCGACATTGATCTCGGCGAGCATCCGCCGGGCAAAAGCCATGCTGTCATTGGTGAAGCGGCTGACATCGGCATAGGCGTAGAAGGCGCCATCCATCGGCGAGGCGATCGAGAAGCCGATCTCCGGCAACCGCTTCAAGAGCATCTCCCGATTGGCCGCATAGGCGGCCTTGTAGCGGTCGAGTTCCTCATGCGCGTCGAGTGCCGCCTCGGCGGCGATCTGCGACAGCTCCGGCGGCGATATGTAAAGGCTCTGGGCGATACGTTCGAAACCGCGCACCTTGTCGGCGGGCAAGACCATCCACCCGATGCGCCATCCGGTCATGCAGTAATACTTGGAGAAGGAATTGATGACGACCACTTCGTCGGTAACCTCCAGCGCGCTTGCCTCTTCGCCGGCAAAGGTCAGGCCGTGATAGATCTCGTCGGAGATGAAGGCGATCTTTTCTGCGCGGCAATAGTCGGCGAGCGCCTTGAGCCCGGCCTTGCCGGTCACCGTGCCGGTCGGGTTCGCCGGGCTGGCCAGCAGCACGCCCTTCAGCGGCCGGCCGACCTTTGCGGCGGCGCGCTTCAGGCTTTCCGGCGTCAGCGTGAAACCAGTCTCGGCATTGGCCTCGACCTCGACCACCGTCAGACCGAGAGCTGCGAGGATGTTGCGGTAGGCCGGATAGCCTGGCCGTGCGATGGCGACACAGTCGCCCGGATCGAAGAGCGCAAGGAAGGCGAGATTGAAGCCGGCGGACGATCCCGTGGTGACAGCCACCCGCTGCGGATCGAGCGTGATGCCGTGGCGCTTCTGATAGTGGCGGGCGATCGCGGTTCGCAACGACAGCGTGCCAAGCGCGTCGGTATAGCCAAGGCGCCCATGTTGCAGAGCCTTGCGGGCGGCATCCAATGCCGCCTGCGGCGCGGGATGGGCGGGCTGCCCGACGGCCATCGAGATCACCGGGTGGCCGGCATCACGGCGGCGGGTCGCCTCCGCCAGCACATCCATCGCGTGAAAAGGCTCGACGGCGCTGCGTTTTGACAAGTCTACCAACGGAAAATCCTCGATAAGCGGCTGTTCTCCAGCCCCTTTGCCCGATGAAATTGACCTTCACAAGTCCGCGAGTGCCGTATTTCCGCCGATTTTGACGTTTCGTTTCCGCAGCACCCACCCTATGCTGCCAGCATGTAGCGGATACGAGGATTCCTGCTTGACTTTCAGAACTGCCGGTTGACGTAACGACGGGGGATGAAAGACACACAGGAAACGCAAGGACAACGAGGTAAAAATGAATTTCAGCACCAAGATGATTGCCGCCGGGACGCTCGCAGCGCTCGTAGCCGGGGTCAGCCTGCCGCAAAGTGCGTTTGCGCTCGATGCAAAGCAGAAGGAAGAGATCGGCGCGTTCATCAAGGAGTACCTGATCGCCAATCCGGAGATCATGCTTGAAGTCCAGGAGGCGCTGACGACGAAGCAGCGCGCCAAGCAACAGGAAGCGGCGGAAAGCGCGATCACCGAAAACAAGAAGGCGATCTTCAACTCCGACTACGACATGGTGCTGGGCAATCCCAAGGGCGATGTCACCATCGTCGAGTTCTACGACTACAACTGCGGCTACTGCAAACGCGCCCTCTCCGACATGGATGACATCCTCGCCAAGGACAAGAACGTCCGCTTCGTGCTGAAGGAACTGCCGATCCTCGGCCCGGACTCCCTGGCGGCACACAAGGTGAGCGCCGCGTTCCGTCTCGTCGCGCCGGAGAAGTACGGCGACTTCCACCGTGCCCTGCTCGGCGGCGAAGATCGTGCGACGGAAGAAACAGCCCTTGCAGTCGCTGCCAAGCTCGGCGTCTCCGAGAAGGATCTGCGCGCCAAGATGGAAAAGGAGCCGCACGACGCGGCCGTACGCGAGGCCTATAGCCTTGCCAACGATCTCGGCATCACCGGCACGCCCTCCTACGTCATTGGTAATGAGGCGGTCTTCGGTGCCGTTGGTGCCGAAGAGATCGAGGGCAAGGTGTCCAATATGCGCGAATGCGGCAAGACCGCCTGCTGACAAACCTTCCCATGACTGTGGACAAATCCCGCGGGGGCCCAAAGGGCTTTTCCTCGCGGGACCATCAGTCTATAGGTAACCCTCCATCACCGGACCGGAATCCCTTATGCCATCGACCATTTTCGTGCTGAACGGCCCCAACCTGAATGCGCTGGGCAAGCGCGAACCGGGTATTTATGGCGGCCACACGCTCGCCGATATCGAGGCCATGTGCAAGGCGGAGGGCAAGGCGCTCGGCCTCGAGGTCGATTTTCGCCAATCGAACCACGAGGGCACGCTGGTCGACTGGCTGCATGAAGCCGGAAGCATCGCCGCCGGGGTAGCGATCAATCCGGCAGCATACGGCCACACGTCGATCGCCCTTCACGACGCCATCCGCGCCATCGGCATTCCGGTCGTCGAGCTCCACCTCTCGAACATTCATGCGCGCGAGGAATTCCGTCACAAGTCGATGATCGCACCGGCTGTCAAAGGCGTCATCTGCGGCTTCGGCGCGCAGAGTTACATTCTTGCGCTGCATGCGCTAAAGAACCTGACAAATCCGTCGAAATAAAAAGAACACAAGAGGCTCATATTCATGGCTGACAAGAAACCAGGTATCGACCAGGCGCTGATCCGCGATCTCGCCAACATTCTCAAGGACACCGATCTGACCGAGATCGAAGTCGAGCAGGACGACCTGCGCATTCGCGTCTCGCGCAACGGTACGCCGGTGGCAATGCCGATGGCCATGCCGCAGATGCCGGCCTATCAGCTCCCTGTCGCTGCAGCCGCCCCGGCGAACGCTGTCGCCGCCCCGGCCGCTGAGAGCGCCCGCGCATCGAAGAACGCCGTCACCGCACCGATGGTCGGCACGGCGTATCTGTCTCCGGCCCCGGGCGCCCGCCCCTTCGTTGAAGTCGGCGCCACCGTCAAGGAAGGCCAGACGATCCTGATCATCGAGGCGATGAAGACGATGAACCAGATCCCGGCTCCGCGCTCGGGCAAGGTCACCGAAATCTTCGTCCAGGACGCAGCCCCCGTCGAATATGGCGAACCGCTGATCGTAATCGAATAAGGCGGCGCGGCGATGATCTCGAAAATTCTCATTGCCAATCGCGGCGAAATCGCCCTTCGCGTGCTGCGCGCCTGCAAGGAGCTCGGCATTGCCACGGTTGCCGTTCATTCTACGGCCGACGCCGACGCCATGCATGTGCGCCTCGCCGACGAGAGCGTCTGCATCGGCCCGCCACCTTCGCGCGATAGCTATCTGAACATTCACCAGATCGTCGCCGCCTGCGAAATCACCGGTGCCGACGCCGTGCATCCCGGCTACGGCTTCCTGTCGGAAAACGCCAAGTTCGCCGAAATCCTCGAAGCGCACGACATCACCTTCATCGGCCCGACTGCGGAACACATCCGCATCATGGGTGACAAGATCACCGCCAAGAAGACGGCGCAGGAACTTGGTATCCCGGTCGTTCCGGGCTCCGACGGCGAGGTAAAGCCGGAGAACGCGCTTGAAGTCGCCCGCAAGATCGGCTTCCCCGTGCTGATCAAGGCGACCGCCGGCGGCGGTGGCCGCGGCATGAAAGTCGCCCGCAGCGAAGCCGACCTCGAGGAAGCTGTCGCGACTGCGCGTTCCGAGGCCCTTGCGGCCTTCGGCAACGACGCCGTCTACATGGAAAAGTACCTCGGCAAGCCGCGCCACATCGAAGTCCAGATCGTCGGCGATGGCGCCGGCAATGCGGTGCACCTCGGCGAACGCGATTGCTCGCTGCAGCGTCGTCACCAGAAGGTTTGGGAAGAAGCAAACTCCCCGGCCCTCAATGTCGATCAGCGCATGAAGATCGGCCAGATCTGCGCCGAAGCGATGAAGAAGCTGAAGTATCGCGGCGCCGGCACGATCGAGTTCCTCTACGAAAACGGCGAGTTCTATTTCATCGAAATGAACACCCGTCTTCAGGTCGAGCATCCGATCACCGAGGCGATCACCGGTATCGATCTCGTGCACGAGCAGATCCGCGTCGCTTCCGGCGGCGGTCTTTCGGTCAAGCAGGAAGATATCGTGTTCTCCGGACACGCCATCGAGTGCCGTATCAACGCCGAGGATCCGCGCACCTTCGTCCCCTCCCCGGGCACGATCACGCATTTCCACGCTCCGGGCGGTCTTGGCGTACGCGTCGATTCGGGCGCCTATCAGGGCTACCGCATCCCGCCCTATTACGACAGCCTGATCGGCAAGCTGATCGTGCACGGGCGCACCCGCGTCGAGTGCATGATGCGTCTGCGCCGCGTGCTCGATGAATTTGTCATCGACGGCATCAAGACCACGCTTCCGTTGTTCCAGGACCTGATCAATAATCAGGATATTGCCAACGGCGACTACGATATCCATTGGCTGGAAAAGCATCTGGCCGCCACGTCCGAGTAAGGACCGTACATTGAAAGGGACGCGCAGCAAGCAGCCCGACATTACTCCGGACATGCTGCTGCGCGCCTATTCGATCGGCCTGTTCCCGATGGCCGATTCGGCCGATGATCCGGAGCTTTTCTGGGTCGAGCCCGAAATTCGCGGCGTTATCCCGCTCGAGGACTTTCACGTCTCCCGTAGCCTCGCCAAGACGATCCGCCGAAAACCTTTCGACATCCGCTTCAACACCGCCTTCGAGGCGGTGATGGAAGGCTGTGCCGCCCCGGCCCCTGACCGCCCGACGACCTGGATCAACAACAAGATCCGTACCCTCTACGCAACGCTGCACACCATGGGCTACGCCCACAGCGTCGAAGCCTGGGAAGACGATATGTTGGTCGGCGGCCTCTACGGTGTCTCGCTCGGCTCGGCATTCTTCGGCGAAAGCATGTTCTCACGTCGCACCGACGCCTCAAAGATCTGCCTTGTGCATCTGGTCGAGCGCCTGCGCACCCGAGGCTTCGAGTTGCTGGACACCCAGTTCACGACCGAGCATCTGAAATCCTTCGGAGCGGTCGACGTTCCGAAGGCCGAGTACGAGATCATGCTCGGCAACGCGATGAACTCGCCAGACCTTTCCTTCTAGATACTCTTCGTTGGATATCTCCACCTGGAGATGTACTTCGCTCCTGTGTTCATCCACAGTCCGAACGTTTTCGAGGGCACGTGGATGAACAAGTTTATATTGGCATTGTCGGTTTTCATGGCTTCCTGCACGGTTGCGGAAGCAAAGACATATCGCGAGATGTTCGGCAGCGAACCGAACCTGCCTCCTGAGTATTCGACAATCGTCGGGTCACTCGATTTCAAGCAGGGCAAGGTCTCTTTGTCTGCTGCCCATGCGCAGCTTGATATCCCCGCGGGTTTCTATTTCCTGGACCCTGCCGACACCAAGAAGGTTCTCGTCGACCTATGGGGCAACCCTCCCGGCTCTGCCGAGGGCTATCTCGGCATGGTATTTCCGGCCAAATACGCGCCGGACTCCGACAAGGCCTGGGGATCGGCCATCGACTATCTGAAGGATGGCTACGTCTCGGACGCGGATGCGCTGACAACCGATTTTACCGAACTGCTGGCACAGTTGAAGGAAGCTTCTGCCGAAAACAACATCGAGCGCGAAAAGCAGGGCTACGATCCCATTACTTTGGTCGGCTGGGCGTCCCCTCCTCATTACGATCTGGGGACGCACACGATGCACTGGGCGCGTGACCTGATTTTCGGCAAGGATCCGAATGGGCCCCACACTCTGAACTACTCGGTTCGCATTCTCAGTAGAGAAGGCGTGTTGCAGATGAACTTCATTTCGGGGATCGACCAGCTCGACGAGATCAAGTCTGGACTGCCGGGTGTGACCGGCATGGTGCAGTTCGATGCCGGGCAGGCCTACGCAGACTTTAAGGAAGGCGACACAGTCGCGGCCTACGGAATGGCCGGCCTTATTGCCGCAGGCGCCGGCGCCAAGGTCGCCGCCAAGGCCGGCTTGCTTGCTGTTGCTCTGGCCTTTCTGAAAAAAGGCGGCGTACTGATCGTGATTGCAGGCGCTGCCGTCATGCGTTTCTTCAAGGGCCTGTTTGGCCGCAAGGAACCGCCGAGCGCATAGCGCCAGGGTGATGATCGGTATGTTGGATTAACTTAGGCTGCCGCCCTCATGTTCGGCAGCCTGGCGAACTACTGCTTCGCCGCGGTATCCGGCGGCGGCAGATCGGACGTCGCTTTGCAGGACTGCAGCCAGACGTCATAGACCGGATGTTCCACAGCGTTCAGGCCCGGGCTGTCGGCAAACATCCAGCCCGTAAAGATGCGGCGGATCTTGCGGTCGAGCGTGATTTCCTCGACCTCGACGAAGGTCGTGATCTTTTGCGCTTCGGTATCATCGCGGCTGTAGCAGACGCGTGGCGTCACCTGGAGTGCGCCGAACTGGACCGTCTCGCCGATATAGACGTCGAAGGTGGTGATCCGTCCGGTGATCTTGTCGATGCCGGAGAAGACTGCAACAGCATTGGAGAGGCGCGCCGCGTCAACGGCTTCCGTCGAGGCAATCAGCGGCAAAGCGGCAAGCAGGGACAAGCCCAACCGCCGTGCTCCTTGGCCGATTGCTTTGCGCAGATCAGAACCTGCCATTGTCGCCTGTCTCCCGCGTGCCCTGTTCGTCGTCGATGGATTTCAGGCGCTAACCATCAATTGTGGCCGCGCCGTGATCGAGGAACCTATTCCGCGGCCCGTCGTCGTCGCTGAAGAGAGTTTTCTCAGGAACCCGGCGTCCAGGCGTCGTAGTCGCCGGTTACGCGCGGGCGCTTGCCGGTGGCTGCGATCGATCCCTGCGGACGGTAGGCGTTGGCCGTGCCGGTCGGGTTCGCACGATGTGGCTTCTGCCATTCGCGCGGCGTGTACTTCTCGTCGGCCGGCGACACGTCGGTCCGGTGATGCATCCAGCCGTGCCAGCCGGCCGGAATGGCGGAGGCTTCGGCGTAGCCGTTATAGATCACCCAGCGGCGGGTGCGGCCTTCGGAATCCTTGCCGCCCTGGTAGTAGACATTGCCAAGTTCGTCTTGACCGACTCGTTGACCGTGGCGCCAGGTGTGAAAGCGCGTTCCGATCGTCTGTTCGTTCCACCAGGTGAAAATCTGCAGCAGGAGCTTCATGGATGCCGTCCTTGACCGGCCGTTGGGAAGGCGGCCAGATACCAAAACTATGTTCCCGCTTATGCCCCGCCGCTCATGGCTTGTCCAGTGATTCCGAGGCAAAGGCCGTCATTTCAACGGCATGACAAAGCCGAAATGACTGCGCATGAAGCCAAGCCGCTCATAGAAGCGGTGCGCGTCGCTACGCATCGCATTGGATGTCAGCCGGACCTTCTTTGCCCCTCGTTCCCGCGCCTCGGCGATCGCGTGGCGCATCATGCGTTCGCCGATCCCACGGCCGCGCATATCCTCGCGGGTCTGAACCGCTTCGACGATCAGGCTCGAGCTACCGCGACCCGAAAGCGATGTATGCAGCGCCGTCTGAAAAGTGCCGACAACTTCCTCGCCGAGAACTGCCACGTAAAGCGTTTGCAGCGACGACGCAGTGATCTTCTCGAAAGCGGCGACATAGTCGCCGAAGGCGGCCGGATCGGTCGTGTCGCCATGCCCGCCGAGCGGATCACCGGCGAAAATCGCAACAATAGCGGGCAGGTCCTCGCGCTCAGCCTTACGGATCAAGAGTTCGGTTGTCGCGTCCATGGTTCCCCTGCTCACATCGTTCATCGGCAGCGGACCAAACATCGGGAGGCAACAACTTGATGACAGTCCGGCGCCTTCCGGGTTTTCCACAGGCGCCAGGACTGGGTGTCGGCTGAGGAAAGCGACTAACCGAGAAGCTGCTTCTCAAGGATGATCGCCGGCAGTCCGGACTGCTCGTCACCGCAATTGGCCGTCTCACCAGCCTCGGCGAAGCCATGTGCCCGATAGAAAGCAAGCGCGTGCAGGTTTTGCGGCTCCACTTCGACGCGCATGCGCTCGGCATCCGGGAAACAGGTCTCGAGCTCGGCGAAGATATCGCGGCCGATACCCTGCCGCTGGAACTTCGGCAACACGTAGAGCTGATGCAGCACGGCGGTCTTGGCCTGCGTGTCGGACATGGCAGCAAAACCCATGCCGCCGATCTGGCGACCATCGTCTGCGACAAGGAACTCGGCGTTCTTGCGCGCGACCCGCGCTTTCAGCGCCGGCAGCGAATGCCAGCGCTCCGTCAGTTCGTTGACCTTCTCGACCCCATAGAAGGTGTCGTACGTCGCATGCCACGTTTCGACCAGCAGGGCGCGAACCTTTTCAAGATCACGCTCACTGGCCGTCCGTACGAAGAACATCGTTTATTCCTCGATGCCGAGCTTGGCCTTGACCAGGGCCTGCACGGCCTGCGGGTTGGCCTTGCCGCCGGTCGCCTTCATCACCTGCCCTACGAACCAGCCGGCAAGCGAAGGCTTGGCCTGTACCTTGGCAACCTGGTCCGGGTTGGCGGCGATGATCTCGTCGACGGCCTTTTCGATGGCGCCAGTGTCCGTCACCTGCTTCATGCCGCGGGCTTCGACGATCTCGGCCGGGTCGCCACCTTCGTTCCAGATGATCTCGAAGAGATCCTTGGCGATCTTGCCGGAGATGGTCTCGGCCTTGATGAGATCGATGATGCCGCCGAGTTGGGCTGGCGAAACGGGAGTCTCTTCAATGGCTTTGCCGGCTTTGTTCAAGGCGCCGAGCAAGTCGTTGATGACCCAGTTGGCGGCAATCTTGCCGTCGCGCCCTTCGGCAACCGCTTCGAAATAGTCGGCGATCGACTTCTCGGAGACAAGCACCGAGGCATCGTAGACCGAAAGGCCGAGGTCGCGAACGAACCGGTCCTTCTTGTCGTCGGGCAATTCCGGCAGGTCGACCTTCAGCGCCTCGACGAAGGCATCGTCGAATTCCAACGGCAGCAAGTCCGGATCCGGGAAATAGCGGTAATCGTGCGCGTCTTCCTTGGAGCGCATCGAGCGGGTCTCGCCCTTGTTCGGGTCGAACAGGCGGGTTTCCTGATCGATGGAGCCACCATCTTCGAGGATGCCGATCTGGCGGCGCGCCTCGTATTCGATCGCCTGGCCGATGAAACGGATCGAGTTGACGTTCTTGATCTCGCAGCGCGTGCCAAAGCCTTCGCCCGGACGACGGACCGAGACGTTGACGTCGGCGCGCATGGAGCCTTCGTCCATGTTGCCGTCGCAGGTACCGAGATAGCGCACGATCGAACGCAGCTTCGTCATATAGGCCTTGGCCTCATCCGAAGAACGCATGTCCGGCTTGGAGACGATCTCCATCAGTGCCACGCCCGAGCGGTTGAGATCGACATAGGACATGGACGGATGCTGGTCGTGCATCGACTTGCCGGCGTCCTGCTCGAGATGCAGGCGCTCGATGCCGATCTCGACATCCTCGAACTGACCCTGGCGGTCCGGGCCGATCGAAATGATGATCTTGCCCTCACCGACGATTGGATCCTTGAACTGCGAGATCTGGTAGCCCTGCGGCAGGTCCGGATAGAAATAGTTCTTGCGGTCGAAGATCGAGCGATTGTTGATCACGGCCTTGAGACCGAGGCCGGTGCGCACCGCCTGCTTCACGCATTCCTCGTTGATGACCGGCAGCATTCCGGGCATGGCAGCGTCGACGAGCGACACGTTCGCGTTCGGCGCATTGCCGAACTCGGTCGAGGCACCCGAGAACAGCTTCGAATTGGACAGCACCTGGGCATGGACTTCCATGCCGATGATGACCTCCCAGTCGCCGGTGGCGCCGGGGATGAAGCGTTTCGGATCGGGGGTGCGGACGTCGACAATGCTCATATCATGCTCTTCTTTGAAGCCTGAATTCTTGGTTTCTCGGTAGAACAATTGGTCCGCCGGTGCAAGTTGTTCGGCGTCATCTGGCCTCATCTCCGGGCAAGCGCGAATACGACGCGCCGCTTAACCATCGCTTAGCACCCTTACGCCAAGATTTGCGGATGCCGACCGCCACCGCACTCGTACTGTACGCAGCCTACATCAACATCTTGAGCTTTGGGCTGTTATGGTTCGACAAGCGGGCGGCGCGCGCGGGCCGTTGGCGTATCAGCGAACAGACGCTGCTGACGGTCGCTTTTCTGGGAGGAAGTCCAGGGGCGATGGCGGCCCGGCACATATTTCGCCACAAGACGCGCAAGGAACCTTTCCGAACCCGGCTGGCGCTCATCATCGTTTTTCAGGTGGCAGCGGTCGTGATCGGCACCCTGGCGTTGCACGGACACCTTGACGTCCTCGCGAGCGTCTTCTAGGAAAGCAGGGTCTTTCTGGAGTTTTGATGTTCACTTCTTCGCCTGAGTCCCGGTAAAGCCCGTCCGCGCAGTCCCCTTGATTGCGCGCACGGGCCGGAAACGTCACCCCGCTTTCCCTGTGATTTGCGGAACGTTTTCCTGCGTTCTTCGGAACGCTTTTCCGGAACATTCAGACATGGACATCTCGCGCGCTGAACAGCGCATTCTTCATCATTTGGCCCAGGGCGGCCGCATCGAAATCATCCGCGAAAGCAAAGCGATCGCCGAGATCCGCTGCTTCACCCGTGACGGCTGGGTCTACCCCGGATTCGACCTGGAGCTTTTCCGCAAACTGAAGCGCAAGAAGGCAATCTCGTCTTCCGGCGGCAAGCCCTATCGCATCACGGAACGCGGTTTGCAGCTGGTGCGCTCCGAACTCAACAACCGCTGAGCGGCTGAAACGGCGATACCGGGCATCGAATGGTGCCCGGCATCGTCGGCGCTTCACGCGGGGTGAAGCGCCGAGAAGCCTCACCTCGCGTCAAACACCGGAAACAGCGCACCGCACGCAATCGCGCCCGGCGTCCTTTGCCTGGTAGAGGGCGCGGTCCGCAGCGAGCAGCAATCCGTCAAGGCCGACGTTGTGAGCGGAAACTTCAGCAGTGCCGATGCTGATCGTGACAGCGAGCTTGAGTCCGTCGTCCAGATCGATCTCGAGTGTGCGCACGGCCTCGAGCAGTCGCTCGGCCACCTTGAGCGCGTCAGTCCGAGTTTGTCGCCCCAGCACGACAGCGAACTCCTCGCCACCGAGCCGACCGACGAGATCGTCGGACCGAAGCACCGCTCGCACGGCACGAGCGACGGCGATCAGTACGCGATCTCCGGCGGCATGGCCGTAGGTGTCGTTGATCACCTTGAAACGGTCGATATCGAGCATCATCACGACCGTCCCGCCTTTCCTGACCGCTGGCGCTGCGACCAATGCCGCTGCTCGCGCCATGAAGGCTGCACGCGCCAGGCATTGGGTGAGATAATCGTAGTCAACGGCGTGGGAGAGACGCCCGATCAGCGCCCGACGGGCGGCATCGACGCTGGCAACCGTCAGGGGACAGAGCGCGAGAAGCGTGGTTCCGAGCCGCGTCGACGTCAACGTCGCCTCGGCTACGCCACTGACGCCAAGGCGCAGCGCACCGGATGCAACGGCAATCTGCGTCAAGACACAGACGATTGCGGTCAATACGGTCACCGGGAAGAGACCGTAACTCAGGGCACACCAAAGGAGCGCCGGCACCGGAAAGGCGAATGCGCCGGGTCCACCGATGGCGAGCGCGGCGCCGCACGAAACGACCAGGGAAAGGAACGGCCAAGCACTACTGGGAACCGCCGTCGTCGCCGTAAATAGGGACTGCCCATTGTCGTCAGGATGTGGTGCCGTCAGGAAGACTGGAAGCAGAACCACATAGTTGACCAGCTCCGTCGTAAGCCACGCCACGAAGGCCTCCGGCACGGCTGTACCGAACGACAGGCGAACGGCGAATGCGCCCACGAGCGAGGCGCCTGTCGCCGCCAGCGAGGAGGCTGCGAACATGTAAAGTACCGAGCGGGCTCGGCGCAAATGGCGATGCTCGGCGGAAAAGCGTCTGAAGAGCAAGAAACCGATGACCACGCCGGCCATGTTGGCAGCGTTCAGGGCGAGAGCCTGGTTGAGGTTCGCTCCGGTCGCCAGATCGGCGAGCACATAGGCAAATGCCGCGGTCAACCAGCCGGCCGGGCTGGCAAGCGACGGATTTCTGATCAGAAGACCGAGAAGGATCGCATTCGCCGGCCAGATGGAAGCCAGCATGCCAACCGGGCGGCTCAGGATACCAAGCACACAGGCGATGAAGACGATCACCCCGAGGGCGGTAATCCAACACGAATGATGGAAGGGTTTCAGAACCAACGGCCGTACGACCGTCTTCTCCAGCATTTGCAACAAGCGTCCCCCTCACACTACGTCGACCCATATTTCATGGCCCTAATGAATGAGGCGTGAATGGGCCAGAGCCCTTTCCGGATGGCAGCCATGCACGGATGCGCGTTGCGTCGGCGGTTCTAGTCTTGCGCGATGAGGACTTTGCTCAGGCCGATGAACTCGACATCACCGTCGAGTTGCGGCGCATAGGCGGTGGAAAGCCAGCTCACCCCGTAGCCTCGGTTGCGGAAGAAGGTCACAGCCTGGTCGTTGCGCGCATGCGTCTTGGTGGTGGCAATATCAAACCCGTCCGCAACGATGCGCTGTTCGATTTCACCGAGCAGCAACGCGCCGAAGCCCCTGCCCTGAGCCGCCGGCTCGATCCACAGGTCGGAGATCGCGTTATCGAAGTCCTCGCGCGCCACCCAACCGCGGATACCGCCTTCGGCTTCGATGAGCACAACGCACAACCAGTGATCGGACAGAAAACGATAAAACGAGGCTTCTGCCACACGCCGCATTCGCTCGCCGTCGGCAAGACCGGCAATCGCGGATTGCCAAGCGGCGAGACCGATCGCCGTCAGCCGGTCGACATCGCCGGCGCGGGCATGGCGGATGAAGGGCATGACGCGGGCTCCTTCCGCGACGAGAGTGGCTGATCGCCTTCAGAAACTGTGGCGGTGCGTGACCGGCACCGCCATCAAAATCTTACCACCACTTGGTGGGCGTGAAGCGACCGGCCGCCTGCTCGATGACGTGCGCCGTCTTGAACAGCGTCTCTTCCTCGAACGGCTTGCCGATCAGTTGCAGGCCGAGCGGCAGACCCTTGTGGTCGAGGCCGCCCGGAACGGCGATGCCCGGGAGACCGGCCATGTTCACGGTGACCGTGAAGATGTCGTTCAGGTACATCTTGACCGGATCGGATGCCAGGTCCTCGTCGGCGATACCGAAGGCGGACGACGGCGTGGCCGGCGTGAGGATCGCATCGACGCCGGCATGGAAGGCCAGTTCGAAGTCGCGCTTGATCAGCGTACGGACCTTCTGCGCCTGCAGATAGTAGGCGTCGTAGTAGCCAGCCGAAAGCACGTAGGTGCCGATCATGATGCGGCGCTTAACCTCCTGGCCGAAGCCGGCGGCACGCGTCTTTTCGTACATGTCTACGATGTCCTTGCCGTCGACGCGCAGGCCATAGCGCACGCCATCGTAACGGGCAAGGTTCGAGGAAGCCTCGGCCGGCGCGACGATGTAGTAGGCCGGCAAGGCGTATTTCGTGTGCGGCAGGGTGATGTCGACGATCTCGGCGCCGGCGTCCTTCAGCCAGGCGATGCCCTGCTGCCAGAGCGCCTCGATCTCCTCGGGCATGCCGTCGACGCGGTATTCCCGGGGAATGCCGATCTTCATGCCCTTGAGCGACTTGCCGATCGAGGCTTCGTAGTCCGGAACCGGCAGATCGACCGAGGTCGTATCCTTGGTGTCAACGCTTGCCATCGACTTCAGGAGGATTGCGGCATCGCGCACGTCGCGGGCAATCGGGCCGGCCTGGTCGAGCGACGAGGCGAAGGCGACGACGCCCCAGCGCGAGCAGCGACCATAGGTCGGCTTGATGCCGACGGTACCGGTGAAGGCGGCAGGCTGACGGATGGAGCCGCCGGTGTCGGTAGCCGTGGCGCCGGCGCACAGATGCGCGGCGACGGCCGCGGCAGAACCGCCGGACGAACCACCCGGAACGAGGTCCAGATTAGAGCCCTTGGCGCGCCAGGGGTTCTTCACGGCGCCGTAGTAGGAGGTCTCGTTCGACGAACCCATGGCGAATTCGTCCATGTTCAGCTTTCCGAGCATGACGGCGCCGTCGTTCCAGAGGTTCTGGGTCACGGTCGATTCGTAGCGCGGTGCAAAACCGTCGAGGATGTGGCTGCAGGCCTGCGTGTGCACGCCCTCGGTGCCGAAGAGGTCCTTGATGCCGAGCGGGATGCCTTCGAGCGCACCAGCCTTGCCGGCGGCGATGCGCGCATCCGAGGCCTTGGCCATCTCGCGCGCCTTGTCCGGCGTCACCGCGATGTAGGCATTGATCGCGTCATTGGCGGCATCGATCGCGCCGATATAGGCGTCCGTCAATTCGACGGCGGTGATTTCCTTGGCGGCGAGTTTCGCGCGGGCTTCGGCAATCGTGAGGCTGGTCAGGTCGGTCATGATGAAATCGGGCTTTCGCAATCGGGAACGTCGGGGCGGCAGGCGGGCGGGTTATTCGACCACCTTCGGAACGAGGAAGAAATTGCGATCGGAATTCGGCGCATTGGCAACGATATCGTCTGCCTTGTTCCCGTCCGACACGCTATCCGTCCGCTTCTTCATCTCCATCGGCGTGACCGAGGTCATCGGCTCGACGCCATCGACATTAACTTCGGAGAGCTGCTCGACAAAACCAAGGATGCCATTGAGCTCGCCCATCATCCGCTCGGCTTCCTCTTCGCTGACGGCGATACGGGCAAGGCGCGCGACGCGCTTCACGGTGGCAAGGTCTACGGACATGATCGTCTCCGGTAACTGGAACTTCCCCCGCTATAATGGCGCACGGCGAGCCACGCAACGGGGGAATTGCCGGAGCACCGGGCCTCTCGTCAAAAGGTCCGGCGCGACATCAGACCTCGACGACGCCGCCGACGTGCGGCGTCGCAACATTGGTCGATGCACTTTCCATGCCGGCAACGAAGGTCTCGGGCGTCTGGTCAATGATCGGGAACGAGCCATAATGGCAGGGGATCGCGGTCGAGAACTTGAAAAAGCGCTGGCAGGCAAGTGCCGCCACCGCGCCGCCCATGGTGAAACGATCGCCGATCGGCACGATGCCGATCGCCGGCTCGTGCAATTCGTTGATCAGCGCCATGTCGGAAAAGATGTCCGTATCACCCATGTGGTAGAGCGTCGGCTCGTCCTCGAAATGCAGCACCAGGCCATTGGCATTGCCGAGCGAATGGGAAACGCCGTCCTCGGTGAGTTGCGCCGAGGAATGGAGCGCGTTGACGAAGGTCGTTGAAAACGCCCCAAGATTGATGGTGCCGCCCGTATTGCCCATCTCCAATGCTTTCACCCCATGCCGCGCAAGCCAGGCAGCGAGATCGGCATTGGCGACGACGGTCGCACCCGTCTCCTTGGCGATCGCGATCGTATCGCCGACATGGTCGCCATGACCATGGGTCAGCAGGATGTGGGTGAGCCCGGCGGTCGCATCTCTGCGCTCCTCGTCCTTAAAGGCGGGGTTGCCGGTGAAGAAGGGGTCGATGAGGATTCTGGACTTTGCCGTTTCGATGTGAAAGGCGGCATGACCGAGCCATTTGATCTTCATGACGATCTCCCTGATGATTTGCGTGTCGGAACAGCATATGGATCAGACATCTCTCTGCGCAAAGATCGAATCGACACTGACATGGCAATTCTCACCATCGAAGAGCTGGCATCCCAGCTTCAGAAGAACCAGGCGATCGCCGGGCTCGACCTCGGCACCAAGACGATCGGTCTTTCGGTCTCCGATCTCGGCCGCCGGTTCGCGACACCCCGCGAGGTCATCCGCCGGGTCAAGTTCGGGGTGGACGCCGAAGCGCTGCTGGCAGCGGCGGAAAAAGAAAAGGTCGCAGCCTTCGTCATCGGCCTGCCCGTCAACATGGACGGCAGCGAGGGACCGCGTTGTCAGGCGACCCGCGCCTTCGTGCGCAACATGGAGCAAAAGACGCCGCTGCCTTTCATCTTCTGGGATGAGAGGCTTTCGACCGTTGCGGCCGAGCGCGTGTTGATCGAGATGGACGTGTCGCGACGGAAGCGGGCCGAGCGCATCGATTCGGCCGCCGCCTCCTTCATTCTTCAGGGGGCGCTCGACAGGCTGGCGTCGCTCGCGAGGGACGCCCTTTCGGACTGAGTTACGCCGGCACCGAAACGACGGCGATACCAGGCCGCGATCTGACGGCGCTTGCGAAAGCCGATAATGGCAAAGACCACAAAACTGTCGAAGATGATCGCTCGGGCGACGAGCGGCGGGATCGTCTCTGGCGGAATGCCAAGGACATTGCCGTAGACCTGGAACACGAGATCATGGGTCTGCCGCGTCAGCATGAAGAAGCCGAAGCTCATGTCGTAGTAGGACAGACCATACCACGAGGTGAGAAACATGACCGGGCAGGCCCAAAGGATCAGAAACCACTTCATGCGGCTCCCCTTTCCGAAATGCGGCGATGGACTAGCGGATATATGGCGCGGTCTGCCAGCAACAAGGCGAGCAGGACCATCGTCGGGACCGCAATATCCAGCGCCAGTCCGGCAAAAAACATCATCATGATGATCAAAAGACCAGTTCTCACCGAACCGCTCCATTCCGGATCTGTTGAAATTCCTGGTCAATTTCGCCCCTACGGGCAAGGCGCGCAACGTAAACCATTTGTTAAGGTTAATTTTCACAGGGCTGAGATTTTCGCGTCCCTGAATGCGGCCGTGCCCTGATCTTTCTGCACCAGTCGGCAAGCCCATTCCGGTCTTTGCAAATTTCGGGTAGCGATATCCCTCTCCTAGGCAGGCCCTCCCCCATGACCGTCGTCTTCGAAAGCATCCTCCCCATCTTCCTGCTGGTTCTGCTTGGCGCCTGGCTCAAGCACTCGACATTCGTCGACCGGAGCCTTTGGCTCGGGCTCGAGCAGTTTGGCTACTTCATCCTGTTCCCTGCCCTCCTGTTTTCCACACTCGCCCAGGCAGATTTTGCCGGATTAAAGGCCGACGCGACGGCGATCGCGACGATCGGCAGCATCAGCCTGATGTCGGCCCTTGTTCTGCTCCTCTGGCCAGTCCTCCGGGACCGGCAGGTGTCCGGCGCCTCGTTCACCTCGGTCTTCCAGACGGCGACCCGCTGGAACGGCTTCATGGCGCTGGCGATCGCGCAGAAACTCTATGGCCCGATCGGCCTGACGCTGACCGCGCTGGTGATGACGCTCGTTATCATCCCAATCAACCTCTACAATATCGGCGTGCTGGTCTGGTTCGGCGGGGGCAACCGTGACTTCAGGCGCTTCTTCGCAAAGATCGTCACCAATCCGCTGATCGTCGCCTCGGTGCTCGGCATTCTCGTCAACTTGATCGGACTGAAGGTCTACGGCCCGGTGATGGCCACGATCGACATGCTGGCAAGCGCCTCGCTCAGCCTCGGGCTGGTGATGGTCGGCGCAGGTTTGCACGCTTCCGACGCATTGAAACCGAGCGCGACGGCGCTGCTCGCGGTCTTCCTCAAGCTGATCGTCATGCCGGTCTTCATGGTGAGTGCGAGCTATCTGCTCGGCATTCGCGGCGACGCCCTGCTGGTCATCGCGCTGGGCGCGGCCGTACCGACGGCGATGAACGGTTATCTGCTGGCCAAACAGATGGACGGCGACGCCGAGCTCTATTCGGCGGTCGCGACGGTCCAGACGGTCGTCTCGTTCTTCACGATCCCGCTCGTCCTCCACCTGACGACTTATGTCGCAGGGACCTGACGACGTATGTCGCAGGGGGCTGAAAACATGTGCGCGGAGACCTGACGGCCGAGGCCGCAGGACCTGACGGCTTACGCCGCAGGGGGATAGAGAAGATCGAGGATGTAGGCGGAATCGAAGCGCGAATCGAGCATGCCGTAGGTCGAGCGCCATCCGGCAGCCAGACGCGATTCTAGGAAGGCATCGGCGATGCGGCCGGCACCGAGACGATAGAGCTCGGCGGCAGCCCCTGCGAGCGCCAGTTGCTCGACCAGCATGCGTGCAGCCCCCTCGTCGCGTTCGCAAAGCGACATGGCCGCGCGCAGCACGTCGATCGTCTTGCGGCCGGACGGCCCGAGATCGCGCGCCAGGACCACGAAGAGCTGCTCGAAGAAGTCCTTGCCCTTGGCGAGCACGCGAAGCACGTCCAGCGCCATGACGTTGCCGGACCCTTCCCAGATGGCGTTGACCGGCGCCTCGCGGTAGTGGCGAGCCAGTGCCCGCTCCTCCACATAGCCGTTGCCGCCAAGGCACTCCATCGCCTCATAGATCAGCGCCGGAGCGATCTTGCAGGCCCAATATTTCGCAACGGGTGTCATGATCCGCGCGTACGCCGCGTCTTCCGAACTGTTGCGCGCCTTGTCGAAGGCCTCGGCCAAGCGGAACGACAGCGCACTCGCCGCGGCCACATCAAGCGCCATGTCGGCCAGCACCCGCGTCATCATCGGCTGGCTCACCAGCGGTTTGCCGAAGACCTTGCGGCCGCGGGTGTGGTGCACGGCTTCGGCGAGCGAGGCCCGCATCATGCCTGCAGACGCGAGCGCACAGTCGAGGCGCGTCAGCGTCACCATGTCGAGGATCGTCCTGATCCCGGCGTCCGGCGCGCCAAGGACGAAGCCGAACGTGTCGGAGAACTCGACCTCCGAAGATGCATTGGAGCGGTTGCCGATCTTGTCTTTCAACCGCTGGAAGCGCAGGCCATTGGCGCTGCCGTCTTCCAGAAGACGCGGCACGAGGAAACAGCCAAGGCCGTCGCGGGTCTGCGCCAGCATCACGAAGGCGTCGCTCATCGGCGCCGACATGAACCACTTGTGGCCATTCAGCCGATAAATGCCCTCGCCCACTCGTTCCGCGGTCGAGGTGTTGGCGCGCACGTCGGTGCCGCCCTGTTTCTCCGTCATGCCCATACCGACGGTGACCGCCGACTTCTGCATCCAGGGACGGTTCGTCGAATCGTACTTGCGCGACAGGATCTTCGGCGCCCATTCCTTTTGCACTGCCGGCGACGCGGTGATCGCGGCCAGCGATGCGCTGGTCATCGTCAGCGGGCAAAGGTGTCCGCATTCGAGCTGCGCCGTCAGGTAGAAGCGGATGGCGCGTGTCTTGTGCGACTGGTTGCGCTCGTCAGCCAGGTTTTCCCATGCCGACGCATGCAGGCCCGATGACATCGAGCGGCGCATCAGCGCGTGCCAGGCCGGGTGGAACTCGACAACGTCGAGACGCTCACCGCGCGGACCATGAGTCTTCAGCTTCGGCGGACCTTCATTCGCCATGCGCGCCAGTTCCTGCGCTTCGGGCGAGGTGACGTAACGGCCGAGCACGTCGAATTCGTCGCGCAGCGTCTTGCTCATGCTCGATGTGATGTCCACCACGAGCGGATCGGAGCGATAGGCGTTGACACCGGACCAGGGCTTGGGCTGGTTCAGCTCGGCGAGTTTCTGTTCAGTCCGGTTCATCTGATTCATGGGCCGGTTCTAGCGCAAGTTTCACCACCACGGAACGGGGCGCGAAAAAGATAGGATCGCCGTTGCAAGTTTTCTGCGGACGGTGCCGCCCAAGCCTTGCCGTGCCGGGGGCCAGGTCTTATAGAGCGACCACATTTCCAGAGCGCAAGGGCGGCCCATGATCACTTTCCCGCATCGCCACCTGCTCGGCATCAAGGGGCTCACGGAGCAGGATATCACCTATCTGCTCGATCGCGCCGATGAAGCCGTCCAAATCTCCCGTCAAAGAGAAAAGAAGACCTCCACGCTTCGGGGGCTGACGCAGATCAACCTCTTCTTCGAGGCTTCGACCCGCACGCAGTCTTCCTTCGAGCTGGCCGGCAAACGCCTCGGCGCCGACGTCATGAACATGTCGGTTGGCAATTCCTCGGTGAAGAAGGGCGAAACGCTGATCGACACGGCGATGACGCTCAACGCCATGCACCCGGACGTGCTGGTGGTGCGCCACTCCTCCGCTGGTGCCGCAGCACTTCTGGCGCAGAAGGTCTCCTGCTCGGTCGTCAATGCCGGCGACGGCCAGCACGAGCATCCGACACAGGCGCTGCTCGACGCGCTGACGATCCGTCGCGCCAAGGGCAAGCTCTCGCGCATCATCGTGGCGATCTGCGGCGACGTGCTGCACTCGCGCGTGGCGCGCTCCAACATCTTGCTCCTGAACCAGATGGGCGCGCGCGTCCGTGTCGTCGCGCCGGCGACGCTTTTGCCTTCCGGGATCGCCGACATGGGCGTCGAGGTCTTCCACTCCATGGCTGAGGGCCTGAAGGATGCGGATGTCGTCATGATGCTGCGCCTGCAGCGCGAACGCATGGCCGGCTCCTTCGTGCCTTCCGTGCGCGAATACTTCCACTATTACGGGCTTGACGCCGAGAAGCTGAAGGCAGCCAAGGAAGATGCGCTCGTGATGCATCCCGGGCCGATGAACCGCGGTGTCGAGATCGCCTCGGAAATCGCCGATGGTCCGCAGAGCGTGATCGAACAGCAGGTCGAGATGGGCGTTGCCGTGCGCATGGCGGTGATGGAAACGCTGCTTCTCTCACAGAACCAGGGGCCGCGCCTATGACCAGACCACTCGTTCTGAAAAACCTGCGCATCGTCGACCCCTCGCGCAACCTTGACGAGGTTGGCACCGTCATCGTCGGAAACGACGGCCGCATCCAGGCCGCAGGGGCTGACGCGCAGAACCAGGGCGCACCCGATGGCGCCTTCGTTAAGGACTGCGCCGGCTTGACCGCCGTTCCCGGCCTCGTCGATGCTCGCGTCTTCGTCGGCGAACCGGGCAGCGAACACCGCGAGACCTTCGAGTCCGCGTCACGCGCGGCAGCGGCCGGTGGTGTCACCACCTTCATCGCCATGCCCGACACCGACCCCGTGATCGACGACATCGCGCTGGTCGAATTCGTCAAGAAGACAGCGCGCGACAAGGCTGTGGTCAATGTCCACCCCGCCGCCGCCCTGACCAAGGGGCTGGCTGGGGAAGAGATGACCGAATTCGGCCTGCTGCGCGAAGCCGGCGCCGTGTGCTTTACCAATGGCCGGCGGTCGATCCACGACACGCTGGTTCTGCGCCGGGCGATGACCTATGCGCGCGAGTTCGGCGCCGTGATTTCGCTTGAGACCCGCGACAAGTATCTCGGCGCCAACGGCGTCATGCACGAGGGCCTGCTCGCAAGCTGGCTCGGCCTTGCCGGGATCCCGCGCGAATCGGAAATCATCCCGCTCGAGCGCGACCTGCGCATCGCCGGCCTGACGAAGGCGGCCTATCACGCCGCACAGATTTCGGTTCCCGAATCGGCAGAGGCAATCCGCGCCGCGCGCGAACGTGGCGCGAACGTCACCTGCGGCATCTCGATCAACAATCTGGCGCTCAACGAAAACGACATCGGCGAGTACCGCACGTTCTTCAAGCTTTCGCCACCGCTTCGCAGCGAGGACGATCGGATGGCCATGGCCGAGGCGTTGGCCAACGGCACGATCGACATCATCGTCTCCTCGCATGATCCGCAGGACGTCGACACCAAGCGCCTGCCGTTTGCCGACGCCGCCGATGGAGCAATCGGCCTTGAAACGCTGGCAGCGGCGGCTCTTCGCCTGTACCACAGCGGCCAAGTTCCACTGATGCGCCTGATCGATGCCATGTCGACCCGCCCGGCGGCGGTCTTCGGCCTCGATGCCGGCACGCTCAAGCCGGGCGCCAAGGCCGATATCGCTGTCCTCGACCTCGACGAGCCGTGGGTGCTCTACAAGGAAGCGATCGTTTCGCGCTCCAAGAACACGCCGTTCGAAAATGCACGCTTTACCGGCCGGGTTGTGCAAACCTATGTTGCTGGCAAGCTTGTGCATTCCGCATAAGCCCAAAGCGGTCACGCGGGAGGGGAACCGGTGGATCTATTTTCCTGGCAGCTTGGGCTGCCCCTGACGTTGTTGAGCCTGGGCTTCGGCTATCTGCTCGGCTCGATTCCATTCGGACTGCTGCTGACCCGCATGGCGGGGCTGGGCGACGTGCGAAAGATCGGCTCGGGCAATATCGGCGCGACCAACGTGCTGAGAACCGGCAACAAGAAACTCGCGGCCGCCACCCTGCTGCTCGATGCCCTGAAGGGCACGGCAGCGGCAGCCATCGCCTCCCATTGGGGTGTCGAGGCAGGCATCGCCGCCGGCTTCGCCGCTTTCATCGGCCATCTCTATCCGGTCTGGCTCGGCTTCAAGGGCGGCAAGGGTGTCGCCACCTATATCGGCGTCCTGCTCGGCCTCGCCCCTCCCATGGTCCTTGCCTTTGCCGCCATCTGGCTCGGCATGGCGAAAATCAGCCGCTACTCCTCATTGTCCGCCCTGGTTGCAACGGCTATCATTCCGGTTCTACTTTACGCAGTAGGCAACGGGAAAGTCGCTCTGCTTTTTGCGGCGATGACCGTCATTACCTGGGTGAAGCACCGCGCCAACATTCAGCGGCTGCTTGCCGGCACGGAAAGCAAGATCGGGGATAAGGGATAATGTCTGAGGGCAGCGCAGAACGAACCGGAGTGGCGCTGACCGAACGACAGAAAATCTCCTGGCTGCGGCTGATCCGCAGCGACAATGTCGGCCCCATCGCCTTCAGGGATCTGATCAACCACTTCGGCACCGCGGAAAACGCACTCGACGCGCTTCCCGAACTATCCCGGCGCGGAGGGACCAAGCAAGCCTATCGTGTGGCGACGGTAGATGAGGCCGAACGCGAGTTGGAGGCGGCGCGACGCCATGGCGCCGTCTTTGTCGGTATCGGCGAGCCGGGCTATCCTTCAGCACTGAGACAGATCGACGGCGCTCCCCCACTTCTCGCCATGAAGGGTGATCCCAAAGCTGCAACCCGCCCGTCGCTTGCCATTGTCGGCTCACGCAACGCTTCGGCCAGCGGTGCCAAGTTCGCGGCGATGATTGCGCGCGATGCCGGTCGCGCCGGCTATGTCGTCACCTCGGGTCTTGCCCGCGGCATCGATACGGCCGCCCATCGGGCGAGCCTAGAAACCGGTACGATCGCCGCACTCGCGGGTGGCCTGGATCGACCCTACCCGCCCGAAAACATCGGCCTGCTGGATGCGATCACCACTGGCCGCGGCCTGGCAATCAGCGAGATGCCCTTCGGCTGGGAGCCGCGCGCACGCGATTTCCCCCGTCGCAACCGGCTGATTGCCGGCGTCAGCCTCGGCGTGACCGTCGTCGAGGCGGCCAATCGTTCCGGCTCGTTGATCACCGCGCGGTATGCCGCAGATTTCGGGCGCCTTGTCTTTGCCGTTCCGGGATCGCCGCTCGATCCCCGATGCCACGGTACGAACGACCTTTTGAAGCAGGGCGCGATCGTCACGACGTCACCGGACGATGTCCTCGAAGCATTGGCGCCGCTCAGCCAATTCGAGCTGCGCTTGCCGAGCGCCAGGGAACCGGAGGGGCATGCGCAACCGAGCCCGCCTGCTGCAACCAAAGACAGCGACCGTGCGGCCATCATCAATGCGCTTGGTCTGACGCCTGTCGAAACCGACGACATTGTCAGGCATACCGGGCTTTCGCCAGCACAGGTCTACCTTCTTCTCCTGGAGCTCGATCTCGCCGGGCGGCTCGATCGCCACGCCGGAGGGCTCGTGTCTCTTGCGACAAACGAATGAGCACTGGCGATGGCGCCCCCGCGGCCGTGAGGAAGCGATCAAGCACCCATTGCAGATTGCAGATGCGATGCGATCTTGCGCGAATTGCATCGCCTGCTCTCGTCGTTATTTTGGGTGAACCCTCTTGACCCCGCACGAATCCCTGTCCATTTCGGGGCATCGATACAAGGCGACACACGGCGCTGACAGCGCTGACGCCCGAACCAGAACCGGTTGTCTCAGAAAATGACGATGAATGTTGTAGTGGTGGAGTCGCCTTCCAAGGCAAAGACGATCAACAAGTACCTCGGCCCTGGCTACAAGGTACTGGCTTCGTTCGGCCATGTGCGCGATCTTCCGGCGAAGGACGGTTCGGTCCGTCCGGATGAAGACTTCGAAATGTCCTGGGAGGTCGACGGCGCTTCGGCCAAGCGTATGAAGGACATTGCCGACGCGGTCAAATCCTCTGACGGCCTCATTCTCGCAACCGACCCGGATCGCGAAGGCGAAGCCATTTCCTGGCACGTGCTCGATCTTCTGAAGAAGAAGAAGGTGCTGGGCGACAAGCCGGTCAAGCGCGTGGCTTTCAACGCCATCACCAAGAAGGCTGTTCTCGAGGCGATCGCCCATCCGCGCGACATCGATATCTCGCTGGTCGACGCCTATCTGGCGCGACGCGCTCTCGACTACCTCGTCGGCTTCAACCTGTCGCCGGTGCTCTGGCGCAAGCTGCCTGGGGCCCGCTCGGCTGGCCGCGTGCAGTCCGTTACGCTGCGCCTTGTCTGCGACCGCGAATCCGAGATCGAGCGCTTCGTCTCCGAAGAATACTGGAACATTTCCGCGCTCTTGAAGACCCCGCGCGGCGACGAGTTCGAGGCTCGCCTCGTCTCGGCCGATGGCAAGCGCCTCGCACCGAGGGCTGTCGGCAACGGCGAAGAGGCCAACCGGCTGAAGACCCTGCTCGACGGCGCCGCCTATGTCGTCGACAGCATCGAAGCCAAGCCCGTCAAGCGCAATCCGTCGCCGCCCTTTACCACGTCGACGCTACAGCAGGCCGCCTCCTCCAAGCTCGGTTTCTCCGCTTCGCGTACCATGCAGGTCGCACAGAAGCTTTATGAAGGCGTCGACATCGGCGGCGAGACCGTCGGTCTGATCACCTATATGCGTACCGACGGCGTGCAGATGGCACCGGAAGCGATCGAAGCCTCGCGCAAGGCGATCGCCAGCCAATTCGGCGACCGTTACCTGCCGGAAAAGCCGCGCTTCTATTCGACCAAGGCGAAGAACGCCCAGGAAGCGCACGAAGCCATCCGACCGACTGATTTCAACCGCACGCCGGACCAGGTGCGCCGCTTCCTCGATGGCGACATGCTCAGGCTCTACGACCTCGTCTGGAAGCGCGGCATCGCCAGCCAGATGGCGTCGGCCGAGATCGAACGCACGACCGCGGAAATCACCGCCGACAACGGTGGCCAGAAGGCTGGCCTGCGTGCCACCGGCTCCGTCATCCGCTTTGACGGCTTCATCGCCGCCTATACGGATGCCAAGGAAGACGGCGAACAGACGGACGACGGTGACGAGGATGGCCGCCTGCCGGAGATCAATGCGCGCGAAAACCTCGCCAAGCAGAAGATCAACGCCTCGCAGCACTTCACCGAGCCGCCGCCGCGTTACTCGGAAGCAAGTCTGATCAAGAAGATGGAAGAGCTCGGCATCGGCCGGCCGTCGACCTATGCAGCGACGGTCACGACGCTGCTCGACCGCGACTACATCACCAACGACAAGCGCAAGCTCATACCCCAGGCCAAGGGGCGGCTGGTTACAGCGTTCCTGGAAAGCTTCTTCACCCGGTATGTCGGCTACGATTTCACCGCTTCTCTCGAAGAAAAGCTCGACCAGGTCTCGGCCGGCGAGGTCAACTGGAAGGACGTGCTTCGCGACTTTTGGAAGGATTTCTTCGCGCAGATCGAAGAAACCAAGGAATTGCGCGTCACCAACGTGCTCGACGCACTGAACGAGGAACTGGCGCCGCTGGTCTTCCCCAAGCGCGAAGACGGCGGCGACCCGCGCACCTGCCAGGTCTGCGGCACCGGCAAGCTGTCGCTGAAGCTCGGCAAGTACGGCGCCTTCGTCGGCTGCTCGAACTATCCGGAGTGCAACTTCACCCGCCAGCTCTCCTCCGAAAGCAACGGCGACCAGGAAGCGGCGGTTTCGAATGAGCCGCAGGCGCTTGGCAAGGACCCGCATACCGGCGAGGAGATCACGCTACGCAGCGGGCGCTTCGGTCCCTATGTCCAGCGCGGTGACGGCAAGGAAGCGAAGCGCTCGAGCCTGCCGAAAGGCTGGACGCCATCGACCATCGACCACGAGAAGGCCGTCGCGCTGCTTTCGCTGCCGCGCGATATCGGCGCGCATCCGGAGACCGGCAAGATGATCTCGACCGGCCTTGGCCGATACGGACCATTCGTGCTGCACGATGGCACGTATGCCAATCTCGAATCGATCGAAGACGTCTTCTCGATCGGCCTCAACCGCGCCGTCTCGGTTCTCGCCGACAAGCAGTCGAAGGCCGGCGCCGGCCGTGGCCGCACCGCCGCCGCGTCGCTCAAGGAGCTTGGCGATCATCCGGAAGGTGGCGCCATCACGGTTCGTGACGGCCGCTACGGTCCCTATGTCAACTGGGGCAAGGTCAACGCCACCCTGCCGAAGGGCAAGGATCCGCAGTCGGTGACGGTCGAGGAGGCACTTGTGCTGATATCCGAGCGTGCCGCCAAGGGCGGAACGACCAAGGGCAAGGCAAGCAAGGCCAAGACCACGAAGGCGGCGACAAAGTCCGAAGATGGAGCCGCAAAGACCACCAAGGCCAAGGCACCTGCCAAGAGCAAGACAAAGACGGCCGCCAAGGCCAAGAAGGGCTGATTTTGACCAGAATACCGCGCGACCCGACCGAACAGTCCGGCAAAAGAAGCCTGGGCAAGAAGCCTGCTCGCGCGGCCAAGGCCGGACCGGCTCCGGCAAGCGAGCCCATCATTCACGGCGCGGTTCCGCCGCGTGACGTGCTGATGCGTTTCATCGCCGAAAACCCGGACCGCGCCTCCAAGCGCGAGATTGCAAAAGCTTTCGGTCTCAAGGGTGACACCCGCGTCGAGCTCAAGGCACTGCTCAAGTCGCTCGAACAGGACGGCCTCGTCGAGAAGAAGCGCAAGTCGCTCGTGCGCCCCGGCGCCCTGCCCCCGGTCACAGTGCTCGACATTACCATCCGTGACGTTGACGGCGAGTTGATCGGCCGGCCCGCCGAATGGCTGGACGATGACGGCGTCGCGCCGGCGGTGCTGATCAAGCAGTCGGCCGTCGGCAAGGCCAAGGGCAAGGTGCCCGTCGGTGGCCTCGGCGACCGGGTGCTTGCCAAGATCTTCCCCGCAAAGGAGCGTGGCGGTCCTGCCTATACGGCGCGCATCATCAAGGTTCTCGACAAGCGCAAGGACGCCGTGCTCGGCGTCTTCCGCGCCACACCTGGCGGCGGTGGCCGCCTGATGCCGATCGAAAAGCGCGGCGAAGAAGTGCTGGTCGACCCTGAATTCACCGGCAACGCCCAGGACGGCGATCTCGTCGAAGTGCAGCTCTCGCGTCTCGGCCGCTATGGTCTGCCGCGCGCGCAGGTGCAAAACGTCATCGGCTCGGTCGCTTCCGAAAAGGCGATCTCGATGATCGCCATCCATGCACACGGCATCCCCCACATTTTCCCGGAACGGGTGATCGAAGAGGCCAACGCTGCCGGCCCCGCTACCATGGCACACCGAGAGGACTGGCGCGCACTGCCGCTCATCACCATCGACCCGGCCGATGCGAAGGATCACGACGACGCCGTTCATGCGGAGCCGGATCCGTCCGAGGACAATCCGGGTGGCGTCATCGTCACGGTCGCGATCGCCGACGTCTCCTACTATGTCCGGCCAAAATCCGCGCTGGACCTCGAGGCGCTGAAGCGCGGCAACTCGGTCTATTTCCCCGACCGGGTGGTACCGATGTTGCCCGAGCGGATTTCGAACGACCTCTGCTCCCTCAAGGAAGGCGTTGACCGACCGGCGCTTGCCGTGCGCATGCGCTTCTCCAAGGAAGGCCGCAAGGCCGGGCACACCTTCCACCGCATCATGATGAAGAGCGCGGCGAAGCTCTCCTACCAGCAGGCGCAGGCGGCGATCGACGGCAACCCGGACGACAAGACCGGGCCGATCCTCGACGCGATCCTGAAGCCACTCTGGGAAGCCTACCGCATCCTCACGCGTGGGCGCGACCGGCGCCAGCCGCTCGAGCTCAACATGCCCGAGCGCAAGATCATCCTGAAGCCCGACGGGACGGTCGACCGTGTCTTCGTTCCCGAACGCCTCGATGCCCACAAGCTGATCGAAGAGATGATGATCCAGGCGAACGTGGCTGCCGCCGAGACGCTTGAGCAGAAGCGCCAGGTGCTGATCTATCGCGTGCACGACCAGCCGTCGCTCGCCAAGCAGGAAAGCCTGCGCGAGTTCCTGGCGACGCTCGACATCTCGCTCGTCAAGGGCGGCAACATGCGCTCGAACCATTTCAACGGCGTTCTCGCCAAGGCCGAAGGAAAGCCCTTCGAAACGATGGTCAACGAGATGGTGCTGCGCTCGCAGAGCCAGGCCATCTATAGCCCGGAGAATATCGGGCACTTTGGCCTGAACCTCTTGAAGTACGCGCACTTTACCTCGCCGATCCGGCGCTACGCCGACCTCATCGTCCATCGCGCGCTGGTCGCCTCGCTTGGTCTGGGCGAAGGCGGGCTGACGCCGCAGGAAGAAGGTGTGCTCGACGACATCGCCGCCGAAATCTCGACCTTCGAGCGCCGCGCCATGGCAGCGGAACGCGATACCGTCGACCGACTGATCGCGCACCATCTGAATGGTCGCGTCGGCGAGGAATTCGAAGGCCGTGTCTCCGGCGTCACCAAGGCGGGACTCTTTGTCACCCTGCCAGCCTATGGCGCAGATGGCTTCGTTCCGATATCTACGCTCGGACGCGACTACTTCATCTACGACGAGGCGCATCAGGCGCTGTCCGGCGAAAAGACCGGGCTCGGCTATCGCCTCGGCGATCCCGTGCGCGTCAAGCTCGTTGAAGCTGTACCGCTCGCAGGGGCGCTCAGGTTCGAGATGCAAAGCGAGGGGCGCAAGATGCCGACGGCAACGCGCTCCTTCCACAAGTCCGGCCGGCGCGATCGCACTGGAGCACGGAAGAAGCCGGGAACGCGGCCGCCGCGAGGCAGGCGCTAGAAATCCCGTAAGGCAGAGGAACAGGCATGAAAGCAGCGGCAGGCGAAACACTTCAGCTGGGTGGTAGCGAAAGCGACGAGCGCTCCGTTGGCCTTTCGATGAAGCGCGGCTTTCTTGGCCGTTGCCCGGCCTGTGGTAGCGGCAAGCTGTTTCGCAGCTACGTCAAGTCCGTCGATGCCTGCGCCGCCTGCGGCGAGCGCATGGACCATCACCGCGCCGATGACTTCCCGCCCTATATCGTCGTGACGATCGTCGGCCACGTCGTGCTTGCCGGCTACATGATGACCGATCTGATCCTGCCGTTGACGACGTGGCAGCATCTGGCGATCTGGGCACCGATCACCGTGATCAGTTCTCTGGCGCTGCTTCAGCCGGTCAAGGGTGCCGTCATCGGGCTGCAATGGGCACTCAAGATGCACGGTTTTGGCGGCCACGAGGACACGCCGGAAGATGTCCTGCCGCCGCGAGACGACAGAGCATGACATCTGCGCGGAGCCCGGGCGGAGAGGTCGAACGCCAGCGTTCCGCACCCGTCCGACCACGCGATGCGGCCTCCATCATGCTGCTCGACCGCCAAGGGGGACGCGTGCGCGTCCTGATGGGCAAACGGCACAGCGCCCATGTCTTCATGCCGGATCTCTATGTCTTCCCTGGCGGACGGCGGGATGCCGGCGATCATCGCATCGGCTTCGGCTCCGATCTGCACCCATCCGTCCTGCATGCGCTGAAGGCGGCCGGCACACGCGAGCTGACGGATGCACGCGCCCGCGCACTCGCCCTTGCCGCACTGCGCGAACTTTACGAAGAAGCCGGCATCGCCATCGGGCAACCGGCTCCCTCGCCCACCGCAGTGGTTCCATTTCTTCCCGAACTTGCAAAGTTGCGCTATATGGCTCGGGCCATCACCCCTCCGGGCCACGCGCGGCGGTTCGATACGCGTTTCTTCGCTTTGTTTGTGGACGAAGCCGAAATCGATCCGACACGTTTCCTGGACAGCCGGGAGCTTCAGGATTTGCAGTGGATCGATGTGAACGTAACTCCGTCGCTACGGATACCTGATATCACCGCCATCATACTTGCGGACCTCAGAAGCAGTCTCGATACCGATCCGTCGCTTACCTGCGAACGAGCGGTGCCACTTTATGCCGCGCGCCGTGGGCGCCTCGTCCGCACGTTGCTCTAAGGACCCTCGTCGCATGTCACAGCCGTCGCCCGGTACAGTTGCACCGGTTGAGGAAATTCACTGGCGGTCGCTGATCGCGGCCGTTGCCGCCATCAGCGCGGTCGGCATCGCAATCGGTCTCGGTCTGCCGCTGCTGTCGATCATCATGGAGAAGCGCGGGATTTCCTCGACGCTGATCGGCTTGAACTCCGCCATGGCTGGCCTGGCATCGATGGTTGCCGCCCCTTTCACGACGAAGTTCGCTCATCGACACGGCGTCGCGCCGACAATGCTGTGGGCCGTCCTGATCGCCGCAACGAGTTCGTTCGGCTTTTACTACATCACCAACTTCTGGCTCTGGTTCCCACTGCGGATCGTTTTCCATGGGGCGATCACCGTCCTCTTCATTCTCTCCGAGTTCTGGATCAACGCCACGTCGCCACCGGCAAAGCGCGGCTTCGTGCTCGGCATCTATGGCACGTTCCTGTCGCTGGGCTTCCTGACCGGGCCGCTGCTGTTTTCAATCCTCGGCAGTGAAGGCATCCTGCCTTTCATGGTTGGCGCCGGCGTCATCCTGCTTGCCTCTGTACCGATCTTCCTCGCACGCGACGAAAGCCCCGTGATCGACGAGAAGCCGGAGCGGCACTTCCTGCGCTATGTCTTCCTCGTGCCGACCGCAACCGCCGCCGTGTTCATCTTCGGCGCGGTCGAATCAGGCGGTCTTTCGCTGTTCCTCATCTTCGGAACGAGGGCCGGTTTCAGCGAATCGCAGGCGGCGCTCCTGCTGACGGTCATGGGGGTCGGAAATTTCATCTTCCAGATCCCAGTCGGCATGTTGTCCGACCGCGTCAGAGACCGGCGCACCCTGCTCTCGGCCATGACTGTTATCGGCCTTGTTGGCGCACTGTTCCTGCCGCTTCTGGTCGAAAGCTGGTTCCTGATGGCGATAGTATTGTTGTTCTGGGGCGGCTGCGTCTCCGGGCTCTATACGGTCGGTCTCAGCCACCTTGGCTCGCGGCTACAGGGCGCCGACCTTGCCGCCGCCAACGCCGCTTTCGTGTTCTCCTATGCCGTCGGCACGGTTGCGGGGCCGCAGGCCATCGGTGCTTCAATGGATGCCACCGGCAACAACGGCTTTGCCTGGGCGATCGCCGGATTTTTCGGCCTCTATGTCGCGCTTTCGGTGGTCAGGATCGTTTTGAATCCAAAACGGCCTTGACTTTTCGGCCGCGATTTGTAGTTTCGCGCCAACCTTGCCCGTGGCCCGCAACCGGTTGTCCACGGCTTTCATTGTTACAAAGGCAGGACGACCATGGCAAAAGCCACTACCATCAAGATCAAGCTGCTTTCGACAGCCGACACGGGTTTCTTCTACGTCACGACCAAGAACAGCCGTACGATGACGGAAAAGATGACCAAGACCAAGTACGACCCGGTCGTCAAGAAGCACGTCGAGTTCAAGGAAACCAAGATCAAGTAAGATCGACCGTTTCTCGGGAATTTAGGGCGCCGACCGCAAGGTCAGGCGCCCTTTCCTTTTGGACATCCCGAGAAACGGGGCCGTGGGGGCCACCGACCTTGGTGACAGATCAAAGGATGCTTAAGACGCGCGGCGCCTCGCCCGGACCCGAGAAAGCAAAAACGCCGCCCCGGGATGGGACGGCGCTTCGGAAAAGGGGGTCGGCTGGCCTCTGACTGCGGCACGAGGATTCCGCAGAGGTCAAAAGCCAACCGACCGACCCCACGACCCAGGAGATGCGGCGGACCTGAGCATCATGGGGTAAGCAAAATGTGAGCAGGCGACGCCTACTTGTTCATCAGCATCACCTGAAAATGGAAAAAAATCAACGAATTCTTAATGCGCGAAGCGGTGCCGCTAAGCGCATGGTTAATTCTGTATCGGAATAAGACAGGCACACGTGTGGGCGCCGCGGCCACCCAAACTCCCCGGTAGCATCGGCTGCGGCGAGAATACAACTTTAAATGCAACCCGCAAGAGGAGACCCAAGAAATTCGCTGGGTAGCGGCGAGCCGGGATTGGACGGCAGCAAACTCAGGCGGCGGCCGCCACCACACGGTTGCGCCCCTCGTGCTTGGCTTGGTAGAGCGCCGTATCCGCGCGTTTCAGCAGAGCCTCGGCCGTATCGGCACCCGGCCTGAGCGTCGCGATCCCCATCGACGCCGTTACCTTCAAGACACCATCCGCCTGCGGAACCGGGAACGGCAGGCTTTCGATAATCATGCGCAAGCGCTCGGCGACGCCGGCCGCCATTTCAGCCGACGTATCCGGCATAACGACGACGAATTCCTCGCCGCCGAAACGGCAGGCGAGATCGGCCCCGCGCACGGTGCTACGAATGCGGCTGGCGAACTCCCGCAGCACTTCGTCGCCGGCATCATGGCCGTAGGTATCGTTGACCTGCTTGAAACGGTCGATGTCTGTCATGCAGATGGAGAGCGGCCGGCCGCGCGCTGCAGCCCGGTCCATCAGCAGCTTCAGGTGGGTGTCGAAATAGCGGCGGTTGTGCAAGCCTGTCAGGCCGTCGGTGACGGCAAGCTCGATGGTCTGCTGCACACTCGCGCGCAGCCTGTCATTGCAGTGCTTGCGCCGGATCTGGGTCATCGAGCGGGCAATCAGTTCATTGGGATCGACCGGCCGCATCAGATAGTCTGTCACGCCGAGATCGAGCGCACGCACCACCATCTCATCGCTGCCCTGCTCCGCAATCAAAAGGATCGGAATGAAGCGCGTCCGCTCCAGCGAGCGCAACTGCGAGCAGAGCCGCAGAGGATCGTAGTCGTCGAAGTTCGCGTTGACGATGACCAGGTCGAAGTTGTTCTCGGCCGCTTCGAAGAGCGCTGCCTGCGGATCGGAAATCACCGAGACATCGGCGATCGGCTTGAGGGCGCGTTGCAGCCGCTCCTGTGACGAGCCACGGCCATCGACGAGCAGAACATTGCCCGGTTCGTCCGGACGATCCGCACGGCCGACGTCTTCGAGGCCGATGGTCTGCGCTGTCTGGGCGCGCAGGCGCAATTCGTCGCTGACATTCTTCAGCCGCACCAGGCTCTTCACGCGCGACATCAATTGCAGATCGTTGACGGGCTTGGTCAGGAAGTCGTCGGCTCCGGCCTTCAGGCCGCGCACGCGATCCGACGGCTGGTCGAGCGCTGTGACCATGACAACCGGAATATGCGCCGTTCGTGGGTTGGCCTTCAGCCGTTCGCAGACTTCGAAGCCGTCGAGCCCGGGCATCATGATATCGAGAAGCACGAGATCGATGGGCGTCTTCTCGCAGAGCGCCAGCGCCGAATAGCCGTCATTGGCCGTCAGCACATCGAAATACTCGGCGAGCAGCCGGGCTTCGAGCAACTTCACATTGGCCGGAACATCATCAACGACAAGAATGCGCGCAGTCATATCAATTTTCCCGCCGCTCAGGCATCGCCCAGGTAGGTTTTGATCGTTTCTATGAACTTCGGTACGGAAATCGGTTTGGAAACATAGGCTTCGCATCCACCCTGGCGGATCCGTTCCTCGTCGCCCTTCATTGCAAATGCGGTGACGGCAATGACAGGAATGACGTGCAATTCATCGTCTTCCTTCAGCCACTTTGTCACTTCCAGACCGGATACTTCCGGCAGCTGAATGTCCATGAGAATGAGATCGGGCCGGTGCTTGCGCGCGAGCTCGAGCGCCTCCATGCCGTTGCGCGTCTGGATCGTCGCGTAGCCGGAAGCCTCAATCAGGTCGCGGAACAGCTTCATGTTCAGCTCGTTGTCTTCAACAATCATTACCTGTTTGGGCATGTCGATCCCTTGCTGTCCGTCGTCACCTTGCAAGTCTCCTCAGGACAATTAACTTGCAGAGCCGACGACTCGACCCATTTCCTCAACTTCAGAGATAGGCCTATTTGGTTGAAAAATAGGTAACTCCACGCGTAAAAACCATACGAGGACGAAGCATTGAAGAGCGCTGACGAAATCGCCATCGACATCCTTGCCTGGCTCGCCAACGAGCCGGAGCTTCTGTCCCGTTTCCTGGCATTGACGGGCACCGATCCAACAGCGTTGCGCAATGCCATCACCGAACCCGGCTTCATGGGCGGCCTCATCGCCTTTCTCATGGACCACGAGCCGACACTGATGGCATTCTGCCAGGCGACCGGCACGGCGCCGGAAGATGTCGTCAGCGCCCACGCGGCGCTTTCGGGCCATTCGGGTTTTGAGGATTGAGCGTGCCAGGCACGTCCACAAACAATCGCATCCAGCTTCAAGAGCGCCCGCTGATCGTCAGCGACATCGATGAGGTCGTGCTCGAATTCATCAATCCGTTCAAAGCCTTTCTCGATAGCTGCGGCCACGCGCTGCTGCCCCGATCCTTCCGCCTGACCGGCAACATCGTCGATCGCGCAAATGAACAACCGATCGCGGAGGCGGAGGTCAAGGCGTTGCTTGATTCCTTCTATGGGACGCAGGATCGCTGGCAGACACCGGCCGCGCGGGTCGTCGAAACCTTGGCCGCGCTGTCGAACGAAGCGGACATCGTTTTCCTGACGGCCATGCCGCCGCATCACGCCGCGGTCCGCCGGGCCCTGCTCGACCGGCTTGACCTTCCCTACCCGCTGCTTGCCTCCGAGGAGCCGAAGGGACCGATCGTCCAAAAGCTGCACGGCGGACGCCCGGTTCCCCTGGTCTTCGTCGATGATATTCTTCGCAACCTGCAATCGGTCCAGCACCATGCGCCGTCCTGCCTGCTGATCAACCTGATGGCTAACGCGGAGTTTCGCGCGCTTGCGCCAAAGCCGGACGCCAGTATCCGCGCAGTGGCCGACTGGCCGGAAGCGGCGGCGACCATCCGCGCGCATTTCGAGGGCTAGTTCAGCGCCGGCTTCCATCAGTGCAAATCCAATCGCATCAACGGTCTACCATCCTTGCGTCGCGCCACGACGTCGAATCCCTCAGCCTCGAAGACCGTCGTCGCGCCGACCCAAAGGGCGACGGACTTTGACTGTTTGGCGTGATCGATCGGACAAGCATCGAGATAGCGTGCGCCGCCGGCCCTTGCGTGGTCGATCGCCGCACGCACGAGTTGATGGCTCAGGCCCCTGCCCCGCAGTTTCGACTGCATGAACAGGCAGCTCAGCGCCCAGATCGTCGGATCGCTGGCCTCACCGTCCTCCAGCGGTCGCGCAACCGTGCGCGACGAATTGAACTGCGGAACATCCTGGCGAGGACCAACCTGAACCCAGGCGACCGGTGCTCCCTCGAAATAACCGAGGATGCCGGGCGGCGGCGCGGTATCGATACGCGCCTTGATAAAGGCCCTGCGTTCGCTTGCCGGCATTGCCGTTCGGATGGAATGCGGCAGGCGCAAAGCGGTGCACCAACAACCGCCATAGGCGCCGTTGGGCCCGAAAAGCTGCTCGAAATCCGCCCAACTAACCGCCGTGGCAGGTGAGAACTGGAGTGTGATTTCCAACAGAGCCTCCCTTGAGACTCACTAGCCTAGAGCGTAAGGTCGCGATGTTCAATCTTTGTTCCAGATATGCCCGACAGCGCTGCTCAATCTCCAGGCTTCTGCCGTGACTGCCTCAAGGAGCAGGCTGCCAGCGCGCGGCGCTGTACGGCGTGCGGCAGTCCGCGCCTGCTGCGCCACAGCGAGCTATACGATCTCACCTTGGCGCATATAGATTGCGACGCCTTCTACGCTTCGATCGAAAAGCGCGACGATCCGGAGCTTGCCGACAAGCCCGTGATCATCGGCGGTGGCAAGCGCGGCGTGGTGTCCACCGCCTGCTACATCGCCCGTATTCACGGAGTGCGCTCGGCAATGCCGATGTTCAAGGCGCTGGAGGCGTGCCCTCAAGCCGTCGTCATCAAACCGAATATGGAAAAATACACTCGCGTCGGCCGCGAGGTCCGCACGCTGATGCAAGAGTTGACGCCGCTGGTGCAGCCGCTATCGATCGACGAGGCCTTTCTCGAACTCAAGGGTACCGAGCGGCTGCATCACGATCCGCCGGCGCGTACGCTCGCCCGCTTCGCCCGCCGCGTCGAGCAGGAGATCGGCATCACCGTTTCTGTTGGCCTCTCCTATTGCAAGTTCCTCGCCAAGGTCGCTTCCGACCTGCAGAAGCCGCGCGGTTTTTCCGTCATCGGCCAGGCCGAAGCGCTGGAGTTCCTGAGGGAAAAACCGGTCACCCTGATCTGGGGGGTCGGCAAGGCCTTCGCCACAACCCTGGAACGCGATGGCGTGCGAACGATCGGGCAATTGCAGACCATGGAGGAAGCCGACCTCATGCGCCGCTACGGCACCATGGGGCAACGGCTTTACCGCCTGTCGCGCGGACTTGACGAGAGAGCGGTCGAAATCGACGGCGAAGCGAAGAGCGTCTCCTCCGAGACGACCTTCAACGAAGACATCGCGCGCTATGATGACCTCGTGATGCATCTCAGGCGGCTCAGCGAACAGGTCGCGCATCGGCTGCGAAAGTCCGAACTCGCCGGCCAGACCGTCGTCTTGAAGCTGAAGACGGCCGACTTCAAGCTTCGCACCCGCAACCGGCGGCTCGATAGCCCGACACGGCTCGCCGACCGCATATTCCGCACCGGACTGCAGCTCCTTGAGAAAGAAGCCGATGGCACGAAATATCGGCTGATCGGTATCGGTGTCAGCGATCTCTCCGCTCCGGACCTTGCCGATCCGCCCGATCTCGTCGATCCGGCGGCAACCCGCCGGGCAGCGGCCGAAGACGCCATGAACAAGCTGCGCGACAAGTTCGGCAAGGCGAGCGTCGAGACCGGCTATACCTTCGGCACCCGGAAGCGCGACCCGTGAAGATAGACACGCGGCGATCACGCAACCTTGATGTGGCCCCCACGCCGTCCTGATGAATTCCTTAAAGATTGCAGGCTAGGCTCGTCCGCCAAGTCACGTGTTGGGTTGAGTGTATGGTATCGCGTTTCGCTCTCACCGCCAGCGTCGTCGCTCTGCTTTTGTCGCCGGCCACCGGCTTTGCAGGCAGTCGCGGGCCGCTGCAGATCATTGTTTCGAAGGACCAGCAATCGCTCGTCGTCTATGACGGTGACGCCGTGATTGCGACGTCACCGGTGTCGACCGGTAAGGCCGGCCATACGACGCCATCAGGAATCTTTTCTATCCTCGAAAAGCGGCGCCATCACAAATCGAACATCTATTCGAACGCGCCGATGCCGTTCATGCAACGGCTCACCTGGTCTGGCATTGCGCTCCACGGCTCCAACCACGTGCCTGACTACCCCGCGTCGCACGGATGCGTGCGCCTGCCGAGCGTCTTCGCCGCATCGCTCTACAAGATGACCGAGCGCGGCGTGCACGTGCTCATCTCGGACCGGCAGATAACGCCCGTGGAGATCAAGAGTGCCCTCCTCTTCCGCCCGGCCCCGGTAGATATCCAGCCGCCGTTGTCCGACGTGCCTCTACGTCCGGCGATCAGCCAGGCCGGCGGTGCGCCGGTGGAAGTGGCGATGAGGGAGCCGACTGGTGGTGCCAGCACCTCCCGATCGATGGAGGAACCGATCCGCATCCTGATCACGCGCAGCGACGCACGCGACACCATGCGCGAGGTTCAAGCCTCGCTGGAATTCCTCGGATACGTGCCAGGCGCGATCGACGGCCATGCAGGCCCGGCAACCATTACGGCGCTCCGCGCCTTCCAGACGAGCGAAGGTCTCGAGAGCGACGGCAAGCTGACGCCGGAACTGACCGACAAGCTCCTGCGCAAGGCCGGCCGAACGCCACCACAGAACGGCAAGATCCTCGTCCGCCAAGGTTTCAAACCGCTTTTCGAAGGAGGCCTCACCATCGACAAACCGGAAGAGTCGCTCGGGACGCATTTCCTCCAGTTCCGGCACAATGAAGAAGAAGGCGCCGAAGGCAAATGGTTCGGCGTTTCGCTTGAAAACCACCTGCCGGCCTCGACGAAAAAGCGACTCGGCATTTCCATGGAGGCCGATCCCTTCGCGTACAACGGAATCCAGCGCACGCTGGCGCGAATGACGATATCCGACGACGTTCGCAAGCGGGTTGAAGGATTGTTGGCCGAGGGCTCTTCGCTCTCGATCGCCGACACGGAAAGCGGGCTGGAGACCGGTCAGGGCACCGATTTCATCACCATCACCCGATCGCGCCCCGGCGACTGATCGCGCGCGTGTTCCGGATATGCGAAGCGGGTCTGCGTTCGACTCCGCTCGCTTTCTACGGCCACTACCCCAGCTTCAATGAAGCGGAACAATAATCCGGGTCAAACCAACTCGACGTCGATCACGCCGGGTGCCGAGCGCAGCGCCGCGGCGATCTCCGGCGAGATCCGGAACTTCTCGCTCAGTTCCACCTCGATCTCGCGCTGACCGTTGTCCTTGATGACAACGAAGGAGACGAGACCATCGCCCCTGGTATTGAGGTGCGACGCAATCGATTTCAGCGGACCGGAATCGCGCACATAGACACGTAGCGCCTTCTGCAGTTGCAGCGATTCTTCCTCCAGCGAGCGCAGGGTCTGGATGCGCAGACCGATACCCTCCGGCCGCTCCTCTGCGGCAACCGTCATGACCAGCGATTTGCCCGGCTCCAGGAGGTCACGATACTGATGCAGCATTTCGGAGAAGAGCACGGCCTCGAATTGGCCTGAGGAGTCCGAGAAGGCGACGATGCCCATCTTGTTGCCGGTGCGCGTCTTGCGCTCCTGTTTCGACGTCACGGTGCCGGCCAAGCGGCCGGCAGTCGCCCCCTTCTTAACCGCACCGGCGAAATCCCCGAATGTCTGCACCCGCATCTTCGCAAGGAGCGCGTTGTAGGTGTCGAGCGGATGGGCGGAGAGGTAGAAGCCGAGCACCTGGAACTCGCGGTGCAGCTTTTCCGAAGCGAGCCAGGGCGTATAGGTCGGGAGCGCGATGCGTTCCGGCCCGGTTGCCGCCCCGGCGCCGAACATGTCGCTCTGGCCGCTCGTCTTGTTCTCTTGCGCGCGTTGGGCGAAGCCGAGGATGCGATCCAGCCCGCCGACCAATTCCGCACGGTCATAGCCGAAGCATTCGAACGCGCCGGCGGCGATCAGGCTTTCGAAGACGCGACGGTTGAGAAGCTTGGGATCGATCCTGAGGCAGAAGTCCTCCAGGCTTGCGAAGGTCCGGTCGCCGCGCACTTCGACAATGTGCTCGACCGCGGATTCGCCCACACCCTTGATTGCGGCGAGCGAGTAGTAGATGCGGTTTTCACCTGTCTGGAAATGCCGGAACGACGACTGCACCGACGGTGCAATCACCTCGATGCCCAGGCGCTTCGCGTCCTGGCGGAAATCGTTGACCTTTTCCGTGTTGGACATGTCGAGCGTCATCGACGCCGCCAGGAACTCCACCGGGTAATGCGCTTTCATATAGGCGGTCTGGTAGGAAACGATGGCGTAAGCCGCTGCGTGCGACTTGTTGAAGCCGTAGTTGGCGAACTTGGCCAGCAGGTCGAAGATGAGGTCGGCCTGCGGCTTCGAAACCTCGTTCTTGACGGCACCGTCGACGAAGCGGGCGCGCTGCTTGTCCATCTCCTCCTTGATCTTCTTACCCATGGCGCGGCGCAGAAGATCGGCTTCGCCGAGCGAGTAGCCCGAGAGCACCTGGGCGATCTGCATCACCTGCTCCTGGTAGACGATAACGCCCTGCGTTTCCTTGAGCAGATGGTCGATCTTCGGATGGATCGATTCGACCTCTTCCTCGCCATGCTTGCGGGCGTTGTAGACAGGAATGTTCTCCATCGGACCAGGGCGATAGAGCGCCACCAGTGCGATGATGTCCTCGATGCAGTCGGGCCGCATGCCGATCAGCGCCTTGCGCATGCCGGCACTTTCCACCTGGAACACGCCGACGGTTTCGCCACGCGACAGCATCTCATAGGTCTTCGGGTCGTCCAGCGGGATGCTCGCGAGATCGACCTCGATGCCGCGCTGTTTCACGAAATCGACCGCGACCTTCAGCACGGTCAAGGTCTTCAGGCCGAGGAAGTCGAACTTGACGAGACCCGCCTGCTCCACCCACTTCATGTTGAACTGGGTGACCGGCATGTCCGAGCGCGGGTCTCGATACATCGGCACGAGCTGCGACAGCGGACGGTCGCCGATCACGATGCCTGCGGCGTGGGTCGAGGCGTGACGGTAGAGGCCTTCGATCTTCTGGGCGATATCAAGAAGGCGGGCGACAACCGGTTCCTTCTCGGCTTCCTCCTGAAGGCGTGGCTCCTCTTCGATCGCCTTTGACAGCGGCGTCGGATTGGCCGGATTGTTCGGCACCAGCTTGCAGATCTTGTCGACCTGGCCATAGGGCATTTCGAGCACGCGGCCAACGTCGCGCAGTGCGGCACGGGCCTGCAGCGAACCAAAGGTGATGATCTGCGCCACCTGCTCGCGACCATACTTGCGCTGCACGTAGCGGATCACTTCTTCGCGCCGGTCCTGGCAGAAGTCGATGTCGAAGTCGGGCATCGAGACGCGTTCGGGATTGAGGAAGCGCTCGAACAGCAGCGAGAAGCGCATCGGATCGACGTCGGTGATCGTCAGCGCATAGGCGACGAGCGAGCCTGCACCCGAGCCACGGCCCGGACCGACCGGAATATCGTGCTGCTTCGCCCATTTGATGAAGTCGGCAACGATCAGGAAGTAACCGGGGAACTTCATGCGTTCGATAACGCTGAGCTCGAAGGCAAGGCGTTCGCGATACTCCTCTTCGCTATAACCAGGCGCCATTCCGAGCCTGGCGAGACGTTCTTCGAGCCCCTCCTCGGCCTGCCGGCGAAGTTCGCTCGACTCGGCGCGCTCCGCCTCCTCCGGATCTGCGGTGGCGCCGGTAAAGCGCGGCAGGATCGGCCCGCGGGTCTTCAGCATGAAGGAGCAGCGCCGTGCGATCTCGACGGTGTTTTCCAGCGCCTCCGGCAGATCGGCAAACAGCGCCGCCATTTCCTTGCGGCTCTTCAGATAATGATCCGGCGTCAGGCGAAAGCGGCTGTCGTCCGAAACCATGGCGTTGTGTGCGACTGCCATCAGGGCGTCGTGTGCGTCATAGTCGGACGGCGATGGAAAGAATGCTTCGTTGGTGGCAACCAGCGGAATGTCGAACTTGTAGGCAAGATCGATCATCCGGCTCTCGTGGCGACGATCATATCCGCCGTGTCGCTGTAGCTCGATGTAGAGACGATCGCCGAAGAGATCGTGCAAGGCTTCAAGGCGCGCCTCAGCCAGCGCCGTCGAGCCCGCCTTCAGGGCCAGGTCCACCGGGCCGCCGGACGCACCGGTCAACGCGATCAATCCGTCGGTACCGTTTTCGGCAAGCCAGGAGCGCGTGATCCGAGTCGCCTGGCTGCCCTCGCCGCTGAGATAGGCACGGCTCACCAAATCCACGAGCCGCGTGTAACCGTCATCGGTCGCGGCTATCAGGACGATCGCGGGCAGTTTCGCGAGCTGTTGCGCGTGGCCGCGCCGCTCGCCATCCACCTCGTCTTCCATGTCGATGGAAAGCTGGCAGCCGGTAATCGGCTGCAATCCGTCGTCGGCTGCTTTCTGCGAAAACTCGAGCGCCGCGAAGAGATTGTTGGTGTCGGCGATCCCGATCGCCGGCTGATTATCGGCAACCGCCTTGCCGATGACTTTCTTCAGAGGCAGCGCGCCTTCGAGCAGGGAAAAGGCCGAGTGGACACGCAGATGCACAAACTGCGGGTCCGTACCAAGCGCCTCGCTCGATGCTGCTTTGCCGTCATCTGCCATTGTTCGCACCCTGATTCCTGTCTGATCGGCAGGATATCCCGCTTATCACCCGACATGTCCAGTTTCAGCTGACACGTCGTCCCCCTTATTCAATCCAGGGGGCAGAATTCGGGAGGTGCGTGAGAAGAGATATCGGCGCTCCTCAGAGACCGAGCGCAATGAAAGAGATGCTTGCGATGAACAGGCTCATCGAAGCGAAGGCGGCGAGGTCACGAACAAAATCAGTCATAACATGGCTCCTTTTCCGTTATGTTTTTACTTTGTTCTATTTTTGTTCACTCGTCAAGCCGAGCACAGGCGTTCTGTTCACGATGGTTAACATGCCAGGCGAACGCAGGTTAATCGGTGAGAAGCCGCTTGAGGAAAGCACCATGCCCGCATATCAAGAGGAACAACCAAGCGGAGCGTTCCGACATGCATGCACGCCTTATTCTGCCCCTGCTGCTCCTCCTCCCCGCCGTCGCTTCTGCGGCGGAAGCGATCGATCCGGGACGCATTGTCTCGGCGGCAACCGGTGATTGGGATAAGGACGGGGACACTGATCTCGCGCTGATCATACGGCCCGCCGAGGGCAGCGACGAGGACAACGGCGTCTACCTTTACCTCGCAGGCGACAGTGGCGCGCTTGAATTGAAATCGGCGATCCCGAACAAGATTTGGGGGCAGTTCGATCTTGTCGGACAGGCGCCGTCGATCGAAGCACTGCCGAATGGCTCCTTGGTCATCACCAGCCACAACGACGCCATCGGGCGCGACCGCTGGGAACAGAAGGTGACGGTTGCCTATCGCAATTTCGAGTTCGTGGTCGCCGGCTACACCCACTCATCCTATGATACGCTCGACCCCAACAATACGTCCCAATGCGACCTCAACGTGCTGACGGGCAAAGGCAAGGCCAACGACAAGGCGGTTGTCGCCAAAGGCGAGCTCGTGCTTCTCAAGGATTGGAACGACGCTCGCGGCCAGAAGGCTTGCGGCATTCAATAATCGGCAAGCCATTCCCTGTCTGCTCTTTGCAGCTCTCGCAGATCAGGACATCCTCAAAAGAAAACGCATGAGGACCGATCATGACTCGCGACGGCGCGACCAATGCCACGGTCTCGCCGCTCCTCAGCGTGAAATCCGCGCCCTTGAGGATCGATAGATAGGTCTCGCCTTCCCCGTAGTGTCGCTCGACGCCGGAGAGCTGCAGTGCCACGCGCGCTTTCATTTAGGTGATGTCCTTGTCATTCGTAACGCAGGGCCTGCACCGGATCGAGGCGCGAGGCACGCCAGGCCGGAAAAATCGTGGCGAGGAAGGAAAGGGTGAGTGCCATGACGATGACGAGCGCAGTCTCGTCGGCGTTCATGTCGGCCGGAAGCTGGCTCAGGAAGTAGAGCTCCGGGCTGAAGAGAGTCGTTCCTGAAATCCAGGAGAAGAACTGTCGGATGGATTCGATGTTGAGGCAGACGACAACACCGAGCGCCACGCCGGCAACGGTGCCCGCCACGCCGATGGCTGCACCGGTCATGAAGAAGATGCGCATCACCGAGCCCGACGTCGCACCCATCGTTCTCAGGATCGCAATGTCGCTGCCCTTGTCCTTCACCAGCATGATCAGGCCGGAAATGATGTTCAGCGCCGCGACCAGAACGATCAGCGTCAGGATCATGAACATCACGTTGCGCTCGACCTCGAGCGCCGAGAAGAAGGTCTTGTTGCGGTCGCGCCAGTCGGTGATGAAGATCTGCCGTCCCGCGGCGTCCTCGATCGGCTGTCGCAGTTCATCGACGACATCCGGATGCTCGACGAAGATCTCAATCGACTGCGCCAGTCCCTCGGCGTTGAAGAAGAGCTGAGCCTCTTCAAGCGGCATGAAGATGATCGTTGAGTCGTATTCCGACATGCCGATCTCGTAGATCGCCGAGACGGTGTAGGCCTTCACGCGCGGGTTCATGCCGAGCGGCGTCACGTCGCCATTGGGCGAGGTCAGTGTGATCGTTCCGCCGACGCGGATGCCGAGCTGCTCGGCCATGCGCGAGCCGATCGCCACCCCGGAGCCGGAGGCAAAGCCGACCATGTCGCCGGACTGGATGTGATCGGAGACCGATTTCATCTTACTCAAGTCATCGGCGCGGATGCCGCGGACCAGCGCACCAGTGGAACTATCGCCGATGCCTTGGGCCAGCACCTGGCCCTCGACCAGCCTTGCCGAGCTTCGAGTACAGCGTCTCGCAAGCGCCGTCGCAAGTGGTATCGCCCGCTTTCATTGCGCGGCGATGACGGGACGTTGACGCTGAAGTCGGCCATCCACAACAAGATCTGGGGACAGGTCGATCTCGCCGGATAGGCGCCCTCGATCACGGCGCTGCCAAACGGATCACTCGTGATCACGACGCGCAATGACGGCGCTGGCGCGACCGCTGGGAAGCAGACTGAACCTAGAAGCACCTAAGCAGGCGACGTCCTGGCAGTGTGTGTGGAGATTTGAACGGAGCGGCGGTTTCTCCCGGCAAGCGACTGAGAGCGGGCGACGTTTGGGGACGGCGCGCACGCCGCCAGACCATCACGCCATCTCGACGACTTTGCCGTCTTCGATCGTCACGCGGCGGTCCATCAGCCCGGCCAATTCATGATTGTGCGTCGCGATCAAGGCGGCTAGCCCGGACTGGCGGGCAAGCGCTTCCAGCGCCTCGAAGACATAGCCAGCGGTCTCCGGGTCGAGATTGCCTGTTGGCTCGTCGGCGAGAAGAACGAGAGGCGCATTGGCGACCGCGCGCGCGATCGCGACACGCTGCTGCTCACCGCCGGAAAGTTCCGCCGGACGGTGGTCTGCCCGGTGGCCGATGCGCATGTAGTCGAGCAGCGCCTTCGCCCGTTCCGCGGCTTCCTTCTTTGGCAGTCCCCCGATCAGTTGCGGCATCATGATGTTCTCGAGCGCCGTGAACTCCGGAAGCAGATGGTGAAACTGGTAGACGAAGCCGATCTCGTTGCGGCGGATCGCGGTCCGCCGATCGTCATTGAGCCCGCCGCAGGAGACGCCGTTGACCAGGACTTCGCCGCCATCCGGGCGCTCCAAGAGGCCCGCAACATGCAGGAGCGTCGATTTGCCAGTTCCCGAAGGCGCGACCAATGCCACGGTCTCGCCGCTCCTCAGCGTGAAATCCGCGCCTTTGAGGATGGAGAGGAACGTCTCGCCTTCCCCGTAGTGTCGCTCGACGCCGGAGAGCTGCAGTGCCACGCGCGCTTTCATTTAGGTGATGTCCTTGTCATTCGTAACGCAGGGCCTGCACCGGATCGAGGCGCGAGGCACGCCAGGCCGGAAAAATCGTGGCGAGGAAGGAAAGGGTGAGTGCCATGACGATGACGAGCGCAGTCTCGTCGGCGTTCATGTCAGCCGGAAGCTGGCTCAGGAAGTAGAGCTCCGGGCTGAAGAGAGTCGTTCCTGAAATCCAGGAGAAGAACTGTCGGATGGATTCGATGTTGAGGCAGACGACAACACCGAGCGCCACGCCGGCAACGGTGCCCGCCACGCCGATGGCTGCACCGGTCATGAAGAAGATGCGCATCACCGAGCCCGACGTCGCACCCATCGTTCTCAGGATCGCAATGTCGCTGCCCTTGTCCTTCACCAGCATGATCAGGCCGGAAATGATGTTCAGCGCCGCGACCAGAACGATCAGCGTCAGGATCATGAACATCACGTTGCGCTCGACCTCGAGCGCCGAGAAGAAGGTCTTGTTGCGGTCGCGCCAGTCGGTGATGAAGATCTGCCGTCCCGCGGCGTCCTCGATCGGCTGTCGCAGTTCATCGACGACATCCGGATGCTCGACGAAGATCTCAATCGACTGCGCCAGTCCCTCGGCGTTGAAGAAGAGCTGAGCCTCTTCAAGCGGCATGAAGATGATCGTTGAGTCGTATTCCGACATGCCGATCTCGTAGATCGCCGAGACGGTGTAGGCCTTCACGCGCGGGTTCATGCCGAGCGGCGTCACGTCGCCATTGGGCGAGGTCAGTGTGATCGTTCCGCCGACGCGGATGCCGAGCTGCTCGGCCATGCGCGAGCCGATCGCCACCCCGGAGCCGGAGGCAAAGCCGACCATGTCGCCGGACTGGATGTGATCGGAGACCGATTTCATCTTGCTCAAGTCATCGGCGCGGATGCCGCGGACCAGCGCACCCGTGGAACTATCGCCGATGCCTTGGGCCAGCACCTGGCCCTCGACCAGCGGGATCGCCATGGTGACGCCCTTGACGCCCGAGAATTTGGTCGCGAGCTCAGCGTAATTGTTGAGCGGCCCGTCGATCGGCTGGACGATCATGTGGCCGTTGATGCCGAGAATGCGGGAGATAAGCTCGGTGCGGAACCCATTCATCACGGCCATGACGATGATCAGCGTCGCGACGCCGAGCATGATGCCGATGAAGGAAAAGCCCGCGATCACCGAGATGAAGGCTTCCTTGCGCCTCGAGCGCAGGTAGCGCCAGGCCACCATGCGCTCGAAGGCGGAAAAGGGACGGCTGGAGGACTTTTCAGGCTGCGCTGCGGCCTGCACCTGAGTTTCAGTCACGGCGGTCATCCTGCCTTCCCTCGCCTCATCACTTCGTTGCGATCAGCTTGTTGATCGCAGCCTGGACGGTCATCGTCGCGCGCTCACCGGTCTTGCGATCCTTGACCTCGACTTCGCCGTTGGCGATCGAACGCGGGCCGACGATGATCTGGACCGGCACGCCGATCAGATCCGCAGTCGCGAACTTCGCACCGGCGCGGTCGTCCGTGTCGTCGAGCAGGGCGTCGAATCCAGCCTTGCCGAGTTCGGAGTAGAGCGTCTCGCAGGCGCCGTCGCAAGCGGCATCACCCGCTTTCATGTTGATGATAACGCCATCGAACGGCGAGATCGACTTCGGCCAGATGATGCCGTTGTCGTCGTGCGAGGCTTCGATGATCGCCGGCACGAGGCGGGTCGGACCAATGCCGTAGGACCCCATGTGCACGGCATGCTCCTTGCCATCGGGGCCGAGAACCTTGGCGCCCATGGCTTCGGAATACTTGGTGCCGAAATAGAAGATGTGGCCGACTTCGATGCCGCGCGCCGACAGACGGTCGCCTTCGGCAACCGCATTGAAGGCGGCCTCATCGTGCATTTCCGATGTCGCCGCGTAGCGCGAGGTCCACTTGTCGAAGATCGCCTTCAGGCCGGCGACGTCCTCGAAGTTGGTTTCTTCGCCCGGAATATCAAAGCCGAGGAAGTCCTTGTGGCAGAAGACTTCGGATTCGCCGGTGTCAGCGAGGATGATGAATTCGTGGCTGAGGTTGCCGCCGATCGGGCCGGTGTCGGCACGCATCGGAATGGCGCGAAGCCCCATGCGCGCGAATGTGCGCAGATAGGCCGCGAACATGCGGTTATAGGCGTGCTCCGCCCCTTCGCGATCGAGATCGAAGGAATAGGCATCCTTCATCAGGAACTCGCGCGAGCGCATGGTGCCGAAACGCGGACGGATCTCGTCGCGGAATTTCAGCTGGATGTGATAGAGATTGAGCGGCAGATCGCGGTAGGACTTCACGTAGGACCGGAAGACGTCCGTGATCATCTCTTCGTTCGTCGGGCCGTAAAGCATCGGCCTGTCCTGGCGATCCTTGATGCGCAGCATCTCCTTGCCGTAGGCGTCGTAGCGGCCGCTTTCCTGCCAGAGCTCTGCGGACTGCAGCGTCGGCATCAAAAGCTCGATCGCGCCCGAGCGGTTCTGCTCCTCGCGGATGATCGCGTTGACCTTGTCGAGAACGCGCTTGCCCAGTGGCAGCCAGGTGTAGATGCCCGAGGACTGCTGCCGGATCATGCCCGTGCGGAGCATAAGGCGGTGGGAAACGATTTCCGCTTCCTTAGGGTTTTCCTTCAGGATGGGCATGAAAAAACGGGACAGGCGCATGACGGGTTCCAGAACTTGATGAACGTCGCACTATCGGCGGATTCGGGCGAAATGACGTTGAGCTCAGGTGCCTTCTTCGCCGGTAGGCTGGCAAGGGCGACCGTTGCTTCTCGGGGTCGGGCTCTCCATTATCCATCACCGGCAACGCCAACGTGAACCTTTGTGAGCCTTGCGTTCATAGCTGCTTCGCAGGCGGAAGAAAACCCTGCTCTCGGGCCATGGCCGGAAAGATCAGATCTACTGATTTTGAGGGGGAAAGACCGGCAAAACCTGCACCAAAAGAGCCCGCTAGTAACAATATTACGACAGGAATTGTCAACGGGAATATTTTACCCAACTGTAGCAAAAATGCAAAAAAACAGGATGACACAGCTTAATGTTTGGGCTAATTTCGGCTCACAAAACAGGCATGAAGACTAAATTCTTGCCGACTTTCGCGGTCAAGTCTTGGGAGGATAAGATCTTAGGCGCGCTTAGTCGCTGCCGCCGGCAACGGATTAAAGATCACGCGAAACTTGAAAAACAAGGCTTTTAGCCTTGTTTTTTTTTGCTTTTCTCGACCCATCGCAGGCGCGAAGCAGTCGCAAAAATTGAACTATGTCAATTTGACGGCGGTCAATCCTGCGATTGCTCTGGTTTCCTCCACAGCATCGCTCCGAGCGTCATGATGACGCAGAAATCCGGTAAAAATTCTTCGATCGACTTGCGGTGCGGCTCAGCCCATCCGCCTTGCAGAAATTCTCAATAGAATTTCGGGTAGAACCGCGGGATGGAATCGATCCCGTAGCCAAGTTTGACGGAGACGATGTACCAGGCGAGCTGGATGACAGCCGCAATCGCCGTGGTCAAAAGCACCACCCGCTTCGCATTGAACTTCGCCGGGGCGCTTTCGACGCTTCCCGGGACAACGCTGTTTTCTTCCGCTTGCGTGCGCACTCCCAGGGGAAGAACGGCAAACAGCGTGATCCACCAGATGATGAAGTAGATGGCAAAAGTTGAAAACAGTGGCATTTCCGGCTCCCGGTGAAGGCGATCGACGAAACGACGGACGTCGTCGCGCCGCGACTTCCGCGACATTCTGTCCGCCTTATAGCGCCGCCTGCGCGATCAGACAAACACGCATCGCGCGGTCAACTGTCACACCTCTTCGAGTTCGATCAGCGTACCCTGAAAATCCTTGGGGTGCAGGAAAAGCACCGGCTTGCCATGCGCGCCGATTTTCGGCTCCCCATCCCCAAGGACTCGAGCGCCTGCCGCACGCAACGCGTCACGTGCGGCAAGGATGTTCTCCACCTCGTAGCAGATGTGGTGCATCCCGCCCGAAGGGTTCTTCGCCAGGAAAGCGGTGATCGGCGAGCTCTCGCCGAGTGGCTCCAATAGCTCGACCTTGGTGTTGGCCAGCGTGACGAACACAACGGTTACGCCGTGTTCGGGCAGCGCTTGCGGCTCGGTGACGGACGCACCGAGCGTTGAACGGTAGCTCTCGGCGGCGACGCCAAGATCCGGCACGGCGATGGCGATGTGGTTCACTCTTCCGAGCATTGCGATCCTCCCGCTATGACGACATGTACCGGCCCCGCTTACATTGCCGCGGGACAACCGCCAATCAGACTTTGGTGACAAACACCGTCACAATCGGCTTCTTGCCCCAGGTCTGGTTGGCTGTGCTGCGAACAGCGCGGCGAACCGCCTCCTGCAGCATGGCCAGGTCCTTGCGCTTTGCCCGCGGAATGCTCTCGACCGCACCGAGGATCGCGTCATAGAGCGTATCCTCCATGTCTTCGCCCTCATCATCGAACTCCGGCAGGCCGATCGCAACGATATCCGGGTCACCGAGGAAGTCGTAGCGGCCGTCGAGTACGACGTTGACCGCGACGTGCCCTGCGAAGGAGAGCTTGCGGCGTTCGCCGATGCCCATCTCTTCGAAATCACCGATGAGGTTGCCGTCCTTGTAGATCCGGCCATGCGGCGCTTCATCGATAACTTCGGCCGGACCTGGTGCAAGGCGCAGCATTTCGCCGTTCCGAAGGCGCGGAACACTGGCGATACCCGACTGCTGGCCAAGTTCGGCATGGGCCGTCAGATGCGCAGGTTCGCCGTGAACCGGAACGAGGATCTGCGGGCGCAGCCATTGATACATCTGCTGCAGCTCGGTGCGGCGGGGGTGACCCGATACGTGCACGAGCGCCTCACTGTCCGTGATGATGTGGATGCCCTGCTCGACCAGGCCGTTCTTGATGTCGTTGATCGCCTTCTCGTTGCCCGGGATCGTGCGCGAGGAGAACACCACCGTGTCGCCTGCGGAGAAAGCAACGTTGCGCATCTCGTCGCGCGCTATCTTCGCAAGTGCTGCCCGCGGCTCGCCTTGGCTGCCTGTCAGGATGACCACGACCTTGTCGCGCGGCACGTAACCAAACTCGTCTTCGGCGAGGAACGGCTTGATGCCTTCCATCAGCCCGAGATCCTGGGCAACGGCGACAACGCGGCGCATCGAGCTGCCAAGCAGCAGGACATCCCGCCCCGCCTCTTCCGCGGCCTCGGCAATCGAGCGGATGCGCCCGACATTCGACGAGAACGTCGTGATCGCAACCCGGCCCTCGGCATTGGCGATGATCTTCGCCAGACTTTCCGAAACTTCCTGTTCCGACGGTGAAACGCCATCGCGCATCGCATTGGTGGAATCGCAGACGAGCGCCAGCACACCCTCGTCGCCGATCTGGCGGAACCGCGTCTCGTCGGTCAGGGGCCCGAGCGACGGATGAAGATCGATCTTCCAGTCGCCAGTGTGAACGACGGTGCCGACCGGCGTGCGGATGATCACCGACATCGGCTCGGGGATCGAATGGTTGACACCGACCGCCTCGATCTCGAACGGGCCGACATTGATGCGGTCGCCCTGCTTGAAGATCGTCACCGGGATCTCACTGCGGCTTCTCTCGAAATCGCGTTTGGCTTCCAGCATGCCTGCCGTGAACGGCGAGGCATAGACCGGAACGTTGAGGCCTGGCCACAGATCGTTCAGGCCGCCGTAATGGTCCTCGTGGGCGTGGGTAATGATGATACCCTTGAGATTGCGGCGCTCTTCCGCCAGGAAGCTGATGTCTGCGAGAACCAGATCCACGCCCGGAAGGTCCGGCCCCGGAAAGGTGACGCCGCAATCGACCATGATCCACTGGCGGCTTCCAGGCCGCCCGTAGCCGTAGAGGCCAAGATTCATGCCGATTTCGCCGACGCCGCCAAGCGGCAAGAACACCAGTTCTTCGTCCTGCGCCATATTGTAATGCGCCCTTATACTAGGAATTATCCGAAAAATACGTCGCCGGCGGCGATCGTCTGCATCGTGCCTGACCCGGTATCGAGCATCAACCGCCCGGTCTCATCAATACCGGCAAAGCGGCCCGAAAGCGACCGATCCGGCAGGTTCACGGTTATCGTCTCACCGATGCCGCGAGCGGCGGACCGCCACTGCTCGATGGTTTTTGCAATACCTGCGCCGCGCTCCCACAGCGACAACGTCTCCGCCATCGTCATGAACAGCCGCGCGAAAAGTTCGTCCGGAGAAACCGAAGCGCCTTCCTTCCTCAACGAGGTAACGGGATAGAGGGCTTCATCCGGCTGAACGGCAATGTTGATGCCACAGCCGATGACCAGCGCATGTCGCCCATCCGGAAGGGCCTCGCCTTCGAGCAGGATGCCGCAGGTCTTCTTCCCGTCGATGAGAATATCGTTTGGCCATTTGATCTCGACCGGCGCTGCGCCCGGCGGCATCACCTGGCGAATTGCCCGGTGCACGGCCACGGCAACCGCTAGCGGCAAGGAATGCAGATGCTCGATCGGCGCCGGGTCAATCAGGAGAAGCGATGCGTAGAGATTGCCAGGTTCTGAAAACCAGGCGCGGCCCCGGCGGCCACGACCGCCGGTCTGCCTGACAGCCGTGACCCAGAGATTGCCCGGGTCGCCCTGGCGCGCGCGCGCCAGGCATTCGCTGTTTGTCGATCCGACCGCATCGAGAGCGACGTGCCGGAAATCGTCGGGCGATATCCGGCCGCCACTTTCAAGGGCGATCAAAAGAAGGTCCGCGCCGCGGCCTCGGCAGCGCTTCCAAGCGGACCGCCGATCAGGACGTATCCGAGGACGAACAGACCCGAGAGACCGAACACCAGTTTCAGTTCGCCAGCCGTACGGGCAAACTCGCCCTTGGCGTCATCGAACCACATCACCTTGATGACGCGCAGGTAGTAGTAAGCGCCGACCACGGATGCGAGGACGCCGATGATGGCGAGTGCATAGAGCTGCGCTTCGATCGCCGCCATGAAGACGAAGTACTTCCCGAAGAAGCCTGCCATCGGCGGAATGCCGGCGAGCGAGAACATCAGGACGGTCAGGACGGTCGCCATGAAGGGGTTCGTCTGCGAGAGACCAGCGAGATCGTCGACGTTTTCGACGTTCTCGCCTTCCTTGCGCCGCATCGCCAGGATGCAGGCGAAGGTGCCGAGCGTCATGACCATGTAGATGAGCATGTAGAGCAGCACGCCGCGAACGCCCGCCATCGAGCCGGCGGCAAGGCCGACCAGCGCGTAGCCCATGTGGCCGATCGAGGAATAGGCCATCAGGCGCTTGATGTTCTTCTGGCCGATTGCCGCAAACGAGCCGAGCAGCATCGAAGCAATCGAAATGAAGACGATGATCTGCTGCCAGTCGGCAACGACCGGTTCAAAGGCGTTGATGACGATGCGCACGAGGATCGCCATGGCCGCAACCTTCGGCGCGGCTGCGAAGAAGGCGGTGACCGGCGTCGGCGCGCCTTCGTAAACATCGGGCGTCCACATGTGGAACGGAACAGCCGAGATCTTGAATGCGAGGCCGGCGAGCACGAAGACGAGACCGAAGATCAGGCCGAGCGAACGGCCTTCGGCCGTCAGCGCAGCGGCGATCTGGGTAAAGCCGGTGTGGCCGGTGAAGCCGTAGATCAGCGACATGCCATAGAGCAGCATGCCCGAGGAAAGCGCACCGAGCACGAAGTACTTGAGGCCGGCTTCCGTCGAACGGACGCTGTCGCGGTTGATGGCGGCGACGACATAGAGCGCCAGCGATTGCAGTTCCAGCGACAGGTACAGCGACATCAGGTCGTTGGCCGAGATCATCAACAGCATGCCGAGCGTTGCCAGTACCAGAAGTACCGGGAACTCGAAACGATCGATCTGGGCCGAGCGCGCATGACCGACGGTCATGACCAACGCCGTAATCGAGCCGATCAGTGCCAGCACCTTCATGAACTTGGCGAAGGGATCCGACAGGAAGGCGCCGCCATAGGCCGAGCCTTCTCCGGTCTTCAGAACGAGCCAGAGACCGGCGATGATCAGAACGGCAACCGCAAGGCCGGTGACCGTCGACGCCGATTTTTCGCCGGCAAACACGCCGATCATCAGCAATGCCATCGCGCCGACCGCGAGGATCAACTCGGGGATCGAGAGTTGCAGGCTTGCAAGGAGGGTTTCAGCAGTCATGTCCAATCACGTCCTGTGGTCATTGCACCGAAAGCGCAACGTTTTGCGCTGCCTGCAGGGCTGCGGAGTAGTTGTTGACGAGCAGATCCACGGAGGCTGCGGTCGCATCGAAGATCGGTGCCGGGTAGACGCCGAAGAAGATCGTCAGGATCACCAGCGGATAAAGGATGGCCTTTTCGCGCGGCGACAGATCGAGCAGCGCCTTCAGGCTTTCCTTCTCCAACGCACCGAAGATCACCCGGCGATAGAGCCAGAGCGCATAGGCGGCCGAGAGGATCACGCCCGAGGTTGCAAAGAGCGCAACCCAGGTGTTGGCACGGAACGCACCGACGAGGGTCAGCACTTCACCGACGAAGCTAGACGTGCCCGGCAAGCCAACGTTGGCCATGGTGAACACCATGAAGGCGACAGCATACTTCGGCATGTTGTTGACGAGGCCACCATAGGCCGCGATCTCGCGGGTGTGCAGACGGTCATAGACGACGCCGACGCAGAGGAAGAGCGCGCCCGAGACGATGCCGTGCGACAGCATCTGGAAGATCGCACCCTGAACGCCCTGAACATTGGCGGCGAAGATACCCATCGTCACGTAGCCCATGTGCGCTACCGACGAATAGGCGATCAGCTTCTTGATGTCCGTCTGCATCATCGCGACCAGCGAGGTGTAGATGATGGCGACGACTGACAGCGTGAAGACGAACGGCGCGAAATAGTCTGATGCCAACGGGAACATCGGCAGCGAGAAGCGCAGGAAGCCGTAACCGCCGAGCTTCAGGAGGATGCCAGCCAGGATGACCGAGCCCGCCGTCGGCGCCTGAACGTGCGCGTCCGGAAGCCAGGTGTGAACCGGCCACATCGGCATCTTCACCGCGAAGGACGCGAAGAAGGCAAGCCACAGCCACGTCTGCATCTGGCGCGGGAAGTTATAGGCAAGCAACTGCGTGATGTCGGTCGTACCGGCCTGCCAGTACATCGCCATGATCGCGAGCAGCATCAGCACCGAGCCGAGCAGCGTATAGAGGAAGAACTTGTAGCTGGCGTAGACGCGATCCTTGCCGCCCCAGACACCGATGATGAGGAACATCGGGATCAGGCCGGCCTCGAAGAACACGTAGAAGAGCACGATATCGAGCGACACGAAGACGCCGATCATGAACGTTTCCAGGACCAGGAACGCGATCATGTATGCCTTGAGACGCTGCTCGATCGACAGCCAGCTCGCAAGTACGCAGAACGGCATGAGAAAGGCCGAGAGCACAACGAAGAGCACCGAGATGCCGTCGACGCCGAGATGGTAGGAAATGCCGGTACCAAGCCAATCGTGCTTTTCGAGCATCTGGAAGCCGGGGTTCGAGGCGTCGAACTGGTACCAGATGTAGACCGACACCGCGAAGGTGAAGATCGTCGTCAGCAGCGAAACGTTCAGGATGTTCCGGCGGCCGTAGGCGCTGTCTTCCCTGACAAGCAAGAGAAGCAGTACGCCGACGAGCGGCATGAAGGTGACCGCGGAAAGTACGGGCCAATCGGTCATCAGAAGGAACTCCTGAACATCATCCAAGTAACGAGCGCGGCAATGCCGATCAGCATCGCGAACGCGTAGTGATAGAGGTAACCAGTCTGCAGGCGGACAACGCGGTCAGTGACGTTGAGCACGCGAGCGGCAATGCCGTTCGGGCCGTAGCCATCGATCACGCGGCCGTCGCCTTCCTTCCAGAGGAAGGTGCCGAGCCACTTGGCCGAACGCACGAACAGCAGGTCGTAGAGTTCGTCGAAGTACCACTTGTTGAGCAGGAACTGGTAGAGGCCACGATGCTGCTCCGCCAGATACTTCGGCAGTTCCGGTCGGCGGATATACATGTACCAGGCGGTGATCAGACCGAGCGCCATCGCGGCAAACGGGCTCCACTTAACCCACAGCGGAACGTGGTGGTATTCGTGGAGGATTTCGTTTTCAGCCGAGGTGAACAGCGCACCCTTCCAGAACTCGGCATAGCCTTCGCCGAAGAAGTGGTCGTGGAACAGGAAACCTGCGAGCAGTGCACCGGCACCCAGGATGTAGAGCGGCACCAGCATGACCTGCGGCGACTCATGGACGTGATGCATGACGTCCGACGAAGCGCGCGGCTTGCCGTGGAAGGTCATGAAGGTCAGGCGCCAGGAATAGAAGCTCGTGAACAATGCGGCGATAACGAGCAGCGCGAAGGCGAAGCCGGAAACCGGGCTGTGTGCGGCAAAAGTAGACTCGATGATCGCATCCTTCGAGAAGAAACCAGCCGTACCGAAGAGCGTACCGGGAATACCGACACCGGTCAGCGCGATCGTGCCAATGAACATCATCCAGTAGGTGACTGGGATGTGCTTCCTGAGGCCACCCATGTAGCGCATGTCCTGCTCGCCATCGACGGCATGGATGACCGAGCCGGCACCCAAGAACAGGAGAGCCTTGAAGAAGGCGTGCGTGAACAGGTGGAAGATCGCGGCACCATAGGCGCCGACGCCGAGCGCCACGAACATGTAGCCAAGCTGCGAGCAGGTCGAGTAGGCGATCACGCGCTTGATGTCGTTCTGGACGAGACCGACGGTCGCCGCGAAGAAGGCCGTGATCGCACCGATGATCGTGACGACGGTCAGTGCGTCCGGCGACAGTTCGAAGAGCGGCGACATGCGGGCGACGAGGAAGACGCCGGCGGTGACCATGGTTGCGGCATGGATAAGAGCCGAAACCGGGGTCGGGCCTTCCATCGCGTCCGGAAGCCAGGTGTGCAGCAGGAACTGCGCCGACTTGCCCATCGCGCCCATGAAGAGCAGCAGGCAGGCAGCGGTGATCGCGTCAGCCTTATCGAGGTGCATACCGAACAGGGTGACAACCGCCTCCCCTGTTGCAGCGCCTTCGGCCGGCAAATAGGTCTGGGCGGCGGCGAAGATCGTCTCGAAGTTGACCGAGCCGAACAGCACGAAGACGAGGAAGATGCCGAGCGAGAAGCCGAAGTCACCGACGCGGTTGACGATGAAGGCCTTCATCGCCGCAGCGTTCGCCGACGGCTTCTTGTACCAGAAGCCGATGAGCAGGTACGACGCAAGACCCACACCTTCCCAGCCGAAGAACATCTGCACCAGGTTGTCCGACGTGATGAGCATGAGCATCGCGAAGGTGAAGAGCGACAGATAGGCAAAGAAGCGCGGACGATGCGGATCGTGGTGCATGTACCCGATCGAATAGACATGCACGAGCGTCGACACCGTGTTGACGACGACGAACATGACCGATGTCAGCGTATCAACGCGGAACGCCCATTCGACATCGAAGCTGCCGGACTGGATCCAGCGCAGCACCGAAACCTTGATCATCTCCTGGTGGCCGAGCGCCACGTCGAAGAAGACATACCAGGAGAGTGCAGCGGCGATGATCATCAGACCGCTGGTGACATATTCAGATGCCTTGGCGCCGATCGAACTACCGAAGAGGCCGGCGATCAGAAAGCCGATCAAAGGCAGGAAGACGATAGCCTTGATGATGGTATCCATAGCCCAATCAGCCCTTCATCATGTTGACGTCTTCAACAGCGATCGAGCCGCGGTTGCGGTAGAAGACGACGAGAATTGCAAGTCCGATGGCCGCTTCCGCAGCCGCGACGGTCAGGATGAACAGGGCAAAGACCTGGCCAGTGATGTCATTCAGGAACGCCGAGAAGGCGACCATGTTGATGTTGACCGCGAGAAGAATGAGTTCGACCGACATCAGGATGACGATGACGTTCTTCCGGTTCAGGAAGATGCCGAAGACGCCCAGCGTGAACAGGATGGCGCTGACGGTGAGATAGTGGGAAATTCCGATTTCCATTTTTTGTTCCTCGATCTCGCGTCCGGCTTAGATGCCCTGGCCCGGCTTGACCGTGACCACTTCGACGGCGGTCTCGGGCGAGCGGGCAACCTGCTGCGGGATGTTCTGGCGCTTGATGTTTTCGCGGTGGCGCAGGGTCAGCACGATAGCGCCGATCATGGCGACGAGCAGGACCAGACCAGCGATCTGGAAGAAGTAGACGTAGTGGGTATAGAGCACGTCGCCCAGCGCTGCCGTGTTCGTCCGGTCAGCGACGGCCGGGATCGGCATCGAGATCGACTTGGCGATTTCCGGCGAGAACGTTGCGCCGCCGACGACGATGATGAGCTCGGCAGCGAGGATCAGGCCGATCAGCGCGCCGATCGGCGCGTATTCGAGCACACCCGCCCGCAATTCCGCGAAGTCGATGTCGAGCATCATGACGACGAACAGGAAGAGCACCGCGACCGCACCGACATAGACGACCAGCAAGATCATCGCGAGGAATTCGGCGCCGGTCAGCAGGAACAGGCCCGCCGAGTTAAAGAAGGTCAGGATCAGGAACAGAACCGAATAAACCGGGTTCCTGGCCGCAATGACCATAAATGCCGACGCCACCGCGATGAAGGCAAAGAGATAGAAAAAAAGAACCTGCAGACCCATGATCGGTGCCTTCTTCGTCTTGCACGGCGTGAGGCGCTTCCGGCCCCACTCCACAGGCAAAGCCGGACAGGCGTCCGGCCGTTGCCCAAACCTATGTCACATGCACCGCCCTCCCCGGGGCGGCACTACGCTTTGGCCTCAGCGATAGGGCGAGTCCATTGCGATGTTGCGTGCGATTTCCCGTTCCCAACGGTCGCCGTTAGCGAGGAGCTTGTCCTTGTCGTAGTACAGCTCTTCGCGCGTCTCGGTGGCGAACTCGAAGTTCGGACCCTCGACGATGGCATCAACCGGACAGGCTTCCTGGCAGAAGCCGCAATAGATGCACTTCACCATGTCGATGTCGTAGCGAACGGTACGGCGCGTGCCGTCGTTGCGGCGCGGCCCGGCTTCGATGGTGATGGCCTGTGCAGGACAGATCGCCTCGCACAGTTTGCAGGCGATGCAACGCTCTTCGCCGTTCGGATAGCGGCGCAGTGCATGCTCGCCACGGAAACGCGGGCTGACCGGTCCCTTTTCGAAGGGGTAGTTCAACGTAGCCTTCGGCTTGAAGAAATAACGCATCGACAGAAAGAACGCGCCGACGAATTCCTTCAGGAACAGCGAGCTGACGGCTTGCGAAAGACCGGCCATCATTTACCTCCAGAGTTGCCAGCCTGGGAGCGGCCGGCGGTATGCTGCCAAACGTGAGCCATCGTCATGCGGCTCCCGTCAGCTTGAGAACGAATGCAGTGATCACGACCATTGCGAGAGAGATCGGCAGGAAGACCTTCCAGCCGAGACGCATCAGTTGGTCATAGCGGTAGCGCGGAACGAACGCCTTCACCATCGCGAACATGAAGAACACGAAGGATGCCTTCAGCACGAACCAGATGATGCCGGGTACCCAGTTCAGGAACCAGACGTCGACCGGGGGCAGCCAGCCGCCGAGGAACAGGATCGTCGTCAGCGCGCACATCAGGCAGATGGCGGCATATTCGCCGAGCATGAACATCATGTACGGCGTGGAGCCGTATTCGACCATGAAGCCGGCGACGAGTTCGGATTCCGCTTCCGGAAGATCGAAGGGCGGGCGGTTCGTTTCGGCAAGCGCCGAAATGAAGAACACGATGAACATCGGGAACAGCGCCAGCCAGTGCCAGTCGAGGAACGACGCAGGCAGGCCGAGGTTCGTACCGATACCGGTCGACTGCGCGTTGACGATGTCCGTCAGGTTCAGCGAACCGACGCAGAGAAGAACGGTGACGATGACGAAGCCGATCGAGACTTCGTAGGAGACCATCTGTGCCGCGGAACGAAGCGCGCCGAGGAAGGGATACTTGGAGTTCGACGCCCAACCGCCCATGATGATGCCATAAACTTCAAGAGAAGATATGGCGAACACGAAGAGGATGCCGACGTTGATGTTCGCAATCACCCATCCGGCACTGAGCGGGATCACCGCCCAGGCGGCGAGCGCCAGCGTCACGGAGACGAGCGGGGCGAGCAGGAAGATCGCCTTGTTGGCGCCGGCCGGAATTACCGGCTCCTTGAAGACGAACTTCAAAAGGTCGGCGAAGGACTGGAAAAGTCCCCACGGGCCCACCACATTCGGACCGCGACGCAGCTGGACGGCAGCCCAGATCTTGCGGTCTGCGAGCAGAATGTAGGCGATGAAAAGCAGCAGCGCGACCAGGAGCAGCAGCGACTGGGCGACCATGATGATCGCGGGCCAGACATAGGTCGAAACGAAAGCGTCCATGATACTCTATTCCCTCGCGCTCATTCCGCCGCAGCTTTGAAATTGTTGCGTGCCAAAGCCGAGCATTCGGCCATGACGGCGGATGCGCGCGCTATCGGGTTCGTCAAATAGAAGTCTTTGACCGGAGACGCAAACACGGATTTGCCCATCTCACCGGCTTTTTGGCCGAGTGCGGCAATTTCGTCGCCGTTGCCGGTCGCGATCGCGTCGACATCAGCGAAATGCGGGTGAGCCGCATAGAGCTTTGAGCGCAATTCGCCAAGCGAATCAAAGGGCAGCTTCTTGCCGAGAACGTCGGAGAGAGCGCGAATGATCGCCCAGTCCTCACGCGCATCTCCCGGTGCGAAGCCGGCGCGGTTGCCGATCTGAATGCGACCCTCGGTGTTGACCCAGGTGCCGGACTTTTCGGTGTAGGTCGCACCCGGCAGGATGACGTCGGCGGCATGTGCGCCGTTGTCGCCGTGCGAGCCGATGTAGACGGTGAAACCGGACTTGCGTGCAGCAAGATCGATCTCGTCGGCGCCGAGCAGGAAGAGAACGTCAGAGCTGGAAACCATTTCGGCCGCCGACTTGCCGTTCGCGCCCGGCACGAAGCCGAGGTCGAGGCCACCGACGCGGGAAGCAGCCGTGTGCAGAACGGCAAAACCGTTCCATTCGGCAGTAACCGCACCGACCGTGCTCGCGAGCTTGGCGGCGGCAGAAAGAACGGCAGCACCGCCCTCCCCTGCAATCGCGCCCTGGCCGATGAGGATCATCGGACGCTGCGCCTTCTTCAAGGTCGCTGCAAACTTGCCCTTGCCGGAAACGAGTTCGGCAAGCGTTTCGGTACCGGCACCGAGATACTCGTACTCGTAGCGCAGTTCGCCGGGCTCGCCGATCACGGCGATCGGGAAGTTGCCCATGCGGTAACGCTTGCGGATACGGGCATTGAGGACGGAAGCCTCGAAGCGCGGATTGGAACCGATGATCAGCAGCGCATCAGCGCTTTCGATGCCGGCAATGGTGGGGTTGAACAGGTAGCTGGCACGACCGAGCGACGGATCAAGTGCGGCGCCGTCCTGGCGGCAGTCGACGCTCTCGGAGCCGAGCGATGCGATCAACTGCTTCAGCGCGTACATTTCCTCGACCGAGGCAAGGTCGCCGGCGATCGCGCCAATCTTGTCACCGGAGGTCTTGGCAACGGCCGCCTTGACCGCCTGGAAGGCTTCGCCCCAGGTCGCTGGCTGCAGTCGGCCATCCTTCTTGACATAGGGACGATCGAGGCGCTGCGTCTTCAGGCCATCCCAGATGAAGCGGCTCTTGTCGGAGATCCACTCTTCGTTGATGTCCTCATTGACGCGCGGCATGATGCGCATGACTTCGCGGCCGCGGGTGTCGACGCGGATCGCCGAACCGAGCGCATCCATGACGTCGATGGATTCCGTCTTGTTCAACTCCCACGGACGGGCCGTGAAGGCGAAGGGCTTCGAGGTCAGCGCGCCGACCGGGCAGAGGTCAACGACGTTGCCCTGCAGCTCGGAGGTCATCGCCTGCTCGAGATAGGTGGTGATCTCGGCGTCTTCGCCGCGGCCGATCAGGCCAAGCTCGGCAATGCCCGCAACTTCGGTCGTGAAGCGAACGCAGCGCGTGCAGTGGATGCAGCGGTTCATCACGGTCTTGACCAGCGGGCCGATGTACTTGTCTTCGACGGCGCGCTTGTTTTCCTGATAGCGCGAGCTATCGATGCCGAAGGCCATCGCCTGGTCCTGAAGGTCGCATTCGCCGCCCTGGTCGCAGATCGGGCAGTCGAGCGGGTGGTTGATCAGCAGGAATTCCATCACGCCTTCGCGCGCCTTCTTGACCATCGGCGTGGTCGTGAAGACTTCCGGCGCTTCGCCGTTCGGGCCCGGACGAAGGTCGCGCACGCCCATGGCGCAGGACGCGGCGGGCTTGGGCGGCCCTCCCTTCACTTCGATCAGACACATACGGCAGTTGCCGGCGACCGAAAGCCGCTCATGGAAACAGAAGCGCGGAACCTCGGCTCCGGCCTCTTCGCACGCCTGAAGCAGCGTGAAATGATCCGGTACCTCGATCTCTTTTCCGTCGACTTTCAGCTTTGCCATCTTCGTACTCAATCCTGTCTTCCGTCCGTCGACCTATCGGCGACCGACAATTCCAACACAGCCTTGCTGCTTGCGGGCGATGGCCGTCTCCGGTCCCCGCCCCCTATCGTCTCACGCGCCTTTCAGCGCCTTGGCCTGTCCGACCCAATCGTCCCGTTTGATCCGCCCACCGAAGCCAAGCTCGTCGTCGAAGCGGGCAACGTCCGCGTCGTTCCAGCCGGCGATGTCGGCAAAACCGCGGACACCCTTCGCGTTCAGCACCTGCTCGAGCTTCGGGCCGATACCGGAGATCCGCTTGAGGTCGTCGGCGGCTTTCGCCTTGGCGCGCGCAGCGCGAACCTTGACCGCCTTTTCAGCGGCAATCTTTTCAACCACCGGCTTGGCTACTGCCCGCTTGGCAGGCGCGGACGGCTTGGCGACAGGCACCGGCTTTGCTTCCGCCTGTACCGCCGTTGCAACAACGGCAGTTGTCGCGTCAGGGGCTATGGGTTCCGCCCGCTTCTTAGCCGCCTCGACGGCACCCTGCATTGCGCCGATCATGGCGCCTGCAAAGTGGCTGGTCAGACCGAAACCGATGGCCGTCGCAGCCGCCACGGCGGCGGCCGGGTGAACCAGCAGCGGGTGCAGCGGCACCTGCGGCAGGCCATTCATCCATTCGGCCGTGCCGAACGGATCGGCCGGGTCTCCGCCGAGCGGACGTGCGAATGGTATGCCTGCTTCGGCCTGCCCTTTCATCTGTCCCTCCTCGCGTGCACCGGCCATCGCCTGTTACTCCGCCGCTTCCAGAACCGCGCCATGCGACGAGGCATTGCGCGTGTATTCGTCGATCCGCGCTTCCATTTCCGGACGGAAATGCTTGATCAGGCCCTGGATCGGCCAGGCGGCTGCGTCGCCGAGCGCGCAGATCGTGTGGCCTTCAACCTGCTTGGTCACGTCGAACAGCATGTCGATTTCGCGCTTCTGGGCGCGGCCTTGAACCATGCGTTCCATCACGCGCATCATCCAGCCGGTGCCTTCACGGCACGGCGTGCACTGGCCGCAGCTTTCGTGCTTGTAGAAGGCCGAGAGACGCCAGATCGCCTTGATGATGTCGGTCGACCTGTCCATGACGATGACGGCGGCGGTTCCAAGGCTGGAACCGACCTCGCGCAGACCGTCGAAATCCATGATCGCGTCCTTCATCTGCGCGCCGGGCACGCAAGGAACGGACGAACCACCGGGGATGACGGCGAGCAGGTTGTCCCAGCCGCCGCGAATGCCGCCACAGTGCTTCTCGATCAGTTCGTGGAACGGGATCGACATCGCGTCTTCGACCGTGCAGGGGCGGTTGACGTGGCCGGACACCGAATAAAGCTTGGTGCCGTGGTTGTTCGGACGGCCGAAGCTCGTGTACCAGCCAGCACCGCGGCGCAGGATCGTTGGCGTCACAGCGATCGACTCGACGTTGTTGACGGTCGTCGGGCAGCCGTAGAGACCCATGTTAGCCGGGAACGGCGGCTTCAGGCGCGGCTGGCCCTTCTTGCCTTCAAGGCTCTCGAGCAGCGCGGTTTCTTCGCCACAGATATAGGCGCCGGCACCATGGTGCACGTAGATGTCGATATCGTAGCCGAGCTTGTTGTTCTTGCCGAGCAGACCGTAGGCGTAGCATTCGTCGATTGCCGCCTGCAGCGCCTCGCGTTCGCGGATGAACTCGCCGCGCACGTAGATATAGGCGACATGCGCGCCCATGGCGAAGCTGGCGATGACGCAGCCTTCGATCAGCGTGTGCGGATCGTGGCGCATGATGTCACGGTCCTTGCAGGTGCCGGGCTCGGACTCGTCGGCGTTGACGACGAGGTAGTGCGGACGCCCATCGCTTTCCTTCGGCATGAAGGACCACTTGAGGCCAGTCGGGAAGCCGGCGCCGCCACGGCCGCGAAGGCCGGAGGCCTTCACTTCGTTGACGATCCAGTCGCGGCCCTTTTCGAGCAACTGCTTGGTACCATCCCAGTGGCCGCGCGCCATGGCGCCCTTCAGGGACTTGTCCTTGAGGCCGTAGATGTTGGTAAAGATGCGGTCTTCATCTCTGAGCATAATTCACCTCTTTACCGCGGCTTCTTGCCGAAGACCTTGATGTATTCGGCTTCACCGCCCTTGGCGAGCGCCTTGGCCTGCTTGACCCAGTCGTCGCGCTCGATGCGGCCTTTGAAATTCAGGTATCCGTCAACCCATTCGCGCTCCGCCTTCTTCCACGAGGCAACTTGCGCGTAGGTGTAGATACCCAGTTCGTTCAGCGTGCCCTCGATCTTCGGACCGACGCCCGAGATCAGCTTGAGGTCGTCGACAGCAGCCGGCTTTTCGATGCCAGCCGGACGGTTCTTGTCCTCAAGCGACGGCTTGCCGGAAACGGCGGCCGCCTTGGCGGGCTTCGACTTGTCGACGGTGTCGCCTTCGACCTTCGCGTTGGCGGCAGCTTCTGCCTTTGCCGTCGCCGGCGTCTTCAGCGCTGGATTGGTCTCGGTCGCAGCCGTCTTGGCGCGGCCGGCATTCGACGGCGGCACGGAAACCGCCGGTTCAGCGTTCGCCTTCTTCACGGTGGTCGCGGACTTGGCCGGAGCCGCTTCCGCAAGCGTCAGGGTGGTCGGGCCACCTTCCGGTGCGGAATAGATGCGATCGATCTGCGGACCCGGGGTGACTTCGGCACCCTTGCCTGCTTCGAAACGGTCGATAATCTGCTCGAGTTGCTCGGGCGTCAGGTCTTCGAAGGTATCCTTGAAGATCATGACCATCGGCGCGTTGACGCAGGCGCCCTGACATTCGACTTCTTCCCAGGAGAGCGTTCCGCTCTCATTGAGGGTGAAGGGATCATGGGCGATCTTGCTCTTGCAGACCTTGATCAGGTCTTCGGCGCCGCGCAGCATGCAGGGCGTCGTGCCACAAACCTGAACGTGCGCACGCGTGCCGACCGGCTTCAGCTGGAACTGGGTGTAGAAGGTCGCGACTTCGAGCGCGCGGATATAGGCCATGCCCAGCATGTCGGCGATCGACTCAATGGCGGCCTTGGTGACCCAGCCGTCCTGGTCCTGAGCGCGCATCAACAACGGGATGACGGCGGACTGCTCACGACCCTTGGGGTATTTCTTGATCGTTTCCTTCGCCCAGGCGGCGTTCTCCTTGCTGAAGGCAAAGCTCGCTGGCTGGACGGTGTCTTCGGCTAGTCGACGAACGGACATTCTAGTGGACACCTTATCAGTTAATCGAACCGCACCGCGATTTCGTCACCGAGACGAATTCGCAGGCATAGGCTGACTGGTCTTTCTGCAAAAATACGATGTAGCGCGTGCCATTGGCGACCGCGGCCTTGATCTCGTAGCCTTTGGCCACGAGGTCGGCCATCGAGCCCCCGCGCATGCCGCCCGACGTCGCGCCGCTATCGACGGATTCCTGTGCGGAAGCGGTCGATGCAATCGCGAGAAGAGCAAGCGTGGCCAGGGGCGCGAGACGCATCAGCGGTCCACCTCACCGAATACGATATCGAGGGAGCCCAGCACGGCCGAAACGTCGGCAAGCTGGTGTCCCCGACAGAGGAAATCCATCGCCTGGAGATGTGCGTAACCCGGGGCGCGGATCTTGCAGCGATAGGGCTTGTTGGTGCCGTCGGAGACGAGGTAGACGCCGAACTCGCCCTTCGGCGCTTCAACGGCGGCGTAAACTTCGCCGGCCGGCACGTGATAGCCTTCGGTGTAGAGCTTGAAGTGGTGGATGAGTGCTTCCATCGAACGCTTCATCTCGCCGCGCTTCGGCGGGACGATCTTGCCGTCGAGCGACGAAACCGGACCGACCTTGGCGTCGCCGAGCAGGCGATCGACGCACTGGCGCATGATACGCGCCGACTGGCGCATCTCGATCATGCGGATCAGGTAGCGATCGAAGCAGTCGCCGTTCTTCCCGATCGGGATATCGAATTCGAGATCCGAATAGCACTCGTAGGGTTGCGAGCGACGCAGGTCCCAGGCTGCACCCGAACCGCGAACCATCACGCCCGAGAAGCCCCAGGCCCAGGCGTCGTCCAGCTTGACGACGCCGATATCGACGTTGCGCTGCTTGAAGATGCGGTTGCCGGTCAGGAGCTCGTCGATATCGTCGACGGTCTTGAGGAACGGATCGATCCACTTGCCGATGTCTTCGACGAGTTCGTGCGGCAGGTCCTGGTGGACGCCGCCCGGACGGAAATAGGCCGAGTGCATGCGCGCGCCGCAGGCACGCTCATAGAACACCATCAGCTTCTCACGCTCTTCGAAGCCCCAGAGCGGCGGCGTCAGCGCGCCGACGTCCATGGCCTGTGTCGTGACGTTCAGAAGATGCGACAGGATGCGGCCGATTTCCGAGTAGAGAACACGGATGAGCTGGCCGCGGATCGGAACTTCGGTCGCCGTCAGCTTCTCGATCGCCAGTGCATAGGCATGCTCCTGGTTCATCGGCGCCACGTAATCGAGGCGGTCGAAATAGGGCACGGCCTGCAGATAAGTCTTGGTCTCGATCAGCTTTTCGGTGCCGCGGTGCAGCAGGCCGATATGCGGATCGACGCGTTCGACGATTTCGCCATCAAGCTCGAGCACCAGACGAAGAACGCCGTGCGCCGCCGGATGCTGCGGACCGAAGTTGATGTTGAAGTTGCGGACGTTATGTTCGGTCATACCGATTGCTCCAGGCCGGACGGCAGCCGTTTCGGCGGCTACCGCGGGCCATTAAAGTCTCACCGTGCTTTCGCCTTCTCGTCGCCGGGCAGCACGTAATCCGTGCCTTCCCAGGGAGAGAGGAAGTCGAAGTTGCGGAATTCCTGCTTGAGTTCGACGGGTTCGTAGACGACGCGCTTGGCTTCGTCGTCGTAACGCACCTCGACGAAACCGGTGACCGGGAAGTCCTTGCGCAGCGGATGTCCTTCGAAACCGTAGTCCGTCAGGATGCGGCGCAGGTCCGGGTGGCCGGTGAACAGGATGCCGTACATGTCGTAGGCTTCGCGCTCGAACCAGTCGGCGCCGGGGTAGACCGGCGTTGCCGACGGCACCGGCTCGTTCTCGCCGGTCGAGACCTTGACGCGAACGCGCAGGTTCTGGCGCGGCGAGAGCAGGTGGTAGACGACATCGAAACGGTCCGGACGCTGCGGCCAATCAACGCCGCAGACGTCAACGAAGTTGACGAAGGCGCATTGCACGTCGTCGCGCAGGAAAGTCAGCAGCGCGATGAGGTTGGCAGACGTCGTCGTCAGGGTCAGCTCGCCGAAGTTCAGCGATGCATCGGAAATCAGCGCACCGCGCGTTTCGCGCAGGTAGGACGCAAGCTCGTTCAGGGCTTCACTCATATCAAAGACCCCCTGCCCTTAGCGCTCGATCGTGCCGGTCCGGCGGATCTTCTTCTGCAGCAGAAGCACGCCGTAAAGCAGCGCTTCTGCCGTGGGAGGACAGCCTGGCACGTAGATATCAACGGGAACGACGCGGTCGCAGCCGCGAACAACCGAATAGGAATAATGATAGTAGCCGCCGCCATTGGCGCAGGAGCCCATCGAGATGACGTAACGCGGCTCCGGCATCTGGTCATAGACCTTGCGGAGCGCTGGCGCCATCTTGTTGGTCAGCGTGCCGGCGACGATCATGACGTCGGACTGGCGCGGTGAGGCGCGCGGCGCAAAGCCGAAGCGCTCCGCGTCGTAACGCGGCATCGACATCTGCATCATCTCGACCGCGCAGCAGGCGAGACCGAAGGTCATCCACATCAGCGAGCCGGTACGGGCCCAGTTGATGAGCTCATCGGTCGAGGTGACCAGAAAGCCCTTGTCGGCGAGCTCATTGTTGATCTCGCCGAAGAATGCGTCATTGCTGCCGATCGGCTTGCCGGTCGAGGGATCGATGATCCCCTTGGCCTTGGGCGCAACGAGCGTGGTGCCGGATGCTGCTAGTTCCATTCCAGCGCTCCCTTCTTCCATTCATAGATAAAGCCGATCGTCAGCACGCCGAGGAAGACCATCATCGACCAGAAACCGAACCAGCCCAGCTCATGGAACGAGACCGCCCAAGGGAAGAGGAAGGCGACTTCGAGATCGAAGATGATGAAGAGGATCGACACGAGATAGAAGCGGATGTCGAACTTCATGCGAGCGTCGTCAAACGCATTGAAGCCGCACTCGTAGGCCGACAGTTTTTCCGAATCAGGAGCCTTGAAGGCGACGGCAAAGGGGGCAATCAGAAGAGCCACACCGATCACCAGTGCGATTCCAATGAAAATCGCGATCGGAACGTAGGAACCGAGAAGTTCAGTCATTGTTATCCGTCCCTGCCTGCGGGAGGGCGCATGGGAGAGCGCCAGAACAACAAATCTCGCAGGCCGAAAAATATGTTGCAACGCCGGAGTGGTTAGCGCAGCACGCGCCTGCGCGCAAGCCTTCAACGGCCATTTAAACCGGTTCACGGCACAGGATCAAACCGGTGGTGCAGACAAAGCGCGGATTTGCGGGCCAGCGCCGACTTTACCGTAAAACAAACCGACGCGAGACAGATTGCCGCAGCGCACAATGCGACCCGATGGATCGCAACAATGACAGGAGGGAGAGAAGAAGAAATGGCGCGAGTGACGGGGCTCGAACCCGCGACCTCCGGCGTGACAGGCCGGCACTCTAACCGACTGAGCTACACCCGCGCATGATGATCGCGAACGATCATTATTATCACCATCGGCGCTTCCTGAGAATGCCTAGGCAGATCCAGATCAAGAGTGGCGCGAGTGACGGGGCTCGAACCCGCGACCTCCGGCGTGACAGGCCGGCACTCTAACCGACTGAGCTACACCCGCATCATCTTGACTTGGCTGGAGCGTTTCCGCCCCGCATCGAGCAGCAGCGCCGTTCGATGAGCGGCTAACTAAGCGGTTCGGATTGGGGTGTCAAGCGTGTTTGAAGACAAATCCGTGACGGAATGAAAAATGATCCACAGGGCAACGAAACGATCAAAATCGGAAAGGAGCAACGACGCCCGTCGCCCCTTTAGGTCATCTTGCGCGATCGTCGCTTTTCGTCAGCGCCCGTGTACACATCGAGATTCGCAAACTTGCTGCCCCGCCCTCCCCGCTGGTCTGCATTGGCCTCAGATCTGCTCTTTTTCTCCACAAGCGCGAACCCCGGCAATTCAGGGCGTCGCGCGACCACCAACAAAAAAAATCATAAAAACGATACAAATGCTCTTGCGGTTTTTTTCGGTTACGCCTAGATCACGGCCACCGACGCGGCGGACTGATCCGGTCCAAACGCGGAAGGGCGATTAGCTCAGTTGGTAGAGCGCCTCGTTTACACCGAGGATGTCGGGAGTTCGAGTCTCTCATCGCCCACCATTTCCCCCGAAGATCGATGTCATATAAGATCACCGCAGTAGCCGCGTGCTTACCTATGCCGTTCTCACCTGCTGCTTCAGAATCCGTCTTCGCGATGACTGTCGTATTTTAAACGAGCGGGAATCAGGGCTTCGACGATCACCGTCGAAGCTAGCTGTGGCGACTCGCGGCAATCAACCGAGGCCACGGACGATAGGGCCGACAGTATTTCTTCGGACCTGACCTATGCGCCGCGATACTGCTCGTCGGTCACATGCTCCAGCCAATCCACAGCCTTGCCATCGAGCGCCTCCTGAATCGCAAGATGCACCATTGCGGTGTCGGGCGCGGCACCGTGCCAATGTTTTTCGCCCGGCGGGAACCAGACGACGTCGCCGACGCGAATCTCGCGCACCGGGCCACCCCAGCTTTGTGCGAGTCCGCGGCCAGAGGTCACGACCAATGTCTGGCCGAGCGGGTGCGTGTGCCAGGCGGTGCGGGCGCCCGGTTCGAAAGTGACGCTGACGGCGCGGACCCGCGCCGGGTCTGCGGCCTCGATGACAGGGTTCTGCCGCACGGTGCCGGTGAAATACTCGGCCGGAGCGCGCATCGAAGGTCTCGATCCACCGGGTATGATATCCATCTCACGTTCCTCCGGGTTTTCGTCTGCGGCGCTTCTCTTCAGTGAAAACGCGTCACGGCGAACAGGCGCTGCGTCGGCCGCGACCCTATCATAACCTGTGGATAGTGACAGTCGGGCAGGCACTGCGGGCGATCTCGCAAAGATGTTCGTGGTGCGTCAGATAGATCACCTGGCCCACACGTGCCATTTCGGCCATCTGTTCGAAGGCGCGGCCGGCGCGCCGGTCGTCGAAGGTTTCCATGATGTCGTCCGCAATAAACGGCAGCGATTCGCGTGCTGCCGCGATCTCGTGATAGCCGGCGATTCTCAGCGCCAGATAAAGTTGGAATCGGGTGCCCTTGGAGAGATCCTTGGCAAGTTTCGATCCGCCGCCAGCGGCATTGGCGATCAGGAACTCCTGCCCTTTGTCGGACTGCGCCGAAAGGCCGGAATATTCTCCGCCGCTGATCCGGCTGAAAGTCTCGGAAGCGCGGCGCATCATCGCGCTGCGGTGCCGCTCGCGAAAAAGCCGCAACGCGGTCTCGGCCGCGATGACGCCGGCTCTGAGCCGGAGATAGGCAAGCGCCCTGTTCTCGATGTCGAGCAGCAACGTCCGTCGCTTCTGATCAAGCTCTGCAACCGTATCTCCGCCCTCGACATCGGCGAGCGCCTTCTCCTTGCCCCGCATGTCCGTGTGCAACTCGCTGACGTCGCGGTCGCTGTCTTCAAGTGCTGCATCGAGCCGCGCCAGTTCCAACCGGACCGTAGCGTCATCGAGCTCGGCGAGTAACGCTTCCGCCTCGGAGCACGCGGCGACGCCCAATCGGGAAGCGATATCCGCTTCCAGTTCGGCGATTCGCAGGCGCAGGCGCTCCTGCTCGCGCGCCGCCTCGAACTGCTGCATGGCATCGTCTACCGTTTCACAGTCAAAAAACTCGAGGACGAGGCGCCTGCGCGCGATGTGGAGCTCTTGCTCGGCACAGATCGCGCGTTGCTCGTCGTCCAGACGGGCAAGCTCCGACAGGAATGTCGCCCGGCGGTCGGCAAGCCGCTGCGCCTCGGCCGCTCGCGCCTTGAGCGCGGCAAACGTTGCGAGCGCATCGTCGGCCGGTGGTCCGCCGGCGAGGTCGGCGATGGCGTGCTCAAAAGCCGCCTGATCCTTGCGCATCCCGGCGACACGATACTCGAGATCGGCCTTGCGCTGCACGAGCTTATCCAGGTCCTGCAGGACCGCAAGCATTGCGCCAATCTGCTCCGGCAGAAGCAGTTCGCTGCGTTCGGCAAGCCAGCTTTTGGCAAGAAGCGTATTCCATTGTTCCTGCCAGGTGACCATTTCGGCTTCCGCAAGATCCAGGGTCGAGCGTCGACCTTCAAGGAGCATAGCGCTGCGCTTTGCCGCCTCACGGGCCGCGTTGCGGGCGGCGGCGGCGGTCTGTGCCTGCGACACGATCCCCTCCGCGATCTGCATGAGATCTTCGAGACGCTCCGAAAGCCCTTCTCTTATGCCGATGCCGGCGAGGTCGTCGCTGAGCCCGCGAATAGCTTCCACCTCCTCGGCGTGCGCCCGGTCGAATTCCAGACGGACAGAGCGCAATTGCGCGCGAAGTTCGAGTGCCGAAACCCGGACAGCGAGCCAGGCTTCCAGCCGCGACAAGGTCGTAACGGCTGGTAAACCGCACGACGTGGCGAAATCTTCCAGAGACTGCGCCTGTGCCGCCACCTCCTCGATGCATCGCTGCAGCTGCTCGCGCAGCGACGCAAGACGGGCGCGACGCTCGGCCAGCGAAAGAGACAGGCCGCGCATGTCGGCAAGCCGCGTCGTTTCGGCGAGGCGCAGCGTGGTAACCTCGTCGTCCCTGCCCATCGCCTCTTCGAAAGCGACAGCCGTTTCCTGAAGAAGCCGGCCTTTGTGCTGTTCCCAAGCGTCGTCACGACGGCGACGCAGTGCCGCAGCCGAAGCATCGTCCAGAGTGCCGCCAACGGCAGACAGCGCGGCCAGCCGCGCCTCCTCGCCCGCAAGCAGTTCCTGCTCGCCGGCAATGCGATCGGATACCCGCGCTTGCCGCTCTTCCAAGGTGGCCGCCGCCTTGCGCCAGGCCTCAAGCGCTCCCGGCGGAGGAGCGGTGAGCGCCAGCAGATCGTCGGCACTGCCAACGAAGGGCCTCAGTTGCAGCAGCTTGTCGGCAAGTTCCGCCTCCAGCCGGTCGAGCGACTGCGCGGCGGCCCGTTTCCGCAGCAGGCAGTCACTACGCCGCAGCAGCGCTAACCGCCCGGACAGACCCGACGCATCCGCCAGCCCACCTTCTGCATCGATCCGTGTCAGTTCGCGCTCAGCAGCCCGGTTTTCCTCGGCGGCGGTTTGCAATTCGTGACGGGCCGAAACGCACCGCTCGGCCAAGGCAGAATGCCGGCGCGCGAGATCCTGAAGTCGCGCGCCAATCCCTGTCGGCAACAGCAGATCGGCGGGATTGCGGTCGCCCGCTTCACCGAGCCGCAGCAGGCAACCGCCGATCTCCATCGACGTCCTCGCCAACTCTTCCAATCGTGACGGCATATCGCGTTCGGCCGTGACATAACGCGCATCGAGCGCGGTCTCCTGCAGCGCAGTCAACCGTTCCGCCAGGCATAGCCCTTGCCTGTCGGGCGGAAATTCTTCCAGCGCGTCGCGGCGGCGCTGCATTTCGCTTTCGTTCTGCCGAAGCCTGAGCTCGATCTCCGCCTCCTGGCGGCGCAGCGCCGGCAGTTCGGCTGCCCACTCGGCCGGCGGGACCGGTAGCACCGGCGCGCCTGCCAGTTCCGTGCGCAGCGCACGCAGCCGGCCAAAGTACGGCAGGGCCTCGACCTCCGCCTTCAGGCGAGCCTGCGTAACCCGAAGCTCGGCGCGACGTGTGATCGCCTCCTCATGACGGTCGCGTGCTTGCGCCAGCGTCTTGCGCAGCGCCGCATACTCGCGGGCATTGATATCGACGGCGTTTCGCTCTGTCCTCAAGGCGTCAAGCTGCGCCTTCAGCTCTGCAAGTTGATGCTTGCGCGCCTGCGGCCGGTAGAAGGCGTCAGCCTGGCCGCGCAAGCTCGCAAGGATCGCCGTGCTGTCCGGCAGGCCCGAGCTTGCGGAAAACAACAGAGATCCCAGCTCTCCCTCGCTCTTCAGGATCGCCTCGCCACCCTTCTCGATGCTCTCGTCGTCGAGCGAAAACATCGTCTGATACGTGTCGCGGTCGATCGCGCCCAGCACACCCGAGAAGAGATTGTCCGGCAACGGTTGATCATCGATGCCGACCAGCGAATTCGCCTTGCGTTTGACCCGGAACACGCGGTGCGTCCGATCAGCCGCCTCGATGGTACCCCCGACCCGCATCGTCGGATAGGGATGCAGGAACCCATAGGGGCTCGCGTGCTCGATCCCGAAGAGCAGATCGAGGAAGCCCGAGAACATCGTCGACTTGCCGGCCTCGTTCGGCCCGTAGACGATGTGCAGATCGGGCACACCGGCCATGCGCCCACCGAAGTCGAGGCGGCGATCGGTAAACTTGCCGTAACGGACGAGGTCGAGCGCGCTGAGCCGCATCAGTGGATGCCCTCGCCGGAACCGCCGCCATGAAGGTGGGCAAGCACCTCCGTGCCCCCCGACGCGCTGGCCTCGAAAGCAAGTTGCTCGATCGCGTCTTCGTCGGGCGCCAGCGCCTGACGCAACTCAGGAGGCAGCTGTTGCAGCAGATCTTCCACGGCTGCCCGAATGTCCTGGCGAAACCCGTGAGCCGGCAGAACATCGGCCTCGACGAGGGCCACAAGCTCGTCGACCGGGTCCAGCATTGCACCCGCTTTTTCCACGAGGGGATTGCGGCAGGCAAGTTCGAGCTTCTCGATCCAGCAGCCGACGATGCCGGATGCGATATTGTCGATCTCGGCGCGCAGCAAATCCGTGTCGCGGCGAAGGCGCCAGGCCAGCGGTGTTGCCCCCGTCAGCATTACGCGCAGGATCACATTTTCCGCTGCGGTATCCACGCAGACCCTTGCCAGCGCGTGCCTGACCGCATCGAGCACGTCACCCCACTCGAAGAGGCCCGTGATATCGACTGACAAGCGCTCGAAACTGGCGATGCCGATCGGCAGTTCGTCAATCTCGGCCCGGCCATCGTCACCGATCGCCACCAGCGTCACGCTCTTCACGCCGGCTTCGTTGACATCCCGGCCCTGCGGTATGCCGGGCATGACGACGAAGGGGCCCGTCGCATGGATCTGGCGTTGATGGATGTGGCCGAGCGCCCAGTAGTCAAAACCGTGGGCCACGAGGTCGGCAGCGCTGCAGGGCGCGTAGGGATCATGACCGGCCGCCCCCGCAAGGCTCGTGTGCAGCATGCCGATGTTGATCGCGCCAGGCGCAGGTGGCTGGAAGGCGGGAAGCAGACTTTCCGGCGCGTGCGAATTCTCGAAACTGACCCCATGCACATAGACGTCGCGACCGCTTGCCAAGGTCTTGGCAAGAACGGCCCTTGCCTTGCCTTTGAAGACGTGCGCCGAGGGCGGAAGGGTCAGCTCCTTGGTCACCTGTGACTGAGCGTCGTGGTTGCCACGAATGATGAAGGTCCGGATCCCCGCCTCATCCAGCCGGCGTAATTCGCGCCCAAGAAACAGCGCCGTGTTCATCGACGTCTGGCTGCCGTCATAGAGGTCACCCGCGATCAGCAGTGCATCGACCTGTTCGGAAACGCAGAGATCGACGATCTTGACGAAGGCGCGCCGGGAGGCGCCGCGCACGATTTCGGCGAGGTCGGCGTTTCGGAGGGCGAGGCTACGAAGGGGCGAATCGAGATGAAGATCTGCGGTATGGACGAAGCGGAAGGGCATGGCCGACCATGGCCCGGCAAGCCGTCGCCCGTCAATCAGCGCCGACCCTTCATCCACGTGCGAGATTGGCCGGCGCTAGATAAGCATATTTCAGATCACCCAAGTAAAGCCAAGACTAATACAGAACTTCCCTGCAAGGATGGGTGCAAACGAATGGTCAACAGCACCGCCAGAGTACCTGCAAATATCAGATTATACTCACTTTAATCGATTAGGGCTTTTGTAACATCTTGTTCGCTAGGTTTCCGCCGGCTGCGCTCCCAGCGCATCCAGGCACCGGAATGATTCCTGCTTCGGCATCCGCTCCGTCATGACGATCAAGAGCCGGAACGACTTCATCAAGTACAGCTTTTATGGACGGCCGTCCTTCCGGGGGGAACCTATGTCACGGCTCAAGATTTCACATACGCTCATTGCCCTTTTCCTCGTGGTCGCCGTCATCGTCGCGGCGCTTGCCGTTTCCTCGCTCGGCGGCATCAAGATGATGAACGAGCGCAACAACGAGATCGCCACCACCTGGCTGCCGCGTGTCTCGCTTTCGCGCGCGCTCGAAACCCAGCTTTCCGACACGCGCATGGCCTTTGCGCGCCACCTGATCTCGCTGACGCCCTTTGAGAAGAAGGCCGCGGAAAAGGTCATCGGCCAGACCGTCGAAGGCTTCAACAAGCTCGCCGACGAATATGCGGCGCTGATGGTGACAGACGCCGACAAGGTCGCGCTGGAAAAAGTGCGCGCTGCCTACCAGGCGTACCTGTCCATCGCCGACGGCATGGTCAAGCTCTCCAACAACCTCGAGAACATGAAGGCGCAGAGCGTCTTCAAGGTCGAGATGCGGGAGACCGAGCAGAAGGTCGACGCGGCGATCAAGGACGTGCGCGCGCTCAACGTCGCCGGCGCCGACGCCGCGGTTGCCGCGAGCTCGGCAACGCACGACCAGATCCGCATGATCGAAATGGCCGTCATCGCCGTTGCAGCGATCATCGTGCTTGGCGCCATTCTCTATGCCGTTCGCGGCATTGCTCGCCCGATCCAGGTGATCACCCGGTCGATGGCAAACCTGGCCGGAGGCGACACCGACAGCAACATCCCCTACGGCGCCCGCAGGGATGAGATCGGCGAGATGGCCCGTGCCGTCGAAGTCTTCCGTCAGGCGGCGATCACCAACCAGCAGCTCGAAGCGGATGCCCAGGCACAGCGCGCCCAGGCTGAGGCCGACCGTCTGCGTCTGACCGAAGAAGCGGAAGCCGCCGCCCAGCGCCGTCTCCAGGAAGCAACGGCCGGCCTTGCCGGCGGCCTGCGCCGCCTCGCCTCCGGTGATCTTGCCTTCCAGCTCAACGAACCTTTCGCACCGGACTTCGAGCAGCTGCGCCACGACCTGAACCAGGCCGTCGCCCAGCTTGCCGATACGCTTGCGGCCGTTTCGGCAAGCTCCGGCAGCATCGACAGCGGTGCCCGCGAAGTCAGCCAGAGTGCCGACGACCTGTCGCGCCGCACCGAGCAGCAGGCAGCCTCACTGGAAGAGACCGCTGCCGCCCTCGACCAGATCACCGCCAATGTCGGCAATTCGTCGAAGCGCACCAACGAGGCCCGCTCTGTCGCCAGCCAGGCAAACGAAAGCGCCCGCAAGTCCGGCGCGATCGTCTCGGGCGCCGTCGACGCCATGGGCCGTATCGAGCATTCGTCGAGCCAGATCTCGAACATCATCGGCGTGATCGACGAGATCGCCTTCCAGACGAACCTGCTGGCGCTGAATGCCGGTGTCGAAGCAGCGCGCGCCGGTGACGCCGGCAAGGGCTTTGCCGTCGTCGCCCAGGAAGTGCGCGAACTGGCGCAGCGCTCAGCCAATGCGGCCAAGGAGATCAAGGATCTGATCCGCAACTCCGCCGTCGAGGTCGAAAGCGGTGTTCGGCTCGTGCGCGAAACCGGCGAGGCTCTCCGCACCATCGAGGGCTTCATCGTCACCATCAACCAGCACATGGATGCGATCGCCGTTTCCGCGCAGGAGCAGTCCGCCGGATTGTCGGGGGTCAACACCGCCGTGAACCAGATGGATCAGGTGACGCAGCAGAACGCCGCCATGGTCGAGGAAGCCAATGCGGCAAGCGCCACGCTTGCCCAGGAAGCCGGCCGCCTGCGCGAACTGATTGCCCGCTTCACGCTGGAAGAGGCCCAGGCCTACGGCTACGCGCCTTCCATCGGTTCGACACGCCGGGCGGCATGACCGCGACGCACGCCCGTGTTTTTTCGTGGGCGGGCGCCAGAGATTTCGCAACCGACCGTCAAGTGTATGCGCAATCATCGCCTGTGTTCGGGGTACGAAATTCTTGACAAAGCAACAGAAACGGCCGCCGGAAACGGCGGCCGTTTCTTTGTCTGCCAAGTGCTTACCGTGAAGTCTCAGAGGTTTCTGTCGACAAAGGTGGCAATTGTAACTATCACTAATGTTACTGCCATTTCACATGGCACCTCATGAAATTCCAGCGACGATCATGAAGAAGACATTTGAAGTTTCCGATAGACTGTTCGAGCTCTACCACCGGGTTCACCGGCTGGTGAACGAATCGATGACCGAAGAAGGCGTGTCGCTGGCACGCAGCAAGTTCCTCTTTTTCCTGAGCAAGCTCGGTCCCTGTCGCTCCACGGATATCGCCTGTGCGCTGAACTTCGCCCCGCGCACAGTCACCGAAGCCATCGATGGCCTGGAGCGAGACCGTCTGGTGATGCGCAAGCCCGATCCAGAGGATCGACGCGCCAAGATCGTCTCGATTACCGAAACGGGCCGCATCGTGCTCGAAGCCGCCGAGCATCCGCGCAAGCAACTGCTCGAGGAGATTTTCTCGGCACTCGATGACGAAGAGCTCGACGCGCTCTACGACATCGTCGGCAAACTGGTCGACCGGACAGATGAGATCCGCAAGCGTAAGGATGAGGCCGAAGAGGCCGCACAAGTGGCAATCGCCCGCTAGGAGTGATCACTTGCAGTTCGCAATGCCGAAACAGAAAGAGGCCGGGACATCATGTCCCGGCCTCTTCCGTTTTCTCCGGGCGGTAACGCTTACATCGCGTTGATAGCGCCAATGGAGAAGAACAGGGTTTCGCCGGAGGAGTCGTCGACACCGTCGTTGTCGGTGACGACATAGCCGTTGCCGGCGGCATCGATAGTGAAGCCTTCGACCTTGTCGACGACGTAGCCATTGAGTGCCTTCAGGTCGGGAATGAGGTCGCGCACCTCTTCCTTCCTGACGACAGGCAGTTCGCCGCCGAGCGCTGCCGGCTTCAGTTCCGTCAGCGCAACGCGGTAGATCTTCTTGAGCTTGGCCGCCTGGCCGATCAGGTTGTCGCGCTCGATGATGTAGGCGTAGTCACCATGAACGGAGATTTCCGACAGGCCGACCCAGCCGTCGCCGGCCTTTTCCAGCGGGTAGCGCACGGCGCCCCACTCTTCGCTCTTGGGATTGTAGGAAACGAGTTTGACGAAGCCCTTCTCGTCGTCCTTCCATTCGCGCTGAACGGCCATCCACAGCGTCTGATCGTCGCCTTCGCCAATGACAGTGATGCCTTCGAAGCCGAAACGGGTTTCACCGGCACGCAGCGCCTCAGGCAGGGCGATTTCCTTCTTGATCTCGCCCTTCTTGTTCACGTGGAAGATCGCGTGGCTGTAGAGCTTGTCGGAGTTGCCTTCCGACGCGAGCCAGAAGCCCCCTTCCCCGTCATTGGCAATGCCTTCGATATCTAGCTTCTGGGCCGGTGCGCCGTCACGGGTGATGGCAAGAGCCTCGGTGATCAGCGCTGGCTTCTGGGTGGCGTCGATCGTGAAGATCGTCGGCTGCGACGAGTAGACCGAATCGTTGACCGCGCGCAGGAAGCCAGGCTTGTCGGCAACCGCGACCAGACCTGAGAGTGCGCCGAAGCCGATCGGCAGGCCGTCCTTCTCGGCGGAACGGATCTGCGGATAGGCAGCTTTGCCCTCGACACGCTCGTAAATCATAACGTGCGAACGGGCACCGCCATCCTCGCCGAGATCGACTTCATTGGCGGTCGCAAGCAGATTGCGCGACGGGATCGCGACAGCGCCTTCCGGCGAGATACCCGACGGCAGCAGCTGCAGCAGTTCGGGCTCGGCGCCCGTGTCCTTGTAGACGCCGACGACGGAAGCGCGCTCGGCGAGCAGGAAGAACAGGTTGTCGTCGCCGAACTTGGCCGCTTCCAGACCCTCGGGCTCGACACCCTTGGCCGACGAGCGTTTCTCGGGATAGTGGCCGATCGCGGCAACGGCATGCTCGAAGCTCGCACCCGATTCGTAGAGCACCTTGCCGGCCGTGTCGAAGATCGTGAAGCCGCGCGAACCGCCTTCGTAGTCACCTTCGTTGGCAACGACGATGCGATTATCGTCGAGCCACTTCACGGCATCGGGCTCGCGCTTGCGGCCCGGCTGCTCGTCCTTGAAGGCAATCGCGCCGTTGCGCTTGGTGTCGATGTCCTTGAGGTCAACCGAACCGGCCGAGAAATGCGTCTTCACCGTCGCTGTCTTGCCGTCGATGATGACGATGTGGTTGTTCTCCTGCAGCGTCAGTGCGATCTCGTCCTTGCCGTTGAAGGAGACGAATTCCGGCTCCGGGTCTTCACCGGCAACTTCGGCCAGACCCGTCAGCGTCACGCGCTTCAGCGAGCCGCAGTCGGCAACGCCGTCCTTCAGCGACAGGATCACCAGATCGCCGGCCGGCATCTGCGGGATCTTGCCATCGTTCACGTCCTCGTCGCGCTCGTTTTCAATGGCGATGGCCGCCAGCGTGCGGTCCTTGTTGACGGCAACCGAATCCGGTTGGCCACCGAGTTCACAGCTGACATCGACCTTCTTCGCCGCAAGGTCGACCACCGCGAGGAAACCCGAAGGCTTGACGAAGCTCTCGCGCGTGTTCACCGCGACCAGCGCCTTTGAGCCGGCAACGGTAACCGAGGTCGGTTCGCCTTCAAAGGCAACGACGCCTGCAGCCTTCGGCGCCTTGGCGTCGGTGATGTCGATGAGCCCGACACGCTTGCCCGGGCTGTCTGAGTAGATCAGCAGGTTTCCGTCTTCACTGGCCGTGATGATTTCTGCGGATGTCGGAGCCTTGCGCTGGTCGCCCTCCGGCAGATTGTCGGCCACTGCGAACGACGCAATGCGGTTGAAGACGGGCTCGGCGGCCGCCGGAAATGCGGCTGAAGCGAAAAGGACGGCGGTGAGCGCCGTCACGCGCGATACAATGGTCATGAAATCCCCCATGTGCGAACACTGAAAAACAGGGGGGTTCTGCGCGATGGCGATGACAGCCGAATGACAGCCACCGGGTTTTGCACCGTTCAGGTTGTGACCGTCTTCCGCTCGCGCCGCAACTCGTTGCGCATGATGAACAGCGAGGCCCCAAGTATGAGGGCCGCACCGAGCCAGAGAAGGCCGGTCGGCGCGTAGCCGAAGACCAGCCAGCCGGCGAAGACATTGAGCGGCAGTTTCAAATCGTCGAAGGGCTGCACATAGGCGGCGTCGGCAACCGTATAGGCGAGCGTCAACAGATACTGCGCGAAAACGGTCATGATCCCCGCCAGCAAGAGAAGGCCGAGTGCCACACCCTCCGGCACCGCGAAACCGGCCGTGAGCGCAATGACGCCATTGATCGGCGTCAGAAGGACAAGCAGCCAGATCGTGATGGTTTCGGGACGCTCGCTGCTCGTCAGGCTCTTGGTGATGAGCGAAGAGGCGCCCCAGAGCAAAGCGGAGAGGATCGGCAACAGCGCTGCCCAGGTGAAGCTGTCCGACCAGGGCTCAAGAATGATCATAGCGCCGGCAAAACCGACCGCCGTTGCGGTCCAGCGCGCCGCGCCGACGCGTTCGCCGAGAAACAGGCGAGCGCCGAGGATGATGAAAAACGGCGAGGTCATGACCAGGGCAATCGCCTGCCAGATCGGCACATGCGCAAGGCCGGAGACCCAGGCCCCGACGCCGAAGGCCGCGAAAGCCACGCGCACGACGTGACGCCAGGGGTAGTCGGTGCGCATCGCCGAAAGCCCGACGCGGCGCAGGAACGGCAGCGAAAAGAGAAAGGCGAAGGCATACTGCCAGAAGGCCGTTGCGGCAGCGGGAAAGCCGAGCTTCATCGTCAGCCATTGGGTGACGACATTGAGGCCGGCGAAGGCAATACCTGCCAGCACCATGAAGCCGGCACCGGCCATGGCGCGTGAGGAGGAGAAACCGAGGGAAGTCTGATTCATGTCATGCATCCTGAGAAATGGACAAACACAAATCAGGACGCATGAGCGCACGACACGACGCCGGGCTGCTCCTGCCCTTCGTGCTTGCACCGGATCTGCTGACCCCTTCCCCGTTGCAGGCGAAAGGCGCTCGCGGGCTTGGGCCACCGCATGGAGTTGCAGCGCCCTTACCGCCGGTGGGGACTTTCACCCCGCCCTGAGAATGGGGAAGCCGTAGAGCAAATGGCAGGAGGTCGCAAGGGCGGCCCCTGAAATGCGAAAGGGTCCGGCTTTCGCCGAACCCTCGAATACCTGGACTGCCGGCCTCGTGTCCGGCCGCCAAGCAAATCTGATCAGCCGTTGACGGCGTCCTTCAGGCCCTTGCCGGCCGTGAACTTCGGCACGTTGCGCGCCGGGATGTCAACTTCCGCACCCGTGGACGGGTTGCGGCCCTTCGAGGCTTCGCGGCGCGAAACCGAGAAGTTGCCGAAGCCGACCAGGCGAATGTCGCCGCCGCTCTTCAGCTCGCCCTGGATGGTCTCGAAAACTGCATCAACTGCAGAAGATGCGTCGGTCTTGGAAAGTCCGGCCTTCTCAGCAACGGCAGACACGAGCTCATTTTTGTTCATGTTTCCACCCCTTTCAGATTGGTTCGAAACGACTGTGTTTTAAGCCGCGGCGGCTTACGCATCGCCCGCGTCTTGCCTTTCCCAATTGCGCCTAATCCCTTGGAATGCAAGGCTTGCAGCGTGCTTTTACAACAAAAAAGACCGGCCAGAGGCCGGTCTTCCCAATTTTTCTGCAAAATGGGCGCCGCATCAGGCCGCTGCGCCCATTCACCAGCACTTTTTAGTGGGCGATCGAGGAACCCGCTTCGTCCTGCGAATCAACCGCTGCGACGGTCGCCGGCTCGCTTGCCGGATCCCATTCGATCGGCTCCGGCATACGCACCAGAGCGTGTTCGAGCACCTCGCCCATCCGCGAAACCGGGATGATTTCGAGCGCGTTCTTCACGTTGTCCGGGATCTCGGCGAGATCCTTGGCGTTCTCCTCGGGGATCAGCACCTTCTTGATGCCACCCCGGAGCGCTGCCAGCAGCTTCTCCTTGAGACCGCCGATCGGCAGCACGCGGCCGCGCAGCGTGATCTCGCCGGTCATCGCGACATCCTTGGAGATCGGAATGCCGGTCATGATCGACACGATCGCGGTTGCCATCGCCACACCGGCCGACGGACCATCCTTCGGCGTCGCACCTTCCGGCACGTGCACGTGGATGTCACGCTTGTCGAACAGCGGAGGCTCGATGCCGAAATCGATCGCGCGCGAGCGGACATAGGACGCCGCAGCCGAAATCGATTCCTTCATCACGTCACGCAGGTTGCCGGTGACCGTCATGCGGCCCTTGCCGGGCATCATGACGCCTTCGATCGTCAGCAGTTCGCCACCGACCTCGGTCCAGGCAAGACCCGTGACCACGCCGATCTGATCGTCGCGTTCGGCTTCGCCGTGACGGAAGCGCGGAACACCGAGATAGTCGTTGATGTTGTCCGCCGTGACTTCGACCGCCTTGGTCTTGCCCTTGATGATCTCGGTCACCGCCTTGCGGGCAAGCTTCATCAATTCGCGCTCGAAGTTACGAACACCGGCTTCCCGCGTGTAGGTCTGAATGACCGCCATCAGGGCCCCGTCAGTCACGGAGAACTCCTTCGGCTGCAGCGCATGGTCGCGGATCGCCTTCGGCAGCAGGTGCCGCTTGGCAATCTCCAGCTTTTCCTCTTCGGTGTAGCCGGCGATGCGGATCACTTCCATACGGTCCATCAACGGCGCCGGAATGTTCAGCGTGTTGGCCGTGGTGATGAACATCACGTTGGACAGGTCGTATTCGACCTCGAGGTAGTGATCCATGAACGTCGAGTTCTGTTCCGGATCCAGCACCTCGAGCAGAGCCGACGACGGATCGCCGCGGAAGTCCTGGCCCATCTTGTCGATTTCGTCGAGCAGGAAAAGCGGGTTGGACCGCTTCGCCTTCTTCATCGACTGCACGACCTTGCCGGGCATGGAGCCGATATAGGTGCGGCGGTGACCACGAATCTCGGCTTCGTCACGAACACCGCCAAGCGCCATGCGCACGTATTCGCGGCCGGTCGCCTTGGCGATCGACTTGGCGAGCGAGGTCTTGCCGACGCCCGGAGGGCCGACGAGGCACAGGATCGGGCCCTTGATCTTCGCCGAACGTGCCTGCACGGCGAGATACTCGACGATGCGTTCCTTGACCTTGTCGAGACCGAAGTGGTCCGTGTTGAGCACGTCTTCGGCGTGGTTGAGGTCGGTCTTGATCTTCGACTTCTTGCCCCAGGGCAGGCCGAGCAGCCAATCCAGATAGTTGCGAACCACGGTTGCTTCCGCAGACATCGGGCTCATCTGGCGCAGCTTCTTCAGTTCAGCGTCAGCCTTTTCGCGCGCCTCCTTGGAAAGCTTCGTCTTGGCGATGCGCTCCTCGATCTCAGCCATCTCGTCGCGGCCATCCTCGCCGTCGCCGAGTTCCTTCTGGATCGCCTTCATCTGTTCGTTGAGGTAGTACTCGCGCTGCGTCTTCTCCATCTGGCGCTTGACGCGCGAGCGGATGCGCTTTTCGACCTGCAGGACGGAAATCTCGCCTTCCATGAAGCCGAGCGCCTTTTCAAGACGCATCTTCACGCTGGTGGTCTCCAGCATCTCCTGCTTCTCGACGATCTTGATCGACAGGTGCGAAGCGACCGTATCAGCGAGCTTCGAATAGTCTTCGATCTGGCTCGCGACGCCGACGACCTCAGGCGAGATCTTCTTGTTGAGCTTCACATAGCTTTCGAACTCAGAAACGACCGAGCGGCTCAGCGCTTCGATTTCGACCGGATCCTCTTCCGGCTCGTTCAGCGTATGCGCCGATGCCTCATAAAATTCCTCGCGCGGCGTGTAGCCGTCAATCTTGGCGCGTGCGCGGCCTTCGACCAGCACCTTGACGGTGCCGTCGGGCAGCTTCAGCAGTTGCAGGACATTGGCGATGGTGCCGACTTCGTAGATCGCCGACGGTTCCGGATCGTCGTCGGTGGCGTTGATCTGGGTGGCAAGCATGATCTGCTTGTCGGTGCCCATGACTTCCTCAAGCGCACGGATCGACTTTTCACGGCCGACGAAGAGCGGCACGATCATGTGCGGGAAGACTACGATGTCGCGGAGCGGCAGGACCGGGTAGGTCGCGCTTTCAGTCGCCGGTGACGTTTTGTTCGTCATGTCATTTCCTTTCCGTCCCGATTTCGGGCCCGTTCCCGGGAGCCCCGCAGGCACTCCCGGTTGTCATATTTTCCACATGAAAGTGGAGTGCCTCCGCGTCCATTTCAAGGCTGGACGCGACACCCACCAACCGTGGCCGGGTCCTTCTGACTACGCATCATTTCTGTTGCGGGCCTTGCGACGGCGAACGAGGCTCAAGGACGCGCAACGATAAAGGTCCTTCATTGAATCGTCACATCATTGCGTTGTTTGAGACACTTTAGCAACAATCGAATTGTGAAATCTGCGCTGCCGCGGCTTTGTCTCAACAGCTAAGTGCGCGAACATGAAAAAGCCCGCACAAGGCGGGCTTCTCAAACGATAATTCGGCGTTATCAGGCTGAAACGTTGGTCTTTTCGTCGGACCGCTCGGAGTAGATGTAGAGCGGCCGTGCCGAGCCCTTGACCACCTCGTCGGAGATGACCACTTCGCGTACGCCTTCGAGCGTCGGCAGCTCGAACATCGTGTCGAGCAGGATCTTTTCCATGATCGAACGCAGGCCGCGAGCGCCGGTCTTGCGCACGATTGCCCGGCGGGCAATCTCGCGCAGCGCGTCTTCGTGGAAGGTGAGTTCCACGTCTTCCATTTCGAACAGGCGCTGGTACTGCTTGACGAGTGCGTTCTTCGGCTCGGAAAGGATCTGGATCAGCGCATCCTCGTCGAGATCTTCCAGCGTCGCCAGTACCGGCAGACGACCGATGAACTCCGGGATCAGACCGAACTTGACCAGATCTTCCGGCTCCAGTTCGCGCAGCACTTCGCCAACACGACGGTCTTCCGGCGCGCGGACCGTGGCACCGAAACCGATCGAGGTCTTCTCGCCGCGGGCGGAGATGATCTTGTCGAGGCCGGCGAAAGCACCGCCGCAGATGAAGAGGATGTTGGTCGTGTCGACCTGCAGGAATTCCTGCTGCGGATGCTTGCGGCCGCCCTGCGGCGGCACGGAGGCAACCGTGCCTTCCATGATCTTCAAGAGAGCCTGCTGCACGCCCTCGCCCGAAACGTCGCGGGTGATCGACGGGTTGTCGGACTTGCGCGAAATCTTGTCGACTTCGTCGATGTAGACGATGCCGCGCTGCGCACGCTCGACATTGTAGTCGGCGGCCTGGAGGAGCTTCAGGATGATGTTTTCGACATCTTCACCGACGTAACCAGCTTCGGTCAGCGTCGTGGCGTCAGCCATGGTGAACGGCACATCGATGATGCGGGCGAGCGTCTGGGCGAGATAGGTCTTGCCGCAACCGGTCGGGCCGACGAGCATGATGTTCGACTTCGCCAGTTCCACATCGCTGCCCTTGGCGGCATGCGCCAGGCGCTTGTAGTGGTTATGCACGGCCACCGAGAGGATGCGCTTGGCCTGCTGCTGGCCGATGACGTATTCGTCGAGGACCTTGATGATTTCCTGAGGGGTCGGCACACCGTCGCGGGACTTGACCATCGAGGTCTTGTTCTCTTCGCGAATGATGTCCATGCACAGTTCGACGCATTCATCGCAGATGAAGACGGTCGGTCCGGCAATCAGCTTACGGACTTCGTGCTGGCTTTTGCCGCAGAACGAACAATAAAGCGTATTCTTCGAGTCACCGCCGTTGCTTCCGCTGACCTTGCTCATTTCCACTTCCTTCCAGCACGCCGCACACTTCAGATAAAGTATCGCGGACCACTCAATTCGCCCTGCAGCCTATCCTCATGCAGGGCTTCCGGGAGTACTTACCGCACCAGGGCGACCATGCCCGATGCGGCTGCAACGACTCTCCCAACTCATCCGAACACTATGCCCTCAGAATCCAACATAGCATTAACGGTTCATATTACCGGCTTTACCCTGACGATAAAGCCCTTGAGCCATTACAATTGTGTCACAATTACATCTATCGCGACACAAAAGCGCGTTATCAGGCCTGCTCGGTGCCTTCGATCTCTTCGCGCGAGGTTAGTACCTTGTCGACGATACCCCACTCCAGGGCTTCGTCCGCGCTCATGAAATGGTCACGATCAAGGGTCTGCTCGACTTCCTCGTAGGTGCGGCCGCAATGCTTGACGTAGACCTCGTTGAGGCGACGCTTCATCTTCAGGATGTCGCGGGCATGGCGCTCGATATCGGAGGCCTGGCCCTGGAAACCGCCCGAGGGCTGGTGAACCATGATGCGCGCATTCGGCGTCGCGAAGCGCATGTCCTTGTGGCCAGCGGCCAGGAGCAGCGAGCCCATCGAGGCTGCCTGGCCAACGCAGAGCGTCGAGACCGCCGGCTTGATGAACTGCATGGTGTCATAGATCGCCATACCTGACGTGACGACACCACCTGGAGAATTGATATAGAGCGCGATTTCCTTCTTCGGATTTTCGGCTTCGAGGAAAAGGAGCTGGGCGCAGACGAGCGTCGCCATCTGATCTTCGACCGGACCGGTGACGAAGATGATGCGCTCCTTCAGAAGGCGCGAAAAGATATCGTAGGAACGTTCACCGCGGTTGGTCTGTTCAACAACCATCGGCACCAGTGCCAGGGCGGTATCAACGGGATTTCTCATATCGAACCTTCATCAATCGGGCTCGCAAAACCTTTGCGAACCGGGAATCACGGGATTTGCCTTCTGTCCCTACATAGAGTGTCAACACCCTTCACTTCAAGTCGCGAAGCTCCGATAACCTTAATCGAAGCCCCCTTTGCTGCGAAGTTCGGCGCTCCTCCACACAAGGTTGTCAATAGAGCCTTTTTTCGCCGACATGCGCGGCGCAAGCCGCCGCAGCCAAGCATTTCACACAGGGTTTGACGACATCGGTAAACGAACGGCAAATCATGTATCGGTTCCGCCGCCCTCCTAGAGCTGGGACTCGATCGGCAGAATACGGATCAGGTTGGCAATCATGCGCCGGGCAAGGCTCGCATCCGGCTCGCGCCGCAACAGCCGCTCGGAGCCGTTGGCGCGATCACGCCAGACAAGCCGTGAACCGTCTATCCCGAGCCGATAGCTGATCGAAGGCGAGGTTTCCTCCTCGAACATGCTGGTGAGTTCGCCGGCAAGAGCCGCGTCGGCAAAGACGACGCCCATTTCGGTATTGAGCGATGCGGAGCGCGGGTCGAAGTTCATCGAGCCGACGAAGCCGTTCAAGCCATCGACCACGAAAGCCTTGCTGTGCAGGCTCGCATTACGGCGCCCGAACAGCGTCATGCGGTGCCCTTCGGTGACCTCGCCCTGCTCTTTCAACTCGAAGAGTTCCACACCGGCGCGCACGAGCTTGCGCCGGTACTTGATGTAACCGCCGTGAACGGCCGCGACATCGGTCGCGGCCAGAGAGTTGGTCAGCACCGCGACGCGCGCGCCGCGCGAAACGATTGACGCAAGCTCTCGCGTGCCGGCAACACCGGGAATGAAATAGGGAGAAATGATCCGCAAATCCTGCGTCGCCGCTTCGATCAACGGAAAGAGTTCACGCAGCAACCAGTTCTGGCGCCGCTGCATCAGCGCCTTTTCCGGCGGGTCGGATGCCAGGCGGATCTCCGAGCTCCAGTGAAGCCGCCGCGTACCGTGATAAAGGCCGGATTCCTGGGCAGCCTTGTCGACGCGCTCGATGTAGAACCGGCCCGCGGGTGTGCGAGCAAACCCGTCGACGGCGTCGCGGAGCGCTGGCAAGTATTGCTTGCGCGGCGTGCGCAGCGCCGCGATCGGCAGCACCGAGGCGCTGTTCCAGTAACGGTCGAACATTGCGGACGCCTGGTCGAGCACCGGCCCCACCATCCAGACGTCGAGGTCGCGGAAGTTGGAAAGCTCGGCGGCGTCGAAGTAGGCGTCGCCGATGTTACGCCCGCCGGCAATCGCGACGCGGCCGTCCGCCACCCACAGCTTGTTGTGCATGCGGCGGGTGGCGCTGAAGGCCCGGATCGCCATTTCGAAACCGCGGCGAAAGCGATCGGTCCGCGCCCGGCTGGGGTTGAAGAGCCGCACGTCGATATTCGGGTGGGCGTCAAGCGCAATGCACATGCGATCATGAATGCCGGCGTTGATGTCATCGAGCAGCAGCCGGACATGCACGCCTCTGTCGGCCGCCGCGAGAATCTCACGGGCCAGCAAGAGACCGGTCAGATCATCCTTCCAATAGTAATACTGCAGATCGAGGCTGCGGCCGGCGCGGCGCGCGGCATGCGCACGCACCACCAGTGCCTCGATATTGTCGGAGACGAGCGCCACGCCATTCGCGCCCGGATGGGCGGTCAGAAGCGGCGAAATGTGCCGGTCGAGGTCCGTACCGGCCTCGTCAACGGCAAGTGCCGTTGACGGCGGCCCGTGCGGGCGCCGTCCAAAGCGGCCGTAGATGTAGAGGATGGCCGCAACGACCACACCGACGATCGCTGCGACGGTGATCAGAACGGAGGATAACATCGAAAGCGCGCCTCGCCGTCAAACCGACCCCGTACGACCGGCTTCGATCCGTTTTCCGTCTCGGTGATCCTGCTGGGCAGCCTTCAAGGCGATCGAGGCTTTCACCGGCAGATGGTCCGAGGCGATCCGCGCAAGCGGTGAGTCGTGCACGGCGACCGACGTTACCAGGTGATGGGGATTGCCAAGGACGCGATCGAGCGGCAGCAGCGGAAAACGCGACGGGAAGCTCGCGACCGTGGCGTGCGACGGATCGAAAACCGGACTGAGGAAGGACAGCGATGATCTCCGGCCCATGCGCCACTCGTTGAGATCGCCGATAAGCAGCGTTGGCCGCCCGTTCGCGCCTGCTGCCGCCTCCAGGATCGCCTCGGCCTGCTGGGCGCGGGAATGCCTGAGAAGACCGAGATGGGCGGCGATGATGCGCAAGGGGCCGACCTTCAGATCGAGATCGACGACGAGCGCGCCACGCGGCTCGACGCCCGGCAGTTTCAGTTGACGGACGTCGGAGACGGCGCCCTCGCGTAGCAACAGGACATTGCCGTGCCACCCATGCCCCTTCGCCGAAAAGCCGGAGATCGGCACCGAAACGAGATGGGCTTCGCGGCGGAGATGTTCGAGGTCGAGAAGACCGGCACGCTCGCCGAACCGCTGGTCCGCTTCCTGAAGTGCCACGATATCGGCGCCCAGTTCGCCGATCACATTGGCGGTCCGCCCGGGATCGAAACGGCCGTCCGTACCGACACATTTGTGGATGTTGTAGGAGGCGATGACGATGTCGCCGCGGTTCACCGCAGCTTCGCGATGAACGACCGTGGGACGCCGCTTGCGGATCGCTGCCACGATCCCCGCCGATAGACTGGACTGGTTTTTTGCCATGCCGCTCCCTGCCTGCTGCCCGCATCATTGCGCAAATAGGTCACCGGGCGCCACTGAAAAAGGGTGGAAGGCAGAAGTTGTTTCGCACCTGCGATATCGCTGCGATCAGATGGATGTCGGAACAGCACGGGCATCGCCGGCATCCATTTTCGCCGCGCTCGATCAGTCGGCCGGCCCTGCAAACAGGATCAGATTTCCGTCCGGGTCGAGCACGATGAAGGTGCGGGCACCCCAGGGTTCCGTCCGCAGCGACTGATGAAAATGCACGCCAACAGCCTGATAGTCGAGGAACAATTGCTTGATGTCATTGACGGTTTCGAGCGTGATCGCAGCCGACAGCAGGTCCTCGCGCTGGCGGATGTCGCCGACGAAGACCGGCTCGCAGACGAGACGTAAGGCGAGCCGGGCACTGTCTCGGATCACCTGCCCATAGAAGGGCGGATCGCCGTAGACGAAATCGACGGCAAAGCCGAGCTTCTCCGCGTAAAAATCGCACGAGGCCTTGATATCGGCGACGAACAACTGAGCGGCGATCGATTGCAGCACCGGCTGCGATGTGGTGGGTCTTGAGTGTGGGGGCATGGTCAGGGCTCCTGATTTAAGCGCCTGCCAACTGTCGAATCCCGACTGGCGCGCAATCAGTTCCTGCGCGTCGGCGAGCTTGAACTCCGCCATGAGAATGGCGTCGTCATCAAGGTCACGATAGCGGGGCAAGGCAGCCCTGATTTCCGCTGCGACCGGATGGTAGCGTTCGCGGTGCCATTTGAGGTACTGCTTCGCCTGCTTCTTCAGGTTTTCAAGGTTTGGCATGGGCGCTACTACGGTGGGTCTTCCGTAGGCGGGCGTTGCCCTTTCAGCCTCATGCCGATGCGCCCTACGCAGCGTCAGGAGATTGACCGCCATCGCCGGCACTGTCAACGCCGGGCCTGCGCCCGAAAGGATATCTGCCCTTGCCGGCTGAACGCCGGTTCCCGTAGAAATGGATGTCGGTCAAATTCTGCAAAGAGCCCGTTGCATGCCTGCCATAACCATTGACGGCGCCCAAAGGCGCGTATCCATCGATGCGCGCAATCCCGCTTTCTACCGTCAGCCGCTCGCCGCCTATGCCGAGATCCACGCGCAATGTCCGGCGTTCTTCTGGGAAGAGCGACAGCAATGGTATTTCGCAGGCTATGACCAGGTGAACGCGCTGCTCCGCGACCGGCGTTTCGGTCGGCAGATCCTGCATGTGGCGACGCGCGAAGAGGTCGGTCTGCCGGCGCCGAAGCGACATCTGAGCGATTTCGACGCGCTGGAGGAACATTCCCTGCTGGAGCTCGAGCCCCCGGCACACACGCGGCTGCGCACCCTCGTCAACCGGGCGTTCGTCTCACGACAGATCGAACAGTTGAGACCCGACATCGAGCAGCTGTCGCATGCCCTGATCGATGGCTTCGAAGGCGACGGCGAAGTCGAGTTGCTCGGGGCGTACGCTGAAACTATCCCCGTGACGATCATCGCCCGCATGCTCGGCATACCTGTCGAAGCGGCGCCCGACCTTCTCGACTGGTCGCATCGCATCGTCCGGATGTATGTCTTCAACCCGAGCTACGAGACCGAACTCGACGCCAACCAGGCCTCCGCCGACTTTTCCGCCTATCTGAGGGCGATCATTGCGGAGAAGCGCCGCAACCCCGCCGATGATCTTCTGACGCACATGATCACGTCGGAAAAGGATGGCGAACGGCTGTCGGAGGCCGAACTGGCGTCGACCGCAGCCCTGCTCCTCAATGCTGGCCACGAAGCGACGGTGCATCAGATCGGCAATGCCGTGAGGACCATCCTGCAATCCGGACTTTCCGCCGCGGACCTGTTTGTCACCGAGGCGGCGACGGCACTGACGATCGAGGAGTGCCTGCGCTTTGCGGCACCGCTGCATATTTTCCAGCGTTACGCACTCTCGGATGTCGAACTCGAAGACGGTATCACCCTTCGCAAGGGCGACAAGATCGGCCTGTTGCTCGGGGCGGCGAATGTCGACCCGATGAAGTTCTCGGACCCGAATGCATTCCGGCCGACGCGCGACGAGGGCGCGCATGTCTCCTTCGGGGCAGGCCTGCATTTCTGCATCGGGGCGCCGCTCGCCCGGCTGGAGCTCAATCTATCGCTGCCGATCCTGTTTCGGCGGCTGCCGGACATGCGGCTGAAAAACGAGCCCGAGGTGAAGGACGCATTCCATTTCCACGGTCTGGAGCGCCTCGACCTCGCCTGGTAGCTGCACCGAAGACCGTGAGGTCTCCGGTGCTTCAGCGATCAAAGGCGGATGACGTAATCCTTGCGGGTGGTCTCGACGACCTCCCAGGTTCCCTCGAAGCCCGGACGCAGGATCATGCTGTCGCCGGCGCGCAGATGCGCCGCCTCGCCACCATCCTGCGTGACGATCGAATATCCGGAGATGATGTGGAAGTATTCCCACTCCTCGTAGACGATCCGCCATTTGCCGGGCGTCGCCTCCCAGACCCCGGCATAGAGGCCGCCATCGGCCTCCTCCAGGTTCCAGGTCCGGAACTGCGGTGCGCCCGAGATCAGCCGGTCGGCAGCGGGCGTGCCGGTTTCCGGCTTGACGGAGGACAGATCGAACTTCTGCATATTCGTCATGGGGCACCTTTGTGGGGAGACCTGCATCTCCCCTTTGTGTTTTAGAGCTTTGCCAGCGACTGTGCGAGATCGGCGATGATGTCGGAGACATCCTCGATACCGACAGACAGGCGCACAACGTCAGGCCCAGCGCCTGCCGCCACCTGCTGCTCGGGCGTCAATTGCCGATGGGTAGTCGAAGCCGGGTGAATGACGAGCGAGCGCGTGTCGCCAATGTTCGCCAGATGCGAGAACATTTCCAGCCCTTCGACGAAGCGCTTGCCCGCCTCGTAGCCGCCCTTGAGGCCGAATGTGAAGACGGCACCGGCACCCTTCGGCGAATAGCGCTGCTGCAGCGCGTGGTTTGGGTCGTCCTCGAGCCCGGCATAGTTCACCCACGACACCTTTTCGTTCGTCTTCAGCCACGTGGCGACCGCAAGCGCGTTGTCGCAATGGCGCTGCATGCGAAGCGGCAAGGTCTCGGAACCGGTAACGAGCATGAAGGCGTTGAAAGGCGAGATTGCCGGACCGAAATCGCGCAGTCCCAGGACACGCGCAGCAATGGCGAAAGCGATGTTGCCGAAGGTCTGGTGCAGCACGACACCGGCATATTCCGGGCGCGGCTCCGAAAGCATCGGATACTTGCCCGACTTAGACCAGTCGAAGGTGCCACCGTCGACAATGACCCCGCCCATCGAATTGCCATGGCCGCCGATGAACTTCGTCAGCGAATGCACGACGATATCGGCGCCATGCTCCAAGGGTCGCAGCAGATAGGGCGTCGCCATGGTGTTGTCGACGATCAGCGGCAGTTCGTGCTTGCGGGCCACTTCGGCGATAGCGGCAATGTCCACGAAGGTGCCGCCCGGGTTGGCAAGGCTCTCGATGAAGATCGCCTTGGTGCGCCGGTCGATCTTCGCCTCGAACGAAGCCGGATCAGCAGGATCGGCCCAGCGTACCTGCCAATCGAAGGACTTGAAGGCGTGGCCGAACTGGTTGACCGAGCCGCCATAGAGCCGGTTGGCTGCGATGAAATTGTCGCCCGGGCTCATGATCGTGTGGAAGACGAGAAGCTGGGCTGCATGGCCGGATGCAACGGCGAGCGCCGCGGTGCCGCCTTCGAGCGCAGCGATGCGTTCCTCCAGTACCGCCTGCGTCGGGTTCATGATGCGGGTGTAGATATTGCCGAACTGCTGGAGGCCGAAGAGCGCGGCTGCATGGTCGGTATCGTTGAAGACGAAGCTCGTCGTCTGGTAGATCGGCGTCGCCCGCGCGCCCGTTGTCGGATCGGGCTGCGCCCCCGCGTGAATTGCCAGCGTGTTGAAACCAGGGTTGTCTTTCGTCATTTCGTCCCTCCCATGACCAGAGCGCGGCCGCCTGACGGCGCACCGAGGACGCTCTATCATCTTGAATTTGCGTGTGATCCGCTATCGAACCTCCACGGCCCAGCGCGAAGGTTGCGGCACTATTCCAGAGCCTACGTGTGCGGTCAAAGAGGAATTTTGCAAAACTGATGGTTGCGCAGGCCGCAGCCGGGCAGCGCGTCGGGATCAACCGATCAGGCGCGGATACTCGATTGCCGGACAACGATCCATGACCACTTTGATCCCGGCCGCTTCCGCCTTCGCCGCTGCGCCATCGTGGCGCACGGATAATTGGCCCCAGATCACCTTCGGCAGCGTCTCCAGCGCCAGGATCTCGTCGACGAGCGCCGGCAAGGCATCGGCCGCGCGGAAGACGTCGACCATATCGACCGGCTCCTTGACGTCGGCAAGCCTGCCAACCACGGTCTGGCCCTGAATGGCCTTGCCGACATGGCCGGGATTGATCGGAATCACCCGATAGCCCTTGCGCAACAGAAACGCCATGACCCGATGGCTTGGGCGCTCGGCATTCGGAGAGGCACCGACGACCGCAATCGTCTTGGTCTCGCGCAGGATGTCGGCGAGATAGAAGTCCGGATAGGCGTCGTGATTCATGTCAGCTTTCAGGTCCGCGCGCATTAAACGGCGGTATAATGATGCGGGCGACCCGCAAGTCAACTGCGCTTTCAGTTCTTGCCACCGCGGACCATGGGCTATTTGCTAAGACTTTACGGTTGCTTTTGTAGTCGGCCGGCGCGACAAGCGTCATAAAGCCCGCCACATCATTCCTGAGGTTTAATCTTGCCGCTAGAAGTCATTGCGCTCGTCCTGTTCGGGGCGTTGTTGCACGCGACCTGGAATGCGCTCGTCAAAGCCGGCTCGGAAAAGTCCCTCGACGCGGCGATGATCGCGCTTGGTGCCGCGGTGGTGGCGATCCCGTTCCTGCCGCTCGTGCCCCTGCCCAAGCCGGACGCCTGGCCGTACATACTTGTCTCCGCGCTGTTCCAGTTTGCCTATTTCCAACTGGTGGCCGCCTCCTACCGCGCCGGCGACATCGGCCTTGTCTATCCGCTGATGCGCGGCGCGGCACCGTTGATCGTCGCGATGACCAGTGGGGCGCTGATCGGCGAAGAACTCACCTTCGGGACGATGATCGGCATCCTGACAATCTCTGCAGGCGTGCTGACGCTTGCCTTCGAGTCGCGAAAGGGCGGCAAACACGCGATCGTTCTGGCGCTCCTCAACGCCTGCGTCATTGCCAGCTACACCTTTGTCGACGGCATCGGCGCTCGCGTCTCGGGCAACGCAATTTCCTATACGCTGTGGATGGCGCTGTTGCCGCCGGTACTGCTGTTTGCCTGGGCTTTTGCCCGGCGTGGTATCAAGCCGGTCGCCCGCCACGTCTACAAGAACTGGTGGCGGGGCCTCATCGGCGGCGCCGGCTCGATCGGCGCCTATGGCCTGGCGCTCTGGGCGATGACCAAGGCACCGGTTGCGACGGTTGCTGCGCTTCGCGAGACTTCGATCCTGTTTGCAGTAGTGATCTCGGTCGTGTTCCTCAAGGAACCGGTCAGCGTCTGGCGCATCGCTGCTGCCTGCGTCATCGCGCTTGGCGCGCTTTTGCTGAAGCTCGCCTGACAACGCCGCAGATCAGTCTTCCTTCCACTCCGGCATGCGCTTGCCGAGGAACGCGCCGATGCCGTCCTCGGCATCGCGGGCCAGCATGTTCTCGACCATCACGCCGACGGCATAATCATAGGCCTGCGGCAGATCCATCTCGGCCTGGCGGTAGAAGGCTTCCTTGCCAATCTTCAGCGCCTGCGGCGACTTCGATGCGATCACAGCGGCATATTTGTCGACCACCTGGCGCAGGTACTGCTGCGGCACGATGCGGTTGACCAGGCCGAAATCCTTGGCGGTCGAGGCGTCGATGGTCTCGCCGGTCAAAAGCATCTCCATGGCCTGCTTGCGGTGTGCCGCGCGCGTGAGCGCCACCATCGGCGTGGAGCAGAAAAGGCCGATATTGACGCCGGGCGTGCAGAAGGTGGAGCTGTCGGTGCAGATCGCCAGGTCGCAACTCGCAACGAGTTGGCAGCCGGCCGCGGTCGCCAGTCCGTCGATCTCGGCAATGACGGCCTGCGGCAGCCGATTGATCTTCAGCATCAGGTCGGCGCAAAGGCGGATCGTTCTTTCGAAGAAAGCCGTTCCCCGGTCGTCGTCCTCGCGATGGGCGGTCATTTCCTTGAGATCATGGCCCGCGGAAAACAGCTTGCCAGAGGCCGCAAGCACGACGACCCGGACCTCCCTGGATGCAGCCGCCGCATCGAATTCGGCGTGCAGCGCCTCCATCATGGCGATCGAAAGCACGTTGGCCGGTGGATTGTTAAGCGTCAGCCGCAGCACCGGCCCGGAGCGTTCACGCAGCAGCAGGCCGTTCGGCTCTTCCTTCTTGAACGATACGACTTCGGCCATCTCTTTCTCCTGAAACTTGAACTCGGGCTTGGTGGTACGCCGGACGCGCGCACGGTGCAAGCTGAGCGCAGAACCGGGCAGCGCATTCCGTCTAAGACCTTTTTCCGCCTTGCGTCCGCCCCTGCGGTCGGTTTCAGGTGGCGGACAGACATGTTGAAGGAAGCAATACATGACAATCGAGCCGATCATGACTGTCGACGAAATGAACCGGTTTCTCGACACGGATTTTCCGCAGGTCCACACCGACGGCAAGGTCTTTCATGTGACGGCCGTCGGCCCCGGCTTTGCCACCATGCGCCTCGATCCGAACGAGCGGCACATCCGCCCTGGCGGCACCGTCTCGGGCCCTACCCTCTTCGCGCTTGCGGACGTTTCGGCCTACATCGCGCTGATCGCCCATATCGGGCCGATTGCCCTTGCAGTCACCACCAACCTTAACATCAACTTCCTGCGCAAGCCCGAGCCTGAACCGCTCGAATGCACCTGCCGGATCCTGAAACTCGGCAAGCGCCTCGCCGTTCTCGACGCGTCGATCGTCAAGGTCGGCGATGACGATCTCGTCGCACATGCCACGGCGACCTATTCGATTCCGCCGCGTTAATTTGTGGTATCAAATTACCATGCATGTAACTTATTGTTTTTGCTTGCATTTATTTGCATCAAGCAAATTTCGCATTCTTGACGCTTGTTTCTGACTTGCATATAAGCTGCCGCAGATCGCGGTCCTCATGGGCCGCTTTCTTCTTTTGCCCGGGAAACCGGGCAAAACCAAGCAACAAGAAACGCCCAGCGGTTCGCCGCTCGGGTCCAAAGAAAGAGTTTTGATATGGCAACCTTCGTTCAGAAGCCTGCAGAGGTGGAGAAGAAGTGGATCATCATCGACGCCGAAGGCCTCGTTGTTGGTCGCCTCGCTTCCCTCATCGCAAACCGCCTGCGCGGCAAGCACAAAGCTACCTTCACCCCGCATGTTGACGACGGCGACAACGTCATCGTCATCAACGCCGAGAAGGCAGTTCTGACGGGCAAGAAGTACACCGACAAGAAGTACTACTGGCACACCGGCTATCCCGGCGGCATCAAGGAGCGCACCGCGCGCCAGATCATCGAAGGCCGCTTCCCGGAGCGCGTCATCGAGAAGGCCGTCGAGCGCATGGTTCCGCGCGGTCCGCTCGGCCGTCGCCAGATGAAGAACCTGCGCGTTTACGCAGGCGCCAACCACCCGCATGAAGCACAGCAGCCGGCCGTCCTCGACGTCGCCAAGCTGAACAGCAAGAACACAAGGAGCGCCTGATAATGGCTGACCTTTCCGCTCTCAAGGACATCGCCACGACCGCGGAACCGGCTGCTCCGGTTCACGTCAAGAAGGTCGACGCCCAGGGTCGCTCCTACGCGACCGGCAAGCGTAAGGACGCTGTCGCCCGCGTATGGGTCAAGCCGGGTTCCGGCAAGATCACCATCAACGGCAAGCCCTACTCGGACTACTTCGCCCGTCCGGTTCTGCAGATGATCCTGCAGCAGCCGATCGTCGCTGCTGCCCGTGATGGCCAGTTCGACATCGACGCGACCGTTGCTGGTGGCGGTCTCTCCGGCCAGGCCGGTGCCGTTCGTCACGGCATCTCCAAGGCACTCACCTACTTCGAACCGGGCCTGCGCTCCGTTCTGAAGCGCGGTGGCTTCCTCACCCGCGACAGCCGCGTGGTCGAGCGTAAGAAGTACGGCCGTGCGAAGGCACGTCGTTCGTTCCAGTTCTCGAAGCGTTAATCGCTTCCAACTGCGACACTGGGAAAGGCGGGGCTATGCTCCGCCTTTTTTTGTTATTGTGCCCGCACGAATCGACAGCGTCGCAACTGAGACCTTCCGAGGCATCGCATGACAAGCTCCCCCGTCGCCAAGACCCCAGAGCCACCCTACTACATCGTGACCTTCTCCTCGCGGCGCACACCCGGCGATCACGGCTACGACACTATGGGCACCGAAATGGAGAGGCTTGCCCGTGAGCAACCCGGTTTTCTCGGGCTGGAAAGCATCCGCGGTGCCGATGGCTTCGGCATCACCAATTCCTACTGGGCGGACGAAGAAAGCATCGCGGCGTGGAAGAGCGACGTCCGGCATCTGACCGCCCAGCGGCTCGGCCGCGAGCGCTGGTACGAGGACTATCAGGTCCGTGTCGGCAAGATCGAGCGGCAATACGGGTTCGAGCGCTCATAGGGCCTTGCAGTCGCCATTCCTCAGTTTCCCTAGATCGGCAGTTCCGTCGTCGACTTGAGCTCACGCAAGACGAAGCTGGACACGACGGTGCGCACATGCGGGTTGCGCATCAGGTAGCGGGTCATGAAGGCATCGTAGCTTTCGACGTCATTGGCACGGATCTTCAGCATGTAATCGAACGTGCCTGACAGCGCGTAGCATTCCATGATCTCCGGGCGATCGCGCACCACCGCCGAGAAGGCTGCAATGGCCTCGTCATGATGGTCCTCTAGCGTCACGTGCGCGATGATGCAGAGTTTCAGGTCGAGTTTTGCCGGATCGAGCAGGGCGACACGCTTGCGAATGACACCGTCCGTCTCCAGTTCCTGCAGCCGCCGCCATGCGGAACTTTGTGACATCCCGGCTTTTTCGGCGAGGTCGGAGAGCGACTGACCGCTATCGGCCTGAATCAGTCGCAGCAGCTTTCGAATTGGTTGAAGACTTTCTTTCATATCGGACGACATCGCGAAATTTCCTCCCGCCTTCAGGCCTCCAGCTGGCAACTGTGGAACAAATACTCGCTCCATCCGCGATACAATTGCAACAGGAAGAGTTGTTCTGACGACATGAGGAGACGTCATGACCAAGGAAAGCACATACACCGCCAGGCTACCGGAGCCTGACGGCACCTATCTTTATACCCCGGAAGAGGATGCGATCTGGGGCGAACTCTATCAGCGGCAGATGACGCTTCTCGCCGACAAGGCCTGCGACGAATATCTGGAAGGCGCAAAGACGCTCGACTTGGGGCCGCATCATGTGCCCCAGTTGAAGGACGTCAACCAGCGTCTTGCCGAAACCACCGGCTTCGGCGTCGAAGGCGTCCCGGCGCTCATTCCGCCATCCCGCTTCTACGAGCTCCTGTCCCAGGGCAAGTTTCCGCTGGCGACTTTCATCCGGCGACGCGAACATATCGACTACATCGAAGAGCCTGATATTTTTCACGAAGTCTTCGGCCACTGCCCGCTGCTCACCAATCAGAGCTATGCCAATTTCGTCCGTCGTTTCGGCGAGAAGGCTGTCTCGCTCGGCAAGGGCTATTCCTGGCACATGTTCCGGATCTTCTGGTTCACCGTCGAATTCGGTCTGATCAACACGTCGAAGGGCCGCCGCTGCTACGGTGCCGGCATCGTTTCTTCGCCGAACGAGACGCGAAATGCGATGGAAACATCCGGCATCGAGTTCCGCCCGTTCGACCTGATGACGGTGCTGCGCACGCCCTATCGCATCGATATCGTGCAACCGATCTATTACGTCATCGACAGTTTCGCCCAGCTCGAGACGATCATCGAGGAGGATATCGCCGCGCGCATCACCGAAGCGAAGGCGCTCGGCGACTTCGCCCCGACCTACGAGGCCAAGGCGTCGTAATCACGCAACAATCGGCCGGCAGGGCCTTGCCTTGCCGGCAACGATTGTCCAACGTCTCGCCACCACACGTTGGAGCGGGATGCGCGCATAGGGTGCGCCTTGTCCCGCGCTGGAGCAGAGGCGGGCTATGGCCAACAGGACGATCGACCATGCGCTGACGGCGCGTTCATTGACATCAGCGGCATCGGACCCGACACATGCTGGCATCCTCTCTTTCATGCGACGTAAGTATTCGAAGCAACTGAAAGGCGCTGACGCTGTCGTTTGGGGCATTCCCTTTGACGCAGCCACTTCCAATCGACCCGGTGCGCGCTTCGGGCCACAGGCGATCCGTCGCGCCTCGGCCATCTTCGACAACGACCCGCAATACCCCTTCGAGCGCGACCTCTTTGCCGCAATGGCAACGATCGACTACGGCGACTGCCTGCTCGACTACGGCAACCATGCAAAGACGCCGGCAACGATAGAGCGAGAAGCCGCCAAGATCATCAGGAGCGGTGCCTATCTGCAGACGCTCGGCGGCGACCACTTCGTCACCTACCCGATCCTCAAGGCGCATGCGGCCATCCACGGTCCCCTCGCCCTCGTGCAGTTCGACGCGCACCAGGATACCTGGTCGGACGAGCGCGGACGCATCGACCATGGCTCTTTCGTCGGTCGTGCCGCACGCGAAGGACTGATCGATACCGACGCCTCGATCCAGATCGGCATCCGCACCCACGCGCCGGAGGATTGCGGCATTCGCATCCTCTACGGCTACGACGTCGAGGAGATGAGCGCGGCCGAAATCGCCGAAACGATCATCCAGCAGGTCGGCGAGCGCAAGGCATATGTCACCTTCGATATCGACTGCCTCGACCCGGCCTATGCCCCGGGTACCGGCACGCCGGTTGCCGGCGGACCTTCCAGTGCCAAGATCCTCTCGGTCCTGCGCAAGCTCGGCGCGCTGTCCGTGGTCGGCAGCGACGTCGTCGAAGTGGCGCCCGCCTACGATCATGCCGATATCACCGCCATCGCCGGCGCGACTGTCGCCATGTACATGCTGGGCCTGCATGCGGAAAAGCTCGCGGAGCGCGCGCCGCTACGCTGAAGAACCGTATCGCCGTTGCGACCAAGGGCGGCTGCTTGTATAGGAACTGACGGGCTTGGCGGCGGTCCGCCCGCCTGTTGAGAAAATGATTCAATTCTATGCCAGACTGATTCCGAAACGATCGGTAAGGCACTGGCGGGATGAGGAAAAGTGTCCGCGGTTTTCCATCCGCATCCTGCCGCAAGCTCTGACCTAACAGAATGGGAAAATCATGAAACCGAAGATCTTCATCGATGGCGAACACGGCACCACGGGCCTGCAGATCCGCACGCGCATGGCCGGCCGTAGCGATCTCGAACTGCTTTCCATCCCGGAAGCGGAGCGACGCAACGCCGCCATGCGCGAAGATCTCTTGAACGACGCCGACATCGCCATCCTGTGCCTACCGGACGATGCGTCGCGCGAAGCGGTAGCCATGGTCTCCGGCAACAACAAGGTCCGCATCATCGACACCTCGACGGCGCACCGCATTGCCCCCGACTGGGCCTATGGCTTCGCCGAAATGGACAATGCACAGCCGGAGAAAATCCGCAGCGCCCGTTGCGTTGCCAATCCCGGCTGCTATCCGACCGGCGCGATCGGCGTGATCCGGCCGCTGCGCCAGGCCGGCATCCTGCCGGACGGATATCCGGTGACGGTCAACGCGGTTTCCGGCTACACCGGCGGCGGCAAGCAGATGATCGCGCAGATGGAAGATGAGACCAATCCGGAGCACATCAGCGCGCCGCACTTCCTCTACGGCCTGACGCTCAAGCACAAGCACGTGCCCGAGATGAAGATGCACGGCCTGCTCGACCGCGCCCCGGTTTTCGCTCCGTCGGTCGGCAAGTTCGCCCAGGGCATGATCGTCCAGGTCCCGCTCTATCTTGAAGACCTTGCCGCAGGCGCCACGCTGGAGACGATCCACGCGGCTCTCGTCGAGCACTATGCCGGCCAGTCGATCGTCGAGGTCGTACCGCTTGCAACGAGCGAGAAGGCTGCCCGCATCGACGCGACCGAGCTTGCCGGCAAGGACACGATGAAGCTCTTCGTCTTCGGCACGAACGGCGGCAATCACGTCAACCTCGTCGCCCTGCTCGACAATCTCGGCAAGGGCGCATCGGGCGCGGCCGTCCAGAACATGGACCTGATGCTGTCGGCCTGATTGACCGCAGCCGCCAAAACAAAAGACCCCGGCGAGCGGCTCGCCGGGGTCTTTTTTGTTCGTCGTGAATGCCGAATGTCAGCCGCGAAGCTCGATCGCCGTCGGCCGCGGATATTCGCCGTAGAAGCCACGCCAGTGGGCGATGGCGAAGCCGAGCACCACAAGCGCGCCGCCTTGATGCGCCACGCCCCAGCCGATCGGCACCTGCAGCACCAGCGTGGTAATACCGATGACTGCCTGGGCGCTGATCAGCACGAAGAGGAGAACCGAGCGGCGGGCATGGGTTGTTTCGGGCGCGGCCCGCAGCGAAGCGATCATGTGCATCAGCGCGAAGGCGAACAGCACATAGGCGCCGATCCGGTGAACGAACTGCACCGTCTTCGGGTTCTCGAACAGGTTGATCCACCAGGGCTGCTGCAGGAACAGGTCCTGCGGAATGACCGCACCATCCATCAGCGGCCAGGTGTTGTAGCTGAAGCCGGCGTCGAGGCCGGCGACAAGCGCACCGAGATAGATCTGGAACAGGCTGAAGATCGCGATGATCATTGCCATCTTGCGCGAACGATCCGTGGGCGCGGCGTCGTTTGAGTGTGGACTAAGCCCGCGGAAGATCCACATACAAGAGGCGAAGATCAGACAGGCGATGACGAGATGCGTCGCCAACCTGTACTGGCTGACCTCTGTCCGCTCGACGAGGCCGGAAGAAACCATCCACCAGCCGATGAACCCCTGAAAGCCGCCCAGGGCGAGGATGCCGAGAAGTGGCATCCGGAGCTTGCGCTCGACCCGGCCGGCCAGCCAGAAGAACGCGAGCGGCAAGGCGAAAATGATCCCGATGGTGCGCGCCAGCAGCCGATGCGCCCATTCCCACCAGAAGATCGTCTTGAATTCGTCAACCGTCATGCCGCTGTTCATCTGCTGATACTGCGGGATGCGCTGGTAGAGCTGGAACTCTTCTTCCCACTCCGCGGCCGAAAGCGGCGGGATGACGCCATGGATCGGCTTCCACTCGGTGATCGACAGGCCCGATTCGGTCAGCCGCGTGGCGCCGCCGACTAGCACCAGGGCGAAGAGCGTAAAGAGTACGACGGCGAGCCAGCCGCGAATTTGCCGACGGTTACGGTCGGTCTTGCTGATCTCGTTTCGGAGCATCTGTTCTGTCGCCAATTCGACGCCGGCCATAATTGTCCCTCTGATATCGCAGGGTTCAGCGGCGCGACCGGACGGATCAACGGTCGCACCTTCAGGAAAGCCGTTGATTTGCACCAGAGCGGCATGCAAAACAAGGCCGAAACCTTTGCGGCATGCGGTCGCGGCCGTTCGCGCCCATGTCAGCCGTCTGAAAGAAGTGAAATGCCCGTACGCCTCAGAAAGCTGATCGGCACGATCCTGATCATCATCCTCGTCGTCGTCTATGCGCTGGCGGCCGTCACCTTTGCATCTCTGCTGCTCGGTGCTGCACCGTGGTACGTGCATCTCGCCTACTTCTTCTTCACCGGCCTGCTCTGGATATTGCCGGCGATGCTGATTATCAAATGGATGGAAAAGCCGGCGCGCGATCGTTGATCCCCGGTTCGGCAGCCATCCGAGGAGACGCCGATGAAGCTTGCGGTTATCGCTGATATCCATGGCAACGATCTCGCGCTTGAGGCCGTGCTCGCCGACATCGATGCGCTCGGCATCACCGACATCGTCAATCTCGGTGATCACTTGAGCGGCCCGCTCAACGCAGCGCGGACCGCCGACATCCTGATCGAGCGGGAGATCCTCTCGATCCGAGGCAATCACGATCGCTATCTCCTCACCATCGATCCCCGCGAATTGGGGCAGTCGGATCGCGCGGCGTACGATGAATTGCAGCCGCGGCATCGGGAATGGCTGGCCACCCTGCCCGTCGCGCACGTTCATGAAAACACGTTTTTCCTGTGCCATGCGACGCCGACGAACGACGAGACCTACTGGCTGGAGGCTTTGACGGCTGACGGCACTGTCCATATGGCGGCGCGTTCGGCGATCGAGACGGAAGCCGCCGGCATCAACTATCCGGTGATCCTGTGCGGGCACACGCATATCCAGCGCGCCGTCCGCCTCTCGGACGGCCGCCTTGTCGTCAATCCCGGCAGCGTCGGCTGCCCCGGCTATGACGACGACCAGCCGGTGCCGCACAAGGTCGAAGCCGGATCGCCGGACGCGCGCTACGCCATCATCGAACAGTCGGCCGCAGGGTGGAGCGTGACTTTCCGCAGCGTGCCTTATGATTGGACAGCGATGTCCCGGCTCGCGGCCAGCCGCAATCGGCTGGAATGGGCGAAGGCTCTTGCAACGGGCTTCCTTGATTGAAAGCCGCCGCTGCAGCGGCCCGCATCACTTCACGCTTTGCTAACTGCGTTCGCCGGTTCTTCGTCTTTGGGCTGATAAGTATTCTCGATTTAAACGGATCGTAGCGGGCTTGAGGTTCAATCGGTCTGCAACAGGGACCGGATGGCACCTTCGATGACGAACTCGGATCTTACCGTGGACAGCTCCGGCACCCGCCGCGCGCATGCGTCCTTGCGTGTCAGTCCGACCGATGCCACACGCCGTTTCGATATCTCGATCCATCGCGCCATGCAGCCGCTGGAAGCCGAATGGCGCGCACTCGACAGCCTCGCGGGCAATTCGCTGCATCACGCCTATGACTGGTGCCGCGCCTGGGCGGAAACCCACAACAGCGATCTCCTGCTGCTGCGCGTTGCGTTCGATGGCGAGCTTTTCCTCATCCTTCCGCTGGAACTCAGGCACGGGCGCCTGTTTCGAACAGCGCGTCTGATCGGAACGGAACACAGCAACCTCAATACCGGGCTCTTTGTCGATGGCGCCTCCGCAGCCATGACGCCGGCACTGGCCCAAGCCTTGGCCCGGGACATTCGGACGGCGCTCCGCGGCTTCGCCGATGCCGTCATGCTCGACCGGATCCCGGGCGAATGGCGTGGCGGCGTCAGCCCCTTCGCCGCACTTCCAGGCGTCGCGAATCCCAATGCGTCATTTCAGCTGCCCCTCCTCGGCAGCATTCAGCTCACACTGGCTCAGGTCAACGCCAAGCGCCGCCGCAAAAAGATGCGGATTTCCGAACGGCGACTGGCCGAGATGGGCGGCTACGACTATGTGATCGCCCGCACCCCCGACGAGGCGCAGTCGTTGCTTGATACCTTCTTCCGGCAGAAGGCGAAACGCTTTGCAACTCTCGGCCTTCCCGACGTCTTTCAGGACGCTGAGACACGTACATTCTTCCATGCGCTTGCCTCCCATCAGAACGGCAAATCACAGCTCATGCAACTCAACGCCATCCGCCTTAAAGGAGAACATGACGGGCTGGTCGTTGCCGTCGCGGGGCTTTCGCTCAAAGGCGACCATGCCATCTGCCAGTTCGGCTCGATCGACGAGGCGCTGGCCGGCGAAGCAAGTCCGGGTGAATTGTTGTTCTATCGGATGATCGAGCGTCTCTCGGCGCAAGGCCTGCGCCTGTTCGATTTTGGCGTCGGCGACCAACCCTACAAGCGATCGTGGTGCACGATCGAGACGCCGTTGCGCGACATTACCTTAGCGGTGACCCTTCCTGGGCGCCTTGCTACCCTGCGCCATCATCTTGTCGTGCGCGCAAAGGCAGCGGCGAAGTCGAACAAGGCCATCTACGCCCGCTTGCAGCGCGCAAGGCGGTTCGGACAAGGCAAAGCCGATTCACAAAACGCCGCAGATTGAAGGGCTGAACAACAGCAGCCCTCATTCACTTCTCGCCGCCGGCGCGCCGTCGTCGCCTAGGCGGCATCCCGGTCGGGATACTCCGGATCTGTTTCTGCCTGCCCGGTCATGAGAACGATGTCGCGATAGCCGGCCGCACCGAATCCGGTCAAAACCTCGACGATCCGCTCATCACTGACCGACGGTGCCGACAGGATGATCTCTGCGCCGTCGCGGCCGGCAATTTTCTCGACCGCCATTTCGTCTGCCGGACCGCACTCGACCAGAACGAGCTCGTAAGCGTTCGTCAGGGCGTCGATGATCATCTTCAGCCGTTCGATGCCCTTCATCGCCTGCCGTGGGTCGGCATCGCCCTGGGGAATGATGTGGGCGTCGGAGAAGCGGTCAGCGTGGATCGTATCGGTGAAAGGCACCTCCCCCGCCAGCAGATTGGTAATGCCGGGAAGCTGAGCCGAGCGCGCCATCAGCCGCGTCGGGCAGGCCGAACCGGTCAGGTCGATCAGCACCACCTTGATATTGTCTTCAGCCAGCAGGCGCGCCAGCATCACGGTTGCCGTCGATCCCTCGTCTCCGCCCGGAGATACCGAGATCGCGACGCGCACGCCGGTTTCGCGCAAATGTTCAGCCACCGCTTCGATCGAGAAATCCGGTTCGGCAGCGACCTCCGCGGTGTACGTATCTGCAGCCGGTATTTGCGCCGCCGGCAGCAGGTCGACTGCATCATCATCAGCAGCATCGTCGGTGACAGACGCCAATTCGGGCGGCGTATCCGCTGCCACGACCGGAATATCGGTGGCGCTTGCAGCCAAGGCCGGCCGCGGGCGAGCGGGCGCCAGCCGCTCACCGGTTGCCGAAACCGGACGCAGCGCCCGGCCGCTGAACAGTTCGCCGAGCATGATCGCGACGCAGCTCAGCAGGAACGTCGCGAGAGCGGCAACGATGGTGATCGGCAGAACCTTCGGGAAGCTTGCGCTGGTCGGAACCACCGCGTTTGAAATCACGCGTGCATCGGCCGGCGTCGCATTTTCCACCGTGCGCGACGTCGCCTCGCGGTAACGTGCGAGATAGGTCTCGAGCAGCTGCCGCTGTGCTGTGGCTTCGCGCTCGAGCGCGCGCAGCCCCACCTCTTCCTCGCCGGCCTGTGCGGACTGGGCCTTCAGCGCGTTCAGCTGCTGGACGAGCTGCTGCTCGCGCAGTTCGCCGACCTTCGCCTCGTTTTCCAGGCTCGTCAGAATCTTGCGCGTCTCTGTGCGGATCTGCCCACGGATGCCTTCGAGTTGCGATTTCAACGCCTTCAGGCGTGGGTGGCCGTCAAGCAACGTCGTCGAGAGGTCGGCAACCTGCGCCTGCAGGTTCGCCTCGGTCTCCTTGAGACGCTGGATCATCTGAGATCCGACGACATCGGTGATCGTGTCCGGTGCCCGACCGCTTGCCAGAGCCGCGCGCACGCCGGCAGCGCGGGCTTCCGCATTGGCGCGCTCGCCGCGTACCCGGGTCAGTTCGGTCGAGATATCCGTCAGCTGCCGCGTCGCAAAATTCGTCGTCTCGCCCGTCGGCAACAGATCGGACGAAGAGCGGTAGGCGGCAACCTTCGCTTCCGCATCACGCACCTTCTCGCGCAGATTGGCGATCTCCGGCTCCAGCCAACGGGTCGCCTCGGAATTGGTGTCGAGCTTGGCACCGCTTTGCAACTCAAGGAAGACCTTCGCCATTTCGTTCGGCACGGCGGCCGCAAGCTGGCGGTCCTTCGCGGTGAAGGCTATCGCGATCACGCGGGACTTCTCGACCTGGTAGACTTGGAGCTTGTCGTTGAATTCCTTGAGCACCCTCTCCTCAGGCGGCATTTCCAAGGGATTCTTCTTGAGGCCGAGCATGACGAGAATATCCGAAAGCGCCGAGGGCGCCGCCGATGGATCAAATTCCCTAAGCTCATAGAGCTTCATGTTGCGCGCGACCTGCTTGATGAGGTCGGCCGAACGCAGCACCTGCACCTGGCTCAGAATCCCGGATTCGTCGAAGACGCGATCGGCGCCGGCCTGTGAAGATTGATTGGGGCCGCTGAATTCCGGTTCGCGCGATTCGATCAGCACGCGGGTTTCGCTCTGATAGTCCGGCGCAATCATCTTCGCCGCACCGAAGGCGAGTGCAGTCACACAGGCCGTTGCGAGCAGCACCTTGACGCGCCGATCCCAGACAGCGCGAAACAGGCCGCCGAGGTCGATATCCACATCCTGTTGACCGCTGCCGCTTCCCGACATGCTACTGGCTCCGAACCTTCAAATTTTGCCGGAGGGTAAAGGAACATGGTAACGCAAGGGTTAATGCAATCAACTTCCGGGCGATAAACCCCTCCCCGTTGCAGCGATACGCAGCAAAAATTCTACCGCGAGTTTACCGGCTATTAACCCTAACGGATCGATAACGTCTGAAAAGGTGGGTCGTTTCCGGAGCCTATGAACCGCATGTCAACCGCAGCTATCAAGACGGGTCTCGCGATCACGGCGGCAGCGCTGTCGATGTTGCTCAGCGGTTGCACAAGCTACCAGCCGGCGCCGAAGGCTTTCAGCGAAGCCACCATCCAGCCCTATCGCCTCGATAGCGGCGATCGCCTGCGCATCAACGTCTTCGAACAGGCCGGCCTCAGTGGCACCTATACGGTCGACCAGGCCGGCTACGTCGCGTTTCCGCTGATCGGTACGGTGGCCTCGCGCGGCAAGACCCTGCCGGAGCTCGAAGGCATGATCGCCGCCAAGTTGCGCCAGGGCTACCTGCGCGACCCCGACGTGACGATCGAGGTCGATCGCTACCGCTCGGTCTTCATCATGGGTGAGGTCGGCCAGGCCGGACAATATGCCTATGTGCCCGGGATGACGGTGCAGAATGCAATTGCTGTCGCCGGCGGTTTCTCGCCGCGCGCCAACCAATCCAACGCCGACATTACCCGCAAGATCAACGGCCGCATTATCACCGGCCGGGTTCCGATCACCGACGCGGTTCTCGCCGGCGATACGATCTACGTCCGCGAGCGGCTGTTCTGATCTCGATGCAGCAACAGCGTCCCCTGCGCATCATCCATTGTTTCAGATCGCCCGTCGGCGGAATTTTCCGCCATGTGCGCGATCTCGCCGAGGCGCATGCCCGCGCCGGCCACGAGGTCGGCATTCTCTGCGACAGTACCACCGGGGGCAGCCACGAGGATTCACTGTTCGACGAGATTCGGCCCTATCTGGCGCTCGGCCTCGTTCGCATGCCGATTCACCGCTCAGTCGGGCCGTCGGATTTTGCCGCGCTGTGGCGTGGCTACAAGGAAATCAGAAGTTTGCGACCGGATGTGTTGCATGGGCACGGCGCCAAGGGTGGCGCCATTGCCCGCCTCATCGGTTCAGCCTTGCGGGTCAACAGGTATCGCGTAGCCCGCCTCTATTCACCGCACGGAGGAAGCCTCCACTATCGCCGCCGCTCCCTGATCGGGCGACTTGTGTTCCCGATGGAACGGGTTCAGGAGCGGCTCGCGGATGCGCTCGTTTTCGTCTGCGACTTCGAGCGCCAGACCTATTTCACCAAGGTTGGTGCGCCGCGCGTGCGGCACGAACTGATCTACAACGGGATAGACGACGGGGAGTTCGAGGTGATCGCCCCCCGGCCGGATGCTGTCGACTTCCTCTATATCGGCATGATGCGGGACCTGAAGGGTCCCGATTTGTTTGTGGAGGCGTTCGCACGGACCGAGCGCCTCGTCGGTCGCCCCCTTTCGGCGTTGATGATCGGCGACGGCCCGCAACAACAGGAATACAGCGAACTGATGCTGCAGCAGGGCCTGAGCCGCCGCATCAAGATGCAACCGGCGATGAAGACCCGCGAAGCGTTTACGCTTGCGCGCAACGTCGTCGTTCCCTCGCGTGCCGAGTCCATGCCCTACATCGTTCTCGAAGCGCTCGCGGCGCGAAAGCCGGTCATTGCCAGCCGTGTCGGCGGCATCCCGGAAATACTGGGGGCCGACAGCGCCGCACTCGCTGAACCGGCCGACGTTCAGTCACTGGCCGTAATCATGGCTCGCTCGATCAGCGAGAAGAACTGGGCGGCGCGGGTCATGCCTGAGCCGAACACCTTCAAGTCGCGGTTCGCCGCTTCGGTAATGTCGTCCGACATGTTAGAGCTCTATCGGGAATTGTGCCGTTACCAGCCACCGACGGATAGCGTGTCGCCCACAACGTAAGCGTTTCTTAGTGGCTTTCTGCTATCCGGACTGAGGGACTTCAGCGCCGGAAGACAGCCATGAACAAGTTTGACCGCCCGGAATCATTCGATCCCGAAGCGCTTCGCAAGAAGATTTCGGAAATCCGTGCCCGTGCGCCGGGCGAGATGCCGAGCGGCGAACCGTCTGCTGAACTCAATCCGCTGGCGCGTCAAATCGCCGAGCAGTTCCGGGCCGACACCTATTCGCCGGCCATGATCATGGGGCTGATGCGGCTCTTCGAGTTCAGCACGCTCTTCGCAATCGGCTACGCGATCAACGCCCTCTACGTTCAGCCGGGCTTCGAGCAATTGCCGCTCTACCTGGCGATCCTGATGGGAGGCTCTGCCTTGGCGGTTGCCGCGATGCAGATCGCCGATACCTACCAGATCCCGGCGCTGCGTGCCTGGCTGCGCGTGATGCCGCGCATTCTCGCGGCCTGGGCGGTCGCCTTCGGTGGGATCGCCATCGCCCTCTTCTTCCTGAAATCCGGCCACCAATATTCCCGCGTCTGGTTCGGCGGCTGGTTCGTCGGTGGCGCGCTCTTTCTCCTCGCCGAACGGGCCTTCATCGCCTATTCCATTCGCCACTGGGCCCGCAATGGCACGATGGAGCGCCGCGCCGTGGTCGTCGGTGGCGGCCAACCGGCCAAGGACCTGATCCGCACGCTTGAGGATCAGCCCGACAACGACATCCGGATCTGCGGCATTTTCGACGACCGCGACGAGCGGCGCTCGCCAAATGTCATCGCCGGCTATCCGAAACTTGGAACGGTCAACGAGCTCGTGGAGTTCGCGCGCCTGGCGCGCATCGACATGCTGATCATCTCGCTGCCGCTGACGGCGGAGAAGCGCATTCTGCAGCTTCTGAAGAAGCTCTGGATCCTGCCGGTCGACATCCGGCTCGCCGCCCACGCCAACAATCTGCGTTTCCGCCCGCGCAGCTACTCCCATGTCGGCGATGTCCCCATGCTCGACATCTTCGACAAGCCGATTGCCGATTGGGACTCCGTTGCCAAGCGCGGCTTCGACATCTTCTTCAGCCTGGTCGCCCTGGTGCTCCTGTGGCCGATCATGCTTGGCGCGGCAATCGCTGTCAAAGCCACCTCTCCCGGCCCGATCATCTTCAAGCAGAAGCGGCACGGCTTCAACAACGAGACGATCGAGGTCTACAAGTTCCGCTCGATGTATACCCATATGAGCGACCCCTCGGCGCGTAACGCCGTGACCAAGGGTGACCCGCGCGTCACGGCGGTTGGCCGCTTCATCCGCAAGTCCTCGATCGACGAGCTGCCTCAGATCTTCAACGTGCTGAAGGGCGAACTGTCGCTGGTAGGGCCGCGCCCTCATGCCGTTCTCGCGCAGACACAGAACCGCACCTATTCCGACGTCGTCGAAGGTTACTTCGCTCGCCATCGCGTCAAGCCCGGCGTCACCGGCTGGGCGCAGATCAACGGCTGGCGCGGCGAGATCGACAATGACGAGAAGATCCGCCTGCGCACGGCCTTCGATCTCTACTACATCGAAAACTGGTCGCTGCTCTTCGATCTCAAGATCCTGTTCCTGACGCCATTCCGGCTTCTCAACACCGAGAATGCCTATTGAGCACCGTCGAAACAGGCCGATTCCCGATCGCTCGCCCACAGCTTGCGGCGCTCTCGCTGCTCGGTTCCGGGCTGGTGGCCTTCGCCGTGTTTCTTTCCGGCTTCGTCATTTTCGAGCCTGCGCCCTATGAATTGTTCCTGGTCGCGCTCATCGGCCTGTGGGCGCTCTTCGGTCTCAAGATTTCGCGGAGCGTCGCTCCCCTGCTTGCCCTTCTGACACTCTTCATGGTGGGCGGCATTCTGTCCTTGACCGTCATGGTCGATCTCACCAAGGGACCGATGTACATGGCGGTCTCCGGATTTCTTGCGCTGTCATCGGCCTTCTACGCCGCGATCATCGAGGACCGCCACGAACGCCTGCGACTGATCTTCAATGCCTGGGTCACCGCGGCCGTCATCACCGCACTGCTCGGCATCCTCGGCTATTTCGGTGCGGTTCCAGGTGCGGAGAACTTCACGCTCTACGGTCGCGCCAAGGGCGCCTTTCAGGACCCCAACGTTTTCGGGCCATTTCTCTCGGTGCCGGCCATGTATCTGATCCATGGTATCCTGACGCAGCCAATCCAGAAGGCTCTGCCGAAGATAGCCGCATTGCTGGTTCTCGCGCTCGGTGTCTTCCTGTCGTTTTCGCGCGCCGCCTGGGCGCTCAACCTTTTCTGCGTCGTCGCTTTCGTCTTCGTCATGCTGCTCAAGGAGCGCAGCGGCTTCTTCCGCCTCAGGATCCTGGTCCTGGCGCTCGTCGGCGGGTTCCTGGTCGTCGGCGCACTTCTGGTCGCCCTTCAATCCGAGCAGGTCGCAACCCTCTTTTCCAGCCGGTCGCAACTCGTGCAGGACTACGATGGCGGTCATCTCGGTCGCTTCGATCGCCATCGGCTGGGCTTCTTGATGTCGATGGAGAAGCCGCTCGGAATCGGGCCGATGGTCTTCAGCACGATCTTCCCGGAAGACGAGCACAATGTCTGGCTGAAATCGCTGACCTCATACGGCTGGCTTGGCTTCATCAGCTATGTCACCCTGATCATCTGGACGCTCTCGCTCGGCTTCCGCTTCCTGCTGCTCAACCGCCCCTGGCAAACCTACCTGATGATCGCCTGGGTCGCCGTTCTCGGCCATGTCGGCGTCGGCAATGTCATTGATACCGACCACTGGCGCCATTTCTACCTGCTTCTCGGCATCATCTGGGGATGTGCCGCCCTCGAATATCGCCATCGCCGGCAAGCACGCACCGGCTGGAGCTCCTGATCATGGAACACGTCGTTCCGGGCCGGCGCCCGGCCCTTCCCCTGCGGCTGCTGCAAGTGTTGGAGCCGAGTGGCGGCGGCTCGGGCCGACACTTCCTCGATCTCTGCCGCGGCATGCACGAGCGCGGGCATCATGTGGAGGCGGTCTATTCGCCGGTGCGCGCCGAGGAAGGTTTCGTGCGGGAATTGAAGGCGATCGGCCTGCCGGCCGTCCACGCAGTCGGCATGAAGCGCGCGCCGGGGCCTTCTGATATCGGCTGCTTTCTCGAATTGCGCCGCCTCATTCGCCGCGGCAACTTCGACATCATCCACGGCCACAGTTCGAAGGCCGGCGCGCTGACGCGCCTGCGCCTACCCGGCCCCCATGTTCCGCGTCTCTATACCCCGCACGCCTTTCGAACCCTCGACCCGACGCTCGGCCGCGCCGGCCGCCTGATTTACGGCACGATCGAATGGGGTCTCGCGCGTTTCCTCACCGATCACCTGATCTGTGTTTCAGAGGATGAATACCGTCACGCGCTGTCGCTGAACATGCCGGAAAAGCGGATGTCTGTAATCGTTAACGGCGCTGCCCCGCCCTCATGCGAGATGGCGCAAACGATTCGGGCCAGTTTCGGGATCGCGCCGGATGCCTTCGTCTTCGGCTTCATCGGCCGCTTCTCCGCGCAGAAGGCGCCGGAGCGTCTGATCGCGGCCTTCAAGAGCATCGCCGCATCCGTGAAAAACAGCCATCTGGTGATGGTCGGCGCCGGCGAACTCGAAGGAAGCCTGCGCAAGGCAATGGCTGAGAGTGGATTGCAGAATCGCATGCACCTGACCGCGGCGTTCATCGGACCGCAGGCCGCACCGGCATTCGATCTCCTGATCATGCCGAGCCGCTACGAAGCCATGTCCTACGTGATGCTGGAAGGCGCGGCCGCAGGCAAGCCCATTATCGCCACCGATATCGGCGGTGCCCGCACGGTCATCGACGATGGTCAGAACGGTTTCATCCTGCCGAACAGCGACGATACGTCCCTGCTCGCCAAGACAATGGTCAAGGCCGCAGCACCGGAGACATTCAAGAAACTGTCCACCATCGCGCAAAGACTGAAAGACCGCTTCACGCTCGACGTGATGCTCGATCAAACAGAGATGCTCTATCAGAAGGCGGCCGCTAAACGCCGCGTTTCAGCGATCCTTCAGCCGGCGGAGTAGCGCTGCAAAGAGGGAAATGAAAGGTAGATCAATCGCTCTCTGGGGGATTGAGGATTGAGAAGAATGGTCGGAGCGGCGGGATTCGAACCCACGACCCCTTGACCCCCAGTCAAGTGCGCTACCGGGCTGCGCTACGCTCCGAACCGAGGAAACCCCTATATAACCAGCGCTTAGAGCGCAAGCGGGAATTTCGAACTCGAGGTGAAAAAGAAATCTCCGGCGTGGAAAAGCCTCCGTTCCACTGCAGCCCGAGGAGAAGATCGGTCTATCCTGTCGGAATAGCGCCCGGACATCGGCTGCCGTCCATCGCAATGGAACCTTCACCAAACCTGAAATCACATCGCTGGAAACGCCGCACCTGACGTAGCGTGAGCTTGCCATCACCACCGATTTGGGGGACAGTTTGGTACTGGCCCTTGAGGCCTGGAGCCTCCCTCTTTAGGAGTAGACCATGCCTCTTAAATCTCTGATGGCCGTGGCCGCAATCGTCGTCCTGACCTTGTCGGGATGCGCGACGTCCGGTTCGACCAACACAACCTACGCACAGTGGACCGGCCCCTACCCGCAGCCTGATGTTTCCGCATCGAGCCCCGGCGGTTTCCGCCTTTCGTACTAAATCGCCCTATCCCCAAATGGAATCACTGCGGACAGAAAGATGCTCTGGAATCAGAGTGCCAGAGCGTCCTTTGTCTGGTCATACGCACGCACGGCGCAGCAGACCGCGACACTTTCAGTGTGGGTGGCCAAACGTGGAGGGACACTCCAGTGAGAAGTCTCTCTCCCGCTGACGGCAACGCAAGAGCGGCTTGCCCCTCCGCCGTGGCCGGAGCACGTATAAGCAGGTGGCCCGCCAACCTCGCAAATTGACGATCGGACGAATCTTCGTTGATGTCCCAGCCGGTAGTATCGGCTGATTGCGGCACAACCACGCAAGCTGCGCGCCCGCGTGCCCCGTCCGATCTTGCCATGATCAAGAAAGCGGAGCGCCTCGCCGCACGGGGACACGCTCCTGCCGGCGGTAGCCGACGCTATCAGCGAACCTGATCGAGCAGGCGCTTGCATTCCAGGAGATCGTAGAGCGCCTCCTGAAGCAGGGCCCGATCCTCCTTGCCGACGGAAGACGATTTGCCGAGCGAGATTTCCGGCACGTCGTCGTTGCCGCCGCCGAACGAGAAGAAGCGGCGACTCGCCGGTGCCTTGGCGCGACCGACGATCTGATCTTCTTCCGAAACACCGGCCTTGGGCGGCGCCGGCTCCTCGTTGCTCGATGCGGCGAGCGCCTCGACGGTTGCCAAATCGCCGCTGGCGATGGCGGCAACGAACTTGTTGCCATTGGTCTTCAGGAGCTTCTGCACGCCCTTGATGGTGTAGCCGTGATCATAGAGCAGGTGCCGGATGCCCTTCAGGAGATCGACATCCTCAGGCCGGTAGTACCGGCGGCCGCCGCCGCGCTTCATCGGCTTGATCTGCTGGAAACGGGTTTCCCAGAAGCGCAGAACATGCTGCGGCAGATCGAGATCGTCTGCGACCTCGCTGATGGTGCGAAAAGCGTCCGGGCTCTTTTCCATGTGGTTCCCAATCCATGTCACGCGACTCACGTTCGCGGGCCGCAATGAACCGATATCATACCGATGATGGCACGAATCGGGTCCATTTCAACGGCTTATGGATGGGTTTTCAACCACATTTGTGGCCGACGCCATGACTTCACGCGACGGGAGATACCGGCTTCTGCTTGGCCCTGCGGCTGAGATGGGCCTTCAGCACGCGCTGCTTGAGCACATTCGACGCCTTGAAGGTCATCACACGTCGTGGCGAGATCGGCACTTCCTCGCCGGTCTTCGGGTTTCGCCCGATGCGCTCGTTCTTGTCGCGGACCTGGAAAGTCGCGAAAGAAGACAGCTTCACACTCTCGCCACGCACGATTGCGTTGCATATTTCGTCAATGACGGTTTCCACCAACTCGGCAGACTCTGTCCGTGACAGACCTACCTTGCGAAAAACCGACTCAGCCAAGTCCGCCCGTGTTACTGTTTTTCCGCTCATCTTCCCCCACCAACGTCTGGTACGCCGATCAGCGACCGAAGACTATTGCCCTTACCTTTTGCGGTCAAGCACCTGTTGCTTAAGCAATTTCTTTACCAGCGGAGGAGCACGGAGCCCCAAGTGAAGCCACCGCCCATGGCCTCGAGCAGGACGAGATCCCCCTTCTTGATCCGTCCGTCACTTGCCGCCGCGTTCAACGCCAGCGGAATGGAGGCCGCAGACGTGTTGCCATGCAGATCGACCGTCACCACAACCTTATCGAGAGGGATGCCAAGCTTCTTGGCAGAGCCATCGATGATGCGGCGGTTGGCCTGGTGTGGCACCAGCCAGTCCAGGTCTTCCGCAGTCGTTCCGGTCGCCTCGAAGGCTGCCTCGATCACGTCGGTGATCATGCCTACCGCGTGCTTGAAGACTTCGCGGCCTTCCATCTTGAGATGGCCCACCGTTCCCGTGGTCGAAGGGCCGCCATCGACATAGAGCTTGTCGCGATGTGCGCCATCGGAGCGAAGCTTCGCCATCAGGACGCCACGGTCGGCATTCGTACCCTCGCCTTCCTGGGCTTCCAGGATGATGGCGCCGGCTCCGTCGCCGAAGAGCACGCAGGTCGTCCGGTCGCTCCAGTCGAGGATGCGCGAAAACGTCTCCGCGCCGATCACCAGCACGCGCTTGGCAAGCCCGCCGCGGATATAGGCATCGGCCGTTGTCACCGCATAGACGAAGCCGGAACAGACGGCCTGCATGTCGAAGGCTGCACCGTGGCGCATGCCAAGGCGATCCTGGATATTGACTGCGGTTGCCGGAAACGTGTTGTCCGGGGTCGAGGTCGCCAGGATGATGAGGTCGATGTCATCTGGTGTAAGCCCGGCATTGGCGAGCGCGGCGCGCGCGGCACCTTCGCCGAGCGACGCGGTCGTTTCACCCTCGCCGGCAATGTAGCGCTGCCGGATGCCGGTGCGCTGCACAATCCACTCATCGGACGTATCGACCTTGGATTCCAGCTCCTGATTGGTAACAACGCGCTTCGGCAATGCTGCACCGAAGCCGCGAACGACGGAACGGATCATCTATTCAAACCTCATCATTCATGCCGGCGGAAAGGGCCTGGGGCGGTTCTGCACCATGGTACTTCGCCAGATCGAGTTCGATCTTCGACTTCAGGCCATTCTTCACCATGTCGTAGCCGACATCGATCGCGGCTGCGAAACCCTCGGCGTCCGCCCCACCATGGCTCTTGATCACGACGCCATTGAGGCCAAGGAATACCCCGCCATTGACCTTCCTCGGATCCATCTTCTCGCGCAGGCGATCGAACGCACCCTTGGCCAGGATATAGCCGATCTTGGCAAGCAGGGTGCGCGACATTGCGGCGCGCAGATATTCGGCAATCTGGCGCGCGGTGCCTTCGGCGGCCTTCAGCGCGATGTTGCCGGAAAAGCCTTCGGTCACCACGACGTCGACCGTCCCACGGCCGATATCGTCGCCTTCGACAAAACCGTAATAGTCAAAACCATCGATATTGGCTTCACGGATCAGGCGGCCAGCTTCCTTGACCTCTTCCTGTCCCTTGATTTCCTCGACGCCGACGTTGAGGAGCCCAACCATCGGTCGTTCGATCTCGAAGAGCGCCCGCGCCATGGCGCCGCCCATCAGCGCGAAGTCCATGAGTTGCTGCGCGTCGGCACCGATCGTCGCCCCGACGTCGAGCACGATGCTCTCGCCCTTCAGCGTCGGCCAGATGGCAGCGATCGCCGGGCGCTGAATGCCCTGCATCGTGCGCAGACAGAAGACCGACATGGCCATGAGCGCGCCGGTATTGCCGGCCGAAACGACGACATCGGCCTCGCCGGCATTGATCGCGTCGATCGCCTTCCACATGCTCGACTTGCCGCGGCCGCGGCGAAGCGCCTGGCTCGGCTTTTCGTCCATCGCCACGGCGATTTCGCAATCGTAAAAGGTGCTGCCGGCCTTGAGCTTCGGATATTTTTCCAGGAGTTCCGCGCATTGCGCTTCGATGCCGAACAACACGAACTTGATGTCCGGATGACGTTCGAGCGCTCTTGCGGCACCCGGGATGACGACTTCGGGACCATAGTCGCCACCCATCACGTCAAGTGAAATTCTGACCACGCGTGTCTTATCCTTCATTTCTGCCACACAACACGTGCCGTCGTGGCGCACTCACCTGGGACGCAATGACGAAACATATTGCTTCTGACGCTTGAGCCAAGCACGCGGCAGATCGCTTCACGGCTCTTTTGGCCGGTTTGGGGCCAAAATACTGCTTTTCCGTTGCGTGACAACCGAATTGTAGAAGAGGCTTTCGCGGCCTCAGTCCTTTTTCCAGTCCTTCAGAACTGCAAACGGGTTCGGCTTCTTGTCGTCCGCCGAGGTGCTCTCGATCCGCGCACCGAAAGACGCACCCGGCTTGCGCGGATAGGGGTCGATCGCAAGCGCCACTTGCTCGCTGACGACCACGCCGGCATCGACCGTGTCTCCCGTGAAGGTGTCGGGGATGTCGGGACCATCCGGGTCGAGAATCATCTCGCCGCCGTCGTTGCTCGCCTGACGCGCGAGACGCGATCCTTCGGGCACCAGGATCGCTTCGACCGGCTCATGGATGTCAGCCTCGACGGGTTCGAGCGTCACGACGCAGCTTTGCACGATGCGGGCAGTGACATCGCCTTTGATCTTGATGCCATCCTTCTTCCAGCGTGCGATCTGCAATTCTGCGCTCAGCGACAGCACCTCGCTGACCCCCCAGAGCTTCGCCAGTGCCGCCCTTTCCCGCTCGTTTGCGGAAAGCTGCACGCTGACAGCGTTCGCCGAGATATGCCCTACCTTCACCGGATAGGAGAAGGCCGGCTGGCTATCGTCTTTCATGATCGGATCCTTCCTCGCCAGGGCGATTGGTGCCGCCCAGTCGCGAATGCAGCTGCCGCCCGGGTTCCGGCTCGCGACGCTGATATCTCTTAATAACCGCTCTATTAAGCGCCAGCGGATGGAATCTGCAACTGACCGGTCTCGACAACCTCTTCGCCGATGTCGGCGAGTTGCGCCTCGACAGTCAGCAAATAGTCCGCAAGCGCCTCCATCGAAGGTGCTGCATCGCCGCCATCGGGATGGAAATTGCGCTTGAGTGCCGCCGCCAACGTAGCAGTATCCTTCGCCTCCAGCGCTGCCGCATAGGATTCGAGGCGACCATAATACATGCCGGCGAGCTTCTTCATCTTCTTCGGAACGCCGGCATCGCCCACGCCGAGTTCGCGGATCGAGTGATCGACGTCCTCGAAGAAAGCATCGATGATCTCCTGAGCGATCTCCTGGCCGGGCCTCGCCGAGGCACGTGTACGGCGGAAGTAGAGGATCAGCATAGCCGACAGCATCTCGAACCGCCCCATGACCGTGTCCGGCACATCGAGGTCGGTGTAGAGATAAGGTTGGCGCGCGGCCGACGTCAGCAGTGCATACTGCCGCTCGACAATCGCGGTGTTGCCGCTTTTTCTTTTGAACAGTCCAAAAATCATCACAAAGCTCGGGCTTGGCTTTCTCGAAATGCGCGCAAGCGCCCATCCCGTTGTTGCATGACAGCCGAAGCTGGTTTACCGAAGCAGGCACGAATTGCAATGGCGGATCTGCCATCGTTTCTCCAAGGGGAGCTGTCGTTGACGAAGCGGTATTTGAGAAAAAACTTTAAAACCCTCGGCCGCGTGGCGGTCGTAGCTACCATCGCCGGTCTCACCCTTTCAGCCTGCCAGTCCGCCAATGTCGGTGAAGTCCTTCATCAGGGTTATGTGGTTGACCAGGAAACGCTAAACCTCGTTCCCGTCGGCTCCAGCCGTGAGCAGGTGCTCCTGTCGCTCGGCACGCCGTCGACGACCGCAACCTTCGACAACGAAGTGTTCTACTACATTTCGCAGACCCGCAAGCGTCCCGTCGCCTTCATGAAGCCGCAGCTGGTCGATCAGTCGATCCTGGCCGTTTACTTCGACAAGGAAGGTACCGTCAGCCAGCTCGCCCATTATACGCTGAAGGATGGCAAGGTCTTCGACATGCTGTCGCGCACGACGCCGACCGGCGGCAAGGAAACGAGCTTCCTCGGCCAGTTGCTCAGCGGACCGGGCGCCGGTCAGGCTGCCGCAAAGAGCCTGTTCAAGGACTTCGGTAGCAAGTAGTTCACCCATCACGATGCAAAAGGCCCGCGGAAGTCGCTTTCCGCGGGCCTTTTTCGTTTCGGCGATGCGATCAGGCGAGGATGGCCAGAAGCAGCAGCGCCACGATGTTGGTGATCTTGATCGCCGGGTTCACCGCGGGGCCGGCCGTATCCTTGTAGGGATCGCCAACGGTGTCGCCTGTGACGGACGCCTTGTGCGCATCCGAGCCCTTGAGATGACGTTCGCCGTTCTTGTCGACGAAGCCATCCTCGAAGCTCTTCTTGGCATTGTCCCAGGCGCCGCCACCCGACGTCATCGAGATCGCCACGAAGAGGCCGTTGACGATGACACCGAGAAGTGATGCGCCGAGTGCTGCGAAGGCCGAGGCCTTCGAGCCCGACAGAAGCAGCACGCCAAAGTAGACGACGACAGGTGCGAGCACCGGCAGCAACGAGGGAACGACCATCTCGCGGATCGCCGCCTTCGTCAGCAGGTCTACGGCGCGGCCATAGTCCGGCCGCTCCGTGCCCTGCATGATGCCGGGTTTTTCGCGGAATTGGCGACGAACCTCCTCGACGATGGATCCGGCCGCACGGCCGACCGCCGTCATCGCGATACCGCCGAAGAGGTAGGGGATGAGGCCGCCGAATATCAATCCAGCCACGACGTAGGGGTTGGAGAGATCGAAGGAGATCTGCCCGACATCGGCGAAGTACGGATACTTGTCGCCATTGGCGGCGAAGTAGCTGAGGTCGTTCGAATAGGCCGCGAAGAGCACCAGCGCGCCGAGACCGGCCGAACCGATCGCGTAGCCCTTGGTGACGGCCTTGGTGGTGTTGCCGACGGCGTCGAGCGCGTCCGTCGACTTGCGCACTTCCGGCGGCAGATGCGACATTTCGGCGATGCCGCCGGCGTTGTCGGTTACCGGTCCGAACGCATCGAGCGCCACGATCATGCCGGCAAGGCCGAGCATGGCGGTGACGGCAATGCCCGTGCCGAAGAGGCCGGCAAGCTGGTAGGTGGAAATGATGCCGCCGACGATGACGATCGCCGGCAGAGCCGTCGACTCCAGCGAGACGGCGAGACCCTGGATGACGTTCGTTCCGTGGCCAGTGACCGAGGCCTGGGCGATCGAGTTCACCGGCCGCTTGTTGGTGCCGGTATAGTACTCCGTGATCACCACGATCAGAGCCGTGACGACCAGGCCAAGGATGCCGCAGAGGAACAGGCTCCAGCCGGTGATGTCCTTGCCTGCGACAGTGCCGATCGTGCCCCATCCGATCGTAAACGACGTGGCCGCCCCGAGACCAAGGATCGACAACAGGCCGGTGACGATGAGCCCCTTGTAGAGCGCACCCATGATCGAGTTGTTGGACCCAAGCTTCACAAAGAAGGTGCCGACGATCGAGGTGATGATGCAGGCTGCGCAAATCGCCAGCGGATAGACCATCACGGTCGCGAGCACCGGCGTGCCGGCAAAGAAGATCGCCGCGAGCACCATGGTTGCGACGACCGAGACCGCATAGGTTTCGAAGAGGTCGGCGGCCATGCCGGCGCAATCGCCGACATTGTCCCCAACGTTGTCGGCAATCGTCGCCGGATTGCGCGGATCATCCTCGGGGATGCCGGCTTCCACCTTGCCGACGAGGTCGCCGCCAACATCGGCACCCTTGGTGAAGATGCCACCGCCGAGACGGGCGAAGATGGAGATCAGAGAAGCGCCGAAACCGAGCGCGACCAGCGCGTCGATGACTTCGCGCGAGGCGGGCTCATGCCCGAGACCGGCCGTGAGGACGACGTAGTAGACGGAGACGCCGAGAAGCGCCAGGCCCGCTACGAGAAGGCCGGTAATCGCACCGGACTTGAATGCGATGTCGAGGCCGGAGGCAAGGCTGACGGAAGCCGCCTGGGCAGTGCGGACGTTTGCCCGAACCGAAACATGCATGCCGATGAAGCCCGCAGCGCCCGAAAGGATCGCACCAACCAGAAAGCCGAAAGCGGCGGCGGGAGAAAGAAGAACCCAAGCGGCGATGAAAACGACAACACCGACGATGGCAATGGTTCTGTACTGTCGCGTGAGATAGGCCTGCGCCCCTTCACGAATGTAGCCTGCGATTTCTTGCATGCGGGCGTTCCCCTGGTCGGCGGCCAGCACCGACTGTGTTGCCCATATGGCATAAGCCACCGCGAGCAACCCGCATGCGATAACGCCCAATAAAATGGTCATTTCGCATTACCCTCCGTTACAACCCGCAGACTCACTCCCGGCCACGGGCCCCTCAAAACCGCGAATCACGCACCACCTCCTCAAGCAGCACCCCTCACGGCGCGGCCAGAGTGCGGTTGCAACGGGAGATCGTCAAGCCCCGGAAAACGCCAGTAGGAAGGCGCTCCGGCAACTTTGAATGTCCGGAAAAAAGAGTTAGGCGGCGGCTTTCCGCGGCGCGCGCTTCAACAACAGCAGAAGCACGAGGCAGACGATGGTGACCGGCCAGACGACCGCGTTCAGCGTGTCCCAGCCATAGGCCGAAAGGACCTTGCCGGAAGCAAAGGACGACAGCGCCACGGTGGTGAACAGAATGATGTCGTGGAAGGCCTGGACCTTGTCGGCTTCCTGCGGACGGTAGCTGCTGGCGACGATCGCCGTCGAGCCGATGAAGCCGAAGTTCCAACCAAGGCCAAGCAGCACCAGGGCGCCCCAGAAGTTCCAGAGCTCGATGCCCATATGCGCCACAGTCGCACAGGCCATCAGCAACAGCAGGCCGCATCCGACGATACGCTCCGCACCGAAGCGGCTGATCAGCCAGCCGGTAAAGAAGCTCGGGGCGAACATCGCCAGCACGTGCCACTGGATGCCAAGCGTCGCGAGCTCGGTCGAAAACCCGCAGCCCACCACCATCTCGACAGGAGCACCGGTCATCATGAAGGTCATCAGCGCATAGCTGGAGATGCCGCAGATCATGCCGGTGGCGAAGCGCTGGCTGCGTACGATCGCGCCGAGAGGACGCGCGGCCTGATCGTGGTGATCTTTCACCATCGCACCGGGTTCGGGCAACCGAAGAGGCGCGAAGAAGAACGCTGCGAGCAGGCAGATCGGCAGCAGCACGACGAAAGCGCCGGCAAAGGCAACGGGCGCAAACAGGTCGCCGGCGAAAATGACAATCTGGGGGCCGAGCACGGCCGAAACGATGCCGCCGCCAAGGATCAGCGAGATCGCCTTGGGCTTGTAGAACGACGGCGACGCATCGGCGGCGGCGAAACGCAGCTTTTGGGTGAAGCCGTTCGACGAGCCGAGCATCGCCAGCGCAAAGGCGAAGAGCCAGAAGCTTTCCCGGAAGAGAGCGACCGCGGCGAGTGCCGCCCCTGCGGCAGCAATCCCGGTCCCGGTCATGAACGCAAAACGGCGGCCAATCACGCGCGAGAGCATCGCGACCAGCACGACACCGAGTGCCATGCCAACGTTGAAGGCGGTAAGCGGTGCTGTCGCCAGCGACTTGTCGTCCGCCAGCAACTGGTATCCGGCAACACCGCCGATGGAGAAGCAGATCGGCCCGACGACGCCGAGAATGGCCTGTGCGGCAGTCAGATGGAAAACGTTGCGGCGCGCTTCGCGAAGGGTGGCCCCCATGTCATCCGCAGCAACCGCAACCATAAACTCTACTTCCTGGACTCGCTACGAACCTGCTTGGCTATACGATCGAGAACGGCATTGACCAGCTTCGGCTCGTCGTCCTCGAAGAAGGCCTTGGCGATCTCGACATACTCGGTAACGATGACCGGAACCGGCACGTCCTTGCGCTCCAGCATCTCGAATGTGCCGGCACGCAGGATGGCGCGAACGGTGGAATCGAGCCGCGACAGTGCCCAATCGTCCTGAAGCGCGGACCCGATCAACGGATCGAGCTTGCGCTGGTCGCGCACGACGCCGGCGACGATCGAGCGGAACCAGGAGGCGTCAGCCTTCAGATAGGTGTCGCCATCGACGTCTTGCCCGAGGCGGTGCGCCTCGTACTCGGCAACCACTTCGAGCACGCCGGTGCCGCCAATGTCCATCTGATAAAGCGCCTGCACGGCGGCAAGGCGCGCGGCGCCGCGCTGGTTGACCTGCTTCAGAGGCTGATCCGAGGGTGTCTTCGTCACTTTTCCGTGCCCAGTTTCTTCTTCAATTCAATCATGGTGAGCGCCGCACGTGCGGCAAATCCACCCTTGTCACCTTCCAACCGGCGGGCCCGTGCCCAAGCCTGATCGTCATTCTCAACCGTCAGGATGCCGTTGCCAATAGCGAGGCTTTCGCTCACGGCGAGATCCATGATGGCCCGCGAAGATTCGTTCGCGACGATGTCGAAATGGTAGGTCTCGCCGCGAATGACCATGCCGAGCGCGACGAAGCCGTCATATTCCGTACCGCCCTCATCGGCACCATCGAGCGCCATGGCGATGGCCGGCGGAATTTCGAGCGCACCCGGAACCGTCACGATATCATAGGTGGCCCCGGCTGCGTCCAGCGCATGCTTGGCGCCGTCGAGCAATGCATCGGCCATATCGTCATAGAAACGCGCTTCCACAATCAGGATGTGGGCTGCCGTGGTCTCTGCCATGGATCACCTGTCTTTGAGAGTTCGTCGCCGGGTGCGACCGGCTGAGGCGGCGGTCAAACCATGCCCGGCGCCGAATGGCAAGCAAATTCCGCCACGGACGGCCTTTTGCCACGCCGGAAAGCGCCAGAATGCAGGCCTGAAAGACCATCCTCGACGTTCAGCCTTCGAACACAATGGCATGATCGCTTGCGGTTTGCAGCGCAGACCAGCAAGTTCGGGTACCAGACAGGAACGAGACGAGGCACCCGCATGCTTGAAACCCGGTCAACGATCCGCCTCCCCCGCGCCCCTCAAGCGGTCGTCTTCGATATGGATGGGCTGCTCTTCGACACCGAGGCGCTTGCGCGCGACGCCATGGTGCGGACCGCACCAGATTTTGGCTACGAGATGTCCGCCGCGCTTTGTCTCGACATGATCGGCCTTCCGGGCGACGCGACGCGGTCCATGCTGAAGCAGCATTTCGGCGAGGCATTCGATGCCGACAAATTCTGGGACCGTGCGTCGGCGCACTTCGAAACGATGGTGGCCACAGAGCTTCGCCTGAAGGAGGGGGTGATCGAACTCATCGACCACTTGGAAGAAATGGGTCTGCGCTTTGCGATCGCGACATCGTCGCGACACGAAGACGTCCAGCGCAATCTCGGGACACTCGCCTTGACCGAGCGCTTCCCAACCGTCGTTGCCTATGGCGACTATGCCCGCGGGAAGCCGCATCCGGATCCGTTCCTGACGGCAGCAAAGCGGCTCGCCGTGGCACCGGAATTCTGCCTCGCCCTGGAGGACAGCCACAACGGCGCGCGGTCGGCAGCATCGGCCGGCATGATGACGGTGATGGTTCCAGACCTGCTGCCTGCGACGGAGGACGTGCGGGCCATATGCGTCGGCATCGCCAATAGCCTCCATGACGTCCGCGAAGCGCTCAAAGCGACCCCGTGACAAGCGCACGGGCCGATGTGATCCGGATGCAAGCCGCCGCAATTACCGTCATAGGATTGCAAAATCGGGACTTAATCAACGTGACGTTTATCAATTTCGACGCTTGTCGGTTGACGTTCCCTCGTTCGCGCGACACGGATAGGAACGGAGTGGGATGCTTCTTGCAGAATGCGCGGCATCAGGGAGAAAGACATGACCGAAATGCGAAAACCGATCGTCAATCCGAGGACCCTCACCCTCGATCATTGGACGAAAGGCGAAGGTTTCGAATCGAGCGACGCCTCCTTCGGCGCGTTGCTGGGCCTCAAGGACCTCGGTATCGGCTACGGTGAAGTGCCCCCGGGCAAATCCGGCTGTCCGTTCCACAATCATCACGTCGAGGAAGAGCTTTTCATCATCCTCGAAGGCGAAGGCACGTACCGCTTCGGCAGCGAGCGTCATTCGGTGGGCCCGGGTGACATTCTGGGCGCGCCTGCAGGCGGGCCGGAAACGGCGCATCACCTGATCAACACCGGCACGGTGCCGCTCAAGTACCTGTCGATCTCGACCAAGGCGGCAACCGATATCTGCGAATACCCGGACTCCGGCAAGTTTCTCGCCAGGACGCGCGGTGCCGATGGCCAGAGTCGATTGAGCTTCGTCGGCCGGCCGGAAAGCGCCGTCGATTACTGGGACGGCGAGCCCGGCGCCTGAGTTCACCACATCATAGGATCGAACATGCATAGCGTGCCTATCATCGAGACAGACCGCCTCGTCCTGCGCCCCTATCGCCGCGACGATTTCCCCTCCTACGCCGCGCTGTTCGGCGATGCCGAGGTTATCCGCTATGTCGGCGGTGTGCCGTTTACGCGCGAACAATCCTGGACCCGTTTCCTGCGCCAGGTCGGCATGTGGCACTATTTCGGCTTTGGCTTCTTTGCCATCCAGGATCGGGAAACAGGCGCCTTTCTTGGCGAGGCCGGGTTTCACGACGTACACCGCGCCATCACGCCGTCACTCGAGGGGACGATGGAAACCGGATGGGCGCTGTCGCCCAGATCTCATGGCCGGGGCCTGGCAACCGAGGCCGTCAGCGCGGCGCTCAAATGGGCCGACCAGCAGTTCCCGACACTGCGCAAAACCTGCATCATCGACATCGGAAATCACGCCTCCATTCGTGTCGCGGAAAAGCACGGCTTCCAGGAATTCTGGCGAACGACCTATCACGGCAATCACGTGATCATGTTTGAACGCCACCAGAAGGCAACGGCTCCGTCCACCACGAACAAGATGCGTGCGCACGCCGTAACATGAACAATTTTTAATTGTTTTCGGGTTCTTGGTGCCACGGAAACGGCCAGATTCCGGCCCAGTTTCCTACGCGTTGGCACGACGCGCCCCCGCCCCAAGCCGAGGAAACGCCGCCCCAATCAGTCGAAACAGTCCAGCACGTCTCAATGCGGGTGATGCAATCCGCAATCGACCTCTGCTGGCCGCTGCGGCACGAGGTGGAGACCTGCCCCCGAGATCTACAAGGGTCCTGCGTTCGGGTGGAGACCGGCCGTCACGATTGTCGCAAGCAACCAAGGAGCATGACCATGAACCGCATAGCCAAGCTTTCTGTCATCGCTGCTTTCTCCGCCCTTTCTTTCGGGGGCGTCTCCTACGCGGCAGGCGCCGCAATGAACTGGCCGGCCGAGATCGACCACACGGTTCGCGAATTCAAGGGCGACCAGTTCACCGTCGTTGACGTCAATACGCTCAAGGAATCGAGCCAGACGCGCATGTGGATCGAAGAAGCCACGCCGCAACAGCTCTCGTCGCTGCACGCCGCGGTCAACGCCAACAAGCCGTTGGCCGCCAAGCTGAAGGCCCAGAACGTCGAAATGAGCAACATCGCCGGCGCGGAACAGGCGGCTGATGGCAGCCTGACCTTCTATCTCCGCTGAACCGCCAACTGCCGCTTTCAAAACGCCACCGCCCCCAATCGGGGGCGGTTTGCCTTTCAGATATTTTCGGCAACGAACCTCGAACGTCCGCTCACGCTGGCTTGGGCGCCGGGAATTCGGCCAGACGCGCCGCGTAGCGAGCCATGGTGTCGACCTCGAAGTTCACAAAATCACCCGCCTTGCGTTCGCCCCAGGTCGTGACCTCGAGCGAGTGACGGATAAGCAGCACGTCGAATTCGGCGCCATCGACCTTGTTGACCGTCAACGACGTACCGTCGAGCGCGACGGAGCCCTTCGGAGCCACGAACCTTGCCAGATGCTCGGGTGCCCGCAGGCGAAAGCGCACCGCCTCGCCCTCCGGTTCCACCGATAGGATTTCGGCCTTGTCGTCAACATGGCCAGAGACCAGGTGGCCGCCGAGTTCGTCGCCGATCTTCAGCGACCGTTCGAGGTTGATCCGCGTGCCCTTCGTCCAGCCCGCAATCGTCGTCAGCCGCAGCGCTTCTTCCCAGGCCTCGACCTCGAACCAACGCTCGTTGCTGCCGGCCTCAGGCAAAGCGGTCACCGTCAGGCACACGCCGGAATGGGCAATGGAGGCACCCATGTCGATGGTCTTGGGATCATAGCTCGTGGCGACACGCAGCTTGATGCCTTCCTTTAGCGGGGTAACGGCATCGACGGTGCCGATATCGGTAACAATGCCTGTGAACATCAGTTCTCTCTTTCGTATTCCTCGAACAGATCCTCGCCATAGCGCGCCTCGGCGGTACGCCGGAAGCCCTTCGGCACGGACCTACGGTCAAATGGGGATGCAATTCCGTTTTCGCCAATCGTCCCCGGCCCGGTGTAAAGCTGGATACGGTCGACGACGTCCGCATCGAGAAAGGCGCGCGCTGCGACCGCTCCACCTTCGACCATCAGCGAGGAGATACCACGCGAGGCGAGGGCCGCCAGAAGGTCCGCAATCGAACCGGCTTCGAGCACCTCGACGCCGGTGGCCTCCAGGGCCGCCCTGCGTGCTGCTCGGCCACCATCAACATCCGCGTCCCCATCGCCGGATCCGTCACTGGAGACGACGATCACCGGCACATTGCGCGCTGTCTGCACCAGCTTCGATGCGAGCGGTAGGTCGAGCCGGCGGTCGAGGACGATGCGCAGCGGCGAGCGATTTTCGAGCCCCGGCAGCCGCACGGTAAGTTCCGGGTCGTCAGCCGTCGCCGTGCCGATCCCGACCAGGATCGCGTCGGTCTCAGCCCGTAGCATCTGTACCTGCCCGCGAGAAATCGGGCCGGTGATACGGACCTGCCCTGCCCCCTTGCGGCCGATCATGCCGTCAGCGGAAACCGCAAGCTTGAGAGTCACATAGGGCCGGCGGCTTACCTGCCGCATGAGATAGCCTTCGAGCGCGTGCTGCCCTTCGTCATGTAGAACGCCGATATCGACGGTGATGCCGGCATCGCGCAGGCGCACGACGCCGCGACCGGCGACGCGCTCGTCCGGATCGAGGATCGAAATCACCACGCGGGCGACGCCGGATGCGACAAGGGCGTCGGCGCAAGGCGGCGTCTTGCCGTGATGCGAGCAAGGTTCCAGCGTCACATAGGCGGTCGCTCCCCTCGCCCCCTCGCCGGCCTCAGTAAGCGCCTGGGTTTCGGCATGCGGACGGCCGCTTCGCGCCGTCACCGCACCGCCGACAATGACGCCGTCCTTGACGATCAGGCAAGCGACCGAGGGATTGGTGGATGTCTGTCCGAGATGTTGGCGGGCCAGCCTCAGCGCCGCGGCCATGAACCTCTCGTCTTCACGGGTGGGTCCTGCCATGGCTCTATCCAGCTTTCGCCTATTCGCCCGGATCGCGCGCAATCTTGGCGCTGATCTCGGTGATGACCTTCTCGAAATCCTCGGCATGCGAGAAGTCGCGGTAGACCGAGGCGTAGCGCACGAACGCAACGTCATCGAGGCTCTTCAGCGCTTCCAGCACCTGAAGACCGATTTCTTCCGAGGGTATCTCGGTCTCGCCGGAGCTTTCGAGGCGCCGCACGATACCGGAGACCGCCCGCTCGATGCGGTCGCGATCGACCGGGCGCTTGCGGAGCGCGATCTCGAAAGAACGCAAGAGCTTGTCCCGGTCGAAAGGCACCTTCCGACCGGTCTTCTTGATGATCATCAGTTCACGCAACTGCACCCGTTCGAAGGTCGTGAAACGACCTCCGCAATCCGGACAAATCCGGCGGCGGCGAATGGCATTCCCGTCCTCTGCCGGACGGGAATCCTTCACCTGACTGTCTTCAGAACCGCAATAGGGGCAGCGCATGAGCGATCGATCACATGTAGCCGTACATCGGGAAGCGATCGGTCAGCTTGACGACCTTGTCGCGAACGCCGGCTTCGACGGCAGCATTGCCCTCGTCCGAGTTGGCGACCTTCAGGCCATCGAGGACTTCGACGATCAGCTCGCCGATTTCCTTGAACTCGGCTTCCTTGAAGCCGCGGGTCGTGCCGGCCGGCGTGCCGAGGCGGACGCCGGAGGTGACGAAGGGCTTTTCAGGATCGAACGGAATGCCGTTCTTGTTGCAGGTGATGAAGGCACGGCCAAGGGCGGCTTCCGCGCGCTTGCCGGTCGCGTTCTTCTTGCGCAGGTCGACGAGCATCAGGTGGTTGTCGGTGCCACCGGAGACGATGTCGAGGCCGTTGGCCTTCAGCGTTTCGGCGAGCGTGCGAGCGTTCTTGACGATCTGGGCCGCATAGTCCTTGAACGACGGATCGAGCGCTTCACCCAGAGCAACAGCCTTGGCGGCGATGACGTGCATCAGCGGGCCGCCCTGGAGGCCCGGGAAGACGGCCGAGTTGATCTTCTTGGCGATATCTTCGTCGTTGGTCAGCACCATGCCGCCGCGGGGGCCGCGCAGCGACTTGTGCGTGGTCGTGGTGGCAACGTGGCAATGCGGGAACGGCGACGGATGCTGGCCGCCGGCGACCAGACCAGCGATGTGGGCCATGTCCACCATCAGCCAGGCGCCGACTTCGTCGGCGATCTCGCGGAAGCGCTTCCAGTCCCAGATGCGCGAGTAAGCGGTGCCGCCGGCAATGATCAGCTTCGGCTTGTGCTTGCGCGCCTGTTCGGCAACGTTGTCCATGTCGAGCAAGTGGTCGTCTTCACGCACGCCGTAGGAAACGACGTTGAACCATTTCCCGGACATGTTGACCGGCGAGCCGTGCGTCAGGTGACCGCCCGAGTTGAGGTCGAGGCCCATGAAGGTGTCGCCCGGCTGCAGCAGCGCCAGGAACACGGCCTGGTTCATCTGCGAACCGGAGTTCGGCTGAACGTTGGCGAAGTTGACGCCGAAAAGCTTCTTGGCGCGCTCGATCGCCAATTCCTCGGCGATGTCGACGAACTGGCAGCCGCCGTAGTAGCGCTTGCCCGGATAGCCCTCGGCATATTTGTTGGTCATGATCGAGCCCTGGGCTTCGAGCACGGCGCGGGAAACGATGTTCTCGGAGGCGATCAGCTCGATCTCGTGGCGCTGACGACCCAGCTCCTTCTCGATCGCACCGAAGATGTCCGGATCGCTGTCGGCCAGAGAGCGGGTGAAGAAGGCGTCATTGGTCTGTGCAGGCATCGGCGCGAGGCTCCTCTCAAGGGTGGCAGTTCTTTAGCTTCCTCGCACGGCGAGAGCAATATCTGCTGTGCGGTTTGCGTCATTTCCCCCATCTGCCGCGCCGAAATAGCGCGGGGTTCAGCCCACGAAAAAGCCGCGCTTCCGGGGGGAAGCGCGGCCAATCGATCTCGTGTCGCAATTTCGCTTATTGCGGCAATGCGTCCTGGTCGACCGAACCGGCCGACTGTTCCACGCCATAGGGCGACTGGAGCGCGAGCTCGGTCGCGCCGTCACGCTGGTAAATGTCGTCGCGGAACTGCACCACACCATCCTTGGCGGACCAGGCCGTGATGTAGGTGAAGAAGACGGGAACTTCCTCGGCGAGCGTGATCGGCGTGTTGACGCCGGTCTTGATCGTCGCCTCGATCTGCTGGCGCGACCAGCCGGGCGTATCCTTGAGCAGCCAGGTCGAGAGGTCGCGCACGTTCTGCACGCGAACGCAACCGGACGATTCAAAGCGCATCAGCTTGTTGAACAGGCCCTGCTGCGGCGTGTCGTGCATGTACACCTGATGCTCGTTGTGGAAGTTGATCTTCGTCGACGACATCGCGTTGATCTTGCCCGGGTCCTGGCGGAACATCAGGTTCGGTGCCTTCTCGGCGTTCCAGTCGACCGTTTCCGGCGAAACTTCGCCGCCGCTGCCGTCGAACAGGCGGATGGAGTTGCGCGCCAGATAGGTCGGATCCTTGCGCATCAGCGGCATGATATCCTTCTGGATGATCGAGCGCGGCGCGGTCCAATAGGGGTTGAGGATGACCTCGTAGATCTTCGAGTTGAGGATCGGCGACTGGCGATCGATCTTGCCGACGATTGCCGTATGGCGCAGCGCCACGCGACCGTTCTCGACAGCTTCAATATAGGCGGCCGGGATGTTGACCATCACGTAACGGCGGCCGAGTTCGCCCGACATCGACTGCAGGCGAACGAGGTTGGTCTGGAGCTGGCCGAGGCGGGTGTTGGCGTCGACATTGATTGCCTTCAACGTGTACTCGCCGATCACGCCGTCCGGCGGCAGGCCATGACGGGCCTGGAAGCGCTTGACCGCGCCTTCGACGTAGCTGTCGAAGGACGAGGAAACACCAGCCGACTGCGGCAGGTCACCGGAAACCATCAGACGCTGGCGGAGCTGCTGTACCGAAGGATCGGTCACACCGAGTTCGAGCTTGACGCTGGTCTGCACCATCGGCCAGCCGCCTTGCGAAACGATGTTCTGGTAGTCGAAGATCGCCTGCTGCACGTGGGCGATCGTTTCCGGGCCGAAGACCGGAGTGTTCGAAACGACCGTCGTCGCGGTACGCGATGCCTTGGCGTCATACTGATCGTCCCAGGAGCCGCGGCGTGGCGAATTGATGATCTCGTTCAGGGCATCCTGAGCGCTTGCCGCGCCGGCGACTGCCACAGCGCCGAAGGTTGCTGCCGAGCGCAGAAAGGCGCGGCGCGAGAATGCATCAATTCCATTCTTTTTCGACATATTCCTACCATCCCAATGCGTTGGCACGCGCCCTATGCGCTGACACGCACGTTGCCGGAGCCCTAACACGATCGTGGTTAACAAAGGTCAACCAACGAGCCACCCTGCCCTCACATGATTTCACGATACCGCGAGTGAGGACCCTCATCCGGCAGGCGAAACGCGAAACGAATCCACACGTCAGAAAACACGTGGCCGCACCTACCGCATGTCGTCGTCGCTGTCACAGCAATATGGCCAATTCGTGTCTCGGAGCGACTGAAGGGCGACATGGCACGCCTTTTGCTTTTCGCTGCAACGGACGAGTTGGCGGGCGAGCCGCGGGCGATAACATTTTGATTTTATAATATTTTCCGTTTGGAACACCGTCCGAAGGCTGGAATGGCGCGCCGAACCGGTGCGGCCTTTGAGCAACAGAACGATTGGCCGACAAACGGCAAAGGTCGGACACGCAGGGATTGCGCCCGACCCTTGAACTGGAGGTTTTGTCTGGATCAGAGACGGTACATGATCGAGTCGTTCCAGAAGCGATCGAGGCGCTGGAGGAGCTTGTTCATCTGGGTGAACTCGTCCGAACCGATGCCGCCGACCTTCTGGATCGAGCCGATGTGGCGCTCGTAGAGCTTGGCGACGGTTTCGGCGATTTCCTGGCCGTCCTCGGTCAGGCTGATGCGGACCGAACGGCGGTCGACACGCGAGCGCTGGTGGTTGATCAGGCCAAGGTCGACGAGCTTCTTGACGTTGTAGGAGACATTCGAGCCGAGGTAGTAGCCGCGGGAGCGAAGTTCACCGGCCGTCAGTTCCGAGTTGCCGATGTTGAAGAGCAACAGGGCCTGAACGGCGTTGACGTCGCTGCGACCTTCGCGGTCGAACTCGTCCTTGATGACGTCGAGCAGACGGCGGTGCAGACGCTCGACGAGGTGGAGGGATTCCATGTAGAGACCGCGGATGGTTTCTTCCTGTGGGTCTCTCGGCTGAGCCGCCTGCGGCTTCATCTTGGTGTTCATTTGACTGCCTCACTGTTTTGTTTGGCGGTGTCTGTTTGTCTTCCCGCCTTGAGTGAGACCCTATCGAATACGTCTAAAATTCTACTTAAACCGCAGCCTTAACAAGAGCTTGCCATTTGGCGAGCCTGTCTCAGGGTGAATCAACTCTTACCTGCTTGGCCTGCCGCCAGCGCTGATAGAGGAGTGCCGCCCGGAAAAGAACGAAGGTCACGGCAACCGCCACATGCAGCACGACCAGCAGCGGACGGGCGCCGAAACTGGCCGGGTAGAACTCATACATGGCGATCTCAATCGCTGCTGCGACCACCCAGACTACAGGCCCCCAGGAGACGAGTAGCCAGAGGCCGAGCGCCGCAACGGGATAGACGACGGCGAGCGCCGTCGCGGCCGCTCGCCACTCCGGCGACAACAGATCAAAACGACCGGCGCCGCCATGGGAAAAGCCGATCAGCATGGCCCAGTAGTTGAGCGCGAACCAGATGCACGAGGCAGAGACCAGACGCAGGAAGACGCCGAAGAGAATTTCGGTCAGCGACGGTTTCGGCACATGGGCAGAATCATGAAGCATGGCCGGCAAGATAGGGCGGGTCTTCTTCATCCGCCAGCGGGATCACGCCCCCTCCCCTGCCGACGCCTTTAAAGAGAAGAAATGCCGCAGCCCGTTCGCCCGTCCCGCGGTTCCCAATGGCAGCCGCCCCATGGTAAAGCGCTTGGCCAACGACGATTTTGACCGGAAAGGCGTGGGCACGATGAACGACAGGACAAATCTTGTGGACAGGATCACCGGCCACCGCCGCATGCGCCGCAACCGCAAGGCCGACTGGACACGGCGCCTGGTGCAGGAAAACCGCCTGACTGTCGACGATCTGATCTGGCCGATCTTCATCGTTCCCGGCAGTAACATCGTTCAGCCGATCGACGCCATGCCGGGCGTCAACCGCATGAGCATCGACAAGGCTGTCGAAGCGGTCAAGGAAGCGGCCGACCTCGGCATCCCGGCGATCGCCACCTTCCCCAACATCGAGATGTCGCTGCGCGACGAGACCGGTTCCAACAGCCTGGCCGCCGACAACCTGATCAACGAAGCAACGCGCGCCTTCAAGAAGGCCGTACCCGAAATCGGCATCATCACCGACGTCGCGCTCGATCCTTTCACCAGCCATGGCCATGACGGCATCCTACGCAATGGCGAGATCGTCAACGACGAAACCGTCGAGATGATCGCAAGAGCAGCGGTTGCCCAGGCGGACGCCGGCTCCGACATCATCGCTCCCTCCGACATGATGGACGGCCGCATCGGCGCCATTCGCCAGGCGCTTGACGCGGCCGGGCACCAGAATGTCGGCATCATGTCCTATGCGACGAAATTCGCGTCAGGCTTCTACGGTCCCTATCGCGAGGCGATCGGAACCGGCGGGCTGCTCAAGGGCGACAAGAAGACCTATTACATCGACCCGGCCAACGGCACCGAAGCGATCCGCGATGCGGCCCTCGACGTCGAGGAAGGCGCCGACATGCTAATGGTAAAGCCGGGTCTGCCCTATCTCGACATCTGCTGGCGCATGAAGGAGGCCTTCGGCCTGCCGGTCTTCGCCTATCAGGTTTCCGGCGAATACTCGCAAGTCAAAGCGGCCGCCGCCAACGGCTGGATCGACGGTGAGAAGGTGATGCTGGAAACGTTGCTCGCCTTCAAGCGCGCCGGCTGCGACGGCATTCTCAGCTATTTCGCCGTCGAAGTGGCTCGCATCCTTGCCAAGGGCCGCTAGGCCCAAGGTTATGCTGCCAATCAAGGTTCCAAGGCGCCCTTTGCGCGGCTGACAAGGCTGACTGCGCAGTGGTGAGCCCGTCGATCCTTGTTTTGCAGGCATCACCATCCCATATCCTTGGTGCAACCAAGCGAGGCTTAAACGGATGACCATGCACAACGAAGAACTGAGGCTGCCGAGCAATGATTGGCGCGCCTATCAGGGCGTGCTGTCCCGACGCATATTCGCTTTCCTGCTCGACTACGCCATCATCGCGCTTCTGTGGATCCCGGCGGCGGTCGTCGTCTTTTTCCTCGGCATCCTCACGCTCGGCCTCGGCTTCTTGCTCTACCCGGCGCTCTTTGCGATCGTGGCGATGCTCTATTTCGGGCTGACCGTCGGCGGTCGCGAGCAGGCCTCGCCAGGCATGCGGATGATGGGCCTTGCGATCGCCCGCACCGACGGACGTCCGATGGATTTCCTGACCGCCATCGTCCACCTCGTCATCTTCTGGATCGCCAACGCGCTGCTCACGCCGCTGATCCTGCTTATCGGTCTCTTTACCGACCGAAGCCGCCTGCTGCACGACCTCCTGATCGGCACGGTCACGGTCCGCCGCGACATGTACTGACCGGGAGCGCAGTCTATTGTTGGCAACGCTAAAATAACTGGCCGGCGGAGGCGGAAGCTGCAAACGAGTGAGTTGACGTTTTCCATTCTTCCGCCATGCTATTGTCATGAACAACCAGGCGAAGAGTGACCTCCGCACTCGATGAACACACAGACCGCACCGTCTCCGCAATTCTACCTGACTGCGCCGGCAGCCTGCCCATATCTGCCGAACGAGATGGAGCGAAAAGTCTTCACCCACATGGTGGGTGAGCGTGCGCCGGAACTCAACGATCTCCTGACGCAAGGCGGCTTTCGCCGCTCGCAGAACATCGCTTACCGCCCCGCCTGCGAGACCTGTCGGGCCTGCATTTCGGTGCGCATTCTCGCCAACGAGTTCAAGCCCACCCGCTCCATGCGCCGGGTCCTTGCCACCAATCAGGATGTGATCTCGGCGGAGTATCCGGCTGAGCCTTCCAGCGAACAGTACAATCTGTTCCGCCGCTATCTCGACCGCCGGCATCAGAAGGGCGGCATGTCGGACATGTCGGTGCTCGACTATGCAATGATGGTCGAAGATACGCACGTGCACACGAAGATCATTGAGTACCGCCTAAGGGCTGAAGGCGACGGCATCAGCCAGAAAGCCCGCGGGCCGCTGATTGCCGCAGCCCTCACCGATCGCATGGGCGACGGCCTTTCGATGGTCTACTCCTTCTTCGACCCAGCGCGTGAAGATCGCTCGCTCGGCACGTTCATGATTCTCGACCACATTCGTCGCGCTCGCGAGCGCGGCCTTCCCCACGTCTATCTTGGCTACTGGGTCAAGGGATCGCGGAAGATGGGGTACAAGACAAAGTTTTTACCGCAAGAACACCTTATGGCCCGTGGCTGGGAACGCTATGAAGGCGGAGACACCACCTTGGAAGCCGCTCCTGAGAAAACGGGTTAGAAATTGAGTTCATCTTCTGATGCCGCGATGCACCGGCGCGGCCTTGCCATCACCGGCCTCGGTGGCCTTGCCCTTTCCTTCGACGTCCCGCTCATCCGCTCCGCCGGTGGCGATGTCTGGTCGTTGCTGGCTGTGCGCAGCCTGTCGACCTTCGTGGTCGCGCTCGGTGCCTGGTTCGTGATCAACCGCGTGTTCGGCCGGAAGATCTCGCTGATGCCGGGCAAGACCGGGCTCGTCGTCGGCCTGTTCTACGGGATCAATTCCTGCACGTTCCTGCTCGCCGTCTTCAATACGTCGACGGCGAATGTGGTCTTCATCCTCGCCTTCACCTCGATGTTCGCTGCCATTTTGTCCTGGATCTTCCTGAAGGAAAGACCATCGAACGCCACACTCGTGACGATGCTGGTCATGGTGTTCGGCGTCGGGTTGATCGTTCAGGACGGGTTGGAAAGCGGCCACCTCTTCGGCGATGCGATGGCGGCGTCGTCCGCCTTCCTGCTTGCCAGCGCGATCACGATCAGCCGCGCAAGCAAGCGCGACATGGCGCTGGTGCCGCTGGTCACGGCGATCTTCCCGGCAGCGGTCGCGTTGTTGATGCTGCCCCCTGCGGGATTCACAATTGCGGAACCCGGCTATATCTTCTTCAACGGTCTGGTGATGATCCCGCTCGCCTTCTTCTGCCTGGCGACGGGACCGCGCTATCTCTCCGCACCGGAAGTGGGCATGTTCTACTTGCTGGAAACGATCCTGGCGCCGATCTGGGTCTGGCTGGTCTTTGCCGAAACACCGACGACGCAGACCCTGATGGGTGGCGCGATCCTGATCCTCGCGCTCATCGGTCATTCACTCTGGCAGATGCGCAACAGAGCGCTGAGATCCGCCGTGGCCTGCGCCGAGTAACACATTAGTTTTCGCGGCGCGGACCGGTTGGCCGGGGACGGCGCAACTTCTGTTCGGCTTCGCTGCGGCGGTCGCGAATCGGCGTCCGCTCGGGCACAGCTCCAGGCGCGGCTGCAGCCAGCCGGGTTTCCGGCATCTCCACCCGCATCGCCCAAAGCTCGCGATTGGTGTTGATCCAAGTGGCCGCCTCGTTCAAAGGCGCCGGATTTCCGCTCAGGGATTCGCCTTCGCGACGCCGCAGGCGCGTGATGAGGCCCGCTGCCTCGAGGAGTGCTATGTGCTTCTCCAACTCTTCGCCTCGCACCGCTACGGCCGAGGCGATATCGGCGACACGCGCCTCACCTGCAAAGAGGATCTCGAAGATCCGCCGGCGGACCGGGCTGGCGAGCGCCTGGAGAACATCGTCAAGGGCATTGGTATTCGGCATCATATCCATCCTGTTGGATGGGCAGTGATCCACGATACGTCGACACATACAAGCGCCGCTTGCTGCTCGGGTTCGACTGTATTTCCAATACCTTAATGCGCAAATTCGCTGTCCCGGATCGGGACACCGGCCATGCGGCTCATTGGCCGCACGGCGGGTATTTTGGGGTCAGCCGCTGAACTTTCCGCTGCGCGGGAAGCCCTTCGGAACGACGCGACCGGCCGACGCGCGGTCTGCTTGCCATTCGATCAGCTCATCCTTCGTCTTGGTGAAGACGCGGCCAGCGCTGTCTTCCCAGATGAGCCCTTCTGCGATCGTGAAGCAGCGAATGTCGGAGATGCCGCCATCCTTGTAGCGCTGCAACCGGACGCCCTTGCCTCTGGCCATCTCGGGGATCTGGACGAGCGGGAAGACGAGCATCTTGCGGTTCTCGCCAACGACGGCAACGTGGTCTCCCTTGACCGGCACGACCAGCTTGGTTTCGTCCGGCATGGAGACGTTCATCACCTGCTTGCCCTTGCGGGTATTGGCAACGATATCGCTTTCCGTGACCACGAAACCGTTGCCGGCAGCGGACGAGACGATCAGCTTGCGCGCCGGATCGTGGACGAAGGCGGTCAGGACGTCCTGGTCGTTCTCCATGTCGACGATGATGCGCAGCGGCTCGCCATGGCCACGACCGCCAGGCAGCTTGTCGCCGCCGAGCGTGTAGACCTTTCCGCCGGTCGTGAACACCAGGATCTTGTCGGTCGTCTGTGCCGGGAACGCCACCTTGAGCGCATCCCCCTCCTTGAACTGGAGCGACGACGTGTCGGAGATGTGGCCTTTCAGCGCCCGGATCCAGCCCTTTTCCGAGATGACGACGGTGATCGGTTCCTTCTCGATCATCGCCTGCTGGATCGCTTCGACGTCAGCCTCCGGTGCATCCGCGAAGGTGCTGCGGCGCTTGCCGATTTCGGTTGCCTTGGCAAACTTCTTTTTGACCTCGCCGATCTCCCAGGCGACGGTGTGCCACTGCTTCTCCTCGGAGGCGAGCAGCGCTTCGATCTCGGCCTTTTCCTTCGAGAGCGCATCGAATTCGGTGCGGATCTCGAATTCTTCGAGCCGGCGCAAGGAGCGCAGGCGCATGTTGAGGATCGACTCGGCCTGCAGGTCCGTGAGCGAGAACCGCTCCATCATGACCGGCTTAGGCTCGTCTTCTTCGCGGATGATGCGAATGACTTCGTCGATGTTCAGATAGGCGACGAGGTAGCCGCCAAGGATTTCGAGCCGGCGGTCGATGGCCGCCAGGCGATGGCGGGATCGGCGCTGCAACACCTCGCGGCGATGCGCCAGCCATTCCGAGAGCACCTCGTTGAGCGCCATGACCCTGGGCACGCGCCCCATGGATAGCACGTTCATGTTGAGCGAGATGCGGCTCTCAAGCTCGGTCAGCTTGAACAGCGACTCCATCAGGATGCCGGCATCGACCGAGCGGCTCTTCGGCACGAGAACGATGCGAACGTCTTCCGCGGATTCGTCGCGAATGTCTTCGAGCAGAGGCAGCTTGCGAGCGACCAGAAGCTCGGCAATCTTTTCGATCAGGCGCGACTTCTGGACCTGATAGGGAATCTCGGTGACGACGATCTGGTAGCCGCCACGGCCGAGATCCTCCTGGGCCCAGCGGGCGCGGACACGGAACCCGCCGCGGCCGGTGCGGTAGGATTCGGCCATGCTTTCGCGGCTTTCCACGATCACGCCGCCGGTCGGAAAGTCTGGCCCCTCGATGCCGCCCTTCTGCGGATTGGCCGGATCGTAAAGCAGATCTTCGACGGTCGCTTGCGGATGGCGGATGAGGTGCAGCGCCGCGTCGCACAGTTCATGCGCGTTGTGCGGCGGGATCGAGGTAGCCATGCCGACCGCGATGCCGGTCGCGCCATTTGCGAGCAGGTTCGGGAAGGCGCCGGGGAGCACGGTCGGCTCCTGGTCCTCCTCGTTGTAGGTGGGGCGGAAATCCACCGCGTCCTGGTCGATCCCGTCGAGAAGGAGCGAACAGACGTCCGTCATCTTCGCTTCGGTGTATCGCATCGCCGCGGCGTTATCGCCATCGATGTTGCCGAAGTTGCCCTGACCGTCGACAAGCGGGTAGCGGATTGCAAATTCCTGGGACAGGCGCACCAGCGCGTCATAGATCGAGGCGTCGCCATGCGGGTGGAACTTACCCATGACGTCGCCGACGATGCGGGCGCATTTCTTGAACGACGAGTTGGGTCTGAGGCCCATTTCGCTCATCGCATGCACGATACGGCGATGCACGGGCTTCAACCCGTCGCGGACGTCCGGAAGCGCGCGGTGCATGATGGTCGACAAGGCATAGGCAAGATAACGCTCTTCCAGCGCCGCCTTGAGGTCAACCGGCTGAATATTGTCGTCCCCGCCTGACGGGGGATTAAGGCTTTGTCCCATAGGTCCTTGCTAGCGCAACAAACCCGGAACAGCAAGGTTTTCAGGGGATGCGATTGTGGAGAACCCCTTGCCAGGCAACAGTTGGCGCCTGAAGCGATACGCTTGCTCCGGCGCAATGTTCGTGCAACGGTCGGCCGGCTATGCGTCGGAGGCGAGCGCTTGGTAACATCCGGGAAAGCATTCCCGACCAGGAACGCGTGCGGTTTGGCCAAGCGAATATAATTTCGCCCTGTTTCGTAATAGCTTCGGCTGCAGTTGATTTGGACGATTTGTGAGGGGGATTGCAAGACACGAACTGGCCGCCAGAATACTGCCGACGCTGCCGTTCGCTCCCAGTTGACGCCCTCTGCGGAGACAAACCAGATCAGCCACGCCTTATCTTCGAAACAGCTACACAATCAAAGATTTTACGAAGGAACTCGACAATGATGCACACGCGCAAGATCCGCCTGATGATGGCGAGCGCCGCGCTCCTTACGCTTACCAGCCCGGCCTTCGCACTCGACGGCGCGGACCTGATGAAGAAGCTCGATGCGGCAACGAACGCGAACGGCACATCCGTCACCTATGACAAGGCCGAGGTCGACGGCGACAAGGTGACGGTGACCGGCGTGCAGCTGAAGATCGCCAGCCAACCGGGCGAACCGACGAACCTGAAGATTGGTGACCTGACCTTCGAAGGTGTCGAGGAAACCGAAGGTGGTGGCTACTACGCGGAAACCGTGTCGTTCCCTGACGTCAATGTCAGCCAGGACGAGGGAAGCATTTCGGTCAAGGACATCCTGCTTTCCGGGCTGACAATCCCCGCCAACGCCAAGGGCGAGACGATCAACGACATCCTGCTCTATGAAAGCGCGAGCACGGGCCCGATCACGCTCAGTGCCAAGGGTAAGGAAGTCTTCTCGCTCGAAAGCACCGAAGCGAACCTGGCACGCCAGGAAAACGACGCCGGCTTCGACTTCGACGCGACAGCTTCCGGCATCAAGGCCGACCTGTCGACCGTTGAGGACGCCAAGACCAAGGAGGCGATCGAAAAGCTCGGCCTCACCACGATCGACGGCGCCTTGACGATGAAAGGCAGCTGGGAGGTCGAAAGCGGCAATGTCGCACTTGAAGAATATGCCCTCGACTTCAAGAATGTCGGCCGACTGAACTTCGCCCTCGACATCTCCGGCTACACGCTCGCTTTCGTCAAATCGATGCAGGAAGCGATGAAGGCCGCCGAGGCCAATCCGAACAAGGAAGAGGCCAACCAGGCCATGGGCCTCGCCATGATGGGCCTGATGCAGCAGCTGACCTTCAACAGCGCCGAAATCCGCTTCGACGACGCCTCGATCACCAAGAAGGCGCTCGACTATGCCGGTTCGCAGCAGGGCGTTTCGGGCGAGCAGATGGCTCAGTCGCTGAAGGGCCTGGTCCCGATCATGATGGCGCAGCTCAATGTACCGGAACTGCAGAACCAGGTGTCTGCCGCCGTCAACGCCTATCTCGATGGCCCGAAGAGCCTGACGATCAGCGCGGCACCGGAAAAGCCGGTTCCATTCCCGATGATCATGGGCGCTGCCATGGGCGCACCGAACACCATTCCGTCGGTGCTCGGCGTCAAGGTGACCGCAAACGACTGATCGTCACAGCTTGCTCCTGGCTTCGGCCGACAGGAGCAAGCGACCTTGCCAAGAGCTTTGCGCGCCCAAACGGGCGCGCAAACTTTGACGGCTCCGCGGGTCAGCCTGGTTTTCCGCGGTCCGCAGGACGTCGGCTCGCCTCATTCACACAGATCTGTATTTTTGCACCCGCCGGCCCGCCACAGAACAAGGGCCGTATACGTCTTGAAGGCGCGTGCGTCGGATGCGGCGACCGTTGCTTTCTCTGCCCGCTATTCACTGCACCAAGAAAATTTCATCGCCAGGCGATAGCGTTTTTCATCAAAATCGTGCATGCCACACCCAGTCGGCCGAGAATCCAACATCCAGCGAACTTGAGAGCATTTAAGCCTCGACGGGGAATTCTCGGACTCTGCGCAAGAAATACAAATATACGCCTGAATATCACCTTCACGTACGGCAGATCGGACGTAAATGCTTGCCTGGCTCCAGCAATCTGTAAATTTCAGGGAAGAATTGCTGGAGGGGAAGTTTGCGCCCGTCCGTGCCGATTACTACTCGGGTCCGCCGGGTAAGCCACTACGGCTCCTGCTTCAAGCGCGCACGGATTTCCTGTCGATCTGGCGCGCCAGCGATTATACGGAAAAGGTCTCGCAAATCCGGATTCTCGGCCGGCAGATCATCGTCGTCAATTCGCCCGATCTGATCCGGCAGGTGGTCGTCAAGCGGCACGAGAACTTCGAGCGCAAGAGCCCGCAGATGCGTCGGGCCCTCGAATTTCTGCTCGGAGACGGGTTGTTCATTTCGGATGGAGACACCTGGAAGCAACGCCGTCCGCTGGTAGCCGATATCGTCCACGCCAAGAGGGTACCGTCCTTCGGTCCCGTCATGGAAAAGACGACCAGCGAACTCGTCGAGCGCTGGAACCGGATGCCCGATGGGGCCGAGGTCAACGCCCTGCACGAAATGGCGGGCCTGACCGCCGAGATCATCGCGCGCAGCGTCTTCGGCAACCAACTCGGGGACGACAGTGCGGCAGCGGTTACCGAGGGCTTCACGAGCTACCAGTCGTTGGTCGATTCCATCAATATCGGCTATTTCCTCGGCTTCGACGACGGGCTTCCCGTCCTGCGCACACCGAGCCTGCGCCGTTCGGTCAAGCGCATCCACGGAACCATCGACAAGGTGGTGGAGGATCACCTTGCCGGCCGCGGTGACCATAATTCCATGGTCGAACTGCTCATCCGGCGGCAGCAGCGAAATCCGGAGCTGAAACTCGACCTTGTCGCCCTGCGCAACGAAGCCGCGACCATCTTCATGGCCGGTCACGAGACGACGGCGGCGACGCTGACCTGGACCTGGTACCTGCTTTCCAAGGCAGGCTGGATCGAGACGGCCGTGCACGACGAGATCGCCAGGGTCTGTGGCGACCGGACGCCGACGATCGACGACGTACCGCAGCTCGAATGGTGCCGCGCCGTCATCGAGGAAACGCTTCGCCTCTACCCGCCGGTTCCGATCCTGGCGCGACAGACGCGCGAGGCGGACATGATCGGCGACGTTGCCGCCGAGCCGGGCTCCCTCGTCCTGATCGTGCCGTGGCTCCTGCACCGCACGGAAAGCCTTTTCGAAGACCCGCACCATTTCCATCCGGAGCGGTTCACCGAAGGCCGGCGCCCGACACCCTACAGCTTCATTCCCTTCGCCAGCGGCCCGCGCGTCTGCCCGGGCCTGCATTTCGGCCTGACGGAAGCGATCCTCTGCCTGGCGATCATCGCCCAGCGCTACCGGGTTCGCCTGCGTGAACGCCACGCGGTCGAGCCGATCTGCCGGCTGACCCTCAGACCGAAGGGTGGACTTCCGGTCACTCTGCACAGGCGAGAAGGCACGTCGCATGGCGCCGGATAATCCTGGCCTAAGGGGACCGATCGCCAAACGGAAAGCCTGGACTTTCGCTGAGGAGCAAGCGCCGCGTCTTGCCGACGCGCTGGCTGGGGGCGAGCGCTCGCGCGCCTTTCGGCGTTACTGGATCAGCGACAATCTCTCGAACCTTGCCAACCTCACTGCGCACTTCGGCATGAAACTCCTGCCGATGGATGCATGTTCGCGCCTCGGGGCCGCCCTTGGTCTTTTCGCGGTGCCACGCTTTCACAAGGTCGCCACGCAGCGCGCCCGGGATACGATCAAGCATCTGCGTCCGGACCTGAGCCCCGAGCAACAGGAAGCCCTGTTTCTCGAAAACTGCCAGGCCCAGGGACGGTTGATGACCGAGTTTTCCGTCATCAACAGGCTGCAGCGACATGGCGAGCGGTTGCGGACCGACGGCCTTGCGCCGATCCGCGACGTGGCGAACCACGGTCCCGTCATCCTCGTCGGGCTTCATCTCGGCAATTGGGAAATCGGGACGATCGCGTTCCGCTGTCTCGGCCTCCGGCCCCATGCCTTCTACGTCCCCCCGAAGAGCCGCGCCAAAGCGTGGATCGCTCAGCGCGTGCGCAGCAAGGCCGGATTGCGGTTTCTGCCGCCGGGCATGGAAGGAATACGACCAGCGATCAAGATCCTGAAGAGCGGCGGCGTCGTCAGCATGTTCTGCGACGAAGGCTTTGGCGGCACGATCCGCGGACCGTTCTTCGACCGCAAGCCGCATCAGGAAGGCAATCTCGCGCTTGCCATCCGCATGGCGCGCATGACGGGTGCCACGATCTGCCCCTGGTACGGGTTGCGTACCAACGGTTTCCGTTTCGAATGCCAGGCATTGGAGCCCATCCGGCTTCCCGCTTCGGATACCCCGAACGCCCGCCTCGTGGACGATATGCTGCTGTTGAACGATGCGATCGAGCCCGTCGTCCTTGCACATCTCGACCAATGGTATTTCCTGGACAACGCGCTTCGGCCGGAGTGACGTCCCGCGCTTTTCCGCCCTCTTGGCTTCCATGATATGATCAGCGCTTGATGCCTTCAGACCCCGGCCTATTTACTTTGGGCGGGGATCCGAGGTCCCCGCATTCCCGACCGATAAAACGGAAGGAGGAGCCCATGGGACTGAAGCACGCGGATATCACCGCTATCCTTGGCCCGGTCGACGAGACACTGATGGCCGAGCTGCTTGCGACGGGCGCGACGGCCGGCGAACTCGCCGAGGCCATCGCCTGGGTCAACAACGACGAGGCGCTGATCGGCGAAGGCCGCCACCTGCCGGCAGGCCGGGTTGCGGCGTTGATCGATATCCTGACGCCGGACAATGACGAGGAACAGGACTTCGCGACCTAGCCGAGAAGGCCCGAGGCTGCGCTTAAGGTTTTCGATTGCATGCAAGGTTGTCCCCCGCGCGGCGGGTGGCGGGAGCATGAGGCCACGTGTTTTGTGTTGAGGGAGGTCAACGATGGCAGCCAAGGAAGTCAAGTTCAGCAGCGATGCCCGCGACCGTATGCTGCGTGGTGTCGATATCCTCGCCGATGCCGTGAAGGTGACGCTCGGCCCAAAGGGGCGGAACGTGGTGATCGACAAGGCCTTTGGGGCACCGCGTGTCACCAAGGACGGCGTCTCCGTTGCCAAGGAGGTCGAACTCGAGGACAAGTTCGAAAATATGGGCGCACAGATGCTGCGTGAAGTGGCGTCACGCACAAGCGACGTCGCCGGCGACGGAACGACGACGGCCACGGTGCTTGCGCAAGCCATCGTCCGCGAAGGCGTCAAGGCAATCGCATCGGGCATGAACCCGATGGATCTCAAGCGCGGCATCGACCTCGCCGTGGAGGCGATCGTGGCGCAGCTGAAGATCCATGCCCGAAAGATCTCCAACAATGCGGAGATCGCTCAGGTCGGCACGATCTCGGCGAACGGAGACGAGGAAATCGGCAACTATCTGGCAAAGGCGATGGAACGCGTCGGCAACGAGGGCGTAATTACCGTCGAGGAGGCCAAGACCGCCGAGATCGAACTTGAGATCGTCGAGGGCATGCAGTTCGACCGCGGCTATCTCTCCCCCTATTTCATTACCGACCAGGAGAAGATGCGGGTCGAGTTCGAAGACCCGTACATTCTCATCCACGAGAAGAAACTCTCCAACCTCCAGGCCATGATCCCGATTCTCGAATCGGTGATCCAGGCGAGTCGTCCCTTGCTGATCATCGCCGAGGATGTGGAGGGCGAAGCGCTTGCCACGCTTGTCGTCAACAAGCTGCGCGGCGGTCTCAAGATCGCAGCGGTCAAGGCCCCCGGCTTCGGCGACCGGCGCAAGGCGATCCTCGAGGACATCGCCATCCTGACCGGCGGCACGGTCATTTCCGAGGATCTCGGCATCAAGCTTGAAAACGTGACGCTCGACACGCTCGGGCGCGCCAAGCGGGTGATGGTCGAGAAGGAAAACACCACGATCGTCGACGGCGCCGGGACGAAGGCGGATATCGGCGGACGTGTCAGCCAGATAAAGGCACAGATCGAGGAAACGACCTCCGACTACGATCGGGAAAAACTGCAGGAACGGCTCGCCAAACTGGCCGGCGGCGTTGCGGTGATCCGCGTCGGCGGTTCGACCGAAGTCGAAGTGAAAGAGAAGAAGGACCGGGTCGACGATGCCCTGCATGCGACACGGGCCGCGGTAGAGGAAGGCATTCTTCCGGGAGGCGGCGTCGCGCTGCTCAGGGTCGTGCACGCACTCGACGGGCTCAAGGCCGGCAATGACGATCAGCGCGTCGGCGTCGAGATCGTTCGGCGGGCGGTCGAGACGCCCGTGCGTCAGATTGCCGAGAACGCCGGCGCTGAAGGCTCTGTCATCGTCGGCAAGCTAAGGGAGAAGAGTGACTTTGCCCACGGCTGGAACGCCCAGACCGGAGAGTACGGCGATCTCTTCCGTATGGGCGTCATCGATCCCGCAAAGGTCGTGCGCGCGGCACTGCAGGATGCGGCTTCCGTCGCTGGTCTGTTGGTGACAACCGAAGCGATGGTCGCCGAAAAACCGAAGAAGAACGGCCCCACGCCTCCATCCGGTCCCGGCATGGACTTCTGACACGCGGGCTCTCCGCTCACGCGGAAGGATGCCGGTGACGCGCGACTTCGGCTATCGCCAGTTCGGCGATCTGAAGGAGTTCCGCTTTGCCGGCGCCATCCTGCGCCTGTACCGTCATGCCCTGGAGGATCGCGCCGACGAAGCGCGCAAGCCCTGCGACGTCCGTGTCCGCACGTAATTCCCCGTCGACAGCACCCTGCCTGAAGCGATCCTCCAGCAGCGCCAATGTTTCACTGCGCAGGGCGGAAACATGCTCTGCGATCGCCTGGTTCTCGACGGCACAGGTCAGGACCGCCGTTGAGATCATGCAGCCCTTCGGTCTGCCGGGGAGCGTGAACTCATGCGCAGAGGCGCGCAGCATCCTGCTGATCACCTCGACCACATGGCCGGCACCGGCGAGATTTCGGCCCGCGGCTGCGCCCTCCTCCCTCCGATACTGTTCGAGCGCCTCCCGATAGAGATCCGCCTTTGAGGTGAAGGCGGCGTAGAGGCTTTGCGGCGTTATTCCCATAGCCGCTGTGAGATCGGCGATCGAGGCCCCCTCGTAGCCGAGCCGCCAGAAGGTTTCTCCCGCTGCGGCCAAAACCACTTCGCGATCGAAAGCGCGTGGTCTTCCCCGGCGGCGAGCAAGGGATTCTGCGGATTCACTATTTTTCACAATGGTCACTCTAGAATTCTTTCAGACCTTGCCGTATTCAGGAATGGTCATTGTGATTATAGGAGGTTTTGCACGATGAGTCTCCACCTGAAAGGCGCAGCACTGCTGGCCCTCTTGCTCGCCTCTCCCGCACTCGCAGATGATCCGAGCGCGTCGCTCAAGGCGCGGCTCGACCCGGTGATCGACAGAGCGATCGCCGACAAACGCATCGTCGGGACAGTGATCCTCGTCGCTCGCGATGGAAAACCCGTCTATTCCCGCGCAGCAGGGCTTGCCGATCGCGAAGCAGGCCGCGCGATGAAGGAGGATGACATCTTCCGCTTCGCGTCCGTCACCAAGCCATTCGTGACCGCGGCCGCCATGCGCCTTGTCGAACAAGGACGGATCACGCTCGACGAGCCGGTCAGCAAGTGGCTGCCGGACTTCAAGCCAACATACAACGGCAGGCCGGCAACGATCCTCGTTCGTCATCTGCTCAACCATACCGCCGGGCTCGAATACGGCTTCTTTCAGCCGCCGGGTGGCAGCTATGGCAAGGCCGGCGTATCCGACGGTCTCGATCTCTCGGGCATCACGCTCGACGAGAACCTGAAACGCATTGCCAGCGTACCTCTGGCGTCTGAACCGGGAAAAACCTGGCGCTACTCGGTGGCGATCGACGTGCTTGGCGGCGTCATCGAGAAGGCCACCGGCAAGACGCTCGACAAGGCTGTCGACGAACTCGTCATTTCGCCTCTGGCCCTGGCTGACGCCGATTTTTCGACGAAGCCATCGGAAAGACTGACCGCCGCCTATTTCGATGGCGTGCCCGCCCCGACCCGCATGGAGGGAAGCATCGCGGTGCCGATCGGCGAAGGCAAACTGACCTTCTCGCCCGATCGCATCCTCGATGCCAAACAGTTCCCATCAGGTGGTGCGGGCATGGCGGGCACGGCTAAGGACGTGCTCACTTTCCTTGAAGCCATCCGCGAGGGCGGCGGTCCGATCCTGTCGGCAGAAACGGTGAAAACGATGATGCAGGACCAGACAGGTCCTGAGGCGCAGACGCAAGGCCCCGGCTGGGGTTTCGGCTACGGCTGGGCCGTGCTCGTCGATCCCGCGGCCGGCAGCACACCGCAGTCGAGAGGCACGATCCAGTGGGGCGGCGCCTACGGTCACAACTGGTTCGTCGATCCGGTCGAGAACATCACCGTCGTCGCCATGACGAACACGACCTTCGAGGGCATGTGGGGTCAATTCACCCGCGATGTCCGCGACGCGATCTACGCGAAGCCCTGAACCGGCCCGAACCGTAGATACGAAAAAGCCCGGCGGATCGCTCCGCCGGGCTTTTCGATTTCATCGGCCAGACTGACCTCAATCCTTCTTCTGCGGGATCGGGCGGATCGCCAGTTCGCGCAGCTGCGCTGGGGTCGCCTCGGACGGCGCGCCCATCAAGAGGTCGACGGCCTGCTGGTTCATCGGGAAGATCGAGATCTCGCGCAGGTTCCGGGCGCCGACGAGCAACATGACGATGCGGTCGATGCCAAACGCCATGCCGCCATGCGGAGGCGCGCCGTACTGGAAGGCGCGGTAGAGGCCGCCGAACTGATCTTCGACCTCCTGCTGCGACTTGCCGGTCAGCTCGAACGCCTTGACCATGACTTCCGGAAGCTGGTTACGGATCGAGCCCGAGGCGATTTCGAAGCCGTTGCAGACCATGTCGTACTGGTAGGCCTTGATCGACAGCGGGTCTTCGCCGTTGAGCGCTTCCAGGCCGCCCTGCGGCATCGAGAAGGGGTTGTGGGCGAAGTCGATCTTCTTTTCGTCTTCCAGCCATTCGTAGAACGGGAAGTCGACGATCCAGCAGAATTCGTAGCGGTCGCGGTCGACGAGGTTCAGCTCCTCGCCGGCGCGGGTACGGGCTTCGCCGGCAAACTTGTAGAACTTCGACGGATCGCCCGCGACGAAGAAGCAGGCGTCGCCATCGTCGAGACTAAGCTGCGTGCGGATCGCGTCGGTGCGCTCTTCGCCAATGTTCTTGGCGAGCGGGCCGGCGCCTTCGAGCTTTTCACCTTCCTTGCGCCAGAAGATGTAGCCGAGGCCGGGCTGGCCCTGGCTCTGGGCCCAGGCGTTCATGCGGTCACAGAAGGCACGCGAGCCGCCGGTCTTGGCCGGGATCGCCCAGACTTCGACCTTCGGGTTCGACGCGATCATGTTCGCGAAGACCTTGAAGCCGGAGCCGGCGAAGTGTTCGGTGACCGCCTGCATTTCGATCGGGTTGCGCAGGTCCGGCTTGTCGGAGCCATACTTGCGGATCGCCGTGTCGTAGGGAATGCGCGGGAACTTTTCGGTCACCGGCTTGCCATCGGCAAACTCGACGAAGATCTCGCGGATGACCGGCTCCATGGTCGACCAGACGTCTTCCTGCTCGACGAAGCTCATTTCGAGGTCGAGCTGGTAGAACTCGCCCGGCAGGCGGTCGGCGCGCGGGTCTTCGTCGCGGAAGCAGGGCGCGATCTGGAAGTAGCGGTCGAAGCCGGCAACCATCAGCAGCTGCTTGTACTGCTGCGGCGCCTGCGGCAGGGCATAGAAATTGCCGGGATGGATACGCGATGGCACCAGGAAGTCGCGCGCGCCTTCCGGCGACGACGCGGTCAGGATCGGAGTCGTGTATTCGGTAAAGCCGACTTCGCCCATGTGGCGGCGCATCGACGAAATGATCTGGGTGCGCTTGACGATGTTCTTGTGCAGCGTGTCGCGGCGCAGATCGAGGAAGCGGTACTTGAGACGCACGTCTTCCGGATAGTCGGGCTCGCCGAAGACCGGCAGCGGCAGTTCCTTGGCGGCCGAGAGAACCTCGATTTCCTGCGCGTAGAGCTCGATCTCGCCGGTCGGCATGCCCTTGTTGACCGTGTCTTCGGTGCGCGCCTTGACGAGACCGTCGATGCGGATCACCCACTCGCCGCGAACGGTTTCCGCGACCTTGAAGGCCGGGCTGTCCGGGTCGGCGACGACCTGGGTCAGGCCGTAGTGGTCGCGCAGGTCGATGAAGAGTACGCCGCCGTGGTCGCGGACGCGGTGGACCCAGCCCGAGAGGCGAACGGTGGAGCCGACGTCCGACTTGCGGAGGGCGGCACAGGTGTGGCTGCGGTAACGATGCATCGTCTTATCCCGGAATTGCGAAAGAGCCGCGCAGGCTCGTGGGACACGGCGCGCGGCACATGGTCAAAATCGGGCGGAAAAGCGCATGATGCGCCGGCTTTGTCAAGCCGCGCGACCGCCGCCGCCCGTGATGGAGATGCGTTCTAAACCAAGGAAACGGCCAGTCCAAGGCCGCTTGAGACAGAAGCAGGCCGAAATGCCGCGAAAAGAACGGCAATCGTCATAATTCGGGGCTGTCCGGCCACGGAATGCGGGGCTACACATTGGGAGGCCCCACAGTGATCCCCCGAGTCGCGGCCGCTTTCCCGGATGTCGCCTGCCCCATGTCTCAGATTCGCCCGCTCATTCCCCTCCTCGTCACCGCAGGCATCCTCATTGGCGGCAACGGCCTGCAGGGCACGTTCATCTCGCTGCGTGCGCTTGAGGAGGGTTTCTCGACGTCGCTGATCGGCGTCGTCGGAGCCGGTTACAATATCGGTTTTGCACTCGGCTGCGTCTATGTCACCCGCATGCTGCGCGCCATCGGCCACATCCGCACCTTTTCGGCCATGGCGGCAATTGCCTCCGCTGCGGCCATCTCAATGGTGCTGGTCATCAATCCGCTGATGTGGTTCCTGATGCGGCTTCTGGCCGGCATCTGTTTTGCCTGCCTGTTCGCGACCGTCGAAAGCTGGCTGAACGCGAGTGTCACCAATGCCAACCGGGCACGCACGCTTTCGGTCTATCGCCTCGTCGACCTCGGCTCGGTGACGGCGGCGCAATATGTCATCCCCGGCATCGGCCTCGAGGGCTTCGAACTCTTCGCCATCATCTCGATGGCGCTGACGCTCTCGCTGGTGCCGATCTCCTTTGCCGACCGTTCGAGCCCGGTCGCCCCGGAAGCGATCCGCTTCGACGTGAAGGCGCTCTGGAACATCTCGCCGCTTGCGACCGTCGGCTGCATCGTCGTCGGCCTGACGAACGCCGCCTTCCGCTCGCTCGGGCCGATCTATGCGCAAGGCATCGGCCTTTCGGTAACCGCGATCGCCACCTTCATGAGCGCCGGCATTATCGGCGGCGTCGTGCTGCAATACCCGCTCGGCCATTACTCCGACCGGATCGACCGCCGGCTGATCATCCTCATCGCCACATTCGGCTCGCTGCTTGCCGGACTGTTCCTCGCCTTTGGCGCCGGCAACGACGAATGGTTGAACTTTGCCGGCATCTTCCTCTTCGGCGCCTTCGCCATGCCGCTCTATTCGCTCTGCTCAGCGCATGCCAACGACCATGCGGCCGAGGGCCAGCACGCACTCGTTTCGGCCGGCATGCTGTTCTTCTGGTCGCTCGGCGCGATCATCGGGCCGCTGTTTGCCTCCTTCCTGCTCGAGATCTTCGGGCCGCAGGCGCTGTTCATCTACACAGCGGTGATCCTATTCCTGTTCATGCTCTACACCCTGCAACGCATGACGGCACGCGGACCCGTGCCTGCTGGAGCGCGCGCAATGCCGTTTCGCAACCTCTTGCGCACCTCATCTTTCTTCAACAAGCTCGCGGCCGGCAACAATCACAAGCGCAAGGACGGCTGAGCCTGCGGCAAGATGCGCGCAGTCCGGATAATTGCTGAACTCCACAATCAGGTTTAGAACCGGCGACAACACGAACAGCTACCGAGATTGCCGAAATGCCCGTCATCAGCCGCCGCACCTTCCTTCAAGGCTCCGCTGCCCTGGGAGGTGCTTTTGCCCTCGGCGCCGGCATGGCGGCCCGCGCCGGGGCTGCGCCGGATCCGCAGCTTCTGGCAGCGCGGCTGATCGATGCAAAGATCGCCAGCGACGGCATCACACCGAAAGTGATGACCTATGCATTGGGAGAGGCAGAAAACAGCGGCATGCCGCCCGTCCTGCGCATGCGCAGGGGTGAACCTTATGCCGCGCGTCTCATCAACCGGCTCGACGAGCCGACGACAGTGCACTGGCACGGACTTCGCATCGCCAACGCCATGGATGGCGTTCCTGAACTGACGCAACCCTATGTCTATCCGGGCGATCGTTTCGACTACGTCTTCACACCGCCGGATGCCGGTACCTTCTGGTACCACCCGCACTGCAACACGCTGACCCAGATGGGCAGCGGGCTCACCGGCGTGATCGTCGTCGAGAACCCCGACGATCCGGTCTTCGACGGCGAAATCGTTCTCAACCTCCGCGACTGGCGCCTTGGCACGGGTGGCGCATTCATCGATCCGTTCAAGCCGCGCGATGCTGCGCGTGGCGGGACCTATGGCACGGTGCGCACCGCCAACTGGCAGCAGGAACCGACTTATGACGCACCGGCCGGTGGGCTCATCCGCGTGCGCATCGCCGCAACCGACGTCACGCGCATCTACACGATCGGCCTCGATGGCGCTGAGGCGATGGTGATCGCGCTCGACGGAAACCCGGTCGACAAACCCTTTGCCCTCGACCGCTACGATTTCGGCCCAGGCCAGCGCGTCGACCTCGTCGTGCGCATGCCGGATGGCGAGGGCCAGACCGTTACGCTCGGCAACTTCCGTGGGTCCCATCCATGGACCATCGCGCGCTTCCGGGCGATCGGCGCGTCGCTGAAACGCGACCTCAAGGAGGTCGGCCCCCTGCCCGCCAACCCGATCGCCGAGGCGGACCTTTCCACCGCGACCCGCGTGCCGATCGAGCTGACGGCAACCGCCGAGCACAAGGCGGCTCCATCGATCTGCGGCTCGCTCGGCTATACGTTCTGGGCGATCAACAAAGTGCCGTGGCCGGGCGACACGCCCGACCCGATTGCGCCGATCGAGGAAATGAAGCTCGGCAAGAGCTACGTGCTGCAGGTCGCCAATCGGACGCCGCACGCCCATCCGATCCATCTGCACGGATTGAGCTTCCGCATTCTCAACTCCAACAAACGGACGTTCCTGCCGCCGCCGACCGATACGATTCTGCTTTTACCCGACGAACAGGCGGAAGTGGCGCTGGTAGCAGACAATCCCGGTGACTGGGTCGTCCATTGCCACATCATCGAGCACCAGAAGACCGGCATGACGGGTTATTTCAAGATCGTCTGAGATTTCGATTGTGACAGATGGCGCGACGGGCTACACGAAAATGCAAGCCGCATTTTTGCCACAGTGATTTAAATCTGATGATTGAAACAACCGCAGACCTTGAGGCCGCCTGCCAGCAGCTGGCCCTTTCAAATTATATTACGATCGATACTGAATTTCTGCGCGAGACGACCTTCTGGCCTGAGCTCTGCCTGATCCAGATGGCGAGCCCGGATCTTGCCGTCATCGTCGACCCGATGGCCAAAGGCATCGACCTTTCGCCCTTCTTTGCGCTGATGGCCAATCCGGAAGTCATCAAGGTGTTCCATGCCGCGCGTCAGGACATCGAGATCATCTTCCATCTCGGCAACCTCATTCCGCACCCGATCTTCGACACGCAGGTCGCGGCCATGGTTTGCGGCTTCGGCGACAGTGTTTCCTATGACCAGCTCGTCAACCGCGTGACGGGCACGCAAATCGACAAGTCGTCGCGCTTTACCGACTGGAGCCGCCGGCCGCTGACCGACAAGCAGCTCGACTATGCGCTCGCCGACGTCACGCATCTGCGCGACATCTACAAGTACCTGGCGGCAGAGCTGGAACGCGAGGGCCGGTCGTTGTGGCTGACCGAGGAGATGGCGATCCTCGAGGCGCGCGACACCTACGACCTGCACCCTGATGACGCCTGGCAGCGCCTCAAGATGCGCGTCAAGAAACCGATCGAACTCGCCGTCCTCAAGACCGTCGCTGCCTGGCGCGAACGCGAGGCGCGTGCCCGCAACGTGCCACGTGGCCGCATCCTGAAAGACGACGCCATCTACGAGATTGCCCAGCAGCAGCCGAAGGACACAGAAGCCTTGGCACGGCTTCGAACCATTCCCAAGGGCTGGGAACGCTCCAGCGCCGGAACTGCAGTCATCGAGGCGGTCAACGAGGCGCTTGCGATCCCGAAGGCCGATCTGCCGAAGCTGCCGCGCCAAAGCCATACGCCGGAAGGCGCCGCTGCCGCAGGCGAAATGCTGAAGGTGCTTTTGAAGCTCATCGCCGAAAAACAGGGCGTGGCCGCGAAAATCATCGCCAACAGCGACGATCTCGACAAGATCGCTGCCGAAGGCGAGAAAGCCGATGTCGGTGCGCTCAAGGGCTGGCGGCGCGAACTCTTCGGCGAAACCGCGCTGAAGCTGATCAGCGGCGAAGTGGCTCTTCGTTTCGTCGACAAGAAGATCGAGGCGGTGGAGCTAGGCAGCTAGATCACGCTTGCGACAGGCGACAAACGGTATCGGGCGGAGTCAAGTTTCCGCCCGAATCCGGCTCTAGCTGAAAGCCCGGCGGAACAGAATCACCGTCATCTTGAACGAAGGTGACCAAGCGTGGAAGCGCGGCAACGTTGCGTGCCGACTGACACGTATGCCGCTTCTTCCGTACCGGGGCTTCCTATGCGTTGGCGCTTCTCCACTTTCGAAGGACTTCTGCTGCTGCTCGTCATCGCGGGCGCAGGCGCGGCCTACGCATGGGTTTTCTATGGAAAGGGCGCCCTGATCGGCGCCACCTACGCGCTCTTCATGTGCCTGCCGATCATCGCGTTTGAGCGACGCGTCATCTTTCGGCGGCTCAATCGGCGGATCCACGCCTTCTCCACGCCCGTCTTCTTCGTCGCCTCGCTCGCGATCTATTTCGTGCTTCTCGACATCGGCTACGCCGCGGCCGGCCTGATCATGCAGACAGGCGGCGTCATGGACGACACCTGGATGGAGGCGATGACACCGTCCAAGACGGTGCTCATCTTCGCCTTGGGCATCTCCGGTTCCCTGGTCTTCATCCTTAGGGTTCGCGAACTCCTGGGTCGCGATGTCTTTCTGAGCCTGCTGACGGGCCGGTACCGCAACCCGATCCAGGAAGAGCGCGTCTTCCTGTTCGTCGACCTCGCCGGCTCGACCTCCTACGCCGAGAAACATGGCGACCTCCGGATGCAGGAATATCTCGGACGGCTGTTCGCAACGATCGCCGACCCCGTGCTGCGCTATCGTGGATCGATAGACGACTATGTGGGCGACGCTGCCGTCATCACATGGCCATTCGACCGGGCCACCAACAATGCGGCCTGCATCCATTGCGTCTTCGACATCCTGGAACTCATCGATGCGGAGGCGCACCGCTGGCAGAAGGAATTCGGCGAGGTCCCGCGCCTGCGCGCCGCCCTTCATGGCGGCACTATCGTCGCCGCCGAAATCGGCCTCGACAGGCACAAGATCACCTACTTCGGCGATACGGTGAACACCACCGCCCGGCTGGAAGGCTTTTGCAAGACACTCGGCCACCAGGTGCTGATCTCCACCGACCTCGCCCGCAAGATGCGGCTGCCGCATTATGTCCGGGTCGAGGATCTCGGCGAACATGCGGTCAAGGGCCGCGGCCAAAAGCTCGGCGTTCTGGCGCTGCGTGTGGGAGGTTCAACGCCTGCCCTTGCGCCCAGTGCTGCGGAATAGACCTGCCAGGACGCTGTGATGAACGATCTTCATTACACAGACCCCACTCTCGCAGCGCTCTACGACCTCAACTGCGGCTGGTCTGTCGACCGGGACTTCTACCTGGCGCTTGCGGGTAACGGCCGGAAGCGGATTCTCGATCTCGGCTGCGGTACCGGCCTTCTCTGCGACGCCTATGCCGCGCGCGGCCACGATGTTGCCGGAGCCGATCCGGCAGACGCGATGCTCGCTATCGCGCGGCGGAAGCCGCACGGCTCCAAGGTCGACTGGCACCTGTCGTCCGCCCAGATGTTCCGCTCGAAGAAGCGCTTCGATCTCATCGTCATGACAGGCAATGCCTTTCAGACGCTCCATGAAGAAACGGACATAGCCGGAACCTTCGCGACGATGCGGGATCATCTGGTCGACGGCGGGACGGTCGCCTTCGAGACCCGCAACCCTGCCATCGATTGGGCTGCCGTCTGGAACTATGACGCCGACCTGCAACTCGAAGGTACACCCGTCCGGGAATCGCGGCGGATCCTGCGCCGGGACGGAAGGCGCCTGTCGTTCGAACTGCGCTACGGTTTTCCAGACAGGGAACTTGTTTCCAAGAGTGAAATATCCTTCTACTCGCGCTCAGAGATCGTCGAGCAACTGGTGGCTGCCGGTCTGCGTGTGCGGCAGGTCTGCGGCGCCTGGGACTGGACGCCCTTCGATGAAGGCTCGTCGAGGGAGATGATCTTCATCGTCGGCGGGTAGCCGTTCATCCGTGAAGTTTTGCACCTTTGGTGATCTTGTCGACCAGCTTCTTGTCCGCGTGGATGGCTATGCCGGCGACCGCCGCATCATCCGGGCTGGTCTCGGCGAAAACCGCGCGATTGGCATTGTCGTGACCGGTGGCAAACATCTCGTCGACATAGATCGAGGCTCGTACCTCTCTTTCGATCGCACGCCGTTGAATGTTGCCGAGCGTCTTCCCATCTGCGGCCAGGACGATGATCGGTTGGACGCTCAGGGCGTTGTAGACGTTGCCGGCGCCATCGCGATAATCTTCACCGATGATATCGGGCTTCTGCCCGGCAATACCGGTGGCGAGGAAGGCGGTGACGTTCAGCTTCTGCCAGGTTGCCAGGTCTTCGCGCAATACGATCGCAAATTTGGTATCGAACATGACGGTCATCTCCATTTCAGCCCGACAGGGCGTACCGGAAGACGCATTATCGGAAGGTGCTGCGATTGATCTTGAACGATTGTGCGGGACACCCGGCGACGGTATTCGGGTCGCTCCGGCCGTCGATGGCATCGAGCGCATCGAAGCCCGCCTGCATGGAAAATTCTTCGAACCACACCGCCACGACACCTATGCGATCGGCGTGACGCTCGGCGGCGTCCAGACGTTCCAGTACCGCGGCGAAAGCCGCTTCAGCAAACCCGGAAGTATTATCATCCTCCACCCGGACGAGATCCACGATGGCGGCGCGGGAACCGAGACGGGGCTACGCTACAGGATGATGTATCTGCAGCCGGAGCGCTTGCTCGCAGCGCTCGACGAAAGACGGCGCGCCCTGCCCTTCGTCGCAGCGCCCGTGGTGGGTGACGAGACGCTGCGGCAGGCGGTCGGCGAGGCCGTCATGGACCTCGACAACGGTATCGACGAGCTGGCGCTCGACGACATCCTCGTGCGGATCGCCGAGGGCCTCTACCGGCATGCCGGCGCCAAGGACATCAACCCCGGAAAGGCCGACAAGCATACCGTTCTGCAGGCGACCGAATACCTTCGCGCCAATCTTGAACGATCCGTGGGCTCCCAGGAACTCGAAGTGGTCAGCGGGCTCGATCGCTTCACGCTGGCGAGGCAGTTCCGTAAAGTTCTCGGCACAAGCCCACATCGCTATCTCCTGATGCGCCGATTGGAGCGCGCCCGGCAGATGATTGCCAGGGGAGAAAGTCTTGCAGGTGCGGCGCTCGAAACCGGCTTTGCGGACCAGGCGCATTTCACCCGCCATTTCAAGCGCGCCTACGGCATCACGCCCGGGCGCTGGGCAAGCCTCGCCATTGCCGGCTGAGCCTGTCACCAAAGCTTCATCGCCCTGTAAGGCAAGCATCACCCAACCGTCATCAAAGCCGCCTATCGGATGGCCGTCTTTGGCTTCCAACCCATGGTGACTTTCATGACGAAAACGCTTCTCGCCACCGCGGCACTCTCTCTTTTGATGACGATGGCCGCCTCGGCCGAGGAAAAGTCCTTCACCGCGACCCTGAAGGGTCACGCGATCCTGCCGGCGAACACGATCATCGCGGCTCCTTCCGACGCACCAGAATACCTGAAGACTTCGGGCAAATTCACCACTGCGGACCGCAAGCGCGCCGAGGCACTCGGCACCGTGCCCGGCAAGGACGGCGTTCGTCCGACCGGCCTGTCGCTGCCCTTCGACGGACAGCCGATGCAGGGTTTCTCCGGCATCAAGGCGTTGGAAGACGGCACCTTTTGGAGCCTCTCCGACAATGGTTTCGGCAACAAGCTGAACTCCACCGACGCCATGCTGATGCTGCATCACGTCAAGATGGACTGGGACGCCGGCAAGGTCGAGGCACTGAAGACGCTGTTTTTGACTGACCCGGACAAGAAGGCGCCTTTCCCGATCGTCATGGAAGGTTCCGACAAGCGTTATCTCACCGGCGCTGACTTCGACTTCGAATCGATCCAGCCGGTTGCCGACGGCTTCTGGGTTGGCGAGGAGTTTGGTCCGTACATTCTCAAGTTCGACCTCGAAGGCAAGCTGACGGACGTGATTGCGACCACTGTCGACGGCAAGCCGGTCCTGTCACCCGACAATCCAACGCTGACACTGCAGGCCGATCCGTCGAAGAAGACGCCCGCTTTCAACCTGAAGCGTTCCGGCGGCTATGAAGGCATGGCCCTTTCGAAGGACGGCTCCAAGCTCTACGGTCTGCTCGAAGGCCCGCTCTGGACCGACAGCGAGACGGTCGAGCAGGCCGAGGGTCGGCCGGCGCTGCGCATCATCGAACTCGATGTCGCCAGCAAGGCGTGGACCGGCCGCAGCTGGCTCTATCCGCTTGCCGAAGGGGGCGAAGCGATCGGCGACTTCAACATGCTCGACGACAGAACAGCACTGGTGATCGAGCGCGACAACGGCGCCGGCACGGTCGACAAGGCCTGCGCCGATCCGAAGGACCCGAAGCCGGACTGCTTTGCCACCGGCTCCAAGGTCAAGCGCATCTACAAGATCGCCTTCGACGACAGCAATGTCGGCAAGGCCGTGCGCAAGATCGGCTACATCGATCTCTTGAAGATCGCCGACCCGGACAACAAGAAGCGCCAGGGCGGCGGCGAAGGCTTCTACGACATGCCCTTCGTCACCATCGAGAACGTCGACCGCGTCGATGAGACCCATATCATCGTCGGCAACGACAACAACCTGCCGTTCTCGGCCGGCCGCGCGCTCGACAAGGCCGACGACAACGAATTCGTGCTGCTCGAAGTCGGCGACTTTCTGAAGGCCGAGTAATCAAAAAAGGCGCGCAGGCTTGAGCTTGCGCGCCTTTTTAGTTCCAAGCGTTCTGAGCTCAGCTCTCGAAGTGGAAAGCGAGCCTCTTGCCGGTGAGCTTGCCGAGTTGCTGCAGGCGCCCGTCGAGCCGCTCGCCGGCGAACTCCGAGTAGGCGGCCGGAACGACGATTTCGAGATCCACGTCCGGCTGGGACGACTTGCGGAACGTCAGGTTCTGCGCAATCCCCGGCATCGACGCCGAGAACAGGTAGGCGACACGCAGCAGACCACCGAGCAGCTTTGCCAGTTCGAGCAAGCGCGGTGTGGTGATGCCGGCAAGCGCGTTCGTGGCGCCGTCATCGTTCAGCCCTTCGAAGCGGTAGTAGTTGGCGAGCGCGATATAGGCGCGGCCTGCATGCGTGATACCGGAGAAGGTCGAATGGGCGATGATGTTCAGCGCCTGCAGGCCGCGATAATCCGGATGTGCGCGCCAGCTGATATCGGCGAGAAGGCACGCTGCCTGGCGATAACGGCTCTCCTCCTCGGTTTCCTCGATGCCGAAGAACGGCACCATACGGCCGGTCCAATCGGCAAGTTCGCGGGCGTGCTCGGGCGAGCGGGCGCGCAGGATGGCGATTTCGTTCGCCGCCGTCAGCAGCGGATCCTGGGCGCGTTCCTCGTCCTTCAGCAACGAGAACAGATAGCCTTCGCGCACGCCGAGTGCCGAGAACGAAATCCGCTCCGGCTTCATGATCGACAGCGCCTCCTGCATGGCGATCGCCCCGAACGGCAGCAGGCTGCGGCGGCTCTTCGAGATCGTCGAATAGGCCGAGGGCTTGATGTTTTTCGGCTCGATCACTTCAGGCAGCAGCGCCATCGCCTCGTCGAAGGAAATTTCGTAGCCCTGCATCATGTGCAGCGGATAGTCGCGGATCTCCATGTGCAGCTTGGCGATCGAGCGCCAGGTACCGCCGACGGCATAGAAGGTTCGGCCCGTTCCGGTTCTCAGGACAGCCGAGTTCTTCATGAACTTGCGCACCCAGGTGCGTGCTTTCGTCAGCGAGCCATTGCTGTGTTCGAACAGGCGGATACCCCCGAGAGGTAGGGTGATGCCCTTGCCGATCTTGGTGCCCGAGACATCGACGAGTTCAAGCGAACCACCGCCAAGGTCGCCAACGACACCGTCGGGGTCGTAATAGCCGCTGACGATACCCATGGCGGAATAATAGGCCTCCTCCTCGCCGGTGAGGATGCGGACCTTGTGACCGAGGATCGCCTCCGCCTTCTCGATAAAGGCCGGGCCGTTGCTCGCCTCGCGCGCAGCGGCCGTGGCGAGCACATACATGGACGTGGCACGCGCCTGCTTCGAGAGCGCATGGAAGCGATGCAGCGCCTTGAGCGCACGCTCGACGCTTTCTTCGTCCATGCGTCCGGTAGCGTCGATGCCCTTGCCGAGACCGCACATCACCTTTTCGTTGAACAGCATGGCCGGCGAGCGGCTCAGGCCTTCATAGACGACAAGGCGGATGGAGTTCGAACCGATATCGACAACGGAAACCGGGCGGATGCCGGGCAAACGCCCCTGCGCTTCAGATTCGACCATGCAATTCCAGTTTATTTGTGCCAGCCGCTCTTCCAGCCGGCAATGAGCTTCGGTGCGCTGGACTTCAGGGCCTCACCCCGGCCGGAGAGGCTGGGATTGGTCATGAAATAGTGCTGTGCGTTGAAAGGCTCGGCGTCCTTGCCGACTTCCATCCGGCGAGAGGTGCCATCAGGAAGAATTTCGTAGCTCTGCTGGTTGTCGATGAGATTGCCCAGCATGATCTGCGACAGAACCTGTTCGTGCACAGTCCGGTTGATGAGAGGCACGAGCGTCTCGACCCGCCGATCCAGATTGCGCGGCATCATATCCGCCGAGCCGATATAGACAAGGGCATTTTCCGATGGAAGCCCATGGCCATTGCCAAAGCAGAATATGCGGGAATGTTCGAGGAAACGACCGACGATGGACTTGACACGGATATTGTCTGACAGACCCGGGACCTGCGGACGAAGGCAGCAGATGCCGCGCACCACGAGGTCGATCTCGACGCCGGCGCGGCTGGCCTTGTAGAGCGCGTCGATGATTTCCGGATCGACGAGCGAATTCATCTTCATCCAGATCGCTGCCGGGCGCCCGGCCTTGGCATGCTCGATCTCTTCATCCACGTGCTTGAGGATGCGCGGGCGCAGCGTGTGCGGCGAAACCGCCAGCTTCATGCCGGCCTCCGGCTCACCATAGCCGGTGATGAAGTTGAAGATGTTCGCCATGTCGTGGGCGATCACCGGATTGCAGGTGAAGAACGACAGGTCGGTGTATATCTTCGCCGTCACCGGATGGTAGTTGCCGGTGCCGAGGTGGCAGTAGGTCCTGAGCTTGCCTTCCTCGCGCCGCACCACCATCGACATCTTGGCGTGGGTCTTGAGTTCGATGAAGCCGAAGACGACCTGCACGCCGGCGCGTTCGAGGTCGCGCGCCCAGCGAATATTGGCCTCCTCGTCGAAACGGGCCTTGAGCTCGACCAGCGCCGTCACCGACTTGCCGGCCTCGGCCGCGTCGATCAACGCGCGCACGATCGGGCTGTCATTCGAGGTGCGATAGAGCGTCTGCTTGATGGCAACGACATCCGGATCGCGCGCCGCCTGCAAGAGGAACTGCACGACAACGTCGAAGGATTCATAGGGGTGGTGGACCACCATGTCCTTTTCGCGGATCGCAGCCAGGCAATCGCCGGCGTGTTCGCGTACCCGCTCTGGAAAGCGCGGATTGTAGGGCTCGAAGCGCAGATCGTCCCGCGGCGCCTTGGTGATCTCCGAAAGCGTGTTGAGCGCCAGCAGGCCCGGCAACACGGCGATGCGGTTTTCCGGGACGCCGAGCTCCTGCACGACGAACTGGCGCAGCGATGCCGGCATTTCCGAATCGGTCTCGATGCGGATCACCGAACCGCGGCGGCGGCGCTTCAGAGCGGTTTCGAAGAAGCGCACCAGATCTTCGGCCTCTTCTTCCACTTCGATATCGCTGTCGCGGATGATGCGGAAGGTACCGGAACCCTTGACCTCGTAGCCGGGGAACAGCCGGTCGATGAACTGGCTGACCATATCTTCGAGCGTAATGTAGCGGATGACGTTCTTGACATCCGGCAGCCGGATGAAGCGATCGAGCGCGACCGGCAGGCGCAAGAGCGCCGTCATCGGCTCGCGACCGGTCTTGCTGACGAGCTGCAGGCCCATCGAGAAGCCGAGGTTCGGAATGAACGGGAACGGGTGGGCCGGGTCGATCGAAAGCGGCGTCAGCACAGGGAAAATCGACTGGTCGAATTCGTTGGCAAGCCAGCTCTTGTCCTGCGCCGACAGCGATGCCGGGCGGACGATCAAGATGTCTTCCTTGGCGAGATACTGCTGCAGGACGGCAAGCGAGGCCTGCTGCTCCATCTGCAGGTTGTCGATTTCCTTCAAGATGTCTTCGAGCTGTTCGACTGGCGTCTTGCCATCGGGCGAGCGCATGGAAAGGCCCTGGCGCACCTGGCCTTCCAGGCCCGCGACGCGCACCATGAAAAATTCGTCGAGGTTGGCAGCAGAGATCGACAGGAAGCGAATGCGCTCCAGCAGCGGATGCGCCGTGTTCAACGTTTCTTCGAGCACGCGACGATTGAACTGCAGCCAGGAGAATTCGCGATTGATGAAGCGCTGCGGGCTGGTCAGCAGGTCGACATCTTCCGCCGCTGCCTGATTTTCGTTCACCGCCGATACCGCGTTATCCATGCCCATTCGATCCCATTGCTCCGGCTGCACCGGCTATCTCAGTTTGACGACGGTTCTGTGACAGTCAATCGGACCGCCGCTGATTCCCCAGCTCTTCGAGAACTTCGGACGCGAGTGCCCGGCTGAGCTTCGTTCCGCGAGAAAGCGCCAGATGGTCGATGCGCTCGACGATCGTCTGCGCCGCCTCGAGCGAGCGCTCCATGCGCTGAACGATGTAGCCTACCAGCCGCTCGTCAACGAAGAGCTGACGGTCGGCGAAAAGCTTGATCAGCACCTGCGTCAGCAACTCGTCATCCGGCTCGCCGATCTCGACGACGGTCGCCGCCTTCAGGCGCGAGCGCAGATCCGGCAACTTGACCGGCCAGGACATCGGCCAGAGCCGTGTCGTCATCAACAGGCCGGTGCCATGTTGGCGAACGTTGTTGATGACGTGGAACAGCGTGGTGTCGTCAAAGCCGGTGCGATCGGCATCCTCGAAGAGAACAGGCTTCTCCGCCGCGATCAGGGCCGCATCGGAACCAGCGAGCGGATGGATCGTCTCGGCCCCTGCCCGCTCTTTCCAGATGCCGGCAAGATGCGATTTGCCGGAACCGACCGGTCCGGCGATGATGACGACCGGCGACGGCCAGTCGGGCCAGTGATCGACGATGGCGATCGCAGCGCTCAGCCTGTCGGAGACGAGCAGATCCTCACGACCCGTCGCCGGGTCGTGGCCGAAGGCCAGGGGTATTTGTTCAAATGGGCGTTTTGTCATGCTGTACTCGGGACAATCGTCGGAAATCAGGCGGCCTTGTCGCTCTTCGCCTTCTTTTCCACGGCCTTGCCGTGCCCATGATAGAGGTCGCTATCAAGGTATCGCTGGATGCCGAAGCGGACAAGCACGCCAATGGCCGCCGCTGCCGGCACCGCCACCAGCAGACCGACGAAGCCGAAGAGCGCGCCGAAGGCAAGCAGGGCAAACATCAGCCAGACCGGATGAAGGCCGACGCTTTTGCCCACCAGCTTCGGCTGGAGGATGTTTCCCTCCATGAACTGGCCGCTGAAGAAGACTGCAAGCACAAGGCCGATCCAGAGGTAGTCCGGCCAGAACTGCACCAGGGCAACGCCGACGGCGAGCACGAGGCCGACCATGGATCCGACATAGGGAATGAAGCTGATCATGCCGGCAAAGAGGCCGATCAGCAGGCCGAAGTTGAGGCCGACCAGGGACAGGCCGATGCCGTAGTAGAGGCCAAGAATGACGCAGAGCGAGCCCTGCCCGCGCACGAAACCGGCGATCGTCGCGTTCATGTCGCGGGCGATCTGGCGCACATCCGAGACGTAGTCGCGCGGAACCCAGCTGTCGACCTTCTCGACCATCCGGTCCCAGTCGAGCAGAATATAGAAAGCGACGACGGGGGTAACGACCAGCAGCGAGATGACGTCAAGCAATGCCACGCCGGAGTTCCAGATCTGCTGGAAGAGCGTACCGACAAACGCGGCCGCCTGCTCCAGCAGCCTACCCGAACTCTGCTTGAGCGACGGCATCTGGCTCGCCAGCCAGTCCGGGATCAGTCGCGTCTGCGCCTCATTGACCAGCACCTGCAGCTTCGCCGCATAGCCCGGAATGTTGGCGATGAAATCCGAGGCCTGGCTGACGACAACAGGAATGATGACCATGAGTGCCAGCACGAAGACCACGACGAAGCCGACCAGGATCACGACCGTCGCCATCAGCCGGCTCAAGCCCAGCCGCTCGAGACGATCGGCCACCGGATCGAGGAAGTAGGCAAGCGCCATGCCGGCAAGGAACGGCAGCAGGATCGAGCTGAAAACCATGAGGAATGCAATGAAGGCGGCAAGCACCAGCAGCCAGAAGATGACCTGGCGCTGCAATCCGGAACCGCTGACCTTGATATCCATGACACTCCCTTTGGATCACGATGTTTAGGTCGGATCGACCTGAAATCATAAACGTGATCGTTTCTCGTAAGCGAGAGAGGGATGCGGGCGGCAAACCGCGCACACTTTTCCTCATCCCACTCTGGCGCGCCGCGCGCGCCGATCACGTATCACAACCCTTTAGAGGAGATAGGGGGCGGCGCGGGCGCCGGTCAAGTCCAACCGGGCGAGGCCACACGGTTTGGAGCCATGCTGTTCCGCTTCTACCGTGGGATATGGGCAAAATGTTGAAAAAACGCCGCCAATCCATGCTCTCGGCTTGCACTCCCTTGCCTGTCGTGCCAATCGCATCCGCAAAATACCTGTCGCACGACGAGCCTTGGAGAACGAGCATGAGCCAGTCGGGAAAGAACGGCCTCACCTATAGCGACGCGGGCGTGGATATCGACGCCGGCAACCTCATGGTCGAGAAGATCAAGCCGCATGTGCGATCGACGCGACGTCCAGGTGCCGATGGCGAGATCGGCGGCTTCGGCGGCCTCTTCGATCTGAAGGCGGCGGGTTTCACCGACCCGGTTCTGGTTGCTGCCAATGACGGCGTCGGCACCAAGCTGAAGATCGCCATCGACGCCAACAAGCATGATACCGTCGGCATCGACCTCGTCGCCATGTGCGTCAACGACCTGGTGGTCCAGGGCGCCGAACCGCTGTTCTTCCTCGACTACTTCGCAACCGGCAAGCTCGACCCCGATCAGGGTGCGGCCATCGTTGCCGGTATTGCCGCAGGCTGCCGCGAAGCGGGCTGTGCGCTGATCGGCGGCGAGACGGCCGAGATGCCCGGCATGTATTCGGGCGGCGACTACGACCTCGCCGGCTTCGCCGTCGGCGCCGCCGAGCGTGGTCAGTTGCTGCCGGCAGGCGACATCTCTGAAGGCGATGTCATCCTCGGCCTCGCCTCCTCAGGCGTCCATTCCAACGGCTACTCGCTGGTTCGCAAGATCGTCGCGCTCTCTGGCCTTGCCTGGGACGCGCCGGCGCCCTTCGGCGAGGGCACGCTTGCCGATCTCCTGATGACGCCGACACGCATCTACGTGAAGCCGCTTCTGAAGGCGATCCGCGAAACGGGCTCGATCAAGGCGCTCGCCCACATCACCGGCGGTGGCTTCCCCGAGAACATTCCGCGCGTGCTGCCGAAGCATCTCGCCGCCGAGATCGACCTTGATGCGATCAAGGCACCGAAGGTGTTCTCGTGGCTCGCCCAGACCGGTGGCGTCGCCGCCAACGAGATGCTGCGCACTTTCAATTGCGGCGTGGGCATGATCGTCGTCGTTCCGGCCGAGAAGGCCGCCGAAGTGTCCGCCGTCCTGACGGCAGAGGGCGAAACGGTGTTTTCGCTTGGCCGGATGGTCGCGCGCGCCGAAGGTGCAGCCGGCACGATCTACAAGGGCAGCCTCGCCCTATGACCAGCGCAGTGACGTCAGCGAAGAAGCGGGTCGTCGTCTTCATTTCGGGCGGCGGCTCCAACATGCTGGCGCTAGCAAAGGCCGCGGCCGAGCCGAGCTTTCCCGCCGAAATCGTCGCTGTTATCGCCGACAAGGCGGATGCCGGCGGCCTCGCCAAGGCGGCGGCACTGGGCATTGCCACGCGCAGCTTCCTGCGCAAGGATTTCGACAGCAAGGACGCGCACGAGGCTGCAATCCTTGCCGAGCTCGATCGCCTGTCGCCGGATATCATCTGCCTCGCCGGCTACATGCGGCTGCTCTCCGCCACCTTCATCCAGCGCCACGAAGGGCGGATCCTCAACATCCACCCCTCGCTGTTGCCGCTTTTCCCTGGCTTGCACACCCATCAACGGGCGATCGACGCCGGCATGAAGGTTGCCGGCTGCACCGTGCATTTCGTCACCGAAGGCATGGACGAAGGCCCGATCCTCGCCCAGGCAGTTGTGCCGGTTCTCCCCGAAGATACATCCGACAGCCTTGCAGCACGCGTGCTGACCGTCGAGCACCGCGCCTATCCGATGGCGCTTCGAATGATGGCCGAGGGCAAGGTGCGCATGGAAGGCGGCCGCGCCGTGAGCCGGAGCACTGCCGAAGCAAACGCTACGCTGATCTCGCCTGCCGCCTGAAGCAAGTCGTTACTTCGCCGATGCCAGCCTGCGATCGAGCGCATCGAGCACCCGCCGTGTCAGCGCCGGATAGTCCTCGTCGAAGTGGTGACCACCGTCGATGCCGATGACGTCGACGCCGGTGCCCTTCAGTTCAGGGCAGGCATCGTCCTCTTCGTCGGTTCCGTAGATGCATTGCACCAGCGCCGGATCGATGCGTTTGATGTCGTCGAGCGGATCGCCACCCTTGCCATCGCCTTCCGCACCCAGCCAGCCGAGCACCGAGACCTTGTAATCGACCATGTGCGACAGCGCCATCAGCGTCACTTGGCGGACATGCGCCTTTTCGCCTGACGGCAGCAGGTTGAAGGTTCGCGGCAGGACGTCGGCACCGAAGGAATAGCCGATCAGTAGCACGTTGCGGACGTTCCAGTGCTTGCGGTAGTAGCTCATCACCTTGGCGAGATCGTCCGCCGTCGCCTGGGGATCGCGTTCCGACCAGAAGTAATGCAGGGAATCGAAGCCGACAACGGGCACACCCTGCTGCTGGAGCACGTCGCCGACCTCCTTGTCGATGTCGCGCCAGCCACCGTCACCCGAATAGATCACCGCCATCGTATCACGCGTCGGCTTGGCATCGAGAATGGTCAGCGGCAGGCCGAACGGGTTGCCGGCGTCGCTCTCGCTGTCGATGATATCCGAGAGGTGATCGGACAATGCCGTGATGGCGTCGTCGTCGCTGTCTTCCTGATCGACATCCGCATGCTTCGCGATGAGCGCCGCCACATGCGAACGCCCATCCGCGGAGGCTGCCGGCGAGAAGACGACGGAGACCGGATCCGGCAAGGCGCCGTCGGTCAGCCCATAGACCATGCGGTCGCCTTTTTTCACCTTGTCGGCTGGCGTGCAGAGCTGTTTCTTGAGCGCGATGCCCTCCTCCGGATCCACCGCCAGCGTCTGGCCGATCGTGGCGGGCGGCGTCTGGGCGGCAATCGCGAGCGCCATGGCGCCACCGGCGCCGACGCCGGCAACGATCGGCAGTTGGTAGGCATCGCTGCCGACGGCGCGCTGCACCTGCTGGCTAAGCGACTCGATGTCGGAGACCATGTAGATGCAGTCGCCGTCGTCCTTGGCGAGCGAGGCGAGATAGGCCTTTAGATCGATACCGATGACGACAGTCTTGTCACCGGTCAGCGCATCGGCCACCGCCTGCTCCTTGTCCGTCCAGCCGGAAGCATCCGAAAGCAGAACGACAAGTGCGGCCGCCTTTTCCTTGGGCAGCATGATGCGTGGCGAGGGGATCATTCCGGTATCATAGCTCTTCGGCGCGCCTTCCGCGACAGCGGGAAGAATGGAAGCCGAAAGCAGCAGCGCCGCCGAGGTGAGGCATTTCCAGGCGTTCGCGACACGGATCATTTCTTCACCACTCCCTTGAGACCGCCGCCGATCAGGAATGTCGCATCCATCAAGGCGAGGATCGGATTGATGCCGCCACTGGCGACAAGATAGCGCGGTTGCCACTGCGGATGAAACTTCGACTTGAAGGCACGCAAGCCCTTGAAGTTGTAGAAGCGCTCGCCGTGCTCGAAGAAGGTACGGCCGGCCCGGTCCCACACCGGCGCGATCTGGCGCGTCGACATGCCGGATAGTGGCGCCATGCCGAGATTGAAGGCGCGAAAGCCCTCTGCCTTCAAGTATTCCATCACCTGAGCAAAGAGGAAATCCATGGCACCCTTGGGCGCATCCGGAGAGAAGCGCATCAGATCGACGGTCCCCTCCTCCTTCGTCCCGGTCACGAGGATGTTGGCGAAGGCGACGATGCGCCCATTGCATGTGAGGATCGCCACCGGCTGCTCGGCCAGGTAATCCGGATCGAAGGCGCCGAGCGAAAAGCCCTTCTCCTTGGCATTGTGGTGCGCAAGCCAGGCATCGGAAACCGCTGTCAGGTCGGCCATGACTTCAGGAACGTCACCGGGCTGCACAACGCGAAACTCGAGCCCGTCGCGCTGGGCGCGGCTGACCTGCTGGCGCAGGTTCGCCCACTTGCCGCCCTTCATCTCGAAACGGGCGAGATCGACGCGCGCCAGTTCGCCGAGCCGGAAGGCACGCAACCCCGCGTCGGCGTAATAGGCGAGCCCTTCGGCCGAAACTTGATAGAAAACCGCGCGGCAGCCGGCAGCCCGTGCCTTCTCGATGAAATGCCAGATGAGCTCCGGCCAGGCGTCGATCGGGCCGACCGGATCAAAGAGCGCGATCCAGGAACGGGCGCGCTGGCCGTACATGATGAAAGCCCGCCGGTCGGCAGAGAACAGGATGCTCTTGTCGCCCATGCGCACAAGATTGGCGTCGGACATGTCCTGCGCCTCGACGATCGCCAGGGCCCGCTCCATCGCATCGTCGGAAGCGGGCTCCGCCGCCCCGGTCGCCGGGCGCATCAGGCTCCAGATCGCAAGCATGCTGGCACCGATGCTGACGCCCAGCAGCGCCCGCAACCCACGCGGCGCTTCGGCAGAGAATTCGAACTGCCACCAGAGCTCGTGGCTGTACTCGACATCGCGGTAGACGAAGAGCAGGACGACCAGCGCGCCCAGGCAGATAACGCCGAGCGCCGTCAGCCACGGTACGGTCAGCGCCTGGCCGAAGAGCGACGCGGGTCGAACGAACAGGCGTCGACTGACGATCAATCCCAGGAGGAAGAAGGCGAGCATTCCCGCTTCCACCACCGCGACGGCCTTGATCAACGACAACAGAAGCGCTGCGATCGCAATCGCGATCGACGCCCACCAGGCGCCATCGAGGCGCAGAGCAAGGCCGCGGGAGACGACGACGAGCGCCAGTCCGAGCAGGCTTGCAAGGAAATGGGCGCCTTCGACGATCGGCAAGGGCAGCAGGCTTTCCAGGAAAGCCAGGTTTTCGTCCGGGGTCGGCGTCACGCTTGAAAGCACCAGCATGATCGCCAGCACGATGCCGAGCGTCGCCAGCAGCAGCGGCGTCATGCGGCCGCCGATGCGCCGCACGCTGGAGGCGACCGGATGGCCGGAAAGCTGCCGAAGTTCGATGCCGATAACGACGGCGATCGCGATCACCAGCGGCAGCACGTGATAGATCACGCGATAGAGCACCAGCGCGCCGAGGATGGTGTCGACATCGGTATTGTGACCGAGCGTCGCGATGATGATCGTCTCGAAGACGCCGAGGCCGGCCGGAACATGGCTGAGAACACCGACGCCAACGGCAAGCGAGTAGACGGCGAGGAACGCCGGCCAGCCGATGGTGCCTGTCGGCAGGAGCACGTAGAGGACGGTCGCCGAAGCGGCGAGATCGAGCGCCGTCACCAGGAACTGGCGCGAGACCGTGCGTGAATCCGGCAAGCGTAATGTCAGGCGTCCGAGGCTGACCTCGCGGCCGTCGCGTGCAAGGAAGAATACGGTGAACAAACCGCCGAGGATGACGACGGCGATCAGGCGCAGGAACAGGGGATCAAGCCCAGTCATCGGCGCCACATACTCGCCGACGGCCAGTAGGCTGAGGCAGGTCACAGTCAGAAGCCCGAGCCCGAAGGCGAGCGTCACGAAGGCTATGATCCGGGCAATGTTTTCCGGCTCGATGCCGAGGCGGGAATAGGAGCGGTAGCGGATCGCACCACCACTCAAGGCTCCGAATCCGGCGGTATTGCCAACCGCATAGGCGCAAGCGGCCGTCAGCGCCACATCGGCATAGGGCAACTTTCGCCTTACGTAGTCGAGCGCACTGACGTCATAGAAGGTCAGCGCCAGGAAGCTTATGGCCGTGAAGAACACCGCTGCCGCGACTGCCGCCCACGGCGTGTCCGCCAGCGCTTGTACGACTTCATCGTACTGAACTTCGGATGTCAGATGAAAGATCGCGAAGCCGAAGAGAGCGATCACAAATAGCGTACCGGCGGCCGAAAGATAGCGACGGTTGCGGCGCAGGAAGGAGATCCAGCCTCCCTCCGCCTGCTGCTCGTCGTCGGTTGCGCTTTCCGAAAGGGAGGATGTCATGGGGCGCCCATGTCGATGATGAGAACATCAGCGCTTTAGCTTACCCGATACGGATCAAAAAGTGAAATATCCGTAATAAATTATCTTCTTATAAAACAATGATTTAGCCGATGAACTCGTTGCGGTTGAGCTTTGCCCATTGCAACAGCATGATCGTCTTGGCGTCGCAGATCTCGCCGGTCGTGATCATGGCGAAGGCCCGATCGAGCGGTATTTCGAGAACTTCGATGTCCTCTCCCTCATGCGCAAGCCCGCCGCCATCCCCACGCTTTTCCGTGACGTCGATGCGGCCGACGAAAAAGCTCGTGCGTTCGGTGAGCGCGCCCGGGCTCATATAAGCATCGAAAAGGTGGGTGGCGCCTTCGACATGGTAGCCGGTCTCTTCCAATGCCTCGCGGGCGATCGCGACTTCCGGCGTATCATCGTCCAGCAACCCGGCCACCGCTTCGATCATATAGGCCTGGTCCCCCTGCAGGAGCACGGGAACGCGCAACTGTCGCACCAGCACCACGCTTTGCCGCTTGGTGTCGACGAGCAGGATGGTCGCGGCACTGCCATGATCGTGGACCTCGCGCTTCAGCGTCGCGGTTACGCCGCTCGACATGTCCTGTTCGAGGGTCACTTCCTCAAGATGGATGAACCCGTCCCAAAGCGTGCGGCGACCGATGATCCTGACGCGCGGATCGTGATGTTTGCTCATGCGAAACCCTTCGTTGGCGGGGCGATCCAGCCGCTCCTGCCTCTAGAGCATCCCGCTTTCAAGTGGAAGCATTTGAAGCGGAAAGATGTTCTACAATCAAAGTGCTAGAGCGTCCCTTATGCGTTCGTCCGAACGCACGGCGCTCTAGTGAACGTGTTCCATTGCCGCGCGGTCCTCGCGCTCCATCTGCAATGTCGTGTGGTGCAGGTCGAATTGCTGGCGCAGCCGCTCTTCGATCGCCCGGCGCACGGCTTCGCCATCGGCGCCCTCGGCGAGCACCGCATGGGCGGTCAGCGACGGCTGGCTCTGGGTGATTGCCCAGAGGTGAAGATCGTGCACCGAGGTAACACCGGGCACGGCGGCGATCGTCGCATGGACATCGGCAAGCCGCATGCCCGGTGGCACGCCCTCGAGCAGGATGTTGACGCACTCCTTGAGCAACACCCAGGTGCGCGGGAAGACCATGAAGCCGATGCCGACGGCGAGCAGTGAATCCACCCATTGCCAGCCGGTGAACCAGATGACCGCTGCAGCGACGATGACGGCGAGCGAGCCGAGCATGTCGGACCAGACCTCGAGATAGGCGCCCTTGACGTTGAGGCTCTCGTCCTTGTGGCCCGTCAGGAGCCGCATCGAGGCGAGATTGACGAAGAGGCCGATCACGGCGATCACCAGCATCCCGCCCGACTGGATCTCCTGCGGCTCCGAAAGGCGCTTCCAGGCTTCATAGAGAATGTAGAAAGCAACAGCGAGCAAGAGCAGCGCGTTGAAGGCAGCAGCCAGGATTTCGAAACGCGCGTAGCCATAGGTGCGCAGCAGGTCGGACGGGCGGCGGCCCACATGGATTGCGACGAGCGCGATCGCCAGCGCCGCCGTGTCGGTCAACATGTGCATGGCGTCGGAAATCAACGCCAGACTGCCGGTCAGGACGCCGCCGACGACTTCCGCCAGCATGAAGCCGCCGGTCAGGCCAAGCGACGCCCAGAGCCTCGAAACCGGCGTACTGCTGACATCTGCATGGTGGTGGTCGCCGCTCATGAAGGGTTCCGTCTGCCGTTGAACAACCTGATTTAGCGCGCCGGCCTGACCCAGATCCTGTTGTCGTGGAAGGCGGCGCCGCCATAGGGTGCCACCGCGTCGGCACCGGTCAGCACGTTGATCCCTTCTCCGTCGAGATGAGCGCCGTTCGGCCAGAGCCCTTCGGCGATCACGACGCCGCGACGCGTTCCCCCGCCGATCTTCGCATGCAGGCGGATCTCACCGCGCTGGTTGCCAAGCTGAACGACATCGCCGTCGGCGATGCCGAGCGCCTCGGCATCGTCCGCATGGAGCATCACTTCCGGGCGCACTTCCTTCTGGATGGAGGACGGCGTCTCGGCGAAGGTCGAATTGAGGAAGGATCGGGCCGGCGAGGTTGCGAGACGAAAGGGATGCTCGGCGTCGGCGACCTCGATCAGATCGACGTGATCGGGGAACTCCGGCAATTCTGCGTGCGGCCCTTGAATGCCCATGGATTTCGGCGGCCGGTTCGGCGCGGGCGTTCCCGTCCAGTCCGCCCTGAAGCGGAACTTGCCGTCGGGGTGACCGAACCCCTTGAGATAATGAGCCTCGTCGAAGCCCGGCTGGCAGTCCAGCCACTTCTCTTGTCTCATCTCCTCGTAGCCAATGCCGTAATTGGCAAGCAGCCGGTCGATATGCTGGCGCTCCGTCAGGCCGAAGCCGGCATGGTCGGTAACGCCGAGGCGCTTGGCCAGTTCCTCGATGACGAAGAGATTGGTGCGCACAGTCGAGGGCGGTTCCACCACCTTGGGGCCGATCAGGATGTGCTGGTGGCCACCGCCGCGATAGAGATCGTCATGTTCGAGGAACATGGTGGCCGGCAGCACGATATCGGCAACGGCCGCCGTATCGGTCATGAATTGCTCGTGCACGGCGACGAACAGGTCGTCTCGCAGGAAGCCACGCTTCACCAGACGCTGCTCCGGCGCGACATTCACCGGATTGGTGTTCTGGATCAGCATCGCCGTCACCGGACCACGGTGGCGCAGCGCCTCGGCGTCACCGGTCAGCACACGACCGATCTGCGACTGGTCGAGCATGCGTACATCCGGATCGTGGAAGGCCGAGCCGATCAGCTCGCGCTTGTCGAGCTTGAAGATATCGTTGTTGGAGTGGAAGGCGCCACCGCCCTCGTGCTTCCAGGAGCCGAGAACCGTCGCCACCGAGGCTGCCGCATGAATGGCGACAGACCCGTTGCGCTGGCGGGTAAAGCCGTAGCCGAGGCGGAAATAGGTGCGCGGCGTCGTACCGACGAGCCTGGCGAAGGATTCGATTTCGTCGACCGCAAGACCGGTGATGGCAGACGCCCATTCCGGCCCGCGCGACTGGAGATGTGCTTCGAGACCGGCCGGGTCGTCGGCGAACTCGGCCATGTAGGCCCGGTCGGCGTAGCCGTCGCGGAAGGCGATGTGCATCACGGCGCAGGCGAGCGCGGCGTCGGTGCCGGGTTTCAACACCAGCCCCATATCCGCCTGCTTGACCGTCGGATTGTCGTAGACATCGATGACGACGATCTTGGCGCCGCGGTCCTTGCGGGCCTTGACCGCATGCGTCATCACATTGACCTGGGTTGCGACCGCGTTCGTACCCCAGATCACCACGCAATCGGCCTTTGCCATCTCGCGCGGGTCGGGGCCGCGCAGGGCGCCGGTGGCCATGGAGAAGCCGGTCCAGGCCATATTGGTGCAGATCGAGCCGAAGAAGCCCGAATAGCGCTTGGCATGGCGCAGCCGATCGATCGAGTCGCGCTGCACCTGTCCCATGGTGCCGGCATAGAAGTACGGCCAGATAGCCTCAGCCCCGTGCCTCTGCTCGGCGCGAATAAACTGATCGGCGATCTCGTCGAGTGCCGTTTCCCAGCTCACTTCCTGCCAGCTGCCCTCGCCCTTGGCGCCCTTGCGGCGCTGCGGCACCATGAGACGGCCCGGATGATAGATGCGCTCGGAGTAGCGCGCCACCTTGGCGCAGATCACACCGGCGGTGTAGGTGTTAGCGGAAGCGCCACGCACGCGGCCGATCCGCCCTTCGGCGGTCAGGTCCACCTCCAGCGCGCAAGCGGAGGGACAGTCGTGCGGACAGACCGAATGACCGATCGATTTTTCTGCTTTGATGGGGGTCGCAACGTTCATGGCTTTTCTATATGGCATCGACAAACGGGCTCAAAGAGCCAATCGTCCACCCATCGAAACAATTGATCGGGGCCATCGGCGGCGCTCATGAACTATCGGCACATCTACCACGCGGGCAATTTTGCCGACGTCCTGAAGCACGCGGTGCTGGCACGCCTCGTCACCTATCTCCAACAGAAGGAGAAGCCCTTTCGCGTGCTCGATACCCATGCCGGCATCGGGTTATACGATCTCTCCAGCGAAGAAGCGCAGAAGACCGGAGAATGGCGCGAGGGCATCGGCCGGCTTCTTGAGGGCGATCTGCCCGCCGAAATCGCGGCCATCCTCGCCCCCTATCTGGCGTCTGTCCGCACACTTAATCCTGGCGCCGAACTGACGCTCTATCCCGGCTCGCCGAAGCTCGCCCGCATGCTCTTCCGTCTGCAGGACCGGCTGTCTGCGATGGAACTGCATCCGGACGACTACGAAACGCTACACCGGCTCTTCGACGGCGACTTCCAGAGTCGGATCACAGAGCTCGACGGCTGGCTCGCACTCGGCGCCCACCTGCCGCCGAAAGAGAAGCGCGGGCTGATCCTCGTCGATCCACCCTTCGAAAAGGAAGGCGAGTACGAGCGCCTCGCCGATGGCCTGGCGCGCGCCTATCGGCGCTTTTCCGGCGGCATCTATTGCCTCTGGTATCCCTTGAAGCAGGGGGCACCGATCAAGGCTTTCCATGAAGCACTGAAAGCGCTCGAGATTCCGAAGATGCTCTGCGCCGAACTGTCGGTCCGCAGTGACCGCGAAACCACGGGTCTTTCGGGCTCCGGTCTCATCATCGTCAACCCGCCCTTCACGCTGAAGGGCGAACTCGATCTGCTGCTTCCGTTCCTGAAAGCACGCCTGGCGCAGGATCGCTTCGCCTCGACCCGCTGCTTCTGGCTGCGCGGCGAAGAACAGGCAACCCGAGGGGCTTGACGGACGGGCGCGACACACCGCAATCTCGTGTGACGATATAGGGAGACGCCCATGACTCGCACGCTCGCAGCAACGCTTCTCATCTCGCTTTCCCTCGCCGGCGCCGCGGCGCCGGGCGCTATGGCCGCCGATTACATCGGCGAGGCTCCAGCCCAGTCCTACTACGATACCGGCGTTTGCAGCGAGGCGTCGGTGCTCGGCTTCATCACCTCCCGCTTCGAATACCGGGATGCGAATTATCTCCACGCCAATCTGTCAATCGCCGAGATCCGCAACACGGGACAAAGCAGGCAGGAGCTCCGCGACGAGACGCACCTGGTCGAACGCGAATATTGCCGCGCCACCGCCGTGATGACGGACGGCTATCAGCGTTCGCTATACTATGTCATCGAACGCCCCTGGGGCTTTGCTGGTGTCGGCCGCAGCATCGAGTTCTGCGTCGGCGGGCTTGATCCCTGGTACGTTTACGGCGCCCACTGCGCATCGCTTCAATAGGCATGGCGCAACTCCGGACTATGCGCCGGCTTTTGCCGGCGCTTTTCGTTGCTGCAGGCTTGATCGGCTGCAGCGACCAGAACACCGAGAAAGCGCCGACGGCAACCAAAGGCGATAGCGCGAAGACAGCCGCCGCAGTACCGATCGGCAGCGGCTTCGATTTTTACGTGCTGTCACTGTCCTGGTCGCCGACCTGGTGTGACGACAATGATCCCAACGGAAAATCCAGCCAATGCGAGGCGGGATCCAATCGCGGCCTGATCGTTCACGGCCTCTGGCCCCAGAACGAAAAAGGATATCCGGACTTCTGCCCGACGCGGCAATCTGATCGTGTTCCGTCGTCGCTCGGAAAGCAGTATCTCGATCTCATCCCGTCCATGGGCCTGATCGGCCATCAATGGCGCAAGCACGGCAGCTGTTCCGGCCTCAGCCAGGAGGACTATTTCGCCGTCACCCGCGCCGCGTGGAACCGACTTGCGCTGCCGCCGGAACTCTCGCCTGCCCGGCAGCAAACGAATGTGTCCGTCAACACAATCGAAAGCGCGCTCGTTGGCAAGAACCCCGGCATGACAGAGGACGCGGTCGCGGTTACGTGCGAAGGCAACAGGCTCGAAGAAATCCGGATCTGCTTCGACAAGTCGCTGAATTTCCGTTCCTGCCCGGCGGTCGATCGCCAGGCATGCAGGAAAGACAGCGTCTCACTGCCTCCGGCTCCATAGGTATTTGTTCTTAGGCAATTCCGGACGCAATTCCGCTTCGTACTCTTTTCGGATTGCTCTGGACCAGAAGAAAGACGCTCGATGAAGATACTGTACTCCCCTGCCTCACCCTATTCGAACAAGGTTCGGATGGCGGCGCATTACGCCGGGTTCTCGGCCGAAAGCGTCCTGACCGACACCGGAGCCAATCCGCCCGAACTGATCGAAAACAATCCGCTGGGCAAAATACCGACACTCATTCTTAGCGATGGACGTTCGGTCTATGACAGCCGCGCGATCACGCACTTCATCGATCGGGAAACCAAGGGCAAGCTTTACCCGAAGAATGCTGGCAAGCGGACCGATGTCGAGATCCTCGAAGCCTTGTGCGACGGCGTCTGCGACAGCCTGCTCGCAATCGTTTACGAGAAGCGCTCACATCCGCCTGAAAAGGTGCATCAGCCCTGGATCGACCGGCAATGGGAAAAGGTTGAACGCAGCCTCGACCACCTGAACGCCAACCTGCCAAAGACCGGGGCCAAGCTCCATGCCGGCCATTTCGCGCTTGCAGCGATGCTGCGCTACATCGAGTTGCGATTTGCCGGAGAATGGCAGAAGGGGCGCGCCAAGCTGAAGAACTGGCCGGCGAAATTCGAGAAGCACTTCCCGGACTACTCCAAGTTCAAGGCTTGAAAAACGCGCACAAAAAAGGCCGGGTCTCCCCGGCCTTTTCTTTGATCTGGCGAAAGCCGATCAGAACTTCACGCCCATACCGACGCGAACGCTGTGCTCGTCGTAGCCCGACGAAACGTTGGTGCCGCCCATGCGGAAGTCCTTCGAGCCGTAGTCCGTGTAACGGTATTCGACGCGTGCAGTGATGTTGTCGGTGACGAAGGTTTCCGCGCCGACACCTGCGGTCCAGCCGACCATGGTGTTCTTGTCGGAAGCGCCGCCAACGGTGCCCTTGGCCTGGCCGACAGCGAGACCGGCGGTGCCGTAAAGCAGAACCGGGTTCAGATCGACACCGACGCGAGCGCGCAGCGAGCCGTTGACGCCCTGCTTCATGCGCAGGTTGCCCTTGCTCGAATCCTGGCCGGAGTAGCCGACATCAGCTTCACCGCCGTATACGAGCTGGCCGTTCTGCATGTTGTAGCCGCCATAAAGGCCGCCGCCGAAGCCGGCTGCCGTGTTGTCGCCGGTCGCGTCATGCTGACCATGGTGCCAATCGGCGGTACCACCGACATAGGCGCCCGACCAATTCTTGGCTGCCGGCTCGGTGTATTCGGCCTGCGGAGCAGCCGGAACTTCGTCGATCGCATCAGCAGCCTGGGCGGCCTGGAAGGCGATGAGGGTCATAGCCGAAGCCATGAGGGTGGTGGTGAGCGTACGCATAAATATTCTCCTTTTCGTACCGATGCCCCGAGGGCTTGGGGTCCCACAGTGAAACATCGGACAACTTTCAATTAACCCGCCCGGTTGAGCTGAAATTGGCCAGCAAATGAGGATTCACAAGAGCCAAAATGTGAAATTTTGGTGGCACAAACGCGCCCAAAATTTGATGTTGCTTTGTGGCCACAGGGGTTTTGTTAACCATGATTCAAGGTTAACCGAAGATATACTATACGATTACAAAATAATACAATTTACGCCAATTCCATTAATTTTTCGGCAAGGAACTGTCAGGGAGTGTTTCAGGCTCACGTTTCTTGCCTATATCTTCGTCGGCTGACGCGAAGATTCGAAAAAGCGGGATGAGACGTTGAAGAAAGCACTGAAGGCCGCCCTCGTGACCGGGGGCGCCAAGCGGATCGGCAAGGCTATAGTTGAGGACCTCTCGGCCCACGGCTTTTCGGTCGCCATTCATGCCGACGCCTCATTTGACGAAGCAGAAGCTCTGGCCGAAGCACTCTCGAAAAGCGGAACGAAGGCCGTCGCGCTTCGCGCTGACCTCACCGACACGGCGGAGACGTCGGCGCTCATCGCACGCGCCGCAGAGGCGCTTGGCCCGCTGGACCTGCTCGTCAACAATGCCTCGGTCTTCAAGAAGGACAGCCTCGACGCTTTCGACGAATCAATCTGGGATCAGCACTTCGCCCTGCATGTGAAGGCCCCTTCCCTGTTGGCGCGCGATTTCGCTGAACTGCTTCCGGCAGACGCCAATGGGCTCATTGTCAATGTGATCGACCAGCGCGTCTGGGCTCCCAATCCGCGCTTTTATTCCTATATGTTGTCGAAGTCGGCGCTTTGGACGGCTACCCGGACGATGGCGCAGGCGCTCGCCCCGCGCATCCGCGTCAACGGTATCGGCCCCGGGCCGACTTTGCCAAACGAGCGGCAGGACCCAAAGGATTTTGAGGCGCAGGTCGAAGCCCTGATTCTCAGACGCGGGCCGATGCTCGACGAATTCGGACGGACGATCCGCTTCCTGTTCGACACGCCGTCGATTACCGGACAGATGATCGCGCTCGACGGGGGCCAGCACCTCGCCTGGGAAACGCCCGACATCAGGGAGATAGTGGAATGAACGGACGCGTGCCGACAGACGGCGGCATCCTCTATGACGGCACCGAGACGGAAGACGACGACGATCTGATCGAGGTCACGGAAAGCACGAGTGCTGCACCCGTCGAGTGGAACGAGAATCACGCCGACATGGAAGGCTTGAAGGGCGCGGAGCTGATCCAGGCCTTCGTCAAGCTCCTGCCGAACGGCCCCGGCGTCTACCGCATGTTCAACGAGACCGGCGACGTTCTCTACGTCGGCAAGGCCCGCAGCCTGAAGAAGCGCGTCAGCAACTATGCCCAGGGGCGCGGCCATTCCAACCGCATTGCGCGCATGGTGCGCGAAACCGCGAACATGGAGTTCGTGACGACGCGCACCGAGATCGAAGCGCTACTCCTCGAAGCGAACCTGATCAAGCGCTTGCGGCCGCGCTTCAACGTGCTCTTGCGCGACGACAAGTCGTTTCCCTATATTCTGGTCACGGGCGACAGCCGCGCGCCGGCGCTTTACAAGCACCGCGGCGCGCGCAGCCGCAAGGGCGACTATTTCGGCCCCTTCGCGTCTGCCGGCGCCGTCGGCCGCACGATCAATTCGCTGCAACGCGCCTTCCTGCTCCGCACCTGCACCGACAGCGTCTTCGAGACTCGCACTCGACCGTGCCTGCTCTATCAGATCAAGCGCTGTTCGGCGCCCTGCACCGGCGAAGTCAGCGACGCTGACTACAAGGAACTGGTGCAGGAGGCGAAGGACTTCCTGTCGGGCAAGAGCCAGGCCGTGAAGGCAACGATCGCCGCAGCAATGGGCGAGGCATCGGAAAACCTCGACTTCGAACGGGCCGCGCTTTACCGCGACCGACTGGCAGCGCTCAGCCACGTCCAGAGCCACCAGGGGATCAATCCCGCCGGCGTCGAGGAAGCGGACGTTTTCGCGATCCATCACGAAGGCGGCGTCTCCTGCATTCAGGTCTTCTTCTTCCGCACTGGTCAGAACTGGGGCAACCGCGCCTACTTCCCGAAGGCCGACCCGTCGCTGCCGGCAGCCGAGGTGCTCTCGCAGTTCTTGGCGCAGTTCTACGACGACAAGCCCTGTCCGCGGCAGATTCTTCTTTGCGAAGCGGTGGAGGAACAGGAACTCCTCGGTCAGGCACTGAGTGAGAAATCCGGATACAAGGTGGCGATCCAGGTACCGCAGCGCGGCGAGAAGAAGGATCTCGTCGATCATGCGCTTGCCAATGCGCGCGAGGCCCATGGCCGCAAGCTTGCGGAAACCGCCTCCCAATCGCGCCTGCTTGAAGGCTTCTCGGAAACCTTCAAGCTTGAGCGCACACCGCGCCGCATCGAGATCTACGACAACTCCCACATCATGGGCACCAATGCCGTCGGCGGCATGGTGGTGGCGGGACCGGAAGGTTTCGTCAAAGGCCAGTACCGCAAGTTCAACATCAAATCGACCGACATCACGCCGGGCGACGACTTCGGCATGATGCGCGAGGTGATGACCCGGCGGTTCTCGCGCCTGCTGAAGGAAGAAGGCAAGCCGGACCGGACCATGGAGTCTGACGACGGCGCCTTCCCGGCCTGGCCTGACGTCATCCTGATCGACGGTGGCCAGGGCCAGATGACCGCCGTGCGGGCCATCCTTCGGGAACTCGACGTCGAGGATTGCGTCACCGCGATCGGCGTCGCCAAGGGTGTCGACCGCGATGCCGGACGTGAACGGTTCTTCGCGCTTGGCCGCGACAGCTTCACGCTGCCGCCGCGCGATCCGGTGCTCTACTTCATCCAGCGGCTGCGCGACGAAGCGCATCGCTTCGCGATCGGCTCGCACCGGGCCCGCCGCAAGAAGGAGATGGTCAAGAACCCGCTCGACGAGATCGCCGGCATCGGGCCAACGCGCAAGCGCGCGCTGCTGACGCATTTCGGTACCGCCAAGGCCGTTTCGCGCGCCGGCATCAACGACCTCATGGCCGTCGCCGGCATTTCTGAGACGGTGGCCCGGCTGGTTTATGAACATTTCCACGACGATGCGGCGAAATGACAACCAGGCGTCACAATTCACCCGGCGTTCACATGCAATAGGGCAAATATGACAGTTGCCGACGATGACCTGTTGACCTCCGGCCAGCAAAGTCATTCTGTACCTGACGAACCAGAGAACACGAATCCATGCCCACGCCCGTCGCCTACAGCATCCCGAACCTGCTCACTTACTTCCGAATCCTGATCGTGCCGCTGATCGTCCTTTGCTTCTTCATCGAAGGACGGCTGCACAGTTCGGATTTCGCGCGCTGGACGGCGGTCACGCTTTTCGTCATCGCCTCGATCACCGACTTCTTCGACGGCTATCTTGCGCGGATCTGGAAGCAGACCTCGAATATCGGCAAGATGCTGGATCCGATCGCCGACAAGCTGCTCGTCGCCTCGATCCTGCTGCTGGTCGCGGCTGACGGCACCATTGCCGGCTGGTCGATCTGGGCCGCGATCATTATTCTGTGCCGTGAAATCCTGGTCTCCGGCCTGCGCGAATATCTGGCGGCCCTGAAGGTCAGCGTCCCCGTCACCCGCATCGCCAAGTGGAAGACGACGATCCAGATGGTCGCCATCGCCTTCCTGCTGGCTGGCCCCGCCGGCGACAAGATTTTGCCCTACACGACCGAGGCTGGTATCGTGCTGCTGTGGATCGCCGCCGCCATCACGCTCTACACGGGCTACGACTATTTCCGCGCCGGCCTCAAGCACGTGGTCAACGAATGAGCACCGTCAATCTCGTCTATTTCTCCTGGGTGCGGGAACGCATCGGCAAAGGCGAAGAGACCTTGGACGTTCCGGCCAGCGTTGTCACCATTGCCGACCTGCTCCAGCATCTGAAGACGCTCGGCGAGGAGTACGAGACGGCACTCGAGCATGAAAACGTCATCCGCGCGGCCATCAATCAGGAACATGTCGACCACCAGGAGCCGATTGCCGGCGCCCGGGAGATTGCCCTGTTTCCACCAATGACGGGTGGCTGAGCCCATGAACGCGCCGGTGACCGTGCGCGTTCAGCGCGAGGATTTCGACCTCAATGCCGAGGCCACGAAACTCTCTGCCGGACGGACTGACATCGGCGCGGTCGTAACATTTTCCGGCCTTTGCCGCGATGAGGCGGGCACTCTCGCCGCCCTTGAGCTCGAACATTATCCCGGCATGGCCGAAGCCGAGATCGAACGCATCTGCCACGAGGCGGTCGAGCGTTTCTCGCTGCAGGCCGCCACCGCCATCCACCGGTACGGAAAAATTCTTCCTGGCGAGAACATCGTGCTAGTGGTCACCGCCTCGCGCCACCGGCAGGCCGCCTTCGACGGCGCCAACTTCATCATGGATTTCCTGAAGACCTCAGCGCCTTTCTGGAAAAAGGAGCACCTGGGCGATGGCACCACCGGCGGCTGGGTCAGCGCCAAGGATGCCGACGACACTGCGCGGGACCGCTGGTCGACGAAATAGAACCAGGCGCGTTCACGCACACCGGCGACTCGTTCGTCATCAGGGAATGACCTTCTCCTTGCGCGTCACCGCCAGCACGACCACCAGAAACCCGAAGATTACGAAGTCACGCCAGAGAATGGGGCCATAGGCCGTCCAGAGCGTTTCGAGTAGACCAATACCGGCCGCGCCGAGGGCCGCATAAAGGGGCGAGGCCTGGGCACCGATTGCAGCGATGAACAGCACCTTGACCCCGAAGGTCAGACCCGTGCCGAAATCCATGTTGCCATAGTAGGACGCGGCCAGAATGCCGCAGAAGGCGGCGATCAGCGACGCGGCACCGTAGGCTGCGATGTAGACGGTCGCGGCATCGACGCCGCAGAGGGCCGCAGCACCCCGATCCTCCGAGACGGCGCGCCAGAACCGCCCTGCCCGCGAATGCGTCAGGAACCAGTGCCCGGCGGCCACGAGCGCGGCCATGAGCACGGTGTTACCGAGCTGGATGACCGTCAAGGTCACCGGAAAGCGAGGATCGTTCCAGAACACGATGTTCCCGTTCAGGAACGGCGGCAGCCAAAGGCTGCGTGTCTCAGAGGCAAGCCGCGCCGTCTCCATCAGCACCAGCAGGCAGCCTAGCGACGCCACGACGACGGTGTTGGCAGACGAAAAGGCGAGCGGCCGCATGACGTAACGCCCAGCGACGAGCCCGGCGCCAACGCTGAAGCTCAGGGCCGCCGCCGCACCGAGGCCAAGGGCAGCCGGAAGGACCAGCCACAGCCGGTTCCAACCGAAATCAGCAAACAGCACGAACATCTGGCCCGAGAAGGCAAAGAGCGCCCCGTAGGTAAGATCCGCCCGACGGGTCACGGCAAAGGCGATGGCATAGCCGAAGGCGAGCGCCGCGTAGAGCGCAGCGACAGGAACGGCATTGGCGAGCTGCTGCAGAAAATAGAGCATGGCACATCCGGAACGTGACAAGATCAATATAACTGGTAAAATCATTTTTACCAGTTAGGATTTTCGCATGACCTTCACCTGGACAGCCCATAGATTTGCCGGCGGCGCACTCGCGCTGGACGTGGCCAATTCCATCATCCTGCGTTCCGATCCGGAGCGCCGGATCGACCGGTTCGCCGACGCCGCGGCGATCGATTCCTTTGCGGAAGCGGCGTACCGCTTCGGCGCCGAAAACACCCGCTTCGGCCCGCTAGCGCCTGTGGCGGCGGAACGCCGCGTCGGGCTGCTGCGGCTGCGCGAGGCGACCGACAGACACTTTCGCGCGGAGATATCGAACAACGGCCGGCCGGAGCTTTTGGCCGATTTGCTCGAGGCGATCGCGGGGGTTCTGCGTCGCTCCCAGCCCCCTGGGCTTCTGCTTCCGCTCGACACGGCGACGGCACAATCGGCACTGAGCCTTGCCGCCACCCCCGAGCCCGACCGTCTGAAGATCTGCCCCAATTGCGGCTGGCTGTTTCTCGACCGTAGCCGCAACCGCAGCCGGACCTGGTGCGACATGGCCGTCTGCGGCAATCGCAACAAGGCCAGGCGCCACTACCATCGCAACAGGGAAGAGACAGGCCCATGATAAGGACATTCGGGATCTTGGCGGCAATTGCCGTCGCACTCTTCGCCACCGGCTGCCAGCGCGAGACCGGACCCGATCCGTTGAAGCTGACGGGCAAGATGTTCGTGTTCAACTATCGCCTGGCCTACGCGACCTACATGATCACGCTGACCAAGGCCGAGGCTGTGCCCGATGGCAGTGTCGTCGTTGCACGCTTCGAAAATCCGGCAGGCGGCGACGCGCTGACGCTGGAGCGCAAACTCTTCCCGAAGCTGGAAAAGGTGGTGCTGGAAAGCCCCGATATCACCTGTGTGAAGAAGGACCGTCCCTATGCGGTGACGATCGAGGTCAAAGGACCAGAAGGCCAGTCGCTGCAGAAGCTCGAAACCACCGTGATCTCCGATGTCGATCAGGACATCATGCCGGCCAAGGCGCTGGTCGAAGGCCCCGCCTATGACAAGAACCCCGAAGTCTTCCGCGGCGGCAAGGCACCGGAGCATTTCGAGACGGCAAAATGCCCGGTGTGAAAGACGGGCAATAAAAAAACCGGAGCGTTTCCGCTCCGGTTCAAATCCCACGTCAATTCAAGCCATTACAGCCCGAACTGGAGATTTTGAATCAGCCGACGATCTCGGTGCCCGAGAACCAGTAGGCGATTTCTTCGGCAGCGGTTTCCGGAGCATCCGAACCGTGAACCGAGTTTTCGCCGATCGAGAGAGCGTGAACCTTGCGGATGGTGCCTTCGTCAGCGTTTGCCGGGTTGGTGGCGCCCATGACTTCGCGGTTCTTGGCAATGGCGTTTTCGCCTTCGAGAACCTGAACGATCGTCGGGCCGGAGGACATGAACTCGACCAGTTCGCCGAAGAACGGACGTTCCTTGTGAACGGCGTAGAAGCCTTCGGCTTCGCGGCGGCTCATCCAGACGCGCTTGGAAGCGACGACGCGCAGGCCGGCATCTTCGAGCATCTTGGTGATGGCGCCGGTCAGGTTGCGCTTGGTCGCGTCCGGCTTGATCATCGAGAAGGTACGTTCAATAGCCATTGGCTCAAATCCCTTGTTTCTTGAGAAGTGGCGGTTCATTAGCCGCCAATTCCGCGCAAAACAAGGGGGTTCACCGATGATTCGGCTTGGGGCAAGCGGGTTTCACGCAGCCGTCACACTACGTCCGAGCCCGCTGTGCAGATCGAGGCATCGTTCGAACCAATCGGTCACGGGATCACCTGGCTGAAGCAGGCACTGCGGCGAAACGATGCGCGCCCACTGAAACGCGCCGAAGACGATGTAATCGGCAAAAAGCGGCGACGCGCCGCCGAGGAAACCCTGAAACTTCAGCATATGGCGCAGCGGCTCGAGCTTTTCAGCGAAGGTTCCGAGCGCTGCGCCACCGCTTTCGGCGACCGCTTCGAGCGACGTGCCAAAGCGCTTCTCGCGGCTCTGCCGGAAATAGGCCTGATCGACTGGATCAAGGCGATCGTGAATATCCCTGATGATGATGCGGGTAATGGCGGGATGCAGTGTTGTCTGCGACCAGCCCTCGACGAAGCGGGAGATCGCCATCGCCCCCTCGCCGGCAAAGAGCGGCGGACGATCCGGGTAGTTCTGTTCGAGATAAAGGGCTATCTCGAAGCTGTCCTGCACCAAGCGTTCGCCGTCCCGCAGCAGCGGCACCAGGCTCGTTGCCCCATCCTCGACCGCGGGGATTTCGGTGAAACCGATCGGCACGACGTCGAAATCGAGCCCCTTGTGCGCGAGCGACATCTTCGTCTTCCACACATGCGGCGAGAAAGGACGCGTCCTGTCGGCGCCGCAAAGCGAATAGAGTTTTCTCGACATGTGAACTCCCGGTCGGTTGGCGTCCCGTTGAACGACAAATCGGCCACGTCATCAAATCAGTAAATTTCATGAGTGATATCAGCCACAGAAATGCGGTTTCGAGTTAGCGTCGCCGCCCCTTCAAAGGAGGTGACATGAAAGAGGTCGCCCGCGGAGAGAACGGATCACTGAGATGCAGGTGATGATCGAGGGACAGTCACGCTTCCAGCCTTTCGGCTTATCCTGTTGGGGTTTTCGAGATCTCAACACGGGAGTTGGAAGCATGACTGCGTCCTATGAATACCATATCGGCGTCGACTACCACAAATCCTACAGCCACCTGGTGGTGCAGGATTCGGGCGGCAAGACGCTCAGATCCGGCCGGGTGAAGAACGACCGCCAGTCGCTGGGCAGCTTTCTCGAACGCTATCGCGAGAACAGCCATGCGGTTGTCGAGGCGACGCGCAACTGGATGGTGATCTACGACTGGCTCGACGACATATGTGATGATGTCGTTCTCGCCCATCCGTTGAAGGTCAAGGCGATCGCCGACGCCAAGATCAAGACCGACAAGATCGACGCCACCGTGCTGGCACACCTGCTCAGGGCCGACCTGGTGCCACAGGCCTGGGCACCGAGCGACAAGGCCCGCGAGTTGCGTGTCGCGCTGCGCGAGCGGATGTTTTACGTGCGGCTGCGCACGATGACGAAGAACCGCATAGTCACGGTGTTTGATCGTTATCCGGAACAGACGGCGCAGTTGAAGACGCTTGGGGACCTGTTTGGCAAGGCCGGCCGCAGCCAGCTGGCGCAGATTGAGGTCTCAGCGATCGACCGTATCCAGATCGACCGTGGCCTCGCCTTCATCGGCGACATTGACGTGCGGATCAAGCAGGCGGAAGCAACGATCCGGGCGATGACCAAGGGCAATGGCAATGTCAGGCTGTTGAAGACGATCCCCGGCATCGGCGAGTTCTTCGCCCGGCTGATCGATGCGGAGATCGACGATATCAGCCGGTTCCGCACCCCGAAGAAGCTGGCCGCCTATGCCGGCCTCGTGCCATCGACCTATTCCTCCGGCGGCAAGACCTACCACGGCAAGATCATCAAGCAGGGCAATAAATGGTTGCGCTGGGCGTTCGTCGAGGCGGTCACCCCCGCCATCGCCAGCGATCCTGAGCTGCGCGCCCAGTACGACCACTTGAAGTTCAGAGGAGTGAACAAGGCGCGTGTGGCGATCGCACGCAAGCTTTTGACGATCGCCTTCCAGATCCTGCGTGACCAGCGCGCCTACGAGCGGCGCGACACCAGCCCCATGGAAGGCGCGTCGACGATATCCCAGCTGTCCTGATCAGGTTCTAGCGAGCCCGGCAGGTCCGGGCTGCGCTCCTCAAGGAGAATGGGAAGCCGGGAGCCGAACGTCACTCTGTGACCGAAGCCAACGCATCAGGTCACGCATTGGAGATTGGTTCGAGAACCGAACGGCAGATGCCTGTCGCGCGGAAGGAAGACATTTAGCCGATCGGCGAAAATGCCGATCAATAACCAACCGAACCCAAGGAAAAGCCGCCAAATGGAGGTGTTTTGCCCCTTGCGTTCTTTCATTGGAGATACCCGATGCTCGATCACTTTCGCATGTTCGCCGATTATAACCGCTGGGCGAACCGCCTGGTCTACGCCGCCGCAGCGGAACTGACCGATACCGAATTGCGGGAAAGCCGGGGCGCCTTCTTCGGCTCGCTGCTTTCGACCCTCAACCATATTCTCGTCGCCGACCGGGTATGGATGAAACGCTTTACGCGCGAGGGCGATGCCCCCACCGAACTCGACGCGATCCTCCATGACGATCTGCCGGCGCTTACCGCCGCTCGCACTGCCGAAGACGAACGCATCATCGCCTGGATCAACGGCTTGAGTGACGAACGCCTCAACGCCGCCCTCACCTATACACCGCTCACCAACCCGACGGTTATCACCCAGAAGCTGGCGCCGACGCTCGGACACTTCTTCAACCACCAGACCCATCACCGCGGCCAGGCGCATGCGACGCTGACCGCACTCGGTCGCCCTTCGGTAGCGCTGGATCTTGCATATTTCCTGAGAACCGAAGGGTCAAAGTGGGCGTAGCGGAGACCGCAGCGCCCCAAATCCGGGCAACCGTAGTGGCCGGATCTCGCGCTCCCGCCACTCGGCAAGCTTCTTTAGAAGCTGGCGCTGGCCGAGCCAGGCAACAAGGCCGAGCGCCACACCGCCAACGATCGACAGGATCGAAAACGCTGCGGGCGGCAGCGCCGACTGCAGCGGCAGCATCAGCAGCTCCGGAACGAAGCGGTGCAGAATGTAGATGTGGAAGCCCGCCGCCGACAAAGGCAGGGTAAGTTGTGCCGCCCGGCGCGGCATGCTGATGCGCGGGAGATAGAGCAGGGCTGCGAGAACCGCGATCTGCAGCAGGTACTTGATCTTCGTTCCGATCCAGACTCCCTCGTATAGGCCGAAGAACAGGAAAGCCCCCGTGCCGGCCATCATCAGCACCAGCCGTTGCTTCGCCGTTTCGGCGACAGCAGCACACCAGCCGATGACTGCGAGATAGAAGATCCACGGCAGCGTGAAAATCTGGCGATTGCCGATCGGCCAGAGCAACGGCAGGGCAAGCCGGGCGACAAGTGCCGCCAAAAGCAGGGACATTCCTGCGGCGAAGGGCCTTGCCGATACAAAACGTCGGAACTGCGGGATCGCGAAGAGTCCGACGAAGAGGAGCATCATCTGGCAATAGGCTTCGATGAACCAGTAGAGATACGGCACCATACCGTGCGTCTCCGGCAGGGACAGGCCGAAATTGCCGACGAGAAAGGCCGAGGCCCAGGGCACCTCACCCCAGGCGAGCGCATAGGCAGCGACGATCAGGTAGTACGGAACCAGCACCTGGGCGAGCGGGCGCAGGATGGCCAAGCTGTCTCCCGCCAGAAGCGGTCCCATCTGGAAGCGGGCAAGACTGAAACCCACGAGAACGACCATGGCCGCCGATCCGCCGGGGATGGGCCAGAGCAATTCATGGTGCAGCACGACCAGTAGAATGGCCAGAGCGCGGATCAGCAGATCAATCCCGATGCGCCGGGTGGTGGTTTCGCGGCGCTCATAGGCCGACAACTCGGTGATCGACAAGGTCTCCCAGGCGTCCGGAACTTGCCCCAGTGCCTTCTCCAGCCCCATCGAAAGCTGAACGAAGCGCAGGGAATCGCCGCCCAGCGACACAAAACTGTCGGAGCGTTTCACCCGCTTCGGATAGAACACCTGCGCGAAAAGCTCTTCGATGCCACCGTTGTCGTCGTCGACATTTACGGCTGCCTGGCGCGCCGCCATGTTGAGCGCGTTGTAATCGACCTTGCCGCTGGCCAGCCGCGGCATTTCGGCAAGGGGTGTGGCTTTCAGGTGGGCAAGCGTCAGCCCGCTCGCCTGCGCGAGGAACCGTCTGATTTCTTCGGCATCGCGGTTGCCGCAATAGAACGCGTGAAGACTGGCATCGTCACCGACGACGGCTGCGGCGGTGCCGCGCCTTTCGAGAGCCGCTTCCAGCACATCGTGAGCGATCCTCAGGCCGGCAATCTTGGAAATCCGCTTCATGCGGCCGACGATCTGGAACAGGCCGTCGGCATGGCGGATCGCGAGGTCGCCGGTGCGCAGCTCGGTAAGCTCGGCGCCGCGGCAGAGATCGTCACGCGATGTTGCATAGCCCATCATCACGTTCGGACCGCGATAGACGAGTTCGCCGGTCACACCGTCGTTTTCGATCGGGGCTCCGCCCTCGGTCTCGATCAGGAGGCGCCCATCTGGAATCGCGACGCCGATCCTATCCTCGTTTCCGGCGAGCAGAGTCGGCGGCACATAGGCGATGCGCGCCGTGGCTTCGGTCTGGCCGTACATCGCAAAGAATGCCGCGCCCTGGGTGCGAAGGTGGTCGTCGTAGAGACGGATGACGCCAGGACTCAGCCGTCCGCCGGCGACGGTCATGAAGCGCAGGCTCGGAAACTGCCTCTCGCGGAAGCCCACCTTCTCCAGCAATTCGTAGGAATAGGGCACGCCCGCAAGGTTCGTGCTGCCGCTTTCGGCAAGACCATCGAGGAAACCGGCATCGAGAATCGATCCGCCGGGAAGGTAGAGGCTGGCGCCGGCTGCCAGGTGAGAATTCAACACCGACAGGCCGTAGGAATAATGCAGCGGCAGAACCAGGCAGCCGCGATCATCCGCCGTCAGGCCGAGATATTCGGCGATGGACGCGGCGTTTGCCGAGATGTTTTCCCGGGACAAGCGGACGGCCTTGCCGCAACCGGTGCTGCCCGAAGTGGAGAGCATCACCGCCAGCTCGGAGTGCAGCGCCCTATCATTTTCCCGCAGCAGATGTTCCGTGCGCCAGCGGCCGTCGATCCGGCGAAAGGCATGATCGGGCTCGAAGGCATCGACCCAGGATCCGCCGGTCCCGTTCTTCGGGGCGTGCACCGCAACGGCATGTCCAGCTGCCAGCGCCGCCAGGTAAGCGACGATCGCATGTTCGGAAAGCTGGGCCTCGATCGCCACCAGCCCACGCGGGCCTCGGAAGGCAAGGGCCTGGCGCGTGATCCGCTCGCCGAGCTCCCGATAGGTGACCGTCCGCTGCCCGGAAAAGACCAGCGCCGGCCGGTCGCCCCATTTCGCCAGATCCGCAATGAACGAGATGGACATCCTTGACCGTCACTGTTTGCCTCGAGCTTCTATGCCCGATTTAGCAGCGCGAATATAATTGGTGACTAAAGGCGTCAAGTATAAAGATCGGCGAACTGACGGCTGTCAGCTCGGTTGCGATTGTCAGTTGCGACCGGCCTCCCTTAGATGGAATTCAGCAACCATACCGGGCGGGAACGGGTGGCCGGCTGAAATCTTCAGACTCCCTTAAATGCGGCCTTCCATAGTGCTCATCGATCCGGACATCGCCGTCCGACAGACATTTGGGGACCACGACGGAATGACCAGGCAAGTTCCAGCGGACGCCAGCCGATCGCAGGCGAGGCAGGCGGCAATCATTCTGAAAGTCGCACACGCAATGTCCGCGCACGGGATTGCTGCCCTGCCCCGCAACTACGAGCTTTTCTACGAGGCGCTGTCCGGTCGCCTGCCCCAGCTTTCCCGGGAGCTTGCGGCTCTTGGGCTCAACCCGCCGCAGGACTCGCTGGACGCCTTGGGCCTCAAGCATCACCTTGTCTCCCACGCGGCCCTCGCTGCGGACCGGGCGAGAGCCGCAGCCCAGGAAACCCTTGCCGGCATGGCCAGCAAGCTCAAGCTTGCGCTGGCGCAGAAGCAAACATTCAAGACCGAACTCGATCGTTTCACCGGCCGGCTCGCAGATGACCCCGTTGTCGGCCTGTCGGAGTTCGCCGACGACGCCGCGCGGCTCCGGGAAACGGCAGGGCATTTGCTAAACCAAGAGAATGCCCTGCAGCACGCCCTGGAAGCCAGTGCGCAGCGCATGGCCGAATTCGAGGAGGATCTCGCCGAGAGCCGCCGGTCGCTCACCCGCGACCTCGCGACAGGCCTGCCAAACCGTCTGGCGCTGACAGCGAAACTCGACTCTCTTCTCGAAACGGAGCAAACCGACCAACCGATCGCCCTGCTTCTCGTCTTTGTCGATGGGCTTCGCGAGATGGCCGAGCACCACGGCGGAACGGTTGCGAGCAAGGCGCTTGCCAAGCTGTCAGCGCTGTTCCGAAAGTCGATCAAGAAGAACGACTTCGTCGCCCGCGTGGGTCAGCAGGAGTTCGCCTTCGTCTGCCGCGACGTCAGCGTCGAAAATGCCGAAGCCATTGCCCGGCGGCTATGCCAATCCGTGCAAGACGTGAAGGTCACCCTTCCCGGGCGCGCGCACACGGCAGAGACGCTCTCGCTTGCGGCCGGTATCACCATTGCGCAACCGGCATCGACGAGCGCCGATCTCATGACAGAGGCCGAGCTGGCATTGGCCGGCGCACGCGATGGCGCCGGCATCCTCAGCTATTCGGCAGCACTCGGCCGCGGCAAGACCTACGGTCAGAACGCCGCTTAGGTGTCGCGCATCAGGCGGCAACCGGCTGGCGGTTTTCGTCGATCTCCGTCGCCTTCTCGCGGAGACAGCCCAGCAGGCGAAAGAGCTCGGTGCGCTCGCAATCGTTGAGCGCCGAGAACAATTCGTCGATCGTGCGATGACGTGGCTGTAGCGCCGCCTCCAAGGCCAATCGGCCACGACCGGTGATCGAAATGATCTTCGCGCGGCGATCCTCCGGGTCCGCTTCACGGACGACCATGCCGTCCCGCTCCAGCCCGTCGATCGCTTCGGTGACGGTTCTGGCCGCAAAACCGAGCGCTGAGGCGATATCCGCGCAGCGACAGGGACCCAGCGTGTTGAGATAGAACAGGAATTTGCTGCGCGCGAGCGAAACACCTTCCTCCGACATCGATGTGTTCACCAGGCGATGAACGCACTGATAGAGATCGAAGAGCCGCTCGGCGACTTCGATTTTTTCTGTCATGGCAATGTACCTCATGTGGCAACGCCAAAACGAAACAACCCGGCCCCGCGTGGCGGGACCGGGCTGTTCGGTCAACCGTTTGGCGTGACTTACTGCTTGTTTTCGTCGGCCTGGCCGAAAGCCTTGGCGCGGCCGCTGGCGATCGCGCCGGTTGCCGTCGCATCGACGGATTTGTCTTCGACGCCCGCATAATAGTCGCCGCGGCTGTTGGAGCTCGCGGAGACGCCGGTGCCGGCGGAAGCTTCGGCGCGACCGGTAAAGAGCGGCGTGGAGCTCACGCCCTCATAGTAGCTGCCGCCGGCCACAGCGGCCGACGCGCCGCCAAGTGTGGCGGTCGCAAGGAGGATCGCGGCAATGGACTTCTTCATTGAATCTGTTCCTTGGGTGGAAGTGGTGGATCGGGGGCTATGCCCCAGAAAGACGCTTGGGAGGCCGCCTCATAAGTTCACGACGGTGGTTGATCAAATCCCTTGAAATGGGGGGCGGGCCGAAACCCGCACCCCATCGTCATCTCTGCTTAGCGGGAGATGCCGTGGTAGTATTCGCCTTCGCCGCCCGTCACGCTCTTTGGCGCAACACCGTAGTTGACGACCGAGCCGGTCCGGGTGCTGTCAACATAGCCAGCTTCGGAACTGCCGATGGTGAAGGAGGTCTTGCCAGTCACGGCAGGCGTCCGCTCGGTATAGAGCGGCGTCGGGCTGACACCTTCGTAGTAGCTGCCGCCGGCGAAAGCAGCGGTGGCGCCGCCGAGGATAGCGGTTGCAACGAGAGCGGCGGAGAGAGCGGTCTGGATTGCAGTCTTCATGATCTTCACTCCTGGGAGGCTCGTTCGATTGAACGAGGTTTCATCTAAATTGTCCGTGGCCGGATCGGTCGTCCCTCGGAACGCGGGGCCCTTGCCGATGGCGTTCAGTCGATCGAGGCGGTCAGAAGAGCGTTCCCTGCCCTTCCGTTATTGAGATGGTCCCTCACGATGAGGATGTGTAGTATCGCCAGCCGGAACGCCTTGTTCAAAAATTGATAACAATGACCTCTTGAAATCCCGGACCGGCACCGGAGGAAAGGCTGCGTGCCGGCACCTCTTGCCTTCCCGGCAAAGTCCGGGCAAAAGGCCGCAATGATCCAGATTTCCGGCCTTTCCGCCCGCATCGCGGGACGTCTCCTCATCGAAAATGCATCCGTGACGCTTCCGGCGGGCACGAAGGCGGGGCTCGTGGGCCGAAACGGTGCCGGCAAATCGACGCTGTTTCGCATCATCACCGGCGATTTTGCCTCCGAGGCCGGCAGCATCTCTCTGCCCAAGAACGCCCGTATCGGCCAGGTGGCGCAGGAAGCGCCCGGTACCGAGGAGCCGCTGATCGAGATCGTCCTCAAGGCCGACAAGGAGCGCTCGGCGCTGATCGCGGAAGCCGAGATCGCAACGGACCCGCACCGCATCGCCGAGATCCAGACCCGGCTTGCCGATATCGGTGCCCACTCGGCCGAGTCGCGGGCAGCCAGCATCCTCGCCGGCCTCGGCTTCGACCATGAGGCACAGTTGCGGCCGGCCTCGTCCTTCTCGGGCGGCTGGCGGATGCGCGTGGCGCTGGCCGCCGTGCTGTTCTCCGAGCCCGACCTGCTGCTGCTCGACGAGCCGACCAACTATCTCGACCTTGAAGGCACGCTGTGGCTCGAGGATTACATTCGTCGCTATCCGCACACCGTCATCATCATCAGCCACGACCGCGACCTGCTGAACACGGCGGTCAACGCCATCGTGCACCTCGACCAGAAGAAACTCACCTTCTATCGCGGACCCTACGACCAGTTCGAGCGGCAGAAGGCCGAGGCCGACGAGCTGCAGATGAAGGCGAAGGCGAAGAACGACGCCGCCCGCAAGCATCTGCAGAGCTTCATCGATCGGTTCCGCGCCAAGGCGACGAAGGCGCGCCAGGCGCAAAGCCGCATCAAGGCGCTGGAGCGCATGGGAACGGTGGCCGCCGTCATCGAGGACCATGTCCAGGGTTTCTCCTTCCCCGATCCGGAGAAGGAAGCGGCTTCGCCGATCATCGCCGTCACCGGTGGTGCCGTCGGTTATGAGCCCGGCAAGCCAATCCTCAAGCGGCTGAACCTCAGGATCGATACCGACGACCGCATCGCGCTGCTCGGCTCGAACGGCAACGGCAAATCGACCTTCGCCAAGTTCATCTCCGGCCGGCTGGCGCCTGAGGCGGGCGAACTGAAAATCGCGCCGAACCTCAAGGTCGGCTTCTTCGCACAGCACCAGCTCGACGACCTGATCCCGAGCCAGAGCGCCGTCGAACACGTGCGCCGGCGCATGCCCGAAGCCCCCGAGGCAAAGGTGCGCTCGCGCGTGGCGCAGATGGGACTTGCGACGGAAAAGATGGAAACGCCCGCCAAGGATCTCTCCGGTGGCGAAAAGGCGCGACTGCTGATGGGCCTTGCCGCCTTCGACGCGCCGAACCTCCTGATCCTCGACGAGCCGACCAACCACCTCGACATCGACAGCCGCAACGCGCTGATCACCGCGCTCAACGACTATTCCGGTGCCGTGATCCTGATCTCGCACGATCGGCACCTGATCGAGGCGACGGCGGACCGGCTATGGCTGGTGCGCGATGGGACGGTAGCGAGCTACGATGGTGACCTCGAGGACTACCGCAGCCTGATCGTCGGAGGGCCGAAGGCCAAGGACGACAAGCCCAGGCCAAACGGTATCGATGACAGTCTTTCGAAGGCGGACCAGCGCAAGGTCAATGCCGACAAGCGCGCTTCGCTGGCGCCACTTCGCAAGAAGATCAATGAAATCGAATCCTTGACCGGAAAGCTGGAGAAACTGATTCAGGCACTTGATGTGGAACTTGCCGATCCGGCGCTCTACGAAAAATCGCCTGCGAAAGCTGCCCAGAAGGCCAAGGAACGCTCCGACGCGGCCGCGAAACTCGCCCACGCAGAAGAGCAATGGCTCGACCTTTCCGCCGAATATGAAGAGGCGATGGCCGGCTGACACTGGCCGGCCCGGCCTTCAGCCCAGTTCGAACGTGGTGATGCCGTAGATCCGGACGAGTGGCAGCCCCGGGTCCGGACCGCGATACATGCGCGCCGTCTCGAACACCGGGCGAAGATTGTAGCGATCGCAAAGCGCCTTGGCCGAAGCGTTGGGTTCGGGGATGTCGAGGTAAATCTCGCTGCCGTTGACACTGGCGGCGAGCTTGCGGAAGACCAGATCGGCGGCGGTCTCGCTGTCGGAGAAAAGCGGTCCGATCTTGAACCCGTTTCGGCAGGCCCGGATCGTCCCAGAGGCGGCGACCGCGCCGTCGCGCAGCAGCAGGACACTGCGCCGCCCATCACTCGACTTCAGCCATTCGCGCAGGAACGCCTCGCGTCGCGCGGGGACGAAGCGGCGGTCATATTCGATCAGAAGCGGCATGTGAACCGGTGCAACCTCCAACAGATCGGCTCCCGGCGGCTCGACGACGTCGATCGTGCCGCCGTAGCGGATATTCGCGTGGGCGTAGGTGAAACCGGACCGGCGGTAATTGTCCTGCTGGGCTACTACGCCATCGAGACCCACGATGCGTCCTTCGGCGGCCGACATCGCCTGTTGCCACAACAGCCGGCCGATCCCCTTGCCGCGATGTTGCGGTCGCGTGATGTAGAAGCCGAGGAAGCCGTAGCTTTCATCGTATCGCACCAGCGAGATAGCTCCGATGGGCCCGTCCTCTCCATCCGCTATCCAGTAGCCGTCCGGATCGGCCTCCCAGAAAGGGCCGGCATCACCGAGCCCGGGATTCCATCCCTCCTCGGCCGCCCACTCGATCATCACGTCGAGTTCGGCGCGGCTCGCACGGCGGATTTGCTGCTGCATGGTTCACTCCTCTTGGGCGGTCAGATCGCCCTATCGCCAGTCCGGTTGACGAGACGAAACGGCACGTCCGGTGGTAGAGCTAGCGCAGTGGCGGTCAGAGGAAATGATGATCGGTCGATTTCCCCGACATTGATGGCATATGCTGACGACCCACCGGCGGCGCTTGTCCGCCCTGCGCAATCTGCTACAAGTGCCGACAATAAGTCATACAAATCGAGCGGAACACCATGGCCCCCATCAAAATTGCCCTTGTCGGCGTCGGCAAAATCGTTCGCGACCAGCATCTGCCGGCGATCGCCAAGAACAGCGACTATCACCTAATCGCAGCCGCAAGCCGGCATGGCACGGTCGACGGCATCGACAACTTCAAATCGATCGAAGCTATGCTCGAAGCCGTGCCTGCGATCGAGGCCGTGTCGCTCTGCATGCCGCCGCAGTATCGCTACGAGGCGGCCCGCACGGCGCTCGACGCCGGCAAGCATGTGTTCCTGGAAAAGCCTCCGGGCGCTACCCTCAGCGAGGTCGCGGACCTTGAGGCACTCGCGGCATCGAAGGGGCTGTCGCTGTTTGCGAGCTGGCACTCCCGCTACGCGCCGGCCGTGGAAGCGGCAAAATCCTTCCTGGCGGCAACGACGATCAATGATGTCCAGGTTATCTGGAAGGAAGACGTGCGCCACTGGCACCCGAACCAAGAATGGATCTGGGCGGCAGGTGGCCTCGGCGTCTTCGATCCCGGCATCAACGCGCTTTCGATCGTCACCCACATTCTGCCGCGCCCGCTGTTCGTAACATCGGCCGTGCTCGAATTCCCCGAGAATCGCGACGCGCCGATCGCTGCCAACATCACCTTCACGGATGGGAAGAAACTTCCGGTTTCCGCCGAATTCGACTGGCGCCAGACCGGCAAACAGAGCTGGGACATCGTAGCCCGGACAGCGGCGGGCGAGATGGTGCTGTCCGAAGGCGGCGCCAAGCTCGCCGTCGACGGCAAGCTCGTGCATCAGGAACCGGAACAGGAGTATCCGATGCTCTATCGGCGTTTCGCCGAGATCGTCAAAGCCGGACGGTCGGACGTCGATCTGGCGCCGCTACGCCACGTTGCCGATGCCTTCATGCTCGGCAAGCGCAAGTTCGTCGAAGCCTTCCACGACTGATTTTCTGGAGATGGCAGCAACACAAAGCCCGCGGTTTCGGCCGCGGGCTTTTTTCGTCGCAATGTGTTGTAAACTCAGGCCTTCTTTTCCCACCGGCCGTCGCGGTTCTGCTGCCAGTAGGTGAGGTTGTGCCCCTCCCCCTTCAGCCGCTTCCAATGGGCGCGTGCGCCTTCAAGCTGGACCTGATCGTAGCCATCGAACATGAAGACGATGCGCTCATAGGTCGAAACGTCAGGTGGACTGGCGCCGTCGATCACGAACCGGACCGTCGCCGCATTCGCATTGCCTTCGTCGGCCACCAGCAAAACCGGCTGATCTGCGGCGAAATCGCCGGCATCCGTGCCATGCGGCAGGAAGCTCTCGTCGCGATAGACCCAGAGATGCGTGTCCAGTGCGTCGCGCCGCTCGGCGTCGATCGTCTGCACCGCCACCCGCCAGCCGCGCTCGACACTCTTGTCGAGCAACGGCGGCAGCGCGTCTTCGAGTTTCGATTCCGTCAGGTGATAGAACAGGATCTCGGTCATGCCGATTGCCGCCCGCCTTTCGTCACGTCAGGCACGGCCGGTCAGGATTCGTAGCTCGCCCGCACCAGCTCATCGAGCAGCCGAACGCCGAAGCCCGAGCCCCAGGACTGGTTGACCTCATCCGTCGGCGCGCCCATGGCGGTGCCAGCGATATCGAGATGCGCCCATGGCGTGTCCTTGACGAATCGCTGCAGGAACTGCGCCGCCGTCACCGCGCCGCCGTGACGGCCGCCGGTGTTCTTCATGTCGGCGAACTTGCTGTCGATCATCTTGTCGTACTCCTTGCCGAGCGGCATGCGCCACAGGCGTTCCTGCGTCGCGATGCCGGCGGCAAGCAATTGCCCCGCCAGGCGATCGTCGTTGGAGAACAGGCCGGCGTGATGGGTCGCAAGCGCGACCATGATGGCGCCGGTCAGCGTCGCAAGGTCGACGATCGCTTGCGGCTTGAAGCGATCGTTGCAGTACCAGAGCGCATCGCAGAGCACGAGACGGCCTTCGGCATCGGTGTTGATCACTTCGATCGTCTGGCCGGACATCGAGGTTACGATGTCGCCGGGGCGCTGGGCGCTGCCGTCGGGCATGTTTTCCACAAGACCGATGATGCCGATGGCGTTGACCTTGGCTTCACGGGCGGCCAGCACGTGCATGAGGCCGGTGACGGCAGCCGCCCCCCCCATATCGCCCTTCATTTCCTCCATGCCGGCGGCCGGCTTGATCGAGATACCGCCGCTGTCGAAGACGACGCCCTTGCCGACAAAGGCGAGCGGCCGCTCCTTGGCCTTGCCGCCCTTCCACTGCATGATGACGAGGCGCGGCGGGCGGCTAGATCCCTGGGCAACGCCGAGCAACGCGCCCATGCCGAGCTTCTTCATTTCCTTTTCCGTGAGGATCTCCACCTCGACGCCGAGCTTCTCCAGTTCCTTCGCCTTGGCAGCGAACTCGACCGGTCCCAGCACGTTGGCCGGCTCGTTCACCAGGTCGCGCGCCAGAAACACGCCTTCGGCGACCGCCTCTGCCGTGCCGAAAGCCTTTTTCGCGGCAATGACGGTGCCCGTGACGATTGTGACCTTGGTCGGCTTGCCGGAGGACTTGGCCTCGTCATCGGCCTTCTTGGTCTTGTAGCCGTCGAAGCTGTAGGCGTTCATCTCCATGCCGAGGGCGAAATCTGCGGCCGCCTTGCCGGTCACCTCGACCCCGGGCGCGTCGACGAAAACGGTCACCTTGTCGGTCGAGCCGAGTTTCGCCGCAACGGCGCCGCCGGCCTTCAGCCAATCGTGATCCGAGAGCGCATCCGCCTCTCCAAGCCCGAACACGATGATTCGATCTGCCGGCGAGCCATGTGGCGCAACGATATCGAGGCTGGAGAATGCCTTTCCGGTGAATTTCTTCACCTTGGCTGCCTTCGTCACGACGTCTTCCGGATCGGCGACATCGGCGCCGGCTGCGGCTGCGCCGCCGGACGTCTTGAGGAGCACGGCAACGCCGCCGCTCGGCCGGTGGGACTTGGCAAAGGTGAACTCGAACTTCATCGGCATTGAAAAACTCCGGGATATTTTCCTGTTTCCGTGCGCAGCCGGAGAATCGGAAATAGCTTCCGAGAGCCGGGCGCCAGGGCAAGGTGATCTGGCCGCGACGCATCGGGACGACACGACGAGGCCTATGGCGATCCGCCCTGTTACCGGGCGGCTACAGTGGAAAATATTCGCAACATTCGCCACCGTCAAAGCTGTGGCCGGCACCCTTCTCGCTTTTCAACCGCTTGGCAAGATGCCCCCGGATGTTTACATGCGGTTAACCGAGGTTCTTCGCCTTAAATTATCCCTGTTGCTTCACAATTTGAGCGACACGAAATGGCGGCTAAGAACCGGGCTTCGGCTTGGACCCGGGCAATGCCCGGTCCGATGCCGCCGGAACAGAAACATGAGCAGGACTTTGGACCGGACACGGGCATGAAGCTGATCGAACGCTACATCTTCCGGCGTGCCTTGGTCATGTTCCTCGCGACACTCCTGCCATTGCTCGGCATTGTGTGGACGACGCAGGCGCTTGCCAACGTCAATCTGGTCACCGACAGCGGCCAGTCGGTTCTGGCCTTCGCCAAACTGGCAACCCTCATCCTGCCTTCGGTCATCCCGATCATCCTGCCCTTCGCACTGGTCATCGGCGTCACCCAGACCCTGACGACGATGAACACCGATTCGGAACTGACCGTGCTCAACGCCGCCGGCAGTTCGCGCATGGCCATCATCCGGCCGGTCATCTATCTGGCGGCCGCTCTGAGCGTCCTGTCCTTCGTGGTCGACAATTTCGTAGAGCCCTACTCGCGCGTTTCGGTACGCAAGATGCTGGCGACCGCCAACGCCGACCTTCTGTCGTCCGTCGTTCAGGAGAACTCGTTCCGCAAGGTTGCCGACGGGCTCTATGTTCAGGTCGGCGCACGGCGCAGCGGTGGCGTGTTGCAGGGCATCTTCGTTGCCGATTCACGCAATCCCGCCTTCGAGCTCGTCTATTACGCCCGCGAAGGTGCGGTGGATGAAAAGAGCTCCGCGCTGGTGATGAAGGACGGCGAGGTACAACGCAAACTGCCTGACGGCAGCGTCTCGATCATCAAGTTCGATTCCTATGCCTTCGACCTGGCCGATATGACCAAGACGACGCGCGAGGCAACGATCCGGGCGAAGGACCGCGACCTGGCCGGGCTTCTCAATCCCGACCCAGACGATCAGGTCTACAAGAACAAGCCGCTTGCCTTCACCGCCGAGATCAACCGCCGCCTGACGGAGTGGACCTTTCCGCTGCTCTTCGGCCTGATCGCGCTGGTCTTCAGCAGCGATGCGCGGTCTCACCGGGAAGCACGCGTCCATCCAATGGTGAGCGCGCTCGGAACGGCGCTGCTCATCCGCTGGATGACCTTCTACGCCGGCAACAGCGCCGAGGATTCCATCTGGTTCGTGCCGCTGATGTATATCGTGCCGCTTGCAGCCGGTGGGCTGTGCATTCACCAGCTGATGAGCAACAAGCGCCTGGATATCCCGATGACCGGACAGGAAAAGCTGCAGGACCTCCTGGTTCGCCTGCGCCTCGTGCGGCGTGACGCCGAGGGAGGGCAGCCGTCATGATGGGCACGCTCGGACGCTATTTCTTCATCCGCTATGTGATCACCACCTTCTGGTTCCTCGTCGGCATCTTCTCGCTGATCTTCATCATCGACTTCAGCGAACAGGCAAGCCGCCTGGCAAACCTGCCGCACTATTCGATCACCGGCGCCCTTTTGATGACCGCCCTCCGTATCCCGCTGATCCTGCAGCAGACGATTCCATTCGTCGCGCTGTTTTCGGCAATGGCGGCACTGATCTCCCTCAACCGGCGCTACGAGCTGGTCGTGACGCGCGCCGCAGGTATTTCCGTCTGGCAGTTCCTGCGCCCCTTCATTCTTGGCGCCTTCCTCTTCGGCGTGCTCGCCGTCGTCGCGCTCAACCCGCTGGCCGCCTGGGGAACGAAGCGTGGTGAGGCGCTGCTGGCGGAATGGGGCGCCTCGCGATCCTCGGATGCCGGATCGATTCCATGGCTGCGACAGATCTACAACGGTACCGATACAATCATCGGCGCGCGCTCGGTCCAGGACAACGGCACGACGCTTCTCAACGTCACCGTCATCCACTTTGATCCACAGGGAACGATCATTCTGAGACAGGACGCGACGTCCGCGAAACTCGAAGATGGTTACTGGCTTCTTAACGAAGTAACGGAAACGCGCAACGGACAGCTGCCGCGCCGTTTGAAAACAGCACAACTCAGCACCAATCTGAAAGCCGAGTTTGTTCAGGAACGTCTTGCAAAGGCTGATTCCATTCAGTTTTTTGACCTTCCGGCGAAGATCGAGGTGGCTCGCTCCTTCGGTTTTTCAACCAACGGCATGGAAACCCAATTCCACTCGATGCTCTCGTTGCCGCTGCTTCTCGTCGCCATGACGCTGATAGCCGCCTGCGTGTCGCTCAAGTTTAGCCGGTTCAACCAATCTCGCTCCGTAATTCTCGGTGGCATCCTTTCAGGCTTCGTGCTTTATGTCGTCACCGTGCTTGTCAAAGCATTCGGGAGCAGCGGCATTGTGCCTCCTTTCGTTGCAGCCTGGTTGCCAGTTGTTGTAGCGATGGCGCTGGGCTCGACGATTCTTTTAAATCAGGAGGATGGCTAGTGGCGGTAGTGAACCGCAAACGCATGACGCTGATCAACGCTACCCTGCTTGCAGGCGTGGCGCTGCAGACACTTGCCATGGGAATGAGTGCGCCTGCGATGGCGCAGCAGTCTTCGGACCGGCTCGATTCGCTGCGTCCGAACATGCCAGAAGACGCCAAGCTGCTTCTGTCCGCCAATGAGCTCGTCTACAACAAAGACGCCGAGAAGGTGATCGTGCGCGGCAACGTGCAGATCGACTACGGCGGCTACAAGATGGTGGCCCGTCAGGTCGAGTACGACCAGAAGGCGGGCCGTATACATGCAATTGGAGAAGTTCAACTGGTCGAGCCGGGCGGCAACGTCGTCTACGCCGACAAGATGGATGTCACCGACGACTTCGGCAACGGTTTCGTCGACGCCTTGCGCATCGAGACGACCGACCTGACCCGCCTGGCCGCAACGAGCGGCGAGCGCCGGAACGGTGAAGAATTCATCCTCAACGAGGCTGTCTACACGGCCTGCACGCCCTGCTCGACCAAGCCGGAGCATCGCTCGCTGTGGCATATCAAGGCACAGCGCGTCATTCAGAACGGTCGCACGCGGACGATTCGCCTCGAGAACGCCCGCTTCGAGCTCTTCGGCAAGCCGATCGCCTATATCCCGGTGATGGAGCTGCCCGACCATACGGTCAAGCGCAAGAGCGGGTTCCTGTTCCCGACATTCCGCTCTGCCCAGAAGCTCGGCGTCGGCGTCGGTGTTCCCTATTATTGGGCGATCTCGCCCTATATGGATGCGACGGCAACCGTGACGGGCCTGACCCGGCAGGGCTTCCTTCTCGAGGGCGAATTCCGCCAGCGCTTCCACAACGGCTTCCATACCCTGAACGTCGCCGGCATCAGCCAGCTCGACAAGAGCAAGTTCACACCCGGCACGGTCGACGCGGAGAAGACCAATCGCGGCATGATCGGGTCGAAGGCCGAATTCGAGATCAACCCGCGCTGGACGTTCGGCTGGAACGTCCTCGTCCAGTCGGATGCCAACTTCGCCAAGACCTACGAACTGTCGAACTTCGATGGCACGACCTATGTCAACCAGGCCTATCTGACCGGCCTCGGCAAGCGAAACTTCTTCGATCTGCGCGCCTTCTACTTCGACATTCAGGACGCGGACCCGAATAGCATCAATGAAAACCAGCAACCCGTTACGCAGGTCCTTGACTACTCCTACAAGGCGCCAAAGCCCGTGCTGGGCGGCGAGCTTTCGGCAACCGTCAACTTCACGAACGTCAAACGAAACCGGCTGGACCTCGAAACCGTCCCCGGTGTCGTCAATCGTTTCCGCGGCCTCGAGGGCACGACCCACCGCCTGACCGGCGAGCTTGAATGGAAGCGTATGTTCATCGCTCCCGGCGGTCTCGTGATCACGCCGCTCCTTGCGGCGCGCGGCGATGTCCTCGGCCTCAACATGGACGCGCCGGGACCGCTCTACACCGGCGACTACGACACCAGCGACGCGGCGACGCGGCGCATGTTGACCGCCGGTCTCGAAGCCCGTTACCCGATCCTGTTCGTCGGCGAAAACAGCAGCCACGTGCTTGAGCCGATCGCTCAGCTCTACGCACGCCCTGACGAGCAGGATGCCGGTGGCCTGCCGAACGAAGACGCCCAGAGCTTCGTGTTCGATGCGACCAACCTTTTCGACCGCGACAAGTTCTCTGGCTTCGACCGGGTCGAAGGTGGTACGCGTGCCAATGTCGGCTTCCGCTATACCGGGACCTTCGACAGTGGCTACGGCCTGCGCAGCATCGTTGGCCAATCCTTCCATCTCGGAGGCCTGAACTCCTTCGCAACCGACGACCTGGTGAAGGCCGGCGCGAATTCCGGTCTGGAAACCAAGCGCTCGGACTATGTCGCGATGTTCGGCATCGACGCACCGTCGGGCCTGATGGCGAGCCTCTCGGGCCGCCTCGACGAAAAGGATCTGGCACTGCGCCGTGCCGATGCGACCGTCGGCTATCTCGGCACGACGTGGCAGGCGGCGATGACCTATACGCGCATCGAAGCGCAGCCGCTTTATGGCTCGCAGGTGAACCAGGACGAAATCCAGACGGCGGCCGCCTACAAGTTCCATGACTACTGGTCGGTTTTTGGTGCCATCACTTACGACATCAACCAGGACGTCATCACGCGCAACGGCTTCGGCATCACCTACGACGATCAGGACACCCTGTTCTCGCTTGTCTACAAGCAGGAACGCGATACCGGCAGCACGCTGGCGAACGACTGGTCGATCGGCGCCAGAATCAGCTTCCGTACGCTCGGTGACGTGAATGTCGGCGACACCAAGTTCGAAGAGCTGGATTACTATTAAGGTCATTGAAACGAGGGGGCGGAACGCGAAGTTCGCCCCCTCGGGCAATTTTGGGCTGCTCAAACGGTCTTGTCATCGTTTGGCCGCATGTATTATGCATTTCCTCCGACAAGATAAGGCAACGGCGCAAAGCCGGTAGGCGGACAAGGCCCGACGGCGACGATCGTCCGGCAAACAGGAAAAGGTAATGGGCGGGAAAATGTCAATCTCGAGGACGCTTTCGGTATTGGCTGTGGCCGGAGCCCTGAGCATCGCGGCGTGTGCCGGTGCGCAGGCTGCAAGCCAGGTCAAGGTAACGGTCAACAACACCGTGATCACCTCGGGCGATATTGCCAAACGGGTTGCATTCCTGCGCCTTCAGCGCCAGAAGGGCGGCCCCGAGGAAGCGAAGAAGCAACTGGTGGACGAAGTCCTCAAGCGCGCCGAGATCGTTCGTATCGGACAATCCGTCAGCACGCAGGACGTCGATGCCGCCTATGCACGTTTTGCTGCGGGCAACAAGCTTTCGGCGGAACAGCTTGGCAAGATCCTGGATCAGGCCGGTGTCGGCGCCGATCATTTCAAGCAATTCATCGCCGTACAGATGAGCTGGCCGCGCGCGGTCAACTTCCGCTACGGCAATTCGAGCCGACTGCAGGGCGCCGATCTCGTCAAGCGGATGATGGAAGGCGGCGGCAACAAGCCGGTGACCACCGAATACTTCCTGCAGCAGGTGATCTTCGTCATTCCGGAGAAGAAGCGCGGCGCCATCACGGCAAAGCGGCAGGCCGAGGCGAACGCCTCCCGGTCACAGTTCCCGGGCTGCGAGACTTCGAAGACCTTTGCCGCCAACTATCGCGACGTTTCGATCCGCAATCTCGGCCGGATGCTTGCCCAGCAGTTGCCGGACGAGTGGAAGCCGTTGGTCGAGAAGGCCGGGGAGAACGGTACGACCGGAACCCGCGTGACCGAAAAGGGCGTCGAATACCTGGCGATCTGCAAGAAGCGTGAAGTCAACGACGACACGGCCGCCGAAATCGTCTTCCGTGCCGAGGACATCGGCAAGAAGAAGGCCGGCGGAGAAGATCCGAACAGCGAAAAATATCTCGAGGAACTGCGCAAGAAAGCACAGATCGTCAACAAGTAAGCACAACGGCAACATGCGCGAACCAACCGGCGGGCCACTCGCCCTGACCATGGGCGACCCGGCCGGTATCGGGCCGGACATCAGCCTTTCGGCCTGGCTTGGCCGCCGCGAACACGCGACGGCACCTTTCCTGTTCATCGGCGATCCTGCGGTGCTTGCCGCACGTGCGACGACGCTCGGCTATTCGGTTCCCCTTCGAGAGACGGATTGTGCCGGCGCCATGTCCGCGTTCGGCGCAGCACTGCCGGTGCTGCCGCTTGTCTGCCCTGCTCCGGTCACTGCAGGCGATCCCGACACCGCCAATGCTAGCGCCGTCATCGGCGCGATCGACACGGCGGTGCGGCTCGTGACTGCAGGCGAAGCCTCCGCGGTCGTGACCAACCCGATCGCCAAGGCAGTTCTCTACGATGCCGGCTTCCGCTTTCCGGGCCATACCGAATATCTGGCGGATCTCGCAGAGAAAGCGACGGGGCAACCTGTGCTGCCAGTCATGATGCTTGCCGGGCCGAAACTGCGCGCCGTCCCCGTCACGATCCATATCCCACTGAAGGATGTGCCGGACCAACTGACGCCGGACCTCATCTATCGCACCTGCGCGATAACGGCGGCTGATCTGCGCAACCGCTTCGGGCTTGAGCGCCCCCGCCTCGCGATTGCCGGGCTTAATCCACACGCCGGCGAAAACGGCGCGCTCGGCCTTGAGGATGATGCCATCATCCGTCCCGTCATCGACCGGCTACGTGCTGAAGGCATCGATGCGTCAGGGCCGCTGCCCGCCGATACGATGTTCCACGATCGGGCGCGCGCGACCTACGACGTTGCGATCTGCATGTACCACGATCAGGCGCTGATCCCGGCGAAGGCTCTCGGCTTCGACGACAGCGTCAACGTCACGCTCGGGCTTCCCTTCATCCGCACATCGCCCGACCACGGCACGGCCTTCAGTCTGGCCGGCAAGGGCGTCGCGCGCGACGACAGCCTGAGAGCTGCCCTCGACCTTGCCGCAACGCTTGCGGCCAATATGCCAGGAGATACCCGCTGATGGCCGCGCTCGACGGTCTTCCCCCCTTACGCGACGTGATCCAGCGCCACGGCCTCGACGCCAAGAAGGCGCTCGGCCAGAATTTCCTGCTCGACCTCAACCTGACACAGAAGATCGCGCGGACCGCCGGTTCGCTCGAAGGGGTGACGGTCATCGAAGTCGGCCCTGGTCCCGGCGGCCTGACGCGCGCGATCCTGGCGCTTGGCGCCAAGAAGGTCATCGCGATCGAACGCGACTCCCGCTGTCTGCCGGCGCTTGCCGAAATCGGTGCGCATTATCCCGACCGGCTGCAGGTGATCGAAGGCGACGCCTTGAAGACGCCGTTCGAGACGCTTGCCGACGGCGGACCGGTCAAGATCATCGCCAACCTGCCCTACAATGTCGGCACGCAATTGCTGGTCAACTGGCTGCTGCCCGAGCGCTGGCCGCCCTTCTGGCAATCGCTGACGCTGATGTTCCAGCGTGAAGTGGGCCTCAGGATCGTCGCCGAGGCGGATGACGATCACTACGGGCGCCTCGGCGTGCTCTGCGGCTGGCGTACAAGGGCACGGATGGCCTTCGACGTGCCGCCGCAAGCATTCACGCCGCCGCCCAAGGTGACGTCATCTGTGGTCCATCTGGAGCCCGTGGAAAATCCTATCCCCTGTTCCGTCCGATCTCTGGAGAAGGTGACACACGCGGCCTTTGGCCAGCGCCGCAAGATGTTGCGGCAAAGCCTGAAGCCGCTTGGCGGCGAAGCCCTGTTGGCAAAGGCCGACATCGATCCGCAACGGCGGGCCGAGACGCTTTCGGTGGAAGAATTCTGCCGCTTGGCAAACTGCCTCTAGGCGAGCGACCAATCGCGACTGGTCATTTGGCCGGGCGAGGTATGGCGCGATTCGAAAATGGCTCCCGAAGGAGCCATTCTTTTGCAGCTGTCAGAACGGGTTTTCCGTCAGGAGCCCGTTGACGAAGTCAAACAGACCAGGGCGCCGGTCGCGGCGCAGACGCTCAGCCTCGACGATCGCCCGCACCGCAGAAAACGCGCGGTCGAGATCGTCGTTCAGCACAATGTAGTCGTATTCCCGCCAATGCTCGATCTCGGCGCGCGAGTTGGCAAGCCGGGTGGCAATCACTTCTTCGCTGTCCTCCGCCCGGCGATGCAGGCGCGACTGCAGTTCGGCCATCGACGGCGGCAGGATGAAGATCGACACGACGTCGCCCGCCATCTTTTCCTGAAGCTGCTGGGCACCCTGCCAATCGATATCGAAGAGCATGTCGCGGCCGGCGGCCATCGCCGCCTCGACGGCATCACGCGGCGTGCCGTAGAAATTGCCGTGCACCTCCGCCCATTCGAGCAGCGAGTCGGTCGCCCGCAGAGCTTCGAATTCGCGGATCGACTTGAAATGATAATGCCGTCCGTCGATTTCGCTCGGACGGCGCTGGCGCGTCGTCACGCTGACGGAGATGCTCATCTCCGGATCGGCTTCCAGAAGGTTGCGCGCGATCGTCGATTTTCCAGCGCCGGACGGCGAGGAAATGACGAGCATCAGCCCACGACGGGCAATCTTGATGGGCGAAGGGGTCGCCGGGGCCATGCTTTACTCCAGATTCTGGACCTGTTCGCGGAACTGGTCGATGACGACCTTGAGTTCGATGCCGGCGGCCGATACGGCGGCCGCATTCGACTTGGAACAGATGGTATTCGATTCTCGGTTAAATTCCTGTGCCAGGAAATCAAGCTTGCGGCCAACGGGGCCGCCCTTCGACAGCAGATCGCGGGCAGCAACGATGTGAGAGCCGAGCCTGTCGATCTCCTCGCGTAGATCCGCCTTGGTGGCAAGCAGTGCCACCTCGGCGTAGAGGCGTTCCCGATCGAGCGAGGAGCCATTGTCCATGACCAGGGCCACCTGCTGCGCGAGCCGATCAGCGATCGCCGCAGTGCTGCGCGATGGATCGGCCTCTACCGTCGCCGTGAGCGTCTCAATGCCTTCAACCTGCGCCAGCAGGATCTGACAGAGCACGGCTCCCTCGTCTTCGCGCATGATGCGCAGGTCGGAAAGCGCCAGCCTCAGTCCTTCGAGGATGTCCGTATCAAGAGCGGCGCGCTCCTCTTCACTTTCTTCCGGTTCACGAAAATCGACAATGCCGCGAATAGAGAGCAGCGTGTCGAACTTCAGCGGCGCCGGATCGACGAGATCGCCGAGTTGTTCGCGCAGGTTCAAGACCGCAGTCAGCGCACCCTGATTGACCACCGCTTCAACGGTCGCCTCCGCGCCGCTGACGGAAAGCCCTATCTGGAGATTGCCGCGCGAAAAACAATCGGCCGCGAGCCTGCGCACTTCGGGCTCGAAGCGCTCGAGCCCCTGCGGCAGGCGCAGCCTGAGATCAAGACCCTTGCCGTTGACGGAGCGCAGTTCCCAGGCCCAACGGCGGCGGCCGCTGCTGCCTTCCCTCCGGGCAAAGCCGGTCATCGATTGGAGCGGCATCGTCACCTCCATTGTGTTTCAGCAGAAGCAATAAGGCGACGGCGCGGCATCCCGCAAGGGATATCCGCGCCGTGATCTATCCGTCCACAATGCAAGCGTTTATTGCGGTTGCGCTGCTGTCGCAGCCGGTTCGGCCGTTCCCGCGTCGGCGGCCGCCTTTGCAGCTTCCGCAGCCTTCTCGGCTTCCACCTTGCGCCAGCGCCTGACGTTGGCGTTGTGCTCGTCCAGGGTCTCGGCAAAGACATGCCCACCCGTCCCGTCGGCTACGAAGTACAGCTCCGGCGTGCGCGAGGGATTGGCGACCGCCTCGAGTGCCGCCCGGCCCGGGTTGGCGATCGGCGTCGGCGGCAGACCCTTGATGATATAGGTGTTGTAGGGCGTCTGCTTGTCGATGTCGGACTTCAGGATCGGGCGGTCCGCCGGCTTTCCGTCGCCGCCGAAGATGCCATAGATGATCGTCGGGTCGGATTGCAGCCGCATGCCCTTGTCGAGGCGGTTGATGAAGACGGAGGCAACCCGTGGCCGCTCGTCGGCGCGGCCGGTTTCCTTCTCGACGATCGAAGCCAGCGTCACGAGCTCCTCGACCGTCGAGACCGGCAGGTTCGGATCACGCTTCTCCCAGATCTGATCGACCAGAACCTTCTGGGCGGCAACCATCTGCTGAACAATCTCGCCGCGCTTTGTGCCGCGGGTGAATTTGTAGGTGTCGGGCATCAGCGAACCTTCCGGCGGAAGCTCGCTCGGCAGATCGCCAACCAGGACCGGATCGTCGGACAGCTTGTGGAACATCTGCTTGACGGTCAGGCCTTCGGGCAGAGAAACCGAATAGAGGATCGACTTGCCCGACTTCAGAAGCTGCATCACGTCCTGCATCGACGAGCCGGCCTTGATCTCGTATTCGCCGGCCTTCAGCGTCTCGTTGTCGAGATAGGCCTCCGAGACGAAACGGAAGACGCGCGCATCGGTGATGATGTTGCTGCGCTCGAGACCACTGGCGATCTCGCTCATGCCGGCGCCGCCTCTGACGATGAAGTTCTGGTTCGCCTGTAGCGGACCCGGCTTCTCGTACTGATGCATCGCATAGTAGACCGTGCCGGCCCCAGCGAGCGCCGCAAAGACGATGATGGTCATCACGAAGTTCAGGAAGATCACCACCTGGCTGCGCGCCTTGCGCGACCGCTTCGGGGGCTGTGGCACTTTTTCCGGGCGCAGCGCCTCGTTTGCCGATTTCGGAATGATCGGCCCGTTGCTCGCGTTTTCATTGCGGCCGAATTGCGCCGCGCCGTTATCGTTTGAGTCGCTCACGATTGTCCCGAATCCGAAATTCGCAGCCTCATTCTCTTCCTGCCCCGGTGCGAATTTCGGACTGGACCATAGCAGGCTTAAGTCAATTTCATAAACGGCGCCGACCTGGCGGGCGACGTACCGCAGTCTTCATTACAATGGACCTGCGGCGCGGTGCATTGGCACCCAAGAACCACAGAAATGTGTCGGTTCACCGTCCAATCAAGAGAACGCGACGGATGCTCGACACTTTACAGAACCGCACGTCTTATAGGACGCGTTTAGGGCGCTGTAACACTCTAAATGACTGCCTGCCTTATCTTATCCGTAAATCGGATAGAGACCTGCAGCCGCTCGGAACGCGCCGCCTTCGGTTATCCCTGGGCGAGCGACATGTTCCCGGCAATAGCTAAATGGCAAACTGACAGATATGCCTTGCGCCAACATAGCGGGCGACGCCGCCGCCGCAATGGCAACGCATCCTCCCAAAAGATGCTTGTAGCGAGCAATGCGGCAAAAGCAGGATCATCGGACCGACTTGTTGGACCGATCCGATGATTGGCAGGGGGGGCCGATCAGGCGCCCGTGTAGCGGCGCAGGACCAGAGAGGCGTTCGTGCCGCCGAAGCCGAAGGAGTTCGACAGCGCCACGTTGATCTCGCGCTTGCGCGCAACGTGCGGCACGAGATCGATCTTGGTTTCCACGGACGGATTGTCGAGGTTGAGCGTCGGCGGCGCAATGTTGTCGCGAATCGCGAGCACCGAGAAGATCGCTTCGACTGCACCGGCAGCGCCGAGCAGGTGGCCGATCGCCGACTTGGTCGAAGACATGGAGATCTTCGACGCATGTTCGCCGACCAAGCGCTCGACTGCGCCAAGCTCGATCGTGTCTGCCATGGTCGAGGTGCCGTGTGCATTGATGTAGTCGATATCGGCAGCCGTGAGGCCGGCACGCTTCAGCGCCATCTGCATGCAGCGATAGGCGCCGTCACCATCTTCCGACGGCGCGGTGATGTGGAAGGCATCGCCAGAAAGGCCGTAACCGACCACTTCCGCATAGATCTTCGCGCCACGCGCCTTGGCGTGCTCGAGCTCTTCGAGGATGACGACACCGGCACCCTCACCCATGACGAAGCCGTCACGGTCGATATCGTAGGGGCGCGACGCCTTTTGCGGGTCGTCATTATGCTGCGTCGACAGCGCCTTGCAGGCGGCAAAGCCCGCCAGCGAAATGCGGCAGATCGGCGATTCCGCGCCACCGGCGACCATGACGTCGGCATCGCCGAGCGCGATCAGGCGGCTGGCGTCACCGATCGCGTGCGCACCGGTCGAGCAGGCAGTGACGACCGAGTGGTTCGGGCCGCGCAGCTTGTGGCGGATCGACACCTGGCCCGAGGCGAGGTTGATCAGACGGCCGGGAATGAAGAATGGCGAAATGCGGCGGGGCCCCTTGTCGCGCAGCGTATAGCCGCCTTCGACGATGCCCTCGAGGCCGCCGATGCCCGAACCGATCAGCACGCCGGTCGCGATCTGGTCTTCGTTGGTTTCCGGCTTCCAGCCAGCGTCGGCAAGCGCCATGTCGGCGGCCGCCATCGCGTAGACGATGAACGGATCGACCTTGCGCTGCTCCTTCGGCTCCATCCAGTCATCGGCGTTGAAGGTGGCATCGGTGCCATCACCGAAGGGAATGCGGCAGGCGATCTTGGCAGGAAGGTCCTCGACCTCGAATTCGGTTACCTTGCGTGCAGCGTTCTGCCCGGCAAGAAGGCGCGCCCACGTCGCCTCAGTTCCGCAACCCAAGGGAGATACCATGCCGGTACCGGTGATAACGACACGTCTCATAGTCCGCGACCCACCCTGATCTTTCAGTTTCAGAGCCGGATCGGATCACGTGCAACGAACCCGATCCGGGCATCCATTTTAAGGTTCTAAATTCACGATCAGAGGGAACAGCGGAAAACGCTTGCTGATCGAAACCCGCGCTCGCGGGACAGCCCACTTCCCTGGGCTGAAACGGGCCGCTTTAGGCGGCCCGTCTACGGCCGTAGCCGCTCAGATATTAGGCCTGAGCCTTTTCGATGAACTTGACGGCGTCGCCGACAGTCAGGATCGAGTCAGCAGCGTCGTCCGGGATTTCAACGCCGAACTCTTCTTCGAAAGCCATGACCAGTTCGACGGTGTCGAGCGAGTCCGCGCCGAGGTCATCGATGAAGCTTGCGCCTTCGCTGACCTTTTCGGCGTCGACGCCAAGATGATCAATAACAATTTTCTTTACGCGTTCTGCGATATCGCTCATGTCGGAGTTCCTCGACCTTCGTTTCTGTGGGCGCCTATTCCGGCACCGGTACTCTTATGTAAGCCTGATAGACCAAGACGGCCTAACCGGCAATCCATCCAACCGGAACTGCGGCAAACCCAAGGCAGCCAAGGCTGCCGGACACCTGGCGGGACCGGTCGACTGCTAACAGTCATGGCCCGATTAACACGGTTTAAGTCTGTCGCAAAGTCCGAAAATGCCTGACATTCGCTTGCTCAACATTGAATTTCAGGCATTTGGCAGGCGGTTCCCGGGACGTTGAATATCAGCCGCCGCACAATCTCGACGGGCGACACATCCCGGAAGCCGGATCAGATCATGGCCATGCCGCCATTGACGTGAATCGTCTGGCCAGTGACGTAGCCGGCTTCGTTCGACGCGAGATAGACGACGGCCGAGGCAATCTCCGCGCCGGTGCCCATGCGCTTCATCGGGATCGCCCCCATGATCGCGTCCTTCTGCTTGTCGTTCAGCTTGCCGGTCATCGCGCTCTCGATGAATCCCGGTGCGACGCAGTTGACGGTGACGTTGCGCGTCGCGATCTCCTGGGCCAGCGACTTGGAGAAGCCGATCATGCCGGCCTTGGAGGCACAGTAGTTGGCCTGGCCGGGATTGCCGGTGACGCCGACGATCGAGGTGATGTTGACGATGCGGCCGAAACGGCGGCGCATCATCGGGTGGGTCAGCTCGCGCGTCAGGCGGAAGACGGCGGTCAGGTTCACTTCGAGAACGGCATCCCAGTCCTCGTCGCTCATGCGCACGAAGAGGCCGTCCTTGGTGATGCCGGCGTTGTTGACGAGAATATCGACGCCGCCGAGCTCGGCCTCGGCCTTTTCGCCAAGCGCCTTGACTTCGGCACGGTCGGAAAGGTTCGCCGGGAAGAGGTGCACGCGATCGCCGAGTTCATTGGCGAGCGCTTCCAGCTTTTCGACGCGCGTGCCGTGCAGGCCGACGGTCGCGCCCTGCGCGTGCAGCATGCGGGCGATTTCTTCACCAATACCACCGGATGCGCCGGTGACGAGAGCCTTACGGCCGGAAAGATCGAACATCTGATTGATTCCTTATAACTGGTGCGCTTGTTCGACGGCTTACGCGAGCAGTGCCGCAAGTGCCGTGTCGATATCGGCAGGCGTATTGACGGCAATACCGTTGACGGTCTTGTCGATCCGGCGGGCAAGCCCGGTCAGGACCTTGCCGGAACCGAGTTCATAAAGCGTCGTGACATTGTTGGCGGCAAACCATTCGACCGTCTCGCGCCAGCGGACCTGGCCGGTCACCTGCTCGACCAGCAGGCGGGCGATCTCATTCGCATCGCTGACCGGTGCGGCGAGCACGTTGGCGATCACGGGCACGACGGGATTGTGCTTCTCGACTTTGGCCAGCGCCTCGCGCATCGCGTCGGCGGCCGGTGCCATCAGGCTCGAATGGAAGGGAGCGGAGACCGGGAGCATCAGGGCGCGCTTGGCGCCCTTTTCGGACGCGAGAGCTGCCGCCTTTTCGACAGCCGCCTTCTCGCCGGAAATCACAAGCTGGCCGCCGCCATTGTCGTTGGCAATCTGGCAGGCGCCGAGCGCCGAGGCTTCGCGGCAAACGACTTCGACATCGGCATGCTCCAGGCCGATGATCGCGGCCATCGCACCCTTCCCGACCGGCACGGCTGCTTGCATCGCGTTGCCGCGGATGCGCAGGAGACGCGCCGTGTCGGCGATCGAGAAGGTGCCGGCAGCACAGAGCGCCGAGTATTCGCCGAGTGAATGGCCGGCAACGAAGGAGACCTTGGACTTGATGTCGAGGCCCTTGGCTTCGAGCACCCGGATGACGGCCATCGATACGGCCATCAGCGCGGGCTGCGCGTTCGCGGTCAGCGTCAGCGTTTCCTCGGGGCCGTTCCACATGATTTCGGACAGCTTTTCGCCAAGCGCGTCGTCGACCTCGGCGAAGACGGCAGCGGCTTCCGGAAAGGCGTCCGCCAGATCCTTGCCCATGCCGACAGCCTGGCTGCCCTGGCCCGGAAACGTGAATGCAATGCTCATGGGATCGTCCCTTCCCTAGATCACTATGATTTTGGGTCGAATCGACACAAAATCATAGTGATCGGTTCTTATGAGTTAGAGCGGGATGCGGGCGGATAACCGCATACGCTTTTCTTTACCCCGCTCCGGTTTCCTCTCCATTCACATTCCTGAACGGCGAGTCAAGCGCGCAAGGCCCGCCGAACCGGGCCACAGCCGCCTTTTGCCCTTGATCTTCACCAATCAAGGCGTAAGTTTGCCGCCCGAAGCCGACCTGCCTTAGACACTCCCAAGGGCCGAGGCTATCACTCCATTTCCGGCGCACGCACCCCTTGTCCCACGGGGCCGACGCACGTCTTTCACAAGGATCCCCATTCAATGCGTTACAACACGCTTGGCCGCACCGGCATCACCGTCTCGGAAATCTGCCTTGGCACCATGACCTGGGGCTCGCAGAATTCCATCGCCGAAGCGCATGAACAGCTGGACCACGCCTTCGGCAAGGGCGTGAACTTCATCGATACGGCAGAACTCTACCCGACGACGCCGCTTTCGCCCGAGACCTATGGCGACACCGAGCGTTTCATCGGCGAGTGGCTGGCAAGGCGCGGCCGCCGCGATGACGTTGTACTTGCGACCAAGGTCGCCGGCCCCGGCCGCCCCTATATTCGCAATGGCAGCCCGACCACGCCTGAGGGCATCGACCAGGCGATCGACGCCAGCCTTCAGCGCTTGAAGACCGACTATGTCGACCTCTACCAGATCCATTGGCCGAACCGCGGCCACTACCATTTCCGCAATGCCTGGTCCTACGATCCCGCCAAGCAGGACAAGACGCATGTCGCCGGCGATCTCAGGGCGATCCTCGACAAGCTCGGCGACCTCGTGAAGGCCGGCAAGGTGCGCGCCATCGGCCTTTCCAACGAAACGGCCTGGGGGACGATGAAGTTCATCGACATGGCTGAACGTCACGGCCTGCCGCGGGTCGCCTCGGTTCAGAACGAATACAATCTTCTTTATCGCGCCTATGATCTCGACCTTTCCGAACTGTCCCATCACGAGGATGTGGGTCTGCTCGCCTACTCGCCGCTCGCAGCCGGGCTGCTCACCGGCAAGTACCTGAATGGCGCCAAGCCGACAGGCTCCCGTCTTTCGATCAACGGTGACCTCGGCGGACGCTTCACGCCGCACCAGGAGCCGGCCGTCGCCGGTTATGTCCAGCTGGCCCGCGAGCACGGCCTCGATCCTGCCCAGATGGCAATCGCCTTCTGCCTGACGCGCCCGTTCATGGCGTCCGTCATCATCGGCGCGACCTCGATGGAACAGCTGAAGACCAATCTTGGCGCTGCGGACCTCACCCTGTCGCAGGATGTCGTGAACGGCATTCGGCGGCTGCACCGTCTCTACCCCATGCCGATCTAAGGGCGAGAATCGATCGCCGATGGCCGTGCCCCAGACAAAAGCGGAGTTGCTCAAGGCGATCGACGTCCAGTTCGCCAAGCTGATGCGCGAACTGGACCAGGTCTCAGGTGACCAATTTCGCGAGCCTTCGCTTGAAGGGCACGCCAAGGGCACCACGATGAGCGTCGGCGATCTCGTCGCCTACCTCATCGGCTGGGGCGAACTCGTCATCAAGTGGATCGACCGAGACCAGCGCGGCGAGCCGGTCGATTTCCCCGAGACCGGATTTAAATGGAACGAGCTCGGCAGGCTCGCCCAGAAGTTCTATGCCGACTACCGGGCTCTCTCGCCCAAGGAGCTCCTCACCCGCCTGAGAAGCAGCAGGGAAATGCTGGAAGCGCTGATCAAGGTCCGGGACGATCACGCGCTCTACGGGAAACCGTGGTACGGCAAGTGGACGCTTGGCCGAATGATTCAGTTCAATACGTCCTCTCCCTACGCCAACGCCTCAGGCCGTCTGCGCAAGTGGAAAAGGACCAGGGAACGGGCCTAGATATCTAAAAGACACGCCAAGCCTTGCCTTCCGGCGAAAAATGCGTATAAGCGCGCTGTTCGAAATGCCCGGTCTTCTGGCTGGTGGCTGAACGGAGGGCCGGCTTCCTCGAGGGGAGCCGTTAGGATTGCAAGTCTTTCCGGCCTCCCGTGTCTCCGCTCTCGACCGTCTCGATACAACACTTTCTTGCCGGCTGTCTTTCAGCCACTAAGAACAGTCGTTGAGGCTTAGCCGCCGAGGTCCGGGCTGATTAACGCAAGAAAGGCAAGCCACAATGGCTCTTTATGAACACGTATTCCTGGCCCGCCAGGACATCACGCCGCAGCAGGTCGACGGTCTCGTCGAGCAGTACAAGGGCGTGCTCGAAGCAAACGGCGGCAAGGTCGGTCGCGTCGAGAACTGGGGCCTGAAGTCCCTCACCTACCGCATCAAGAAGAACCGCAAGGCTCACTACGTTCTCATGGACATCGACGCTCCGGCAGCGGCTGTTCACGAAATCGAGCGTCAGATGCGTATCAACGAAGACGTCCTGCGCTACATGACGATCGCCGTCGAGAAGCACGAGGAAGGCCCGTCTGCCATGATGCAGAAGCGCGACCGCGACGACCGTCCGCGCCGCGATGGCGACCGTCCGGAGCGTAGCTTCGGCGACCGTGGTCCGCGTCCGGACCGTGGCGACCGCGAAGATCGCCCGCGCCGTCCGCGCGAAGACCGCGCGTAATCAAGAAGCTTTAGGAGATAAAGACAATGGCTGAAGTTTCTTCCGCTCCGGTTCGTCGCCCGTTCCACCGTCGCCGCAAGACCTGCCCCTTCTCGGGTGCAAACGCTCCGCGGATCGACTACAAGGACATCCGTCTGCTGCAGCGCTACATTTCCGAGCGCGGCAAGATCGTTCCTTCCCGCATCACGGCCGTTTCCCAGAAGAAGCAGCGCGAACTCGCCCAGGCGATCAAGCGTGCACGCTTCCTCGGCCTGCTGCCCTACGTCGTTTCCTAAGAACGACTGACGGTCCGTTGGTCATCTGACTCGACGGAAACCGACTTGAAGGGAGAGGCGCTCCCGTTCGGTGAGCGCCTCTTTCTCTCCCTTCCGCGGTGGGCGCGGATCGGAACTGGTGTGAACGCACCAAAATCCCATGCTGGGGCCGGGCTTTGCCATCCCCTAACTGCACGAAGCAGGACAGCGAACGTGACGAATGTGAACAGGACATCGCTGCTGACCGGCGTTCTCGCCGGCTTTACCGCCGCCCTCTTGTCGATGGGCGCGAACACGCAGTCGTCTCTTGCCATCGTCCTTTATGCTGCCTCCGCGCTCCCGATCCTCATTGCCGGTCTTGGCTGGGGCAATGCAGCGGCGATCACCGCAATCGTTGCCGCAGGCGCCACCGCCGCCGCGCTCGTGTCGCCCTATTTCGCGCTGCTGATCCTCGTCGTTACGCTGATCCCGGCCGGCTGGCTCAGCCACCTCGCCAATCTCGCCCGTCCGGCTTCCGAACTCGGTGGTCCGGATGAAGCGCTCGCCTGGTATCCGCTCTCCGATATTCTCAGTCACCTTGCCGGTCTCGTGACCATCGGCATGATCATCGTCGGCCTCATCGTCGGCTATGGTGCCGATATCTCCGACCGTATGGTCGATATCGTCATCCAGGCGGTGAAGGCACAAGATCCGGGTTACAATCCGGACGTGGCGGCCATTGCCCAGATCAAGTCGCTCTTCACGCTCGCCTTGCCCCTCGTCCAGGGCGCAATCTGGGTGCTGATGCTCTTTACCGCCTATTATGTCGCTACCCGCATCGTGCAGATGTCGGGCCGGTCGTTGCGTCCGCGCGAGGATATCCCTTCGACGCTGCGCATGCACCGCAACGCGATCTTCATCTTCCTCGGCGGCCTGGTCATGACCTTCCTCGGTGGCGCACCGGCAACGATCGGCGCGCTGATCTGCGGAACCTTCGGCGCGGGCTTTCTGCTCGCCGGCTTCGCCTCCTTCCATTTCCGCACGCGCGGCAAGTCCTGGCGGCTTCCCGTGCTGTGGATCGCGTACCTGTCGGTGTTCGTGTTCACGATCCCGGCATTCTTCTTCCTCCTGTCCGGCCTGATCGATACGCGACGCACCATCGCGGTCACGCCGGTTGGAAAAAACTGACCAACGAACTGGAACACTGAAAGGAAACCAACATGGACGTCATTCTTCTCGAACGCATCGCCAAGCTCGGCCAGATGGGCGACACCGTAAAGGTTCGCGACGGCTTCGCCCGTAACTACCTGCTGCCGCTCGGCAAGGCGCTGCGCGCCAATGCTGCCAACAAGGCCCGTTTCGAAGCCGAGCGTTCCACGCTCGAAGCCCGCAACCTCGAGCGCAAGTCGGAAGCCCAGCAGGTTGCCGAAAAGCTCGACGGCAAGTCCTTCATCATCGTCCGTTCGGCTGGTGAAACCGGCCAGCTCTACGGTTCGGTCGCTGCTCGCGACATCATCGAAGTGCTCGCTGCCGAAGGCTTCAACGTCGGCCGCAACCAGGTTGACCTCAACCACCCGATCAAGTCGATCGGCCTGCACAGCGTCACGCTGCACCTGCACTCGGAAGTCGAGATCTCGGTTGAAGTCAACGTTGCCCGTTCGGCCGAAGAAGCCGAGCGCCAGGCCAAGGGCGAAAGCCTGACCTCGGCCGACGCCATCTACGGCGTTGACGAAGACGCTCTGAAGCCGGAAGACTTCTTCAACCCGGAAGCCGAATTCGAAGGCGAAGAAGAATAAGCCTTAGCGGCCATTCCAAATACGAAAGCCCGGATCATCGATCCGGGCTTTTTTGTTGACCCGAGGGGTAGAACTAAGATCGCAAGACGCGAGGCGGCAGATTACCCATGCGCAGCGACGGGCACGGCCTGATCCGCTGCAGTCCGTGCCGGCGCGTCCTTATCGACGTGCACGACGACCGAGAGGCCGGGCGAGAGCATTTCGGCCAGCGGCTGACCGGGATCGACCACGATCCGCACGCCGACACGCTGGGCCACCTTGGTGAAGTTGCCGGTGGCATTGTCAGCGCGGATCACGCTGAATTCCGAACCGGCTGCCGGCGAGAAGCGCTCGATATGCCCCGTGAGCTCGCTCTTCTGCAGCGCGTCAACCGCGATGATGACGGGCTGACCGGCCTTCATGCCGTCGAGTTGGGTCTCCTTGAAATTGGCGACGACCCACACGTCGTTCGGCACCAGCGCAAGCAGTTGCGATCCCGCCGTCACATATTGACCGGTCCGCGCGCCGATCTCACCCAGCCTGCCGTCACGCGGCGCGACAATGCGGGTGTTTTCGAGATCGATGCGCGCCAGTTCGACGGCCGCCTCGGCCCCGGTCACGGCCGCTTCCAATCCGGCTCGCGCGCCAAGCGTGGTCGCCAATGCCTGCTTCGACACGTCCAGCCCGGCCTCCGCCTGGCTCACAGCCGCATCGGCCTGTTCGAAGCCGGCACGCGCCTGATCGGCATCGCTGCGCGTCGACACGCCCTTTTCGGCGAGCGGGCGAATGCGATCCCAGGTGGCGCGCGCACGATTGAAGGCCGCCTTCGCACTGTCGAGCTGTGCCTGGCTGGCGGCGATGCCGGCCTTGGCCGACAGTTCCTGCTGATAGGAGTTGGCGAGCGCCGCCTTCTGTCCGGCAAGCGTCGCTTCGGCCTGCGCCAGCTTCTGCGCATAGATGCGGTCGTCGATCTTCACCAGCAGCTGCCCGGCCTTGACCGTCTCGTAGTCGTGCACGGGAACATCGGCGACGTAGCCCGAAAGCTGCGGGCTCATGATCGTGACGTAGCCGCGCACATAGGCATTCTCCGTCATCTCCACGGAGCTGTGAAACGGTGGCAGCCGCCAGGCATAGAGCACGAGGGTCAAGCCGGCGATGCCGGCGAGAAGTACAATGATGGTCGTTGGGGAACGTAGCAATTTCAGCATGGTCATCAACTCGATTGATCAAGCGGCCGGCATTGGCGCAGGGCCAGTCAGCCGCTGCGTGAGCCAATTGTAGGACATGTGCAGGAGCAGGCCGGCGAGCGCGAAAAGCGCGATCACGGCGGCAAGCAGGAATGCGTCGTTGTAGGCGAGGATGTAGGCTTCGCGGGTGACGTGCTGCGACAGGAGCACGGTGCCCTCGCCACCCAACAAGGTCTTGTCGCCCATCACTTTGCTATAGGCGGCGGAAAGCTGGTTGACGCGCTGGGCAACCAGCGGGTTCGACAGGACCATCTGTTCGGCGAGAATGTTGGAATGGAATTTTTCGCGGATCGTTACGAAGGTGCCGAAGGCTGCGGAGCCGATCAGGCTGCCGATGCTCTGGGTGAAGAGGAAGATCACGATGAAGCTCAGGATGTAACTCGGCCCCTTAGCGAGCGCGGCCTTGAAGCCGCGCGCCATTGCCGGCGGCAGGAAAAGCGCGGTGCCCGCGGCAATCATTGCCTGGCTCAGATACATCTGCTCGGGCCGTGTCAGGCTCGTCGCCTGGCTATCCATATAGGCGCCGGTCGCCAGCAGGCCGAGGGCCAGGATGTGCGCACGCTCTGCATGCTGCGGGTTCATCAGCACGGCACAGAGCAGGCCACCGGCTATCGCCGCGGCGAGAATGATCCAATAGAGCGTCGCGACCTGCTCGAACTGGAGGCCGAGTTGCTGATAAAAGTTCGTCGCGATCGTGGACTGCTCGGAGGCAACCAGGCGGAAGATGAGCAGAACGGCAGCAAAGTGCACGATCTCCTTCGAAGCGATCCAGCGTATGTCGATCAACGGTACCTTGCGATGGAGCTCGATCAGCACCACGGCCGTCAGCGTTGCGATTGAAACGGCCAGGAGAATGCCGAGCCAGGGCGCCTCGAACCACCAGTAGAGACGCCCCATGGTCAACACGATGGCGAGGCAGCCGAAGGCGACGGCGACGAGCAGATAGCTGAGGATATCCATGCGCTGGATGACCTTGGCATGCGGCACCGGCGTCAGCGGCAGCAGATAGATGATTGGCAGCGCGATCAGCGCCAGCGCCATTTCGAGCGTATAGAGCGCATGCCACTGGCCGTACTCGATCAGGGTCGGCGAGATGAGACGGGTGATCGGCGCGGAAATCGTGGTGCAGGTGAGCGCCAGTGCCAGACCAACCGTCAGCTTGCGCGCGGGCGGAAAGGCTTCGAGCATGTAGAGGAAGCCGAGCGTCGACATCGGTGCGGCGGCGATGCCACTGATGAAGCGGACGACGATGGCGGAATGCAGGTCGGAAACGAAGACGTTCATCAGCGATACGATGACGAAGCCGACGATGCTGATTTCGGCGAAGCGGCGCAGCCCGTATTGGGCGCGAATCTTCACCAGTGCGATCGAAAGACTGACATTGGGCGCCATGTAGGCCGCCGACAACCAACCGGCCTCGACCGAAGTCGCCGAGAGCGCACCCTGGACCTGCGTCAGGTTGGCTAGCGCCAGGTTCATGCCCAGGCCCTGGGTCAGGAACAGAAGAACCGAGCCGACGACATAGACCGCCGACATGGCCAGGTTCTTGTCGACCGGGACGGGCACGGGGACCGAGACTGGGGCTGGGATCGGTGCCACGGGAGAAATTTCCTCCTTGTCATCGCCGGCCAGGCCCGCTTCCCGCAGAGCGGCGCCGCGATTGTCGTTTGCAGCAGCAGTCGAGACTGCGCTCATCGCCGTCACTCCCGTGCCAGCGACTGGATATTGTCGGCGATCGCCCGCACCACCCGCTTTGTCACGGCAAGTTCGGCGGCGTCGATACCTTCGAGCACTTCCGCGCGGATCTCATCGGCAAGCCTCAGGATCTCGTCGGCGACGCCGCGGCCATACTCGGTCATGTGGATCTGCTTGGCGCGTCGGTCGGAGAGCTCGACCCGCCGTTCGATGAACCCCTGCTTCTCCATGCCATCGAGCAAACGCACCAGCGTCGGCGTTTCAATGTCGAGCTCATCGGCCAGCTCGCGCTGGTTCAAACCATCCTTCCGGGTCAAGGCGAAGAGTGCGCGAGCACGCGACAGCGTCAGCCCCCTCTCCTTCACCCGAGCATCGAACACGGCCCGCAGCTTGCGATTGAGCAGCGACAGGGCATCGAACAATTCGCGGTTCACGGTGGGCTGATACATTGGTATCTTTTCCATATTACTAGCATGCTAATTATTTTGGTTCTACCTAATCCAAAAGCGGGCAACTTTCAAGATGGAGATTTGAGCAGGTGGAGGAGAGAGCTACACTTCCCTTGCCCGGTTGGGTGATTCGCTCGTCAACGTCCAACTTTGTGGGAAGGCGAGATTCTTCGCTTTTGTGAACCCGGCCTGTGGATCAGTCGAACAACGGGAAAAGCGCGAGGCTCTGATGAGACGCTTTGTGAGTGTGTCCCCCCTGCACTTGACCCGGCTCGCGGTAGATCGCAAACCGGTGCCACACCAGACAGAGGCAGAGATAAATCGACATGAATGACGCGGCGCGAAAGCTATCCCCTATCAGCAAGGATCAGGTGGACCAGCACTATCGCGAGGCGCCGAACAACCTTGAAGCCGAACAGGCCCTGCTCGGCGCGATCCTCGTCAACAACGACGCCTTCTATCGGGTTTCGGACTTCCTGAAGCCTGTCCACCTGCATGAACCGCTGCACCGCAAGATCTATGAGGTTGCCGGCGACATCATCCGCATGGGCAAGACAGCGAACCCGGTCACCATCAAGACCTTCCTCAAGGCGGACGAAAAGGTCGGCGACCTGACCGTCGCGCAATATCTCGCGCGCCTCGCGGCAGAAGCGGTTTCGATCATCAACGCCGAAGACTATGGCCGTGCGATCTACGATCTGGCGCTTCGCCGCTCGCTGATCACGATCGGCGAAGATATGGTCAACATCGCCTACGACGCGCCGCTCGACATGCCGCCGCAGGGCCAGATCGAAGACGCCGAGCGCCGGCTATTCGAGCTTGCCGAAACCGGCCGATACGACGGCGGTTTCCAGTCGTTCAACGACGCAGTGGCGCTCGCGATCGACATGGCCGGCCAGGCCTTCGAACGTGACGGCAGCCTCTCGGGCATATCGACCGGCATCCTGTCGCTGGACGCTCGCATGGGTGGCCTGCAGCGCTCGGACTTGATCGTGCTTGCAGGGCGCCCCGGCATGGGCAAGACCTCGCTTGCCACCAACATCGCCTACAACATCGCAGCGGCCTACGAGCCGGAAGTCCAGGCCGACGGTTCATTCAAGGCCAGGAATGGCGGCGTGGTCGGCTTCTATTCGCTCGAAATGTCGTCCGAACAGCTCGCCACCCGTATCATCTCCGAGCAGACCGAAGTCTCCTCGTCGAAGATCCGCCGCGGTGACATTTCCGAGGCCGATTTCGAGAAGCTCGTCGCCTGCTCGCAGATGATGCAGAAAGTGCCGCTCTACATCGACCAGACCGGTGGTATCTCGATCGCCCAGCTGTCTGCGCGCGCGCGCCGCCTCAAGCGCCAGCGCGGCCTCGACTGCCTGGTGGTGGACTACATCCAGCTCATGACCGGCTCGGGCAAGTCCAGCGACAATCGCGTGCAGGAAATCACCCAGATCACCACGGGCCTGAAGGCGCTCGGCAAGGAACTGAACGTGCCGATCATCGCGCTGTCGCAGCTCTCCCGTCAGGTGGAAAGCCGCGAAGACAAGCGCCCGCAGCTTTCCGACCTTCGTGAATCGGGATCGATCGAGCAGGACGCCGACGTCGTGCTCTTCGTGTTCCGTGAGGAATACTACGTGAAGAACCTGGAGCCGCGCGACGAGTTCGATCCGAAGTACGAAGAGTGGAAGATGAAGATGGAGCAGGTTAAGGGCACGGCAGACGTGATCATCGCCAAGCAGCGTCACGGACCGACCGGCACCGTGAAGCTCGCATTCCAGTCGGAATTCACGCGCTTCACCGACCTCGCCGATCCCTCCTTCACCCAATACGAGGAACACTGACGTTCCGTGGGGGCGGCCGGAGCGGGCTGGGAAAATGTATGCGGTTTCCCAGCCCGCTCTACTTCCACCGAACCGTCCCAATGTGATCGGTTCAACCGGCAGCGCCTTTTACCAGGCGCCGCCGAAAACCTGACGCAACAGCGCCACGGAAATCACGCCGATGGCAACGGATGCCAGGAGCGGCAACCTGGTTGCAGCAACGGCCGTCGCCGCAGCAGCAATCGTTTCGGCCGGACCGGTGACCAGGGCCGTCGGTGCGATGACAGCCATCAGCACCGCTGGCGGAATGGCCTCAAGGGCGCGCTTCTGGTTTTCTCCGATCGTCACATAGCGGATCAGCACAAGACCGCCGATGCGGGTCGCAATCGTCGCGACCGCCATGGCCAGAATTGCAAGGAATGTGTTGAGATCGACGCTCATGCGTGGGCCTCCTTGCGTCCGCCTGAAAGCATCGCCACGACGACGCCGGCTGCGGCACCCGCCGCTATGTACCAGACGCCCGGCAGCAATTGATGTGTGACCACGGCCGCACAAGCGCTTGCTGCCAGAACGGCACCCGTTTCTCGCCCCTTCCAGAACCCCATGACCAGAATGATGAAAACGGCGGGAAAGGCGAAATCGAGGCCGATGACCTTGGGATCGCCCAGCAAGGCGCCAACCATCGCGCCCGTCAGGCTCGTCAGCACCCAGGCGCAGTAGAAGGGCACGGCGAGGCCGGCATACCAGGCGGGCGTGAGTTTAGCATTGCTCGCGCGCATTTCGGCCATCGCCCAGATTTCATCGGCGAGGAGCAGCATCGACGCGTAGCGCGCCGGCCCGGAGAACCCTTCAAGCTTGGCGCCGATCGAGGCGCTCATCAGCACGTGGCGGATGTTGACGAGCAGTGCCGAAAAGCCGAGTGCGGCCCAGGACGCCGGGTGCGTCCAGATATCCATGGCGACGAACTGCGACCCGCCGGCAAAGACCAGCGCGCTCATCAGCGTCACCTCCGCCGGCGTCAGCCCCTTGGCCGCCGCCACCGCACCGAACACCAGGCCGATCGGCATCACAGCGACGATCAGCGGCGTCATCGTGATCGCCGCCGCCCGAAATTCCTGAAACGCACTTCTTACCTGCAACGTCCTTGTCTCCATTCACGCGAAACGGAAAACGTCTATAGGCGCAAACAGGTCCCGTATTGAACGAAAGTGATCAGCCGGCGCGGAAGGCCCCAGGCGTCACGCCGGTGCGCGCCTTGAAATGGCGGCTGAAATGCGCCTGGTCGGCAAAGCCGCATTGATAGGCGGCATCCACCGCCGACCAGCCATGCCTGAGCAGGGTCTTGGCGGCGCGCACGCGCTTGTCGGTCAGGAAGGCATGCGGGGTGATATGGAATTCCTTCCGGAAGGCGCGGATCAGGTGCGCGCGGCTGAGCCCTGCGACCTTGGCGAGTTCCTCGAGCCCGACGTCTTCGGCATAGTTCTCGGTGAGGAAATCCCGTGCCCGATGCACGGCGGACTGCTCCCGCGTCTCGATCGGGGTGATGATCGTGCTGCCGTGCCGCTCGAACATCGCCGCAAGCACGCCGAACATTTTTTCTTCGGCCTCGAGCGTGCCGCCGGCCAGCTCAAGCGTTCGGTGAGCCTGATGAAAGGACAAGGCGAGGTCCGGATCCTGCAGCACACGCTTCGAGAAGGATGGCGTTCCCCTGAAGGCGCGGCCGGTCACATCCTCGATGATGTTTACCAACAGATCGGCGCTCGGATAGACCATGCGATAACGGTAGCCGCTGCCGCCGGGGTGACCGTCGTGGATTTCGTCGGGGTTGATCAGGTAGAAGTCCCCGGGACCAGCTTCCGAGCGCTCGCCCTTGATCTTGCTGATCTGCGAGCCGGCCTCGATCGCACCGATGCTGAAGGTCTCGTGGGCGTGCGGCGCGAATTCGTGGGTGATGAAGGTCGCCGTGAGACATTCCATGCCCATGAAGCGCGCGTCCCGCCAGAATCGCGTGCGTTCGGCGCCCTCAATCGGCGTGTCATCGATGGCCTGTTGCTGCGAAATCGTGTGCATGCGGGAACCATAGTGATCCTGGCCGATCCCGTCTTGCACAAAAGTGCTCATCCTTCCTTCAGCGTCGCACCACGGCGATGCGAGAGGGGAGTGTTTGCGACCATCCGCCGTTGGCTGTATTGCTCTTCGGATCGTCCACGAAGGTGTCCGGCATGCTCCCCCCAGAATTCCTCTCCGCCTCCAACCGCCTCACGATCGATCTCGGTGCGCTTGCCGACAATTGGCGGGCGATGAACGCGCGCTCAGGCAAGGCGCGGGCGGCAGCGGTCCTGAAAGCGGACGCCTATGGGCTCGGTATCGAAACCGCGGCCCCTGCCCTCTATGCCGCCGGTGCGCGCGATTTCTTCGTGGCCAATGCCGAGGAAGGGGCGGAATTGCGCCCCCTCGTCCCTGACGGCCGCATCTACATTCTCGCCGGCATGTGGCCGGGAAACGAAGAGCTCTTCTTCGACAATGACCTGGTGCCCGTCATCAACTCCGACGAACAGCTTGCCGTGTTCATGGCCGCGCTTTCCGAACGTGGCGACCACCCCTGCGTCCTGCATGTCGATACAGGCATGAACCGGCTGGGCCTCTCGGTCGAGGCAGCGGTGGCGCTTGCCAACGACCCGGCGCGGCCTGCAAGCTTCTCGCCCATGCTCATCATGAGCCACCTCGCCTGTGCCGACGAACCGGCGCATCCGCTCAACGCCTACCAGCTTGCTCGCTTCCTGGAAGCGACCGCCGCCTATGAGGGCGTCGACGCGAGCCTTGCCAATTCAGGCGGCGTCTTCCTCGGTGCCGACTATCACTTCGAACTCACCCGTCCGGGCATCGCCGTCTATGGCGGCGAGGCGATCAACGATCTCGTCAACCCGATGACGCCTGTGGTGACCGCCGAGGCCAGGATCATCCAGATTCGCGAAGTTGCTGCCGGCGGAACGGCAAGCTACGGCGCCTCCGCCCGTTTCGACAGGGACAGCCGCATCGCCACCGTCGCGGTCGGCTACGCCGACGGCTACCATCGTTCTGTTTCCGGCGGCGGCGTGACTCTGCGGCAGGCAACCCCGTCAGGGGCATTCGGTTTCCTGCACGGCAAGCGCGTTGCGCATGTGGGGCGCGTCACCATGGACCTCAGCCTCTTCGACGTCACCGACCTGCCCGCCGGTGCAGCGCGACCGGGCGATTACATCGAGCTTTTCGGCCGAAACATCGCCATTGACGACGTTGCACGCGCTGGCGGCACCATCGGCTATGAGCTGCTGACAAGCCTCGGACGTCGTTACATCAGGAACTATGTCGGCGCCGCCTGACGCGGTTTTCCCGTGAATTCCTCGCGGCCTTCGCTAAAATTCACCTTTTGTTCCGCGCTTCACGGCATTATGTGACGATAAAGGTGATTCTTCTGTCACCGCCCCGCGCGGCCGCCGGTGGCCCTCCAGATTTCGAAAGTCGACCTCGATGGCGAAAGCCCGCACACAATTCATCTGCCAGAACTGCGGCACCGTCCACACCCGCTGGGCCGGCAAGTGCGAAGGCTGCGGCGAGTGGAACACCATCATCGAGGACGACCCGACGGCCGGCATCGGCGGCGGTCCGTCGCGCGCGCCGAAGAAGGGACGCCCGGTGGCGCTCACCACGCTTTCCGGCGATATCGAGGATGCCCCGCGCATCCAGACCGGCATTTCGGAACTGGACCGCGTGACTGGCGGCGGCTTCGTGCGCGGCTCGGCGCTGCTCGTCGGCGGCGATCCCGGCATCGGCAAATCGACGGTGCTGATGCAGGCCGCTGCCGCACTCTCGCGCCGCAAGCACCGCGTCATCTATGTCTCGGGTGAAGAGGCCGTGGCGCAGGTGCGGCTGCGCGCCCAACGCCTGGGTGCGGCCGACAGCGACGTGTTGCTTGCCGCCGAGACCAATGTCGAGGATATCCTCGCGACCCTTTCGGAAGGCAAGCGCCCCGATCTCGTAATCATCGACTCGATCCAGACGCTCTGGAGCGACATCGTCGATTCGGCACCCGGCACGGTGACCCAGGTTCGGACCGGCGTGCAGGCGATGATCCGCTTTGCCAAGCAGACGGGAACCGCCGTCGTTCTCGTCGGCCACGTCACCAAGGAAGGGCAGATCGCCGGCCCGCGCGTCGTCGAGCACATGGTCGATGCGGTGCTCTATTTCGAAGGCGACCGCGGCCACCACTACCGCATCCTGCGCACCGTCAAGAACCGCTTCGGCCCGACCGACGAGATCGGCGTCTTCGAGATGTCCGACAAGGGCCTGCGCGAGGTCGCCAACCCGTCGGAACTGTTTCTCGGCGAGCGCAACGAGAAATCGCCGGGGGCGGCCGTCTTTGCAGGCATGGAAGGCACACGCCCTGTCCTCGTCGAGGTGCAGGCGCTCGTCGCGCCGACGTCGCTCGGCACGCCGCGGCGCGCCATCGTCGGCTGGGATTCGGCCCGGCTATCGATGATCCTCGCCGTGCTTGAAGCCCATTGCGGCGTGCGCCTCGGCCAGCACGACGTCTATCTCAATATCGCTGGCGGTTACCGCATTTCGGAGCCTGCTGCCGATCTAGCTGTGGCTTCCGCACTGGTTTCGTCGCTTGCCGGGCTTGCCCTTCCTGCCGATTGCGTCTATTTCGGCGAAGTCAGCTTGTCGGGCGCCATCCGGCCGGTTGCGCATACCGCACAACGCCTCAAGGAAGCCGAGAAACTCGGGTTCTCGCAGGCGGTCCTGCCGTCCGCGTCCACCGAATTGCCGAAAAACGGCAATGGCCGATGGAGCGAAATGGAAAGCCTGCCGGACTTGGTGGCGCGCATCGCGGGTTCGCGAAACGCGCTGAGGCCGGCGGAGGACGAAGATTGAAGACGCGGATGTCGCAAGCCGTCCACTGCATGTTTCCTTAGATCGGGATCGATTTAAGGACAAAATCATGCAGCAGGTCTGAGCATTGCAGCGACCTTTGCGCTCCCGAAAGGACGCGCGGCGCTGCAGGGGCCGCGAGCAGGCTGCAAATGCCCTGGATATCAGGCAGGGCCGATGGCGGATAGGCTTGAGGAGACCCGGACGAACCGGGTCCGGAGTAAGGACAAAATGCCCATTACAATTCTCGACGGTATCGTTCTCGGCGTCGCTCTGTTTTCCGCAATCCTGGCCATGGTTCGAGGCTTCTCGCGCGAGGTGCTCTCGGTTGCGAGTTGGGTGGGTGCGGCCGCAGCCGCCTATTTCCTCTACCCGCAGCTCCTGCCCTACGCCAAGCAGTACACCAACAGCGATACCGTCGCGCTGATCGGATCGGCGGCGGTGATCTTCCTGGTCGCGCTGATCATCGTTTCCTTCATCACCATGCGGATTGCCGATTTCATTATCGACAGCCGGATCGGCGCGCTCGACCGCACGCTCGGCTTCCTGTTCGGTGCCGCGCGCGGCATCCTTCTGGTCGTCGTCGCCATGCTGTTCTTCAACTGGCTGGTTGCTCCGCAGCAGCAGCCGACCTGGGTCACCCAGGCGAAATCGAAGCCGTTGCTCGACAATCTCGGCAACAAGCTGATCGCTCTGCTGCCTGAAGAAGCCGACGCCACCATTCTCGACCGCCTGCGCGGCAAGGACACGACCGGCGAAGGTGAAGGCGAAACCCCGGCGGCGACGCCGGGCCAGACACCGTCGACGACGCCGGAGCAGGCGCCCGCCGACGACGCGCCGGCCACCAACGGCTGAGACAGGAACGATTTGCCGACAAAGCCCGCCCCGCGGGCTTTGTCCTTTTGGGGAATAACGCTTGCAGCCGTTTTCAGCTAAGATCGCTTGAAGATGGCGGGCTTGATCACGATATGCGCACCGGTACGGAGCAAAGGCGACTGTGATGACCGATCTGAGATCCATGGAAATCCACGATGAACTCGAAGGCGATGAACTGCACGAAGAGTGCGGCGTCTTCGGCATATTGGGGCACTCGGACGCGGCGGCGCTGACAGCGCTCGGCCTGCACGCGCTCCAGCATCGCGGCCAGGAAGCTGCCGGTATCGTCACCTTCGACGGCAAGCAGTTCTGCACCGAAAAGCGCATGGGCCTCGTCGGCGACCACTATACGGACCCAGCAACGCTCGCAAAGCTGCCTGGCTTCATGTCGATCGGCCACACCCGCTACTCGACGACAGGCGAAGTGGCGCTGCGCAACGTCCAGCCGCTTTTTGCCGAACTCGAGGTCGGCGGCATCGCGGTGGCGCACAACGGCAACTTCACCAACGGCCTCACCCTTCGCCGCCAATTGATCGCCGATGGCGCCATCTGTCAGTCGACCTCCGACACCGAAGTCGTGCTGCACCTGATTGCCCGCTCCAAGCAGGCCTCCTCTTCCGACCGCTTCATCGACGCCATCCGCCAGATGGAAGGTGGTTATTCGATGCTGGCGATGACCCGCACCAAGCTGATCGCCGCGCGCGACCCGATCGGCATCCGCCCACTCGTCATGGGCGAACTCGATGGCAAGCCGATTTTCTGCTCGGAGACCTGCGCGCTCGACATCATCGGCGCGACCTATGTCCGCGACGTCGAGAACGGCGAAGTCATCATCTGCGAAATCCAGCCCGACGGCTCGATCTCGATCGACGCACGCAAGCCCGAGGTTTCGCAGCCGGAGCGGCTCTGCCTGTTCGAGTATGTCTATTTCGCCCGCCCGGATTCGGTCGTCGGCGGCCGCAGCATCTACGTGTCGCGTAAAAACATGGGGATCAATCTCGCCAAGGAGGCGCCCATCGAAGCCGATGTGGTGGTTCCGGTACCGGACGGCGGCACGCCTGCCGCCCTTGGCTATGCCCAGCAGAGCGGCATTCCCTTCGAATACGGCATCATCCGCAACCACTATGTCGGCCGGACCTTCATCGAGCCGACGCAGCAGATCCGCGCCTTCGGCGTGAAGCTCAAGCATTCGGCCAACCGTGCGATGATCGAGGGCAAGCGCGTCATCCTCGTCGACGATTCGATCGTGCGCGGCACGACGTCGGTGAAGATCGTGCAGATGATGCGCGACGCCGGTGCACGCGAAGTGCATGTGCGGGTTGCGAGCCCCATGATCTTCCATCCGGACTTCTACGGCATCGACACGCCGGATCGCGACAAGCTGCTTGCCAACCAGCATGCCGACCTCGCCTCCATGTGCCGTTACATCGGCGCGGACTCGCTAGAGTTCCTGTCGATCGATGGTCTCTATGAGGCAGTCGGCGGCGAGAAGCGCGACCCGAAGGCACCGCAGTTCACCGACCATTACTTCACCGGGGACTACCCGACGCGCCTTCTCGACCAGGAGGGCGCCAGCAATGTCCGCAAACTCTCGGTTCTCGCCAGCAACGGATAATCAGACAACAAAATGACGATCGATCTCAAAGGCCGGGTGGCCGTGGTCACCGGCGCGTCGCGCGGTATCGGCTATTTCACCGCTCTCGAACTGGCCAAGGCCGGTGCCCATGTCGTCGCCTGCGCGCGCACCGTCGGCGGCCTCGAAGAACTGGACGACGCGATCAAGGCGGCGGGCGGCTCGGCTACGCTGGTGCCGTTCGACCTCGCCGACATGGCGGCGATCGACAAGCTCGGCGGCGCCATCAACGAGCGCTGGGGCAAACTCGATATCATGGTCGCCAATGCCGGTGTGCTCGGCACGATCTCGCCGATCGGCCATGTCGAGGCGAAGGTGTTCGACAAGGTGATGACCATCAACGTCAATGCCACCTGGCGGTTGATCCGCTCGCTCGAGCCGCTGCTGATCAAGTCGGATGCCGGCCGCGCACTGATCCTGTCTTCGAGCGCCGCCCACAAGTGCAAGCCCTTCTGGGGCCCCTACTCCGCATCCAAGGCTGCCGTTGAGGCTCTGGCACGCACCTGGGCCGGTGAAACGCAGCGCCTGCCGCTGCGCATTCTCTGCGTCGATCCGGGCGCTACCCGCACGGCGATGCGCGCGCAGGCGATGCCGGGCGAGGATCCGGAGACCGTGCCGCATCCCTCCGAGGTCGCCGCCAAGCTCTTGCCGCTCGTTGGTCCGCAACAAACCGAGACCGGCAAGCTTTACATCGTCCGCGAAGACAAGATCGTCGACTACCGGATGCCGGAGTAAGCTTCAGCGCGCTTCCCAAACAAGAAGGCCACCGTGTCACCACGGTGGCCTTCTCTTTGTGCGTGTAACGCAGGACCGTGTCAGTCCTTGTCGCCCGGAAGCCCGTCCCCACCCGTCGACGGATGGGCCGGCCAGTCGCCGCCATACTTGCGTTGCCAGGAGCGCGCGCCGAAGGGCAGCGTGATCAAGTAGCCAAGGGCCGTTACCGCCATCGTCTCCCAGGTGTAGGTCATCAGTGTCGCGACATAGAAGACGACACCGAGAATGGCCGGCAGGACGAGATCGCGGCGCACGCGGCTGTTTTCCGACTTACCGGACCAGACCGGCAGACGACTGACCAGCAGGAACGCGATAAGCACGGTGTAGCCCGATGCAATCAGCGCGAAGGTGCGCTCCGGCGCCAGGCCCAGCAAACCGATATAGACCGGCAGCAGGACCAGCATGGCGCCAGCCGGTGCCGGTACGCCAACGAAATACTCCGACTGCCACGGTGCCTTGGACTGGCGCTCGGCCATGACGTTGAAACGCGCGAGCCGCAGGCCGCAGGCGATCGCGTAGATCAGCGCTGCGATCCAGCCAATCGAGCGGGCCTGATCCAGGATGAAGACGTAAAGCACGAGCGCCGGCGCAACGCCGAAATTGATGATATCGGCGAGCGAGTCCATCTGGCCGCCAAAGTTCGACGTCGCCTTCAGGAGGCGCGCGACGCGTCCGTCGATGCCATCGAGAAATGCCGCCAGCAACACCATGGCAACCGCAAGCTCGATGCGGTTTTCGAAGGCGAGCCGAATGCCCGAGAGACCGGCACAGATCGCCAGCACCGTGATCAGGTTCGGAATCATCAGGCGCAGCGGAATCTCGCGCAGACGCGGGCCGCGACCGGTGTCGTTGGAACCGTTCGCGTCGCCCGCGGCTTTCGGCGGTTCGGCCGGTTTTTCCTGTTCAGAGCCTTCCATGTACTCTCCTTATGCGCGACGGCTGAGGACCGGGCCCTTGGCCGAACCGAATTCGGCAAGCACGGTTTCACCGGCAACCGCCGTCTGGCCGACGCTGACGCGCGGCTCGGCACCTGCGGGTAGAAAGACGTCGAGGCGCGAGCCGAAGCGGATCAGGCCAAAGCGCTCGCCCGCTTCCAGCGCCCCATTTTCGTACTTCCAGCAGAGGATGCGGCGGGCAACGAGGCCGGCGATCTGGACGACGCCGATGGCGCCATGCTTGGTGTCGATCACCAGGCCGTTGCGCTCGTTCTCGTGGCTGGCCTTGTCGAGCTCGGCGTTGACGAACTTGCCGGCGCGATAGGCGACGCGGGTGATGGTACCGGCCATCGGCGCACGGTTCACGTGGCAATTGAACACGTTCATGAAAACCGAGATGCGGAGCATCGGCTCCGAACCAAGGTTCAGCTCTTCCGGCGGCATCACCGTTGCGATCGACGAGACGCGGCCATCGGCCGGGCTGATCACCAGATCGTCGTCGATCGGCGTCATGCGTTCAGGATCGCGGAAGAAATAGGCGCACCAGGCGGTCAGCACGAAGCCGATCCACATCAACGGCTCCCACAGGAAGCCAAGCACCAGCGACACGACAAAAAAGATCGCGACGAAGCGATAGCCTTCCTTGTGCACCGGTACGAGCGTGTTGCGGATCGTATTGACCAGGCTCATAAACTCTACTCCAGATTTTCCGTGGAACGTGAACTAGCGCGAAATGCCCTAGCGGGCAACGTCACCCGCCAGACAGCGACAAAACGCGTCGCGCCCAGCAAACAAAAAGACACCATCAGATCGCCGGCTCGCCGCGCGTGACGATACCGAGATCGTCGTTTTCGCGCACGCGTTTCAACTGCTCTTCGGCCTGCGTTGCTTCGCGCTGGCGGCTCCACATCGACGCATAGAGGCCGTCGCGGTCGATCAGCTCGCCATGGGTGCCGCGCTCGGCGATGACGCCATCCTTCAGCACGATGATCTCGTCGGCGTTGATCACGGTCGAAAGCCGGTGCGCGATCACCAGCGTCGTACGGTTGCGCGAAACCACGTCGAGCGCCGACTGGATCTCCTGTTCCGTACGCGTATCGAGGGCCGAGGTCGCTTCGTCGAGGATCAGGATCGGCGGCGCCTTGAGGATGGTGCGGGCGATCGCGACGCGCTGCTTCTCGCCGCCGGAGAGTTTCAGGCCACGCTCGCCGACCATGGCCTGAAAGCCTTCCGGCAGCGTGCGGATGAACTCTGCGATCTGCGCGGCTTCAGCCGCGGCCTCGACCTCCGCTTCGGATGCCGAGACCCGGCCGTAGCGGATGTTATAGGCGATCGTGTCGTTGAAGAGCACGGTGTCCTGCGGCACCATGCCGATGACCGAGCGAAGGCTCTTCTGCGTCACGGATCGCACGTCCTGCCCATCGACGGTGATTGTCCCTTCCTGCACATCGTAGAAGCGATAGAGCAGCCGCGAGAGCGTGGACTTGCCGGCACCTGACGGACCGACAACCGCAACCGTCTTGCCGGCAGGCACCTCGAATGTGATGCCCTTGAGGATCGGCCGCGCCGGATCATAGGCGAAATGCACATCCGTGAAGGCGATGGCGCCCTTGCCGATGACGAGTTCGCGCGCATTCGGGCGATCCACCACTTCCGCCCGGACGTCGAGCAGGTCGAACATGTGCTCGATGTCGGTCAGTCCCTGACGGATTTCGCGGTAGACGAAGCCGATGAAATTGAGCGGGATCGCGAGCTGGATCAGCATCGCGTTGATGAAGACGAAATCGCCGAGCGTCTGTTCGCCGCGCTGAACGGCGAGCGCCGACATGATCATCATCACGGCCGTGCCGGCACCGAAGATCAGTGCCTGGCCGAAGTTGAGCCACCCGAGCGACGTCCACACCTGGGTTGCCGCGGCCTCATAGCGCTCCATCGACTTGTCGAAGCGACGGGCTTCCATCTCCTCGTTACCGAAATACTTGACCGTCTCGAAGTTCAGAAGCGAGTCGATCGCCTTGGTGTTGGCGTCGGTGTCGCTGTCGTTCATCGACCGGCGAATGGCGATACGCCAGTCGCTCGCCCGAACGGTGAACCAGATGTAGAGCCAGACGGTGACAGCGGTCACGAACAGATAGCTGAAGCCGTAGCCCCACCAGAAGATCACCGCCGTCAGCAGGAATTCGATCAGCGTCGGTACGCTGTTCAGGATCGTGAATCGGACGATCGTCTCGATGCCCTTGGTGCCGCGCTCGATGACGCGCGAAAGACCGCCTGTGCGACGTTCCAGATGGAAGCGCAGCGAGAGCTGGTGCATGTGGACGAAGGTCTTGTAGGCGAGTTGGCGAACTGCGTGCTGGCCGACGCTCGCAAACAGCGCGTCACGAAGCTGGTTCAAGCCCGCCTGCAACAGACGCGCAAGATTGTAGGCAAGCACCAGCATCACCGCGCCGGTGAGAAACTGAGGCAGAAAACCCAGGGCATCCGGCTTGCCGTTCAGCGCGTCGGTTGCCCATTTGAAGGAATAGGGAACGAGGATCAGAACGACCTTCGCAATGATCAGAATGACCGTTGCCCAGATGACCCGGAGCTTGAGATCGGCCCTGTCCGTCGGCCACATATAGGGCCAGAGATTGGCGATCGTCTGCAACGGATTGCTCGTATCGGCCGAAACAGTTTTCTTCTGGGGTGCCACGTTCTGATCCGCTCTTACGTTTCGCGCTGCTTGACGGCTTGGAGACCCAACGAGCCTTGTCGCACCGTGCTTTCGCTCTACGGCGCCGTCATCACCGTTCAATGAAAAGCGGCGCCTCGTTGAAGGCGCCGCCCTTGATCGAGAGATAGGCATCCATCGCCGCCGCCGCAATGTTGTTGACGGGCGATCGGCTGCCTATTGCTCGTGTTTCATGTGCTTTCTGTGAATCTCGCGCGATTCATCGTCCGGCAGCGCCTTATCCGGTACACCGAAAACCTGTCCCGGGCGAATGCGGTCCGGGTCTTCGATCTGATCCTGGTTGGCCAGGTAGATCGTGGTGTAGCGCAAGCCGGCGCCATAGACGCGACGCGAAATCTGCCACAACGTGTCGCCGCGACGGATGATCACGGAGGATTTGCTCTCCTTGAGCGGTTCCTGCTGGACCGTCTGCGGCTCGTCCTGCTTGGGGGAAGCGGCTGCGATTTCCGTGCTCGGCACCGACGTCGTCGCGGCGTCGCTGGCCACTGCGCTGCCTGCACCCATGGCCTTGGCCAGTTCGCCCTGCGCAGGCGCGTTGCTCTTTGGCTGGGCCTGCGCATCCGAGGCCGGCGTCGCGCTGCCGCGCTCGGCCAGAACCGAACCAACGCTCGCATCGACCTTGGCAAGGGCCGAGGCAACGCTCGGCGCATCCTGCGGTGCGGCCTTCAAGGCTGCCAGCGCATCGGCTGCCGCCTTCGAGGCCCGTGCAGAGGCCTCAGCCAATGCCTGATCGGAACTGTCGGCGAGCCGGAAATCGGCCAGCGACTTCAGAGCGATTTCCGTTGCGGAACGCGCTGCGGCGAGTTGCTCGCCCGTCGGGACCTTGCCGTTGGCATAGAGCCCCTTCAACAGTGCCAGCGCCTTGCCGGCCTCGGCGCGTACGCCATCAAGACCGGCTGTCGCCGAAGGCGTGCCCGACGGCGCCACGGCGGCGACCTGCGAGCCTGCAGGGCGATCGAAGGGAACCGAAGCGCGCATGGCGACCTTGGTGCCATCGTCGTTCAGCATATCGGCGCGGATGATGTGGCTGCCCACTGTCAACTCGATCTCGCCATCGACGACGAAATTGCCCTTGTCGTCGGCCTTCATCTCTCCAAGCAGCTTGTCATCCGCATAGACGCGGACGAGCGCACGCGGCTTGGCGCTGCCCGCGACGAACATCTTGCTTCCCTCGATCTCGACGGCACTTACCTGCAAGCCGGGAACGCCAGCCGCCTTTGCCGGGGCCGAAGATGCGTCGTCGGTCGCCAATGGCGTCTGCGTCGCAGTTGATGCGACCTCGGCCGGCTTGGTTTCGGTCCCCTGCCCGCTTTGGGCCTTGGCCGCTTCCGGAGTCGCGATCAGTCGGCTTGCCTCACCTGGCTTCGACACCATGGCGAGAAGTTGTCCGGAGGGGTCCTTGGGAACCGAAACGGTCGCCACTTCCTCGGAACTCTTCACCGTGCCGTCTTCACCGGTAGTGCGGAGCGTCAACTGATAGTCGCCAGCCGGCAGAGGCTTGTCGAAGACGGCGGCAAAGTCACCCGTCGCGCCGACATCGGCAGTACCGACAACCGTGTCGCCGCTCAGGATCTCGAGTTTCGAACCGGGCTGCGCGTGCCCAGCGATCACGGTCGATCCATCGGGCTCCACGCGCAGCACATCGAAACCGGGAACGGCCGGATTTTCGGCAGGTGCGCTCGTCGGCGCCGCATTGGCTGTCTGTTCGGCCTGAGCCGCTCCGGCGGCCTCGCCGGACTTCGCAGCCTCACCGGCCTTTGTGTCCAGCGGCTTCGCGGTTCCTTCGGTCGCCTGCGGGCCACCGGTGGCAGAAGCTGTCTCGTTCGATTGGCCCGCATTGCCTGCGGCCGGTTCGTCCGCCGGCTTCTTGCCGTCACCACGCAGGTTCGGTTGCACCACGAATACCATCAACGCTGTCGCTGCCACGAGGACAGTAATGGCCACCCAGCCGGCCTTATTTCTGATCATGCCACTCTCCACACGGAGCGGAGCAACGCTCCGCGCATGCCCTCTCATCGGCCTGCGGTGCGGGCTTGCGCCGTTCATTATAGCGCAACAGCAAGCAACTCGTCCGATTTCTTCAATCAATCCCTGAAATTGCTAGCGATTCGCGATTCGGCATACAAGCAGCCGAAGGCGCAGCAACCCACAGAAAGCCGGGTTTCCCCTCATTTTTCTTGACCCATGCTGCGCTGCAATGCTTTTTGGGGGCATGAGCACCGAGAACAGCACGATTCGATCCATCTGCGTCTATTGCGGTTCACAGCCGGGACGCGACAACGCCTACATGGAAGCTGGCCGCGCACTTGGCCGCTCGATTGCCGATCACGGTCTTCGCCTCGTCTATGGCGGCGGCACGCGCGGCATCATGGGAGCAGTCGCCAGCGGCGTCCTTTCGAACGGCGGCGAAGTCACCGGGATCATCCCGGAATTCCTGATGGACAAGGAAGCCACCCGCCATTCGCTCGGCCAGTTGAACGAGTTGATCGTCACGGCCGACATGCACGAGCGCAAGCACACGATGTTCGAACGGGCCGACGCCTTCGTGGCGCTCCCGGGCGGCATCGGCACTCTGGAAGAGATCGTCGAGATCATGACCTGGGCGCAGCTTGGCCGTCACCGCAAGCCGATGGTCTTCGGCAACATCAACAATTTCTGGCGGCCGATGCTGGATCTGCTTCAGCATATGCGCGAGGAAGGTTTCGTGCACACGGCGCATCTCGTGCAGCCGCTGGTGGTCGACGATGCCGCCGACATCGTCCCGGCCATCCTGGCTGCCGCCGGCGGCAATGGCCGTGAGGGCGAGGCCGAGATCATTTCCAGGCTCTGATCCTCACCGACATCCCCATATGCAAGAGGCGCGCCACCGGCGCGCCTTTTCGTTTGTACGATTGGCCCCGCTGCCCTATTCGGCCGGGCTTGCCTGCAATGCTGCTGCGCGACGCGCACGGCTTTCGGCCAGCATCGCGCCGGAGTAGATCACCAGTGCCGCCCAGATCAGGCCGAAGGCGATCAGCTTCGCGGTGCCGAAGGGCTCGTGGAAGACGAAGACGGCGATCAGGAAGATCATTGTCGGAGCGATGTACTGCATGATGCCGATGGTCGACAGCCGCAGCAGCTTGGCGCCGTTGGCATAGATCATCAATGGAATAGCGGTGACGACACCGCAGGACATGAGCCAGAGAACATCGGCCGTGCCGGTGTCGCCGAAATGCCCCTGCCCGGTCGCCTCGAGCCAGATGATGTAGCCGATCGCCGGAACGCTGAGCAGCAACACCTCCAGGAAGAAGCCCTGGTTCGGCCCGACCGGCAGCGTCTTGCGGAAGAAGGCATAGAAGCCCCAGGACAGGCAGAGGCCGATCGACACCCAAGGCAGTCCACCGGCGTCGAAGGCGAGCACGGCGACGGCGGAGGCGGCAAGCGCGATCGCAACCATCTGTGCCGGGTTCGGCTTTTCCTTCAAGAGCACCGCGCCGAGGAAGATCGAAAACAGCGGGTTGATATAGTAGCCGAGCGCCGTCTCGATCGCCCGGCCGGCCCCGATCGCCCAGACGTAGATGCCCCAGTTGATGGTGATCAGCACCGCGGTCAGCGCAGCCATGCGCAGCATGCGCGGCGAGCGCAGCGCCACCTTGATGTCATCCGTACGTCCGAGCCAGAGCAGAACCAGGCCCGCAAGCGGCACCGACCACACGATCCGGTGCGCCACCACTTCCGGCGCCGGAATGTGGGCGACGGCCTTCATGAAGAAGGGCAGGAAGCCCCAAAGCAGATAGGCGGTCAGCGCGAAGGCGAAGCCTTTCGCGGAATCGGTATTTTCGGCGGGTGCTTTTGGCTCAGCCATAACGTCTTTTCCTGGTGTGTTTGCCAGAGAGCCATATTGGCAAAGCGCCGCTCTCCAGTCGCAAGGGAAGGCGCGGCTTACCTGCCGGCGCAAACTCCCACAGATGCGTCCTACTCCAACGCCCGGGAATGCACCAATTCATTTCCGTGAAGGGATGGTGAGTTTTGCTCATCATCCCGGCGGAGCGGACCCAGCTTTACACCGCCGCCAACGTCATTCTGCGGCGATGAGGCCCACATGGTCGCGGTTCTTCAACAGCTTGAAGATGATGCTGTCCATCAGTGCCTGGAACGAGGCGTCGATGATGTTGTCGGAGACACCCACCGTCCACCAGCGTGCGCCGGTTCCGTCGGTCGACTCGATCAGCACGCGCGTGATCGCCTCGGTGCCGCCATTGAGGATACGAACCTTGTAGTCCGCCAGTTCGAGATCTTCGATTTCCGACTGGTACTTGCCGAGATCCTTGCGCAGCGCAAGGTCGAGCGCGTTGACCGGCCCGTGGCCTTCGGCAACCGACATCATCGTCTCGCCGTCGACGACTACCTTCACCACGGCTTCCGACACGGTCTTCAGATGGCCGTTCGCGTCGAAGCGGCGCTCGACCATCACCCGGAAGCTTTCGACATGGAAGAAGTCCGGCACCGTGCCGAGGATGCGGCTTGCGAGCAGCGCGAAGCTCGCATCCGCCCCTTCATAGGCATAGCCGGTCGCTTCCCGCTCCTTGACGATGGCGATCAGCTTGTCGAGCTTCGGATCGTCCTTGCTGACGACGATGCCGCGGCGCTTGAGCGCGTTGATGAAATTGGCCTTGCCGCCCTGGTCCGACACCATGACCTTGCGCAGATTGCCGATGCTTTCCGGTGCCACATGTTCATAGGTGCGCGGGTCCTTGAGCAGCGCCGAAGCATGGATGCCGGCTTTGGTGGCAAAGGCGGATGCGCCGACATAGGGCGCCTGCTGATCCGGCGAGCGGTTCAGCAGTTCGTCGAAGGAATGGGCGAGCTTCGTCAGTTCCTGCAGGCGATCGGCATCAATCGCCGTTTCGAAGCGGCTGGAGTAGGTCTCCTTGAGCGCGAGCGTCGGGATCAGCGTGACCAGATTGGCATTGCCGCAGCGCTCACCAATGCCGTTCAGCGTTCCCTGGATCTGGCGCACGCCGGCTTCGACGGCTGCCAGCGAATTGGCCACCGCCTGTCCGGTATCATTGTGGGCATGAATGCCGAGATTGGCGCCGGGCACACCTGCAGCAATCACGGCAGTGACGATTTCGCGGACCTCCGGCGGCTGCGTGCCGCCATTGGTGTCACAGAGCACCACCCAGCGCGCGCCGGCATCAAAAGCCGTCCTTGCGCAGGCGAGCGCGTAAGCCGGATTGGCCTTGTAGCCATCGAAGAAATGCTCGCAGTCGACCATCGCCTCGCGGCCGGAGGCGACCACGGCCTCGACCGATGCGCGGATGTTGTCGAGGTTTTCCTCGTTGGTGCAGCCGAGAGCGACCTCGACGTGATAATCCCAGCTCTTGGCGACCAGACAGATGGCGTCGCTCTTTGCGGCAAGCAGGGCTGCAAGGCCCGGATCATTGGACGCCGAAACGCCGGCGCGCTTGGTCATGCCAAAGGCGACGAAAGATGCCTTCTGCGTGCGCTTGCACGTGAAAAACTCGGTGTCGGTCGGGTTCGCGCCGGGATAGCCGCCCTCAATATAGTCCATGCCGAACGCATCGAGCAGACCCGCAATCGCAATCTTGTCCTCGACCGAAAAGTCGATGCCGGGCGTCTGCTGCCCGTCCCGTAGCGTCGTGTCGAAGAGGTAGATGCGTTCCCTGGTCATGGCTAATCGTCCAAATGCTCTGTTTTGCTATTCTTACTCTGTCTTGCCTGCGTATGCGTCCGTGGCCCTGATCAACCGGTCGAGAATGCCCGGCTCGGAATAGGCGTGCCCTGCCCCCTCGACCAGATGCAACTCCGACCCGGGCCAGGCCTTGTGCAGTTGCCAGGCATATTTCGCCGGGCACGGCATGTCGTAGCGCCCGTGGATGATGACACCGGGAATGCCGTGAAGCCGGTGCGCGTCCCGCAACAACTGGCCTTCGTCCATCCAGCCGGCATTGACGAAGAAGTGGTTTTCGATGCGCGCGAAGGCATCGGCATATTCGTCGTCCGCGAAAGGTGCGCTCGTCGACAGTTCCGGCAACAGCGTGATCGTCTCGCCTTCCCAGATGCTCCAGGCCTTGGCAGCGGCAAGACGCGTGGCCTTGTCGTCGCTCACCAGGCGGCGGTGGTAGGCGTGCATCATCTCGTGCCGTTCTTCTTCCGGGATTGGCGCGATGAACTGCTCCCATTTGTCCGGGAACATCTCGGAGACGCCGAACTGATAGTACCAGTCGAGTTCCGCCCTTGTCAGCGTGTAGATGCCGCGCAGCACCAGTTCCGAAACCCGCTCCGGGTGCTTCTCGGCATAGGCGAGCGCCAGCGTCGATCCCCAGGAGCCGCCGAAGACCAGCCACCTGTCGACGCCTGCCTCTACACGCAGCCGCTCGACGTCGGCGACGAGATGCCACGTGGTGTTGGCTTCGATCTCGGCTGATGGCTTCGACTTGCCGCAGCCGCGCTGGTCGAACAAAGTCACATCATAGAGCGCCGGATCAAACAGGCGGCGATGATTGGCGGAAATCGTGCCGCCCGGTCCGCCATGCAGAAAGACGGCAGGCTTGGCACCTGGCGTGCCGACCTTTTCCCAATAGATCACGTGACCGTCGCCCACATCGAGGTGACCCGATGCGTAGGGTTCGACTTCCGGGTAGAGCGTCCGCAGTACAGTCGTCATTTTCAGTCTTTCGTCAGCGGCCAATGCACGGTGTCGTAGTCCGGGTGCTGGCGGTTCGTTTCGAGTATGATCAGATGGCGGGTGGCGGAAACCTCGCTGCCATCGTCCGTTTCTTTTTCCGGCAATCTGGCGAGCCGCGAGAACCATAGCACGCGAGACTCGACGCCGGCCTGGTAGACGGGCAACACGTCATCCGGATCGTCGAGCGAACCCAGCGTGATATTGATGAAATCCGCATCCGGCATGTCGTAGAACAGGGGCGTGCCGCAATCGCTGCAGAAGCCGCGTCGAACCAGATGCGACGAGCGGAACCAGGACGGCAGGCCGCGGGTAATATCGAAACTGTCGCGCGCGACGTTGGCCAGCGGCATGAAGTAGTTTCCAGCCGCCTTCTGGCACATGCGGCAATGACAGATATGCGGATCGCCAAGCGTGCCCTCGGCGCGATAGCGGACGGCGCCACACTGGCATCCACCGGTATAGATGCGGGCGATGGTCACCGGAATGCCCCCGAAGGATGCCATTGCTCGGTCTCGTGGTCCGGGTGCTGGAAGGAAATGATGCTCTCCTGCCGCGCGTAGAAGTCCTGATCCTCCAGCACCGGCTGCTCGAAGATGGTATCGACCCAAGGCAGCCGTGACGCGTGATTGACCTGGATTTTCGGCGCGAGATCAGAGCGATCGTCAAAGGTGCCGATCGCGATCTCGATGCCGCCGGGGTGCCGGTAGGTCATCGGCGTGCCGCATTTCGGGCAGAAGCCACGATCGATGTTGACCGAAGACTGGAAGTAGCTCGGCTCATCCCGCACCCACTCGACGCCGTCCTTCGGCGCCGTCACCAGCGCCGAGAAGAACGAGCCGAACTGCTTCTGGCACATGCGGCAATGGCAGATCGACGGACGGCCAAGTTGCCCCCGGATACGGAAGCGGACTGCGCCGCACTGGCAGCCACCTGTTCGAACGGTTTCGCTCATCATCTTTCCTCCGGAGGCCAGGTTTCGGTGTCGTGGTCAGGATGCTGGTAGGAGACGAGTTTTTCCAGGAATTCCAATGCGTCCGGGTCTTCCATCGTATGAACGCCAGGCAATTCCGGAATGTGGTCGGCATAGGGCAGCTTGCTCTCGATACCCCATTGAACCGTGGGCCTGATCCCTTGCGGCTCGTCGAAAGCTGCGATCGCCAGGGCCATGCCGTCCGGCGCCTCATAGGTCAGAGGCGTGCCGCAATCACCGCAGAAGCCGCGCCAGCCGAAATTGGACGACTGGAAACGCTTACGCTCTCCCCGCGTCCAGGTGACATGCGCGCCGCGAACCGAAACCAGCGGCAGATAGAAATTGCCGCTCGCTTTCTGGCACATGCGGCAATGACAGATGGATGCGTCGCCGAGCTTGCCCTCGACGCGGAAGCGGACCGCACCGCACTGGCATCCGCCGGCGTAGTAGGGTTTGTTGTCGAGACTCATTGCTACCCCTCCTCAGGCCGGTGCTTCATCCATGCTCTCCGCGCTCTCCATCCGGACCGGCCCGTGTTCCGCCCGGGTAAGCGGGCGGGACACGGGCTTTCCGGCAGGCAATCAGATCATCTCTTCACGTCCCAGGAGGTTACACGTTCTCCAGTCACCGGATCCTTGCCGTCCTTGATCTGGATCCCCTGTGCGAGAAGATCGTCGCGGATCTTGTCAGCCTCGGCGAAATTCTTCGCCTTCAGCAGTTCCAGGCGGGCGCGGACGCGGCTGTCGATGTCGTGCACCACGGCTTCATCCAGCTCGACCGCTTGTGGCACCACGCCGATCAGCGCTGCACTGGCGGCGAAGATGCCGAGCAGTTTCGGATCGGCCGCTGCCTTCTGTGCCAGGGCATGGAGCGCCTGAATGGCCGCGACGGTGTTGAGGTCATCCGCAAGTGCGGCAACCACGGCCGGATCGGCCTCACCCTTTGCGTCGCCCGGCACCGGCCACTTGGAAAGCAGGTGTTCCGCTTCCTCCAGCCGCTTGACCGAGAAATCGATCGGCTCGCGATAATGCGTCATCAGCATGGCGAGCCTCAGCACGTCGCCCGGCCACTGGCGGCCGGCGAATTTCTCGGTGTGCAGCAATTCGTAGATGGTGACGAAGTTGCCTTCGGACTTCGACATCTTGCGGCCTTCGACCTGCAGGAAGCCGTTGTGCATCCAGACATTCGCCATCACTTGCGTGCCGTGGGCGCAACGCGACTGGGCGATCTCGTTTTCATGATGCGGGAAGATCAGGTCGAGCCCGCCGCCGTGAATATCGAAGACCTCGCCGAGATAACGGCTGCTCATTGCCGAGCACTCGATGTGCCAGCCCGGACGGCCCCTGCCCCACGGACTGTCCCAGCCCGGCTCGTTGTCGGCCGAGAGCTTCCACAGCACGAAGTCGCCGGGATTCTTCTTGTGCGCCTCCACGGCGATGCGGGCGCCGGCCTGCTGTTCGTCGAGGTTGCGCTTTGAGAGCTGACCGTAGTCGGCCATCGACTTGGTGTCGAACAGCACCTCGCCGCCCGCTTTATAGGCATGCGCCTTGGCAAGCAGCTTCTCGATGATCTCGATCATCTGCGCGATGTTGTCGGTCGCCCGCGGCTGCACGTCCGGATCGAGGCAGCCGAGCGCCTTCGCGTCCGCAAGAAACTGCGTTTCGGTCTTCTCTGTCACCCGCCGGATCGCATCATTGAGCGGCAGGGTCGGATAGTCACGCAACGCCCGCGCGTTGATCTTGTCGTCGACGTCGGTGATGTTGCGCGCATAAGTCACGTGTTTTGCACCGTAGGCATGGCGCAGCAGCCGGAACAGCACGTCGAAGACGATGACCGGCCGGGCATTGCCAATATGCGCGTAGTCGTAGACCGTCGGCCCGCAGACATACATGCGGACGTTGTCGGGATCGATCGCCCGGAACTCGACCTTCTCCCGCGTCAGCGTGTTGTACAGCTTCAATGTCGGCGCTCCGCCCATTCCCATTCTCCAATACGCATACAACCGTCGAACTACGGCGCCCGGGAGGCCCGCGCGTTTGTCATCTTGGATTTTAGGAGACGAAAACGGCCAGGCCAGCGGGACGCTAGCGAATAATCTTCCGGCAGATAATGCAGATAACCGTTTTCATGCGACCACTTATCGCGCGTCACCCGATTTCGGTCAAGAGGTCAGCCGCATGCAAGCACAGTCGGTTAGCCACACAGAATCGGCGGCCATGGATTTGTCATGATTAGGCTTATCTGGGAGCGCCATGCGGAAAACAGATTCGCGGTGTAGTTGGTTCTGCACCACGGGTTCCTGTTTCCGGAGAACAGGGAGGAGCATCGTTTTCGCGCCAAAAGACGAAAACGGAATGTATCCGGTTCAGGACAGCATCAAGGAGTGAGTGCAAGTGAAAGCCGCAAAGACCAAAGATATCGCCAAGCCTACCAATCTCGTCGAACAGTACCGTCCGCTCGGCCTGAAGGCCGTGCTCGCCGCTGCGCTGCAAGCGAAGGGAAAGCCTGCGACCAAACTGACCAAGCGGCCCGTCTGATCGCTGGGTTGTTCGTTCAAAACAGCGACATCTGCCCGCTGTCGGGCATGTCCGGTTTGCTTTTGCCCTTGGGCTGGACACCCAATACCGTCTTGGGTGTCACGGCGTCCTGGATGTCAGGGCCGGTATTGGCAACCTTGTTGACCCTGTCGGAAACAGGGATCGCCTCGAAGTAATCCTCAGCCACCGGGCCGAAGAGATCCGCGACTTCGCGCGGCTCCTGCGTCTTGCAATCGAGCCAGCGGGTAAAGTCCTCGGGCTGGATGACGACGGGCATGCGGTCGTGGATCTGTCGGATCGAGGCATTCGCCGCCGTCGTTAGGATCGCAGCGGTGTCGACCTCGGAACCGTCGGCTGACGACCAGGTTTCCATTAGCCCGGCAAAGGCGACGATACCGCCCTTTCGCGGGCGCACCCAATAGGCCTGCGACGGCTCGCCGCTGCCTTTCGGCGGCCGACGCCATTCATAGAAGCCGGAAGCCGGTACCAGCACACGGCGGTGCCGCATGGCGGCGCGAAACGACGCCTTCTCGATTGCCGATTCGGCGCGGGCATTGATCAACAACGGAAAATCGCGCGGGTCCTTGACCCAGCCGGGCATGAATCCCCAGCGCACCAGCACGGCGTTGCGCTCCGGCAAGTTGCTGCCGGGCTGCGCGCGCTCGCCTGCAACCACAACCATGATCGGCTGTGTCGGCGCGATGTTGAAGCGCGCCGGAAAGTCCTCGCCCTCCAGCAACGCAAACAATTCCAGCAATTCTTCCGGCGTCGCCGTCAGCGCAAAACGTCCGCACATGACATCGATGTGGCACTTCACGTAGGATGGGTCAACGTTACCGAGGCAATTTGATTCCCGATGTCGACCAAGCCTGAACTCGCCTCCTCCGTCATTCTCGAACGCGACGGCCGTTACCTGCTCGTGCGGCGGGCCAATCCGCCGTCGGCCGATATGTACGCCTTTCCCGGTGGGCGGGCGGAGCCCGGGGAGACGCCGGCCGAAACTGCGCTTCGCGAGCTACTGGAAGAGACGGGCATCACGGCCCGCGACCCCGTTCTGTTCGAAACCTACGATCTGCCGGGCAAGGAATCGGAAGGACGGCATTTCCTGCTTTCCGTCTTCAGAGCCGAGGCGAGTGCCGACGCGGTGGCCATAGCCAGCGACGATGCGGCCGGCCTTGGCTGGTTCACGCCGGCCGAGATCTTTGCCTTGCCGATCCCCGACAGCGTGCGCGAATGCGTGGAAAGGCTCGCGCACACCGACACCGAATCGGGTCGCCGCCTTGAAACCGCCGTCAATTCGGGCTTGGTGAAGCCATGATCACTGCCCCGATCCTCGCGCGGCTTGCCCTTGCCGGCTTCGCGCTGACGGCCGCCACCGGTGCGGCGGCGCAAAAAACGCCGCCGAAAGAAACGGCAACCACCGAGGCTGCAGCCCCTGCCCCTGCCGTCGTGGAAGAGAAACCGACTCCCTACGACCAGAGGTTGCTAAGACTTTCCGAAATCCTCGGCTCCGTTCACTACCTCAGAAACCTTTGCGTCAAGGAGCCGGAGGATGTCTGGCGCCGTTCAATGCAGGAACTGATCGACAAGGAGACGGCCGACGAGGTCAAACGACGTGAAAGAATGACGGCCGCCTTCAACCGTGGGTATCGCACCTTTGCCTCTGTTTATACGGCCTGCACGGGGCCGGCGATCGTCGCGGAGGAGCGATATCGTGCCGAAGGCGCAACACTTGCGTCAGAAATCGTCGCCCGCTTTGGAAATTAGCAATAAATTAACCTCTTTTCTCACGACCCCGTGTCGTTTCGGGAAAAGGCTGCTAAGTTCGTTAAGAGAGTGGTAAGAAGTGGCGAGTCCGTCACGGTCGTTCAGTTGGAGTTCAGCCGGACGGCCAAAGAATGAACCGCTTGCACAATGGAAGTCGCATGGAACGAATGATGGAACCAAGCCTGACCGACATCGATGACATGATCGTCCACGAGAAAATGCAGGCTGCGCTGGAACACCAGAGCGAGGCCTGGGCGGACGGCATGGCTGATGGTATCGAGCCGGAAATCATCGCCGATGCGGCCATCGCACTCGCCATGCGGGAAACCGTTCGGCTTCATGGAGAAGATGGTGCGGAAGCGATGCTCAATTCGCTTCGCGAACGCGTCCTCGCCGGCGAATTCTCGCCCCAGCGCACGCTTCAGTAATATCAGGACTGCCCGATGCATCGGAATCTTGCAAACCGGACCGTTCCGGTTCGCCTCGCCACGCTGCTTTTGGCCGGTGTCGCCTTGACCGCCCCGGCAACGTTCTCTCCCGCCTTTGCTCTCAGCGAGTTGCAGGGCGAGCAACAGCCCGCTCCTGCCCAACAGCCCGCTGCCGGTGACCAGAAGGCGGCACCGCCTGTGGCCGAACCCGTCGCGGAAGAGTCGGACGAGGAAGAAAAGCTTCCGCTCGAAATTCCGATGCCCGACCCGCTGATCAACAAATCAGCGACGGCCACCAAGGACGAGGCCCCCGCGGCCGAAGAGCCGGAGGCGGACGGGCCTGTCGAGGTTCTGACCGACGTTTCCAAAATACCGGCGCCCGTTGCACGGATGCGTGAGCTCATCGTCGAGGCAGCTGCTTCCGGCGACATCGAGCGCCTGCGCTCGCTGCTTGGCAAGGGCCCGACCCAGACCCAGGTTACCGGCGTCACCGGCGACGAAGACCCGGTCGCTATTCTCAAGGGACTTTCGGGCGATCAGGAAGGTGTCGAAATCTTGGCAATCCTGCTCGACGTTCTGTCGACCGGTTTTGTGCTGGTGGACAAGGGTACGCCGCAGGAAGCCTATGTCTGGCCCTATTTCGCCGAAAAGAAGCTCTCAACGCTGACGGCACCGGAGAAGGTCGACCTGTTCCGGCTGGTCACGGCCGGCGATTTCGCCGACATGGAAGAATTCGGCAGCTACAACTTCTACCGCGTCGGCATCATGCCGGACGGAAAGTGGAAATTCTTCATCGCCGGCGATTGACCGCCGGCGACCGAGCTTGCCGATCTTCTCCGAACATCCTACCTCTTCGCCGAGAGATCGCGACGGTGCCCGCTCGAGTCGACTGGGACTGCCGACGTGATCGGTGTTTGTTGTACGCATTTCCGGACACAAGACCTCTACGTAGTGTTGGCGGAAATGCTCTAGGTTAGAGCGGGTTCCCACCCCGCCGAGCAGGATTCGAACGATGCCCAGAGTTCGCCTCGACGACCGCGCGATTGTCGCCGTCTCCGGCAAGGACGCGGAAGATCTCCTCCAGGGATTGATCACCACCGATCTCGACGCGCTGGCGCCCGACGAAGCGCGTCCCGGCGCCTTGCTCACGCCGCAGGGCAAGATCCTGTTCGACTTCATGATCTCCCGTGACGGTGACGGCCTTAGGCTGGAGACCGCACGCGAACAGGTGGAAGCGCTGCTCAAGCGTCTGGCGATGTACAAGCTTCGCTCGGCGGTGAACCTTTCGATCGATACATCGGCCGCCGTCACCGTGATATTTGACGAAGCCGCACCCGATGGCGCCTACCGGGATCACCGGTTCGAGAAGGCGGGGATAGCACTCTTTCGCGCTTATAGCGATGCAGCCGGCGATACGGCAGGCGTCGAAGAACTCGAGCGGCTTCGCATCGCAGCGGGTATCGCGAGTGCCGGCAGTGATTATGCGGCACAAGATGCTTTTCCGCATGACGTGCTCCTCGACAAGAACGGCGGCCTTTCCTTCAAGAAGGGCTGTTACGTCGGCCAGGAAGTGGTGTCGCGCATGCAGCACCGCAGCACGCCGCGGCGCCGGATAGTGATTGTTGCAGCTGAAACCGCGCTTCCCCCAACGGGAACGACGATCACGGCCGACGGCAAGGCCATCGGCACACTGGGCACGGTTCAAGGCAGGTCGGCACTCGCGATCGTGCGCATCGACAAGGCCGGCGAAGCCATGGCCCACGATGTTCCGTTGCTTGCCGGCGAGGTGCCGGTGAGATTGGTTCTGCCCGAATGGACCGGGCTCACCTTCCCGACAAGCGCCGACGAGGCAAGCGCGTGACGACGACCCGCGCCTGGCAGCGCATGCTTTCCGGCCGTCGGCTCGACTTGCTCGACCCGTCGCCCCTCGACGTCGAGATCAGCGATATCGCCCATGGCCTTGCGCGCGTTGCGCGCTGGAACGGCCAGACCGCCGGCGACCACGCTTTTTCGGTGGCACAACACAGCCTGATGGTCGAAGACATCTTTCGCCGCAGCAACAAATGCAGCACCGACGATTGCCTGCTGGCGCTCCTGCATGACGCGCCGGAATACGTGATCGGCGACATGATCTCGCCGTTCAAGGCAGTGGTCGGCGGCGGCTACAAGTCGGTGGAAAAGCGGCTCGAAAGCGCCATCCACCTGCGCTTCGGCCTGCCGGCGCATTGTTCTAAGGAATTGAAGGATCGCATCAAGAAGGCCGACCATGTGGCTGCCTATTTCGAAGCGACCGTGCTTGCTGGCTTTTCCGTGGAGGAGGCGCGCAAGTTCTTCGGCCAACCGCGCGGCATTACCCGCGAAACGCTGTTGATCGACCCCTTGCCGGCCGTCGAGGCGCAACGGCTGTTCACGGAACGCTTCCAGGTTCTGGAAGCTGAGCGCCTGCCGGCGCGCGCGGAAATCTGACATGCCCCGTATCGTCGTATCGCCGCTTGCCCGCATTGCCGAAATGGCCGTCCGCCATGGCTGCACCGAGATGATCAGCCTTGTCGCCAAGGGCCAGGACTTTCATCGCCCCGGCGTGATCGCCAAGGCGCGGCATCTGACGCTCGGCATGAACGACATCACCTTTGCCGGCACCGGCGACCTCATCGCGCCGCAGGAGGATCATGTCCGGCAGATCGTCGCCTTCGCACGAGACTGGGATCGCGCGCGGCCGTTGCTCGTCCATTGCTGGATGGGCGTTTCGCGTTCGCCCGCGGCCGCGCTCATCGCGGCTCTTGCGGCTGATCCAGACCAGGACGACATCGCGCTCGTAGAGCGACTGCGACAGGCCTCTCCCTTCGCAACCCCGAACTCCCGGCTCGTGGAGATCGGCGATGCCGTACTTCAGCGAAACGGGCGGCTGCTCGCCGCCGTCCGCGGGATCGGCCGAGGTGCCGACACCGACGGCAACGCGCCCTTCGTTCTGCCGCTTCTTGCCGAGGGAGCAGCCGTTGCCGATTGAGATGCAGCCGACGACCGTTGAAATCGGCCTCAATGCGGCGATCGTAGCCGTCGTTCAGCGCAGTCCACGGATTCTCGCCGTCATCGAAACCGACGGCGACGCGCGCGACAGCCTGCCTTTCGGCCCCTTTGATCCGGCGCGCCATCGGACCTTCGAAACGAGCCTGCGCGATCGCGTCGAAAAGCGCACGGCGCTCAAGCTCGGCTATATCGAGCAGCTCTACACCTTCGGCGACCGCGGCCGGCAACGGCTTCCGGGCGAAGAAGGCAAGCACATGGTCTCGGTCGGCTATCTGGCACTGACCAGGACCGACGCCGAAAACACCGAGCGGCTCACCGAAGCCGGCGCGCATTGGCGCGACTGGTACGGCTACCTGCCCTGGGAGGACTGGCGGCAGGGCCGCCCGGCAGTCCTCGATCAGGTAATCCTGCCGGGGCTAGCCCGCTGGGAGACGGGCGCCACCGGCGAAGAACAGGCCGCCCGGATCGCCCGTCGTCGGGCGCGCATTCGCCTGGCATTTGGTCTCGACGATTTTCCCTGGGACGAGGAGCGCGTACTGGAGCGTTACGAGCTGCTCTACGAGGCCGGGCTCGTGCCCGAAGCGGTGCTCGACGGCCATGGCAACGGCCACGACGTGCTGACCGTCGGCCAGGCGATGCGCCATGACCACCGCCGCATCGTCGCAACCGCCATTGCGCGTCTGCGCGGAAAGCTCAAGTACCGGCCGGTCGTCTTCGAACTGATGCCACCGGAGTTCACGCTGACAGATCTGCAGGCGACTGTCGAAGCGATCTCCGGCCGCCACCTGCACAAGCAGAATTTCCGCCGCCTCGTCGAGGGCGCGGAGCTGGTGGAACCCACAGGCATGACGCTTTCGTCCACCGGCGGGCGCCCGGCCGCCCTCTTCCGCTTCCGACGCCAGATCCTCGACGAGCGCCCTGCCCCGGGCCTCAAGGTTGGCGGGCGATGATTGCGGATGCCGGCTGTCGAAAATCGGCGCTACGTCTAACAGATCGCGCAAATCGCACTACATTCTAGGCCATGACGCGGGTACGGGACGCGTCCATCGCGGTGCGAATGGGTTCAGCTTCCGCACTGCCCATGACGGAGGTGACAACCATGCTGCTCGCACTGACCCTGCTGACGTCGCTGCTCGGCACCTCGCCCCAGTCGGGTATCGACGAGAAGCCAAAGATGCCCGACTACTTCAAGAACCAGCAGGGCGGCGGCATGCAGCCGCAGAACTCGATCTGCAATCTCAACAGCCAGGACACGAACGGGCAATTCAAGACCTGCCGCTACGATTGCGGAACGCAGATCACCGTGGGCGAGCGCTTCGCCTGCCCGTTCATCATGCAGAGATAACGCGCTGGGTGAGCTTGGCGTTACCGGTTGATCACCACATCGAGGCCAATGTCGAGCGTTGGAGCCGCCATGGTGATCTTTGAAGTCGAGATGTAATCGACACCGCTTTCGGCAATCGCCCGCACCGTATCGATCTTGACGTTGCCGGAGGCCTCGAGCCGGGTCCGGCGGGCGTCGAGCGCGTAGGCATCGGTGGAAAGCTGCCAGAACGCCTGGTTGACGGCGACGGCTTCGCGCAGCAACTCCGGCCCCATGTTGTCGAGCATGATGACGTCGGGCTGGGCAGTCAGCGCCTCTCGCATCTGATCGAGACCGTCGACCTCGATCTCGATCTTGACGAGATGGCCGCAATAGGCGCGCGCCGCGTGGACGGCGCTCGCAACACCACCGGAAACGGCGATGTGGTTGTCCTTGATCAGCACCGCGTCATCGAGCCCGTAACGGTGGTTGGAGCCGCCACCGAGGCGCACGGCATACTTCTCGAGCGCGCGCAGGCCCGGGATGGTCTTGCGGGTGCAGCAGACTTTGGCGCGCGTATGGGCGATCTCGTCGGCGAATTTCGCCGTGTAGGTGGCAATGCCCGAGAGATGCATCAGGAAGTTCAGGCCGACGCGCTCGGCCGACAGCAGCCCGCGGGCGCGGCCGGAGATGCGGGCGATCGCCGCACCCGGCGCCACCCGGTCGCCATCGGCAACCAGTGCTTCGAAGCGGATCGACGGATCAACCAGGCGAAAAGCCGCCCGGGCCAGATCCAGTCCGGCAACGACGCCGGGATCGCGCGCATTCATGCCTGCCGTTGCCGTCAGGTCCGGCCCGATCGTCGAGAGCGTGGTGATGTCTCCGGCGCGGCCGAGATCCTCGATCAGCGCGGCACGCACCTGGTCCTCGATCATCAGTGCGGGCAATTCAGGGCGGAGGGCTGCGGTCATGGTTACTGGTCCTGATTTTCAATTAATGGTGGCCGACAATGTCGGCCACGCTTACGCCGCTTCTGTCTCTGCCAGCTCCTGAGCCAAGCGATTGGCGTCGGCGAGCGTCAGATAGGTGCGTCGGCGCCATTCCGGCCGCTCCGAAGGGCAATCGGCGCGGAAGTGGCCGCCGCGGCTTTCCGTGCGACGAAGTGCGCCAACAGCAATCAGTTTGGCGGTCGTGATGATGTTGGTGAAGCGCATACGGCCGTTTTCGCGCTCGAGCACCGCGATCTCCCGGATCGCCTTCATCAGGCTCTCGCGGGTGCGGATCACGCCGACGCAATCGCTCATGACCTGGCGTAGAACCTTGAGCTGCGGGCTGTCTTCGACGGTCACCGGATCGTCGTTCTCACCGGCATTGTCGCCCCATTCGGTGAGCTGCGGCGTCGGCAGCGTCCCCTTGATGTTTTCGGCGATGCGCGCGGCAAAGACGACCGCTTCGAGCAGCGAGTTGGAGGCGAGGCGGTTGGCGCCATGCACCCCGGTCGAAGTGACCTCGCCAGCAGCCCAGAGACCATCGATCGAGGTGCGACCTTCGGCATCAGTGAGCACGCCGCCCATGTGATAGTGGACCGCCGGGACCACCGGGATCGGCTGCGTCACCGGGTCGATACCGGCGGCCATGCACGAGGCATAGACGGTCGGGAACATTTCGGGGAAATGCTTGCCCACCGCCTTGGTGCAATCGAGAAAAGCGCCGCGCCCGGCCTGGACCTCAGCGTAAACCCCGCGGGAAACGATGTCGCGTGGCGCGAGTTCGCCGTCGGGATGGATGTCGAGCATGAAGCGATGACCGGCGGCATTCAGGAGATGAGCACCATCACCACGCAGAGCCTCGGTCGCAAGCGGCGCCGGATCCTTGCCGATGTTGATCGCCGTCGGGTGGAACTGCACGAATTCAGGATCGGCGATGATTGCGCCGGCGCGGGCGGCCATGCCTACCCCCTGCCCGCAGGCTTCCCACGGATTGGTGGTGACGGCATAGAGGTGACCCACGCCGCCGGAGCAGAGCACGACGGCGCGCGCCGGAAACGAGACGCGCTTCTTCGACTGTCCGGCATCGGGCCTCGCGATGACGCCTGAGATGAACCGGCCCTCGCGCACGAGTTCCTCGACGACGTAACCTTCGATCACGCGGATCGACGGCGTCTTGCGGACCGCTGCGATCAATGCTTCCATGATCGCCTTGCCGGCCATGTCACCCTTGACGCGGACGATGCGACGTTCGGAATGCGCCGCTTCGCGCGAGAGCAGCAGTTTGCCTTCAAGGTCGCGGTCGAAAGGCACGCCATATTCGAGCAGGTCATGGATACGCGCCGGGCCTTCGGCCACCATCATGCGCGTCATCTTCTCGTCGACGATGCCGGCGCCAGCAGCGAGCGTGTCGGCGACATGTTTCTCGAAGGTGTCGCCCGGGCTCATGGCAGCGGCGATGCCGCCTTGCGCCCAGGCTGACGAGGCACCATGGCCGATCGGCGCGGCGGCCAGGATCGTCACCGGCCTCGGGCTCAGCTTCAGCGCGCAGAAGAGCCCGGCCAGGCCGCCGCCGACGATGACGATGTCGTCAATCCCGTTGAAGGATTGCGGGCGAAAATGGTCGGTCAGCATGTTTCATTCTCCTCCAACGCGCATGCAGAGTTTCCATATTCTACAGCGACCTTTGCGCGCCTGATAAGGCGCGCGGCGCTGTAGGCCGGGCGAACCGCCAGGCAGATATTGTTACTGCTTGAGGTTCACCATGCGTTCGACCGCAAGGCGGGCGCGATCGGCGATATCAGGATCGACCAGAACCTCCTCCGTCATGTTGAGCAGGCTGTCGAGGATCTTCGGCAGCGTAATGCGCTTCATGTGCGGACAGAGGTTGCACGGCTTGACGAACTCGACGCCCTCGATCTCGGCCTGGATGTTCGAAGCCATCGAGCATTCGGTGACGAGCAGCACCTTCGACGGACGGTTGTCCTTGACGTAGTTGATCATGCCCGACGTCGAGCCGGCAAAGTCGCACACCGCAATCACATCCGGGTGGCATTCCGGATGGCCGATGATCTCGATGCCCGGATTGGCTTCCTTGTAGGCGAGCAACTCGGCCGCAGTGAAGCGCTCGTGCACTTCGCAGTGCCCCTTCCAGGTCAGGATCTTCTTGTTGGTCTGGCGGGCGACGTTCATCGCCAGATATTCGTCGGGGATGCAGAGCACCGTATCGGATTCCAGGCTCTCAACGACATCAAGCACGTTCGACGAGGTGCAGCAGATGTCGGTCTCGGCCTTCACGTCGGCTGACGTGTTGACGTAGGTGACGACAGGAACACCCGGATAGCGCTGCTTCAGCAGACGCACGTCGGCGCCAGTGATCGATTCCGACAGCGAGCAACCAGCCTTGGCATCGGGGATCAGCACCGTCTTTTCCGGGCTCAGCAGCTTCGAGGTCTCAGCCATGAAGTGCACACCGCACTGGATGATGATCTCGGCATCGACCTTACTAGCGTCGCGGGCAAGCTGCAGCGAGTCGCCGACGATATCGGCGACGCAGTGGAAGATGTCTGGCGTCTGGTAATTGTGCGCGAGGATGACGGCGTTGCGCTCTTTCTTCAGCCGGTTGATGGCGTGGACGTAAGGCGCATAGACAGGCCACTCGATCGCCGGGATGAAGTCCTTCACCTTCTCGTAGAGGTGCTCCGTCTCGCGCGCAATTGCCGGCGTGAAAGCAAGCTCGGGTCTTTCGATAATGCCAAAGCGCTGGGCGGCGCTTACAAAAACCGGGTTCGCCACGGCCTGCGTGCGGGAATCAAGTTGCGTCATCGAAGGCTCCTCTCCGCCCCTCTCTCGGGCGGCCCTTCAATTATGCTCACTCTGAGCATAATTGAACCAAAACAAAAGCGGCAAAGCCGCATGGGTTGATTTAGAAAGTTTTGTGACAGAATTCAAGAATGAAGCGCCGCTTTTCGCGGCGCTTCCGATTTCGATGAGTGATCAGGCCATCGCCGGCCGCGCCACGCCCTTTTCCTCAATCGGCCAGTGGACGATCGCGGCGAAGATACCGAGCGCCACGCCGAGCCACCACACCGGATCGTAGGAACCGAAGTGGTCGTAGAGGTACCCGCCCATCCACACGCCCAGGAACGAGCCGACCTGGTGCGAGAGGAAAACGATGCCGCCGAGCAGGCCGAGATGTCGCGTGCCGAACATGATGGCGACGAGTGCGTTGGTCGGCGGCACGGTCGAAAGCCAGAGCAGGCCCATGACGATCGCGAAGATGATCACCGAAGTCGGCGTCTGCGGCAGCAGCAGGAAGGCCGTCACGGCCACCGAGCGGGCGATGTAGATCAGCGCCAGGAAATAAGGCTTCGAGTAGCGCTGGGCGATGAAGCCGGCCGATAGGGAGCCTATGATGTTGAAGAAGCCGATCAGCGCCAGAGCGATCACCGCATAGCGCGCGTCGATGCCGATATCGCCGATATAGGCCGGGAAATGCGCGGTGATGAAGGCGACCTGATAGCCACAGACGAAGAAACCGGAGACCAAGAGCAGATAGCTCTTGTGGCCGAGCGCCTCCTTCAACGCCTCGCCGATCGACTGCTTGTATTGCGCCTCGCTCTGGCGACCGGACGAGGCATTGCCACGCAGAGGGATCGCGAAGAACGGCACCAGCAGCATGAGGACGCCGAGATAGACCAGACTATCCGACCAGCCATAGGCGGAGATCAGCCCCTGGCTCAAGGGCGCAAACAGGAACATGCCCGCCGAGCCGGCGGCGGTGCAGATGCCGAAGGCGAGCGACCGCTGGTGCGGCGTGACGTTGCGGGCAAAGGCCGAGAGCAGAATGCCGAAGGACCCTGAACCAACCGCCATGCCGACGAGCACGCCGCCGCCGATATGCAGCCAGATCGGCGCATTGGCAAAGGCCATGATGAACAGGCCCGCAGCGTAGAGAAGGCCGGACATGGCCAGCACCCGCCACGTGCCGAACTTGTCTGCAATCGCGCCGAAGAACGGCTGGCTCAGCCCCCAGCAGAGGTTCTGCAGTGCCATGGCAAGGCCGAAGGTCGTCCGGTCCCAGCCGGTGTCGGCGAGCATCGGCAACTGGAAGAAGCCCATCGCCGACCGCGGGCCGAAGGTAAGCATCGCAACGATCGAGCCGGCCGAAATGATCAGCCAGGGCATCTCCTGGCGAGCACTGGACGGCGCGGATGCTCCGGAAACAGCGGACATGAAATATCTCCGATTGAAGGACCGGCATCCTAGGCGGCTGCTAAAACAGATAAAAGCCAATTATATTGACGCCGCGATCACCGGAATTGATACCGCCAGGATTTCTCCATCAAGCGGCGCTGCGGAACCGGTTGCGAAACTCTCTGGGCGTCATGCCCTTGGCCACCTTGAACTGGCGGTTGAAGTTGGCAATGGAGCGATAGCCCACGTCTTCGGCGATATGAGCGATCGATCGTCCAGAGCCACTGAGCAGCGCACAGGCTTCGCCAATCCTGAGCCGCATCAGATACTCCGACACCGGCATGTTGAGGTGGCGCAGAAACAACCGATGCAGGCCAGAAAGGCTGAGTGCGGCGAGGTCAGCGAGGTCGTCCATCGAAGGGTTCTCGCTGTAGTTCAGATGGATATGATCGAGCACTCGGTCGAGGCGGCCGCGATCGACCGATCGGCCTGACGGCGTAACGACACGACTGGACAACAGCGCCACCTGCTGCTCGCGCGCCAGGATCGTCAGCAGAGACAGGACATCCGGCAGCCGTTCCTCCGGCCGCAGCCGGCGCAACCCTTCGAACAGCGGCCGCACCCGAGCGGCCACTTCCGGAGTGAACTGCAAGCCCGGGGCGGATCTTTCGAACATTGCCTTGACGGCGGTGAGTTCGACGAAGCCCTCATCCAGACGTTCCACCCATTCCGGATGAAACCAGAGCACCAGTGCCACATGCGGTTCAGCCTCGTCGAGCTTGCCCGAGGAGTGCCAGGTATGCGGCAGGTTGGAACCGACGAGGACGAGATCGCCGTCGTCATAGGCACCGATATGGTCACCGATGAAGCGCTGGCCCCGCGAGTTAAGCGTCAGTGTCAGTTCGAACTCCGGGTGGTGGTGCCACTGGAAAGGGATGGAATCATCGAGACGGCGGTCGAGCAGGATCGACGAAGCGTTGGTCGCCCGCGGTATCTTCTGCAAAACAGCCTTCATGTTGCATGCCTCCGCCTCATCACGCCAGAATAGTATCAATCTTGGCATGCACTGTGCAACATGGCCCCGGCGGAACGGTTACGCTTTCTCCATCGACCAATGGACATTCAAGGCGAGGAGACATTCATGCAGGCGCTCAGAGACAGCCACCCGACAGCCACCGATCTCAAAACCCAGCTGAAGGACATCAAGAAGCGGCTGCCCTTGCGGGTGCTTTCAGAAGCGGACTGGCAGCACTGGATCACCAAGGGCTATGTCATCGTGCGCCAGGCGGTGCCGCCGGCCAATGTCGAGCGCCTCGTCGACCTGCTCTGGCGCTTCGACGAGAAGGATCCTGCCGATCCTTCGACCTGGTACGCGCCGCAGCGACGCGAGCACAAGATGAAGGAACTCAACAACACCGGCATGCTGGAGATCTACAATCACCAGTATCTCTGGGACAATCGCCAGGAACCGCGCATCTACGGCGCCTTCGTCGACATCTGGGACCGCGAGGACCTGTGGGTGACGATCGACCGCGCCAACCTCAATCCACCGAAGAAGATCAAGGGCAATCCCAACGGCTTCATCCATTGGGACGTTGATACCTCCATCCGGCCGCTGCCGATCGGCGTTCAGGGCGTGCTGAGCCTGAAGAAGCAGGACGGCGATGTCGGCGGTTTCCAGTGTGTGCCGGAACTGTTCGAAAACTTCGAAAGCTGGGAGAAGACGCAAGCTGCCAACCGCGACCCGATGCACCCGGACATGACCGGCTTTTCGACCGTCAACATCGAGATGGAGGCCGGCGACCTGATGATCTTCAACAGCCTGCTCGCCCATGGTGTGCGCCCCAACCATTCCGACGGCCGCGTGCGCATGGCGCAATACATCTCGATGCATCCGGCGGAATGGGACAATGTCGCCGAGCGCGAGGAACGGGTGCGGCTGTGGCGAGAGCTCGATCATCCGAAGCGCGACGCCTTCCCCGGCGATCCGCGCCAATGGGAGAAGCACAACGCCTCTCCCCCGAGCCTCTCGGATCTCGGCGCCAAGCTGCTCGGGATCACGCCCTGGGCGTGAGATGCAAAGCTTAAGCCGAGGCCCGCACCTTCATCGGCCAGCGCTCGCCGCGTCGGCCGGTGACCTTGACCTCGTCACCGAGTTTCACGGTGCCTTCGCTGCGCGGCACCGCGTTCCAGCCGAAGAGCACGCCGGGCACGCGCCGATCGGAGGACATGCGCTTTTCCGCCAGCCCCTGGATCGGGTTGCCGCCGATACGCTCACCGGTGATCTGGTCCTGCGTCGTCATGATGCAACGGGCGCAGGGTTTGACGAGATCGAACCGAATGCCGCCGATCTCGACGCTTTCCCAAAAGTCCTCCTCCCAGGCGTCGTCGCAGTCGACAAGGATGTTGGTGCGGAAGCGATCCATACCGACGGGCTCCTGGCCTTTTTCGGCGAGCGTCCGGTTGAGGTCGGCGAGCGATCCGGTCGTCGTGATCAGGATCGGAAAGCCATCGGCAAAGCCGACGGGCGCCGCCGTCCCTGCCCAGTCGGCACCGACAAGCCGTTCGGCCGACGCGTCCATATGCGCAAGCTTGACCGGCCTGCCGAACCAGGCCGACAACGTCGCGTTGGCCGCGTCGTCGGATATGGCAGCGTCAACCTCGCTGCCCCAGACGACGACATTCAGGCGGCGATCGGGATCAAAGCGCACCGAGAGTTCATCCCCACCCTTCTTCAGATGCACGCCGCCATCGATGTGGCTGGCTTCAACCTCCGCCAGCGCCTGCAATTCGCGCTGGGTGATGAAGCGCCCGTCCGGTTCGACCAGCATGAAGCGCCGGTCGCCTTCGACGCCATCGAAGTTGACGACGACCGTCTCTCGGGCGATGGCGCGGCCGCTTTTCAGCGGATGGATGTTGAGGCCGGTCACCTTCATGGGCAATTCCTTCGTGTTCAGAAACTGATTCATGCGCCTGCCGATCCGATTCACCAGGCGGCTGCAATCCGTTGAAAGGCCTAGATCATTTCTCGGTTTGATGGAAACGGAGAAATGTTCCGATGCAATCTGCGCGCCGCGATGCCGCGCGAAAACCGCTTGATACGGGCGCGGGTCTAGATTTCATCCAGCATCATGGAAAGCACATCGCGCAGTCGCTGCTCACGCTCGGTGGCCAACCGACGGCCTGCCTCCGTCTTGAAGCCGTCCGCCAGCCGGAAAAGCTTGGTCTCGAAATGATCGATGGCGAAGGCCTTGTCGTCGAGTTCCCTCGCCTCCGCCAGCGGATCGAGCGGGTCGTACAGGCCGCTGCCCATGCGCCCGGCGATGTAGAAACACCGGGCAGCGCCGACCATGCCGATCGCATCGAGCCTGTCGGCGTCCTGAAGGATCCTTGCCTCCAGCGTCTCCGGCGCGATGTTGGCAGAGAAGCTGTGGGTCAGGATGGCATGCGCCACTGCGGCAGTATCTTCTGTATCCCAGCCGAGTTCCTGCAAGATGCCTGTCGCCTTCTCCGCCGCCAGCCGCGATGCGCGCGCGCGCAAGGGCGAGTTCTTTTCGACGGAAACGCAATCATGCAGCAGGACCGCTGCGGCGAGCGAGCGCGCATCGCCGCCCTCCTCCGCGTGGATGCGGACGGCATTCTTCCAGACGCGGATCAGATGCGCCGCATCATGCGAGCCGTCGTCTGCGGCAAAGGCGTGTGGCAGCAGTACCGCGGCCAGTTCTTCATGCGGCGCGAAGGCGGCCGCCAGTTTCGAAATATGTGTCATGACGTCCTATGGCTGTTCGGCCGGATTTGTCGATGCCGACGATGCGACGCCAACGCCGGAGAGAATCTTCTGATAGAAAAGACCTATCCCGATCAGTACCCCGCCAAGCCCGATGAAGGACAGGGCCCGCAGGAAACCTTCGAGGTTGGACATGTCGATCAGGAACACCTTCAGGACTGCGACAAAGACGAGAACGGCCGAGGCGATGCGGATGCTCTTGGCATGGAAACGCGAACCAAGCACGAGCAGCAGCACGCCGAGAAGCAGCCAGACGACGGAATAGGTGTAGGTTTCGCCCTGCAGGAAGCCCTTCCAATCCGCAAGGTTTTCGCCCTGCCAGGCACGGCGGACCGTGAGGCTCGCCCAGGCGAACGCAAGAACCGCGCCGCTGACGGCGAGCGCCATGACATAGGGCAACGGCCGCTTGTCGCGCGCATACCAGGCAAGGCCCGCATAGCCGAGCCCCGGCAGCAGATAGCCGATCAGCAGGAGATCGAAGAACGGGATACGTCCGAGAAGCTCACCGCTGAAGTAGGGATTGAGGCCGAAGAGGTGCGCCGAAAGAACCGACAGCATCGAGAGCACCCCGAGGCCCATGCCGCCATAACGGAAGACCGGGCTCGGCGACTTCATGTCGAGGCTCATGAAGATCGCCGAAGCGCCGATTGCGAGCAGCGTATAGATCGATTGTTCGCCGAGCGTCGGTACCGCGCTGTCGAGCACGCCGCCGTTCATCGCATGACGCACGAGGATCGCGAGCGTCAACAACACGAAAAGGCTGGCAAGTGCCTGCAGGAGATTGCGCACCCGCGTGCCAGGCCATGACCTCAGGAAATAAGCGGAAGCGGCGAGCAGTGCGGCGGGAATGCCGTAGCCCGGCAGGAGCGCGTTGAAGACAGGCGTCGTGCCGAGATTGTCGGCACCGACGATCGTCGGCTCCCAGGCGATGCGCCCGAGAACGACCACGGCCGCAGCACCGGTCATCCAGGGCAGGATCGGCCAGGCGCGGATGCGCGTCGCGAGCGCATAGGCGGTTCCGAGCACGGCAATCGCAAGCGTCGTGACCAGTCCATTGGTCCAGGCATGAAGCGCAAGGACAAAGAACGCGAACGAACCGGCCACCAGAAATCCTGCCGCCGTGTCTCGCGCCTCCGCCTCCCCGCCGCGTCGATAAAGCCATTCCGCCAGCGCGAGCTGCACGGCACCGAGGATGAGCGAGAACAGACCGTGCGGCAGGTCGAAGGCATAGTTGCCGGTCATCAGGAACGACATGGCCGTCAGGGCGATGGGGACGACGGCGGCAAGACCGGCCCAGAGGGTCGAATAGTGCGGATGGGTGACGAGACGGCGCGATAGCACGAAGCCGCCGAGCAACACGAACAGCGCCGCAAGCAGCATCGCGGTGACCATGGCAGTGCGGCCGGGCAGCACGATCGTCGGCAGAGCGTCGGCCAAAGAGGGATCGAGATAGGCAAGCACGCCGCTCAGCGCCGTCAGGCTCCAGACGCCGGTGACGGCGCCGACGGCGGAAAGTACGGCGGGATAGACCGCCGTCGCCCGCCAGGCTCCCAGAGCCGCCAGGGCAGCAATGACAACGGCAAACTCGGTCACCGGATACTTCACCGCGGCAACGGCCGGGCTGATCAGAAGGAGCGCCAGAACCGTGGCGGCGATGGCCGCGGAAATGGAGATTGCCGCATGCGGCGGGATGAACAGCCGCTCCCAAGGTCCGGCAACGGAGCGAGGGCGCGCGGCCTCAGGCATCTCGGGCAGTTCGGACGCGTCGGACGTTTCGACTACCGGCTCCCGCTCGATTGCTCCCGGCCAGATGAGGCCGGTGCCGGCGATCATGACCAGCAGTGCAAAGGCGACCGGCAAGGGCTCGAAGGGAGAGACCGCACTGACATAGGCAAGGCCCCATAGCCCGATACCGACGTTGGCCAAGGTCGGAACCACGGTCCAGGTGCGCAGCCGCGAGGCCAGCAGGGTCGCCAGCCAGACGACCGAGAGGAAACCGAAGAGGACCCAGGGGCGCGGTTCGTCGCTCGAGACGAGTGCCGGGGTTGCAAGCGAGGCAAGCAGACCGAGACCGGCGAGCGCCTGCCCATGCAGCAGCGACAGACCGACGATCGCAAGCGAGATCGCGGCCAGCAGAACGAAAGCCGTGCCCGTGCCGATATAGCCGTAGATGCCGTAAGCGGCATAGGCGACGCCAAAGAGGGTGACTGCACCGGCAGCCGTCAGGATGCCGGGAATCATCGCATTCTGGAATTCATCGGCGATGACAGGCATCGCCCGCCTGCGAATGATCTCGCCCGCCGCCATCAGCAAGAGGCCGAACAGGGCGGCAAGCGTGAGGCGAACCGCCGGGCTCAGGAGGCCGGCATCGATCGAATATTTGACCATGAAGACGCCGCCGAGCGCGAGCGCGATACCGCCGACCCAGACGGCCCAACGCGCGCCGAGACGGCTTTCCAGGCTCTCGGTCCGACGGGCCGGAGCCGGAACCGGCTCGGGCGCTTCTGCGTTGGCGGCAATGGCCTCACCGCCCTCGATGTCATCTGCCGCACTCTTCGCGTCGCCGAAGATCCGGGCACCCTCACGCGCGTCCGTCGCCAGGCCGATCGCAGCTTCCTCGACCGTGTCGGGTTCCAACGGCAATTCCGGCGCGGTGGCAAGTTCTTCGGCCGTTGCCTGGGCCTCAACGCCCTCGCCCGATGCGGTCTTCAAGCTGGCGACCTCCGCCCTCAGCGCGGCAATTTCGGCCCCCAGCCGCTCGGCCGTCTTGCGACCGCCTGCAAAGGCGGAAAGAGCGAGGATAAAGGCAACAAAGGCAAAGAGTTCGAACATGTATACCCCTGACGGTCGCACTGGCGTGCTCGGCGCAACCATACAAACTTTTGCACGGTCACCAAATCGCTACAGCGCGGCGCGTCTTATCAGACGCGCAATGGTCGCTGTAGCACTTTGAATTGCTGCATGTTTTTATCCTGAAATGAAATGGGATTTCAGGAAACATGCAGTAGACGTCCGAGCGCTGTAATCTCTTCACGGAAGTGTCGCAGAACTGTCACCGGGTAGCTGATACAGGCGATTGAGCACCGCCGTCTCGTGCGGTGGTTTCCATCGTTCAACCAGGAGACCCGATCATGGACAAGCATCTCGGCCAGACGGAAGAGACCGAATTCAAGACGCTGACGGAACGCAGGGAAGAGCTGGAAGATATCGGCCATAACTGTTCCACCAACCCGACGATGGGCGACATCATTCATCGCCGTTTCTCGCGTCGCTCGTTCATCGGCGGCTCGCTCGCCGTTGCCGCGATTTCCACGACCGTCAGCCCGCTCGCTCTCCTGACTGCCGAAGAAGCACGCGCCGAGGAAGGCTCACGCTTCGACTTTACCGAGATCGAAGCCGGCGTCGACGAAAAGCACCATGTCGCCGAAGGTTACGATGCCGACATCCTGCTGCGCTGGGGCGACAAGATCTTTGCCGACAGCCCGGAGTTCGACCCGAAAAACCAGACGGCCGATGCTCAGGAAAAGCTCTTCGGCTACAACAACGACTATGTCGGCTTCATTCCGCTCGAGGGCAGCGCCGACCACGGCCTCCTGGTCGTCAACCACGAGTATACCAATGCCGAGCTGATGTTCCCGGCCTTCGCCAGCGTCGTGAAGGAAAAGGTGACGAAGGACGGCAAGGAAATCGAGGAAGAGAAGGTCGTTCTCGGTGAATACAGCAAGGAGCTGGTCGACATCGAGATGGCTGCCCATGGCGGCACGATCATCGAGATCCGCAAGGTCGACGGCAAGTGGCAGCCGGTTCTCGACGGCAAGAACAACCGCCGCATCACGGTCAATACCGAGATGCAGATCACCGGCCCGGCCGCCGGCCATGACCGCCTGAAGACGCCGTCCGACCCGACGGGCAGAAAAGTGTTCGGCACGATCAACAATTGCGCCGGCGGCGTAACCGCCTGGGGCACCTACATGATGGCCGAAGAAAACTTCAACGGCTATTTCGGCGGCGAGCTTGCCGAAGACCATCCGGAATACAAGCAGCTCAAGCGCCTTGGCGCACCGGGCGGCCAATACGAATGGGCCTCGTTCTACGACCGATTCGACGTCTCCAAGGAGCCGAATGAAGCCAATCGCTTCGGCTGGATCGTCGAGGTCGATGCGCTGGATCCGACCTCGGTCCCGAAGAAGCGTACCGCACTCGGCCGTTACAAGCACGAAGGCTGCGAATCGATCGTCAACAAGGACGGCCGCGTCGTGCTCTATTCCGGCGACGACGAGCGTTACGACTATGTCTACAAGTTCGTGACCAAGGGCACCTTCAACCCTGATGATCGCGCCGCCAACATGGACCTCTTCGACGAAGGCACGCTCTATGTCGCCAAGTTCGACGAGGACGGCACCGTCACCTGGATGCCGCTTGTCCACGGCGAAGGCCCGCTGACCGAAGCCAACGGCTTCGCCTCGCAGGCCGACGTGCTGATCAACACCCGTCTTGCCTCTGATGCACTCGGCGCCACCAAGATGGACCGACCCGAAGACGTCCAGCCGAACCCCAAGACCGGCAAGGTCTATGTGATGCTGACCAACAACACCAAGCGCAAAGCCGAAGAAGTCGACGCCGCCAATCCACGCGCAAAGAACGCGTTCGGCCACATCGTCGAGATCACCGAGACCGACGGCGACTTCGCCTCGCTGAAGAGCCGTTGGGATGTGCTTCTGAAGTGCGGCGATCCAGCTGTCGCCGAGGTTGGCGCCTCGTTCTCGACCGCAACCACAAAGAACGGCTGGTTCGGCATGCCCGACAACTGCGCCATCGACACCGACGGTCGACTGTGGGTTTCGACCGACGGCAACAACCAGAAGGACACCGGTCGCACCGATGGCATCTGGGCGATCGACACGGATGGTGCCGCTCGCGGCACGTCGAAGCTCTTCTTCCGCGTGCCGGTTGGCGCGGAAATGTGCGGCCCCTGCTTCAATCCGACGTCGGACACCTTCTTCCTGGCCGTCCAGCATCCGGGCGATGCAGGTCTTGCCACCTATGAGACGCCGGCAACGCGCTGGCCGGACTTCAAGGACGACATGCCGGTGCGGCCGGCCGTCGTCGCCGTGACCAAGCGGGGCGGTGGCCGCATCGGCTGACAAAAGCTGCGATTGGAGCGGAGAACGCCGCGCATAACGCGCGGCGTTTTTGTTTCCGGAATTGTAATTCACGTCGCAATTCCGGACGGAAAACTGCTTCGCACTTTTCCTGGAATTGTGTTTGAAGCGACGCAATTCCGGACGGAAAACCGCTTCGCACTTTTCCTGGTATTGCTTAGCGCCGCAGATTGTCGATCGGGAAGATCGCGCAGGTTTCGGTGCCGTGGGCCAGCAGCTTACCGCCTCCGTCGCGCAGCCAGGCCTCCGACGTCGCGATGGTCCGGCCGCGATGCACGATGCGCCCCTCGCAGAAGACTTCGCCCATATCAGGCAACAGCGGCCGCACCAGATTCACCTTGAACTCGACGGTTGTATAGGCTTCGCCGGGTTTCACCGTGGTGAAGACCGCACAGCCGAGCGCGGAATCCATGATCGTCGCCGTCCATCCGCCGTGCACCGTGCCGAGCGGGTTGAGATGTTCCTCGGTCGGCAAGCCCTTGAAGACCACACGCCCCTCTTCGACTTCGCTTAGCCCGAACTTCAGGGTCTTGGACATCGGCGGCGCCGGCAGTTCGCCGCTCAGAAGGTCCTGCATCACCTTCAGACCGCCGTCGCGGGCGACGCGGTCGAGCGACAATACGCCGATGCCGGATACGGACATGCCGGGATAAAGCTCTTGATACATTGATAACTCCAGGAGATCAGGCGGCGGAGGATTGCGCTTTCAGCGCCTTGAGCGCCGCATGGACAAAGCCGTCGCGCGCGGAGGAAACGTCGAGGCCGCGCGGCTCATAGACATGGCGGTTGAGGAAGAAGGCGGTCAGGCGGAAAGCGGCAGCAAGGCTGTCATGATCGGCGGCCCGGCGTGCTTCGGCGGAGAGGAAATCCGGCAGCGCCAGCATGCGGTCGGCATAACGTTCCCCGGCCGAGCGGCAAACCGCCCTGCCCGATTTCGGCGACACGTAGACAAGCTCGGTGCGGACACCGGTTGCCACACATTCCGTCAGATCGAGCCCGAAACCGAGGTCGTTGAGAACCGCGAGCTCGAAGCGCACGAACAATTCTCCGGCATCGGCCGGATCGGCGAGATGGTCGACGATGACGGTGAGTGCCTCGTAGAGATGCGGATGCGGGTCGCGCTCAGGAAGCAGCCGCAAAAGGGCACCGAGCGCCTGGATGCCATAGACCGAGGTCGCCGTTTCCATCAGCCGTGCGGCCCGCAGTTCCACCGGCTCGATGCGGAACTCGCCCATATGCTCGTCAAGCCGGGCGCGCCAGGTCACTTCCACCGAATTGCCGGGCTGCAGCACCGGCTGCATAGTGCGCGAACGGCCCGAGCGCACCATGCCGAGATGCCGGCCGTGGGCGGCGCTCATGACCTCCACGATGGCCGAGCTTTCGCCGTGCCGCCGTATGCCGAGAATAATGGCCTGATCGCTCCATTGCATGGATATGGCATACACCCACGGTCGAAAGCGGATCAAGCGATGTTGCGTGCGCGAACGCAACAGGACCGACTGTCGCCTTTCGGCCACACTCACTGGTTGCCTCATTTGCGACATGCTGTCGCCGCCCCGACGCCGTCTTTGACATTAGAACGGAAGAGCGGCAAAAGCCGTGCCTCCCGCCCAAAATGACAATCAGCAGGATAACAAATTTCATTATGTGTGTGTCCCGGAACAGCGCCGGCCGCCTGGCGCAGCTCTTCGCCCTTCTTCTCGCCACCTCGACGCTCGCAAGCTGCGTCACCACTTCGGGGCCGGCCAAGCCGAAGGGACCGGACCCATATTATGTGGCAATGTACGGGCCGCTTCCCAACGAAAAATTCCCGCTGGAAGCGATCGACATCAGCAAGGTCGACAAGCGCTATCTGCGCCAGCAGGTCGCCTATCAGACGCACGAGCCGCCAGGCACGATCGTGATCGATACCCAGAACCGCTTCCTCTATCTGGTCCAGGATGGCGGCATGGCAATGCGCTACGGCATCGGCGTCGGCAAGGCCGGCCTGGAGTTCGAAGGCGAAGCGCGGATCGCGCGCAAGTCCGAATGGCCTCGCTGGACGCCGACACAAAGCATGGTCGAACGCGAACCGGAGCGGTACGGCCCGCTTGCCGGCGGCATGGAGCCGGGCGTTCGCAACCCGCTCGGGCCGCGCGCGCTCTATCTCTTCCAAGGCAACCGCGACACGCTGTTCCGCATCCATGGCACGACCGAGGCATGGTCGATCGGCAAGGCCGTCTCGAGCGGCTGCATCCGCCTCTTCAACCCCGATATCATCGACCTCTACAGCCGCGTGCCGCTCGATTCGCGCGTTGTCGTCCTGCAGGCCGAACCACCGATGACCGAGCCCGCCGGCGGCATTCCAATGGCGAGCGCATCGAATGGCGGTCTGCCGCCGGTCTACTGACTTCTGCCTGACGGAATGCGGGGCGCTTACCAGGCGCCCGGCGTCCGCACCATGTGCGCGATGTTGGCCGGGTTCATGATCCAGCCGCCGCGAAAGCCTTCGCCAAGCTCTTCCACTGCATCACAGCGCACGATGCCCTTGGCGGCAAGATGATCAAGCGCGCCCACATGGTCATCGGTAAAGAGTTCGAGCCAGACCTCGGCCTGGCTGAAATTCGAGGCTTCGTCGATCCAGAGCTGGTTGGGTCCCAGCTTGAAGCCGACGGCCGGCAGTTTTTCTTCGATCGGTTCGAGGCCGACCGTGTCGCGATAGAAGGCGACGACTGCCTCGTGTTGATGCGAGGGAACCTTCATTGCGAGATTGATACCGCCTGTGATTTTCGTCATGGCGCAAGCTCCTATCGCCGCTCGACGAGCGCGGCACATCTTTTATGTTTGGATTGCAAGTAATCTCGCTCCCGGATCTGGAGCGGAAGGCCGGCTCGCCGGCTGGCTCAGGCCTGCGGCTCGAGTGCCGGCTTGCCTGAGAGCTCGCTGAGATAATAGCCCTGGCGCAGGTTGATGCCGTATTCGAGCCAGGCCTTCATGCAGGCAAGCATCTGCGACCAGCCTTCGCAGTTGATGTAAGACGCCTTCTGTCCCTGCTCGTTCTCACGCCAACCCTTTTCGGCGATCGTCACCATGGTGGCGCCATCGTCCAGCGCCTGGAAACGCACCTCCACGCGGGTCTGGTAGGGTTCCTCGCCCTTGGAGACCATGGCGTCCCAGCGAAAAACGATCAACTCGTCCTGTTCGACCGCCTCGACCTGGACCGGGACCTCGCCCCACCATTTGACCGTAGCCCCGGCGACCAGTGGCCCGCTGATGCCGCCAAGGGTGACGAAATAGCGACTGAGCTGATCCGGATTGACGACGGCATCGAAGACCTGGGCGACGGGGCGATCGATCCGTCCATTCACACGGAATTCGAAGGGCATCGGATGTTCCTCCCATTGAGCCCGGAAAGAATATGTTATAAAAACATAACATGTCAACCGAATCGAAAGACGACCTCGTCTTCAAAGCCTTGTCCAATGGACTGCGCCGTCAGATGCTCGACGCCATGAAGCACGCGCCGCAGACGACCGGCATGCTCTGCGAGCAATTTGCCAATCTCGATCGTTGCACCGTCATGCAACATCTGAAGGTACTGGAAGAGGCCGAACTGGTGCTCGCACGCCGCGAGGGCCGCGAGCGCTGGAACCATTTGAACGCTTTGCCGATCCAGGCCATTCACGACCGTTGGATCAGCCAGTACGCGGGGCACGCCATGTCGATCCTCTCCGCCCTGCAGCAGGGACTGGACCAATCGTCGGAGTGATGGTTTCGACTTTCCATCGCCCGGCTTTCTTCGTAAGAACGCCCTGACAACACAATCTAGGGACATGGTCGTGCGCTACCTCATCACCGGCACCGCGGGCTTCATCGGCTTTCATCTCGCCAAGCGATTGATCGACGAGGGACATTTCGTGGTCGGCTTCGACGGCATGACGCCCTATTACGACGTGACGCTGAAGCAGCGTCGGCATGAGATTCTCGCGCGTTCGAACGGCTTCAAGGCTGTCGTCGGCATGCTGGAGGATCGGGCGGCGCTGAACCATGCCGCGGAGATTGCCGAGCCCGAGGTCATCATCCACCTCGCGGCCCAGGCCGGTGTCCGCTACAGCCTTGAAAATCCCAAGGCCTATGTCGATTCCAATCTCGTCGGCTCGTGGAACATTCTGGAACTGGCGCGGGAGCTCGGACCCAAGCACCTGATGCTCGCTTCGACCTCCTCGATCTATGGCGCCAACGAGAAGATCCCGTTTGCGGAGACCGATCGCGCCGACGAGCCGATGACGCTCTATGCGGCCACCAAGAAATCGGTGGAACTGATGGCGCACAGCTATGCCCATCTCTACAAGGTTCCAACCACGGCCTTCCGCTTCTTCACGGTCTATGGTCCCTGGGGCCGACCTGACATGGCGCTGTTCAAGTTCGTCGATGCCATCCACAAGGGACAGCCGATCGATATCTATGGCGAAGGCCGCATGAGCCGCGACTTCACCTATATCGACGACCTCGTCGAAGGCATTCTCAGGCTCTCGCACGTGGCGCCGGCGGAAGACAACCGCGTGCCCTCCGAGAAGGCTGAGGATACGCTGTCGCGCCAGGGACCGTTCCGCGTCGTCAACGTCGGCGGCGGCCAGCCGGTCGAGCTGATGACGTTCGTCGAAACGGTCGAGAGAGCGGTCGGCAAGCCGGCACTGCGCAACATGCTGCCGATGCAGCAGGGCGACGTACCGCGCACCTATGCCTCCCCCGATCTTCTGGAGGCATTGACAGATTTCAAACCCTCAATCCCGGTGGAAGAAGGCGTGGCGCGCTTTGCCGCATGGTATGAGGAATACTACAATGTTGGCGGGAAAGCCGGATCCTCAGCCTCGCAGGCATAGATACGCGCAGACCAGCATGGTTTCCGCGTTTGCGGACAAGAGCTCGCCAGACAACAAAGGAAAGAGCCAATGAAAATCACAATGATCGGCGCCGGCTATGTAGGCCTCGTCTCCGGTGTGTGTTTTGCGGATTTCGGCCACGACGTCGTCTGTCTCGACAAGGATGAGAACAAGATCGATGCGCTGATGCAAGGGCGCATTCCGATCTTCGAACCCGGTCTCGACCAACTGGTGGCCAGCAACGTCGCCTCGGGTCGACTGTCGTTCACGACCGATCTCGTGTCCGCCGTCGCCGACAGTGACGTCATTTTCATCGCCGTCGGCACCCCTTCCCGCCGTGGCGATGGCCATGCCGACCTCTCCTACGTCTATGCAGCGGCCCGCGAGATCGCCGAGAACCTCAAGGGGTTCACCGTCATCGTCACCAAGTCCACCGTTCCGGTCGGCACGGGCGACGAGGTCGAGCGCATCATTCGCGAAACCAATCCGGACGCCGATTTCGCTGTCGTCTCCAATCCGGAATTCCTGCGCGAGGGTGCGGCGATCGAGGACTTCAAGCGGCCTGACCGTATCGTCATCGGTGTTGCCGATGATGACGCGCGGGCGCGTGACGTCATGACCGAAGTTTACCGGCCGCTCTATCTCAACCAGTCGCCGCTCGTCTTCACGTCGCGCCGCACCTCCGAACTGATCAAGTATGCCGGCAATGCCTTCCTGGCGATGAAGATCACCTTCATCAACGAGATGGCCGATCTCTGCGAAAAGGTCGGCGCCAATGTCCAGGACGTCGCCCGCGGTATCGGCCTCGACGGCCGCATCGGCTCGAAGTTCCTGCATGCCGGCCCCGGCTACGGCGGCTCGTGCTTCCCCAAGGACACGCTGGCCCTGGTCAAGACCGCGCAGGACCATGATGCGCCCGTCCGGCTCGTAGAAACCACCGTTGCGATCAACGACAACCGCAAGCGGGCAATGGGCCGCAAGGTGATTGCGGCTGCCGGCGGCGACGTGCGCGGCCACAAGATTGCGATCCTCGGCCTCACCTTCAAGCCGAACACCGACGACATGCGCGACAGCCCGGCGATCGCCATCGTGCAGACGCTGCGGGATGCCGGCGCTCACATTATCGGCTACGATCCGGAAGGCATGGAGAACGCCAAGAAGATCATCGACGGCATCGACTATGCCAGCGACCCCTATGAAGCGGCCAACGAAGCGGATGCGCTGGTGATCGTGACCGAATGGAACGAGTTCCGCGCGCTTGACTTCCGCCGCCTGAAGTCTGTGATGAAGACACCTATTCTGGTCGACCTCAGGAACATCTACCGTCAGGACGAGGTTGCCAAGCACGGCTTTGCCTATTCCAGCATCGGCCGGCCCCTCTGAGCGGTTTTGGCCTGCGGGAGGCCGCGCAGCGAATGGCGCGGCCGCCTATGCCTTTGGAATCGGCAGCGGCGGCAGAGCTTCCCAACTCTTGCCGGCAAGGATGACGCAGCTGCGGCCGTTGACGTCGGTGACGATCAATGTCCAGCTGCCGTTATCGGCCGCATAGACTTCCATGATCGCCTGAGGGTTGATGAGCGCCGTCGCGGCCGGCTTTTCCCGATATTGCCTCGCCAGAAACTCGATCACCTCGGACCGGGCGGCGCAATTTATCGGGGCTTGCGAAACTGCCGGAACCGGGCGCGCCATCACCCCGGCCGTCAGAAGCGCGGCCAACACGAAGCCGCGGATCACCTTGCGTACCATCACGCAACTCCTTTCACCGGACGCCCGGCGGAGGAGGAGTTTCCGCTGACCTTTTCCGCCGTGGATCCGGCTGCTCATCGGCACACTGCTTACACAACTGCGCAGGTGCCACGATAGAGAGAGTATGGCGGAAAGCCGCGATTATTACAATTATCTAAACTATAGACCGTCTGTCGGAGGCGCCGCGCATCCTACAGCGCCGCGCGTCTGATCAGACGCGCAAAGGTCGCTGTAGTACTTTGAATTACTGCATGTCTTCGTCCTTAAATCGAGGTCGATTTAAGGACGAAGACATGCAGTAGATGACGCGCGACGTTCAGCATCGCTGCGGAAGCTGCTACTTGCGCTTCATCGCCTCCATCAAGGCCGCACCAAAGGCACCCTGCGACGGCGCTTGCGGTTTCTGCTGGCGCATGGGCGCGCTGCGGTTGCCGCCGTTCGGTGCGCTGCCACGGGTCTCTCGGCCTGTTTCAGCGCCACCGTCCTTGCGCATCGTCAACCCGATGCGCTTGCGGGGAACATCCACCTCGGTGACGCGGACGGTGACGACATCCCCGGCCTTCACCACTTCATGCGGGTCCTTGATGAAACGATCCGCGAGCTGGGACACATGGACGAGGCCATCCTGGTGCACACCGATATCGACGAAGGCGCCGAACGCCGCGACGTTGGTGACGGTGCCCTCGAGCTGCATGCCGACCTTCAGGTCCTTGATGTCGTCGACGCCCTCGGCAAAGGTCGCCGTCTTGAAGCTCGGGCGCGGGTCGCGGCCCGGCTTTTCAAGTTCGGCGAGAATGTCCTTGACGGTCGGCAGGCCGAAGCGTTCGTCCACGAAGGTCCGCGGGTCGAGTTGCTTCAGGGCGGCACTGTCGCCCATCAGAGCGCGCACGTCGCGGCCGCAGGCGGCGACGATCTTCTTGGCGACGCCATAGGCTTCCGGATGGACGGAAGAGGCGTCGAGCGGCTCCTTGCCGTTCGGGATGCGCAGGAAGCCTGCGCACTGTTCGAAGGTGCGGGCGCCGAGCCGCGGCACGTTCAACAGTTCCTTGCGGCTTCCAAACGGCCCGGTCGCGTCACGATGGGCGACGATCGCCTCGGCCGAGGATTTTCCGAGGCCGGACACACGGGCAAGCAGCGGCGCCGAAGCCGTGTTGACGTCGACGCCGACGGCGTTCACCGCGTCTTCCACAACGGCGTCCAGCGAGCGGCTGAGCTTCGACTGGTCGACGTCGTGTTGATACTGGCCGACGCCGATCGACTTCGGCTCGATCTTCACAAGCTCGGCCAGCGGGTCCTGCAGGCGGCGCGCGATCGAGACCGCGCCGCGCAACGAAACGTCAAGGCCGGGGAACTCCAGGGCAGCGGTTTCGGAAGCCGAATAGACCGATGCCCCAGCCTCCGAAACGATGACCTTGGTCGGCTTCGGCGCCGGCAGTTGCGAGAGCATATCGGCGACGAGCTTCTCCGTCTCGCGGCTGCCGGTGCCATTGCCGATCGCGATCAGCTCGACCTTGTGCTTGCGGACGAGCGAAGCGAGTTCGGCCTGCGTGCCGCGAACGTCGTTCTTCGGTGGGAACGGGTAGACGGTCGTCGTTTCGAGCAACTTGCCCGTGCCGTCAACCACTGCGACCTTGACGCCGGTGCGGATGCCCGGATCGAGGCCCATCGTTGCCCGCGATCCCGCAGGCGCGGCAAGCAACAGGTCCTTGAGATTGCGAGCAAAAACGTGGATCGCCTCTTCTTCAGCACGCTCGCGCAGTTCGCGCATCAGGTCGAGCGACAGCGACATCGAGAGCTTCACGCGCCAAGTCCAGCCGATCATTTCCGAGAGCCATTTGTCCCCCGGCAGATGGGCGCTGACATTGTAGGCGGCAGCGATCATCCGCTCGACCGGCTTTACCGGTGAGGTATCGTCCTGGTCGACAACGATATCGACGGAGAGAACCTCTTCGTTCCAGCCGCGCAGCATCGCCAGCGCCCGATGACCGGGCGTCGTCGCCCAGCGCTCGGAATGGTCGAAGTAGTCCGAGAACTTGGCGCCGGCTTCCTGTTTGCCGTCGACCACCTTGGCGCGCAGGAAGGCGGCACCCTTCATGTGGCTGCGCAGGCGGCCGAGCAGATCGGCGTTCTCCGTCATACCCTCGGCGATGATGTCGCGGGCGCCGTCAAGCGCCGCCTTCACATCAGCCACCTCGGCGGTCAGGAAGGCAGCTGCGCGATCGGCCGGCGCGACGGAGCGATCGGAAAGGATCGCTTCGGCGAGCGGCCCGAGGCCACGTTCGCGGGCGATCTCCGCCTTGGTGCGGCGCTTCGGCTTGTAGGGCAGATAGATGTCTTCAAGTTCCGCCTTGGTTTCGACGGCGGCGATCTTGGCTGCGATTTCCTCGGTCAGCTTGTCCTGTCCGCGGATCGATTCGAGGATCGATGCCCGACGCGCCTCGAGTTCGCGCAAGTAGGTCAGCCGCTCCGACAGCACGCGCAATTGCGTGTCGTCCAGGCCGCCGGTCACTTCCTTGCGGTAGCGCGCGATGAACGGCACCGTCGCCCCTTCGTCCAGCAGCTCGACAGCGGCTGTAACCTGCGAAGGTGCTGCCTTGATTTCGCTGGCAATGATGGCGGCGATGGATTTAGCGGGGTTGGCCATGGGGAATTCCGTCTTTCCTGCAGCGCTTGGAAGCGCTGCACGTTTTGTCCTTGGATCGGAGATGATCTGCGGGAAACAGGCAGTCGTTTGGTCGGCGACCATAAAGGCGCAGAGCTTCAAGGCCAAGTGAAGGCCTTCGGGGGAAATTCCGAACTCCACAGAAGATGGGCCAGCGCCATCCCGTGTCGACCTATGGCGACAGGGATGGCCCTTGGATCAGACCGCGATTGCAGCCGGTTCGATACGTTCTTCGGCCGGCGCCTCATCCCAATTGTTGACCGGCTCGAGCGGCGGCCGACGCTTTTCGAACTCGATCAATTGCCGCTCCCGCTCCTCGATGTAGTCGCGCGAAGCCGGCACGGCATCGAGAGAAGGCGACAGCTGAAGCTGAAAGATGAAGTGCTTGTCATAGAGGAAAGCCGTTTCGGAAGCGGCCAGATAGAATTCCCACATACGGAAGAAGCGCTCGTCATAGAGCCTGACTGCCTCTTCGCGGCGTGCGGCGAAACGCTCACGCCAGGCCCGCAAGGTCCAGGCGTAGTGCATCGGCAGGATCTCGATATCCTTCACCAGCAGCCGCATACGCTCGACTGACGGCAAAACTTCGGAGAGAGCGGGGATGTAACCGCCGGGGAAGATATACTTTTCGATCCACGGATTGGTTGCCCATGGCTTGTAGACCTGGCCGATCGAATGCAGCAGCATGACGCCTTCCGGCTTCAGCAGCTCCTTCATCTTGTTGAAGAAATTTCCGTAATTGCCGATGCCGACATGCTCGAACATGCCGACGGAGACGATGCGATCGAACTGCCGGCCCTCAAGGGTGCGGTAGTCCTGCAGTTCAAAGCGGACGCGATCGGAAAGACCGCGCCTGGCGGCACGATCACGGGACACCTTCAGCTGCTCTTCGCTGAGCGTGATGCCGGTGACCTCGACACCGGAGGATTCGGCCAGATACATGGCCATCCCGCCCCAGCCGGAACCGACCTCCAGCACCTTCTGCCCCGGTTCCAGCAGGAGCTTTGCGGCGATGTGCCGCTTCTTGGCAAGCTGGGCGGCATCGAGCGAAATACCCCGCGGCTGGAAATAGGCGCAGGAATATTGCCAGTCCTCGTCGAGGAACAGGTTGAAGAGTTTGCGATCGAGATCGTAGTGATGGGCGACGTTGTGCCGGTTGCGATTGACGGGCATTCGGCTTCGCAACTGCTGGCGCAGGACGTGCTGCAGCGCCGTCACCGTGTTGGCAAACGTTGCCGCATTCTCCAGCCCGTTGGTCTTGACGATCGAAAGCACGTCGAAGATGTCACCTCTTTCGATGGCGACCCGCCCATCCACGTACATTTCACCAAAACGAAGACCCGGGTCCCGGACGATCGCATTCTCCGCCTCCGCATCGATAATGCGGATCGATGTCGGCTTTCCGGTGCCGTCACCCAAAACGACCTGTTCACCGGAGGAAAAAATCACCGTCAGATTGCCGTTGCGCACCAGACGGCGAAGCAAAGTCAACAATGCTGCATTCATATCCCACCCCTACCAGACCTACATACGTGTCCTGGTGCATGAGAGATGCGAAGGGTCGGCTCTTTCGGGGCTTCCGGGGGTTGCGCGAGCGCGCATTGGGAACAGACGCGAGCGCGTCCGGAAGCGGCGAGAACCGGCTCGGGCGTGGCCTCACGGGCATCCAGCGGGCGCGTCGGGCTCCTCGTGCTTGCGCCGCCGTGAATTCGTCAGGCCAGCCGCCATCGGGCTCCTATCCATCAGAACTTCCATTAATTTAGGAAGCTTCAATCGATTGGCAATGGGCTCTTTGTGGCCCCTCATAAATTTGTTTCCTTAGCAATTGCTGAGAAAAAGACCTAGGCGCCAATGACGCCTCGCCCTGCCAGGCGGGCGCGATCATGTGGGCGATCGAAATCTAGCAATGGGCCCGCGGGAACGATGCGGGTCGGATTGATGTGGGCAATGCCGTAGTAACCGCGCTTGATGTGATCGATGCGCACGCTCTCACGAACGCCCGGCCACTGGTAGATTTCACGCAAGTAGTTCGACAACGCCGGGTAGTCCTCGATCCGGCGGATGTTGCACTTGAAGGCGCCGTGATAGGCCGCATCGAAACGAACCAGGGTGACGAACAGGCGGATGTCGGCCTCGGTCAGGTACTCGCCTGCGATGTAGCGGTTGTCCGTAAGGTGCGTCTCGAGTTCGTCGAGCATGTCGAACAGGCTCGACACCGCCTCATCATAGGCTTCCTGCGTCTTTGCAAAGCCAGATCGATAGACGCCGTTGTTGACCCGTTCGTAGATCGGGCCGTTCCAGCGGTCGATGTCCGCGCGCAGCGTCTCCGGATAAAAATCGAGCCGGTTGCCGGTCAGTTGATCAAAACCTGAGTTCAGGATGCGGATGATGTCGGCGGACTCGTTGTTGACGATCCGACCCTCCTGCATATCCCAGAGAACCGGTACCGAGACCTTGCCGGTATAGGTCGCATCGCTCGCCACATAGAGTTCATGATGGAAGCGGATCTTGTCGACACGTTTGCCGGCATCGACGGGTTCATCATAGCTCCAGCCATCCTCACCGAGCTCCGGGTTGGATACCGTAAGTCCGACGATCTGCTGCAATCCCTTGAGGTTGCGGAAGGCGATCGTGCGCGAGGCCCAGGGGCAGAGATAGGAAACGAACAGGCGATAGCGCCCAGCCTCGGCCGGCAGCGCCGGCTGGCCATCTGGGCCCGGGCTTCCGTCCGGAGTGATCCAGCGATGAAAGCGCGTCGGCTCCCGGTGGAATGCGCCGCCCTTCATCTCGCTGGCCGCGACGTCGCCCTTGACCCATTTTCCCTCGACAAGCTGCGGCATCTCTTTTCTCCGGATCGCAAAATCAGCGACAGTTACCTCTCACAGGGTTCGGCTGAGGGTCAATTGCGCGCGCGGGTGACACATCGTTCGCAATCCGCGACACGCACGCGAAACGTGCACGATCATCGTCGCGCCACATTGTCGGGCAATCCCGATTGCAAGAGGAGAATCGGGATGAAGAAAGCGCTCGCCGCTATCGTGATTTTTGCCGCCATCGTCTGGGGGATGAACACGTCGCTGTTTATCGCGCCGCCGGCGGCCTCAGCGAAACTGCTCGCACACCGAGGCGTCCACCAGACCTATCCGAAGGCGAATGTCAGCAACGACACCTGCACGGCAACGATCATCGACACGCCGCAGCATCCCTATCTCGAAAACACGATCGCCTCGATGCAGGCTGCCTTCGATGCCGGCGCCGATGTCGTCGAACTCGACGTGCATCTCACACCGGACAAACAGTTCGCCGTCTTTCACGACTGGACACTCGACTGCCGGACCGAAGGCAAGGGCGTGACCGAGGAAACGCCGATGGTGACGCTGAAGTCTCTCGATATCGGTTATGGCTACACCGCCGATGGCGGCCGATCCTTCCCGTTCCGTGGCAAGGGCGTGCGCCAGATGCCGACGCTGGACGAGGTGCTGGCCGCCCTCCCCGACCGCAAGTTCCTGGTCAACTTCAAGAGCCGGCGCGCCGAGGAAGGCACGGCACTCGCCACGCTGCTCGAAGCGCAACCGCAATGGCGGCAAGCAGTGTTCGGCGTCTATGGTGGCGAGGAACCGACCCGCGAGGCACTGAGGCACCTGGAAGGAATGCGCGGCTATGACCGGACATCGACGATGGCGTGCCTGACGCGTTATCTCGGCTACGGCTGGACCGGCCTGATGCCGGAGGCCTGCAAGGACACATTTGTCATCGTGCCCGGCAATTATGCGCACTTTCTCTGGGGATGGCCCGACCGTTTTGCCCAACGCATGAAAGCGGCCGGAAGCGAGATCATCCTGCTCGGTCCCTATCACGGCGGCGACTTCACCACCGGGATCGATACGATGCAGGATCTGGAATTGGTCCCGCCGGGGTTTTCCGGCTACATCTGGACCAATCGTATCGAGATGATCGGCCCGGCCCTGGGAAAGCGGCAGGTCGCCGAGGCAAGGGCGATCTGAGGCAGCATTCAAGGCACGGTCTGCCGCCTTCCGGCATCGATCCTATCGCTTCGAGAACAATCGTCGTGACGTTCGCAGTGCCCGATATCCTGTCCGATACGCAAAAAGGTCCGTTCTCAAGGGAGGACGGGGAGCTTGTTTCAAAGCACAGAGAAAGCGCATATCGGGGTCGTGATACTGCCGGCGGCTGCGACTGCATAAGTCCTAACATCGGAGTCGATTTAAGGATTTGTGCTGAAGACCTAAAGTGTTGCGGCGACTTCGCGCGTCTCGATGGACAGGTGCTGCTGCAACGCGACACCCGTCCTAAACGGGTGCCGAGCCATGTTGATCCGGGTCAGGACACCCAGGCTTATCGCGGGAACTCGAGGCCCATTTCGCGGAAGCGCTCGGGGTCGTCGCCCCAGTTCTCACGCACCTTGACGAACAGGAAGAGGTGCACCGGCTGCTCGAGGATCTCGGAGATCTCCTTGCGCGACGCCGTCGAGATCGCCTTGATAGCATCGCCGTTCTTGCCGAGCGCGATCTTCTTCTGGCTCTCGCGTTCGACGTAGATCACCTGTTCGATGCGAACCGATCCGTCCTTGCGCTCTTCCCACTTCTCGGTTTCGACATGCGAGGCATAGGGAAGCTCCTGATGCAGGCGCAGAAACAACTTCTCGCGGGTAATTTCGGCCGCGAGCTGGCGCATCGGTAGATCGGAGATCTGGTCTTCCGGATAGTACCAGGGACCTTCCGGCAAAGTCTCAGCGAGGTAATCCATCAGATCCTTGCAGCCCGAGCCGTTCAGCGCCGAGATCATGAAGGTGCGCTCGAACTTGATCGTCTCGTTGGCCGCAGCCGCCAGCTTCAAAAGATCCTCCGGACGCACCTGGTCGATCTTGTTCAACACAAGGATCTTCGGCTGGTGCACTTCCTTCAGCCCTTCGAGGATCGCTTCCGCATCGCCCTTCAGGCCCCGCTCGCTGTCGATCAGGAGCATGATCACGTCGGCGTCCTTGGCTCCGCCCCAGGCGGTCGTGACCATGGCGCGGTCGAGCCGGCGGCGCGGCTTGAAGATGCCGGGCGTGTCCATGAAGACGATCTGGGCGTTGTCGTGGATCGCGATGCCGCGCACGATCGCGCGCGTGGTCTGCACCTTGTGGCTGACAATCGACACCTTGGCGCCGACGAGGCGGTTGACCAAAGTCGACTTGCCTGCGTTGGTCGCGCCGATCAGCGCCACGAAACCCGAGTGGGTCGGCGCGCCTTCGGCGGCCGTATCTTTTTCCATATCCGTCATTTTTTCCGTCAATTTCCGGCGGAATTCTTCCGCCACACGCCTTCGCGTTCCAGCAATTTCATCGCAGCGATCTGCTCGGCGCCACGCTTGGACCTGTCGATCCCGGTCTCCGGTGCAACCCCCGATATCTCCACGGTTACCGTGAAGCGGGGATCATGGTCCGGGCCGGAACGATCGTCAGTCCTGTATGTCGGTGCGCTGCCGAACTTGGCATGCGCCCATTCCTGCAATTCGGTCTTCGCATCGCGGCGGGCGCCGTCAGCGCGGACCGCCCTATCCTTCCAATGGCGCAGCACGAAGCCGCGCGCAGCCTCAAGGCCGCCATCGAGGTAGATGGCGGCGATGAGCGACTCTACCACATCGGCGCGCACATTCATCATCGCCTTGCCGGTAATCTTCTTGACGTCGGAACCGGTGCGGATGAACTGGTGCAGTTCCAGATCGTCGGCGACCTTGGCGCAGCTCTCAGCACTGACGAGCTGGTTCAGGCGTACCGACAGCTCGCCTTCATTTGCATCGCGAAACGTCTGGAACAGAAGTTCGGCAACGCAGAGCCCGAGAACCCGGTCGCCCAGGAACTCCAGGCGCTGATAGTTGGAGCCCTTGGCGCTACGGGCGCTGGAATGGGTGAGCGCCCGATCCAGGCGCTCCTTCTCAGCAAACTGATAGCCAATCACGGTCTCGAGCTTTGCCCGATCCTCCGCGCTCAGCGACCGCGACTTCATTATTCGACCGCCTTGAACAGACGATCGTAGCGCAGGTTCGCCGGCCATTTCCAAACTTCGCGGAACGAGGTGTCATTGCCGAGAGAGAAGAAGATCATGCTGGCGCGGCCCACCAGGTTCTCGACCGGGACGAAGCCGACGTCGAAGCGGCTGTCGGCCGAGTTGTCGCGGTTGTCGCCCATCATGAAATAGTGGCCTTCGGGCACGATGAATTCGCGGGTGTTGTCGCCGCGCGAATCCGGGAACTGGTCGAGCGTGTCGTAGGACACGCCATTGTCCATCGTTTCGCGATAGACCGGGACGTCGCCGCCGGTGTCGTACTGGTCATCGGCGCGGAAGGCGCCGTCCGGCACGCGGTCGACGGGCTTGTCGTTGATGTAAAGGATGCTGTTGCGCACCTGGACGCGATCACCCGGCAGACCGACGAGGCGCTTGATGTAGTCGATGTCGGGGTTCGGTGGGAAGCGGAAGACGACGATGTCGCCACGCTTCGGCTCGCTGGCGAAAATGCGGCCGGAGAACAGATCGGGAGAAAGCGGCAGCGAATACTTGGAGAAGCCGTAGGCGAACTTGTTGACGAAGATGTAGTCGCCGACGAGCAGCGTCGGCATCATCGAGCCCGAGGGAATGGTGAAGGGCTGAAAGAGAACGGTACGGATGACCACCGCCAGGAGCAGCGCCTGGATAACGACCTTCACGTTTTCCCAGAGACCGCTCTGCTTCGCTTCTGTCTTTTCTGCCACGCTTTTGTCTTCCTTTATCATGGCAACGCCCTCACCGGGGCTTGCTCTCAACTTTCTTCCGCAGTTTTGATCCCACCTTCAAACTGCGTACACCCCGGTCTCATATGCTGCAGATTGCCTGCCCTTCAATCGCCTCGGACCGGGTTTTCCAGCGGAATGCTCTAAACCGTTCCCTCAACCGGGGCAACGGGCAGCGCTTCGATAATCACGAAGGCTTGAGCCAGAGGAAAATCGTCGGTGATCGTCAGGTGAATGGCCGCCCGGTGACCGGGCGGCAGCATTTGCACCAGACGCTCCGCCGCACCACCGGTAAGGTTCATTGTCGGTTTACCGCCGGGCAAATTGATGACGCCCATGTCCTTCCAGAAGACGCCCTGCGCGAGACCCGTGCCCAGCGCCTTCGAACAGGCTTCCTTGGCGGCGAACCGCTTGGCGTAGGACGCAGCCCTATTTTTCCGGCCATCGGACTTGGCGATCTCGACATCGGTGAAACAGCGCTGCACGAAGCGCTCGCCGAAGCGAGAAAGCGAGTTTTCGATCCGCCTGATGTCGATCAGGTCGCTACCTATGCCTATGATCATGAAGGAGGTCCGAAGTCTTTGGTGCGCGCCCGGCGCCGCTTCTGAAAGATGCGAGCAGCGTGGAAGGCTGCAAGATAGGAAATCAACGCGCCGGCGGCGGCCAGCGGCACGGAGCCGATCAGCATCGGCTTGAAGACCGGTCCCCAGAGAGCGGAAAGGTCAAAGTGCTCGACCATGCGCATCACGTCGGCGCTGCTGGCGGCATGTGCGCTTTCCACGCCCAAGATGGCGGTGCCGAGTTCGTAGGACGCGGTCAGGATCATCGGGATCGTCACCGGGTTGGCAAGCGCGGTGGTGATCGCGGCGGCAACCAGATTGCCCGAAAAGACGAAGGCCAAAGCGACGGCTATGACGATGTGCAGGCCGAAGAACGGCGTAAACGACGACGCCGCGCCGGCAGCCACGCCAACGGCAATGGAGTGCGGCGTCGAGGAGAGGCGCAGGATCCGCAGGGCGATATACCGCGGACCACGCCGAAAGCCCTTGCGCGGCCAAAGGAGCGCGCGGAGCCTTTCGGAAATCGTGACCGGTTTTCTGCGTCTGAATAACATTCTGCCGTCATGACCGCATCTTGGAGCCGTCGACCGGCACAAGACGGCGCGTCCGCCTTTCTGCTGGCCGCAAGATAGGCGTCATGCCTCCCGCTTGCAACCCGCCGGCGCGCCGCGCACGTGTCGCAGGCGAGCCATTCACCGAACGCATGGCTTCAGCATCCCGCCTCAAGACGGGACGCGATCGACTTAGTAGTTGCGGAACAGGCCGCGATCGATCTGGCGCTGACGGTACTCGAGATCGATGCGATCGACCGAGCTATTGAGATAGGCGAGCTCGCGCTCTTCCTGAGTGGGGACGCGCAGTGCGCGGGTGATCTTCTTCAACTGATTGAACATGGCAAACCTCTTTGTTTACCTCCCGATACAGAAGATAGTTTAGAGACGCCTTTTCCACCAGCTCCAGGAAAAGGCGGCAGCCATGCAATCACCGCATGCCTTGCCGCTTTGCCATGCACCTCGCGCCTATTTTTGAGGCAACGACATCCAGAACAGATCCGCCAACGGGCACGCGGCTTTGCAGGCCGCCGTGCCGATCGGCTCATTCGAACAGGCGCTTCACCATCGACACGCTCGGCAGCTCCTTCAGCTGCGTGATCAGGTGGTTCAGCTGGCGCAGGTCCCAGACTTCGAGATCGAACTGCAGCTCGCTGAAATCCGCCGCCACGCGGCCCATCGATAGTGAGCGGATATTGACGTCGCTGGTCGCTATCGCCTGGGCCACTTCGGCCAGCGTTCCCGGCTCGTTCAAGGCGCTGATCGCGATGCGAGCCATGAAGCGGCTGCTGTTGGCTTCATCCAGATCCCAGCGCACATCGATCCAGCGCTCCGGTTCATCGTCGAATTTCTGCAGGATCGGCGACTGGATCGGATAGATGGTGATGCCCTTGTCCTTTTCCATGATGCCGACGATACGGTCGCCGGGAATGGCACCGGCGGGGCTGAAATGCACCTCGGCATTGCCGGAGAGACCACGGATTGGAAGTGCTTCCGGCCCTTCGACCTGGACTGCGCCGTTCGCGTCCTTTCCAAGCCCCGGCAGCTTGAACACCATGCCGGCGGCGCTACGCATGTTGAACCAGCCATCGTCTGCGCTCGGCTTCACCGTCACGCGCTCATCCTGGTGGTCAGGGAAGACCGCGCGCAGGACATCGAGCGAGGAGAGTTCGCCGCGACCGACTGCGGCAATCGCGTCTTCGACTTCCTTCTGGCCGAGACGATGCAGCGCCGGCTTCAACGCTTCGCGCGAAAACGTCTTGCTGGCGCGCTCGAAGGTGCGTTCCAGAATGCGATAGCCGAGACCGGCATATTGCTTGCGAATGGCGGCGCGCGTGGCACGACGGATGGCCGACCGCGCCTTGCCGGTGACGACGATCTCTTCCCAGGCCGGCGGCGGCACCTGAATGCCCGAGCGGATGATCTCCACCTCGTCGCCATTGTTGAGACGCGTTACCAGCGGCATGATGCGGCCGTTGATCTTGGCGCCAACGCAAGTGTCGCCGATATTGGTGTGTACGGCGTAGGCGAAGTCGATCGGCGTCGCGCCACGCGGCAGCGCGATGAGCTGCCCCTTGGGCGTGAAGCAGAACACCTGGTCCTGAAACAGCTCGAGCTTGGTGTGCTCGAGGAACTCTTCGGGATTGTCACCCTCGGCCAGGGATTCGATCGTGCGCCTCAGCCATGAATAGGCATTCGACGTCGGCGACAGGGCCGGATCCGCCGAATTCCCCTCCCCATCCTTGTAGAGCGAATGCGCCGCGATACCGTATTCGGCGATATCGTTCATGCGCCGCGTGCGGATCTGCAGCTCGATACGCTGGCGCGAGGGCCCCACGATCGTCGTGTGGATCGACTGGTAGTCGTTCTGCTTCGGCGTCGAGATGTAGTCCTTGAAGCGACCGGGAACGACGCGCCAGCGGGTGTGGACGATGCCGAGTGCCCGATAGCAGGACGGGATGTCATCGACGATGATGCGGAAACCCCAGACGTCGGAGAGCTGTTCGAACGACAGCGACTTCGACTGCATCTTGCGGAAGACCGAATAGGGCTTCTTCTGCCGGCCCTTGACCTGTGCCGCCTTCAGGCCCTCAGCTTGAAGCAACTCGCGCAATTCGTCTTCGATCTTCTTGATCAGACCTTCGTTGCGCTGGGAAAGTTCTTCCAGCCGCCTGGTGACCGTCTCGAAAGCCTCCGGATTGATGTGCCGGAACGAGAGGTTTTCGAGCTCCTCGCGCATGTCCTGCATACCCATGCGGCCAGCGAGCGGCGCATAGATATCCATCGTTTCTTCGGAGATGCGGGCCCGCTTCTCCGCCGACATGTGGTCGAGCGTGCGCATGTTGTGCAGACGGTCAGCAAGCTTGACCAGCAACACGCGCACATCGTCCGAGATCGCCAGCAGCAGTTTGCGCAGGTTCTCGGCCTGTTTGGCCTTCTTGGTGACGAGATCGAGCTTCTTGATCTTCGTCAGCCCCTCGACGAGTGCACCAATGTCTTCGCCGAAGAGATCATCGATCTCCTGCCGAGTCGCCGTCGTATCTTCGATCGTATCGTGGAGCAGCGCGACCGCGATTGTCGACTCGTCGAGCCGCATTTCCGTCAGGATCGCCGCCACTTCCAGGGGATGAGAGATGTAGGGATCGCCGCTTGCCCGCTTCTGCTGGCCATGCTTCTGCATCGCATAGACGTAGGCCTTGTTCAGCAAGGCTTCATTGACGTCGGGCTTGTATTTTTGCACGCGCTCAACGAGCTCGTATTGGCGCATCATTCGCTAGCGGTCCTCTAGATCAGGATGATTAGGTCGAGACGACCTAAAATCATAAACGTGATCGTTTCTCATAAGGCAGAGCGGGATGCGGGCGGAAAACCGCGTCCACTTCTCCTCATATCGCCCCAGAAGAAATCAATAAAAAAGTGCGCCAATCATACGAGTGGCGCACTGCTTTGAAAACACGCAGGAACGGTCGTTCCGCGAAGGATCTCAGTAGTCGTCGCTCTTTTCCGGCGGTACAAGACCTTCGATGCCGGCCAGCAGTTCTTCTTCCGACATGCGGTCGAACGTGATCGCCTCCGGCTGATCTTCGTCTTCGGCAACTTCGGTGAAGGTGGTTTCGGCTTCCGACTGAAGCAGCGAGGCCGGATCGGGCTCGGGCTCGTCCACTTCAACATGCTTCTGCAGCGAATGGATCAGATCTTCCTTGAGGTCGCCGGGAGAAAGCGTCTCATCGGCGATCTCGCGCAGCGCAACGACCGGGTTCTTGTCGTTGTCGCGGTCGATGGTGATGGCGGCACCCTGGGAAATCAGGCGCGCGCGGTGGCTGGCAAGCAGAACGAGTTCGAAACGGTTATCGACCTTGTCGATGCAATCTTCGACGGTGACGCGGGCCATTGCCTGTCCTTTTGGGCTCGAAGCGCGGCGGCATCGCCGCTGCACGGATTGACGACACGAAACCGGAACGGCCGTCTAGCGACGGCCTCGTCGGCTCCGATTTCTGGAATTAGCCGCCCGGATACAATCAAAACAAGACAAGTTCAAGTTTTTCCTTCAAGTGGTGCTCACGTAACGTCACACATCGTGATAAAATGCGATTGGAATGGGGCTGGAGAACCTTTCGTCACACACTCTGGTTGCATCGTTAACCACGATGCGAAAACGCCTGGTAGAAAAGGCTTTCAAGGGGTGTGGACGACCTATAGCAACTGCTAAAACTAGCTATATTCGCCGGCACCCGGCTGGAATAATGCAATGCCTAAGCCTACATTATTTGCAATATCAGCAATTATTAATGTAAACGACTTATTTTCGCGTATCGGCCGGCGGTGCCATTTGATGCGCCGGCATTGAAAAAGGAAAGACGATGTTCGACCCCCGCGAAAAAATCGCACTCTTTATCGACGGCGCCAATCTGTACGCGGCCTCGAAGAGTCTCGGCTTTGACATCGACTATCGCAAACTCCTGAAGGCATTCCAGAAGCGCGGCTATTTGCTGCGCGCCTATTACTACACTGCGCTCATTGAAGATCAGGAATACTCTTCAATCCGCCCGCTGATCGACTGGCTAGACTATAACGGTTACAAGGTCGTGACGAAGCCAGCCAAAGAATTCACCGACTCACTCGGTCGCCGCAAGATCAAGGGCAACATGGATATCGAGCTGGCGATCGATGCGATGGAACAGTCCGAGACCGTCGATCACCTCGTCATCTTCTCCGGTGACGGCGACTTCACCACGCTCGTCGAAGCGCTGCAGCGCAGGGGCCGCAAGGTCTCGGTCGTATCAACAATGTCCACCCAGCCGCCGATGATCGCCGACGACCTTCGTCGCCAGGCCGATCACTTTATCGACCTCGCCACGCTGCGGGCCGAAATCGGCCGCGAGCCTTCCGAACGCACGCCGCGGCACACGGCCGAGCCGGTGGCTGACCCCGTCGAAATCTAAGGCAGCACCTCTTTGAAACTGCCCCTTCAGGGCGGCAGTGCGCGTCGCAATTCGAGAACTGTTGAATGACCTGAGCAGGCGGTGGCAGCGCGCGACCGTCCACACATCATCGGCCCGTCGTTGTCATTGGCATTGATGCGGGTCGACCAAGGATCGCTTAGCCGCGATCCTTCAGCAGCCGGTTCTTCTGCCGGTTCCAATCGCGCTCTTTCGAGGTCTCGCGCTTGTCGTGGAGTTTCTTGCCCTTGCCGAGCGCCAGTTCGAGCTTGGCCCGGCCGCGCTCGTTGAAGTAGATGCGCAGCGGGATCAGCGACATGCCTTCGCGATTGACCGCACCCTGCAGACGATTGACTTCGCGCTTCGACAAAAGCAGCTTCCGCCTGCGTCGCGTTTCATGGTTGAAGCGGTTCGCCTGCAGATATTCAGGCAAATAGGAGTTGATCAGCCAGATCTCTCCGCCTTCATCCGTCGCATAGGATTCGGCAATGTTGGCCTTGCCTTCACGCAACGACTTGACCTCGGTGCCGGTCAGAACCAGGCCGGCCTCGTAGGTGTCGACGATCTCGTAGTTGAAGCGGGCCTTTCGGTTTTCCGCCACAACCTTGTTGACCGTGCGCTGGCTTCCTTTGGGTGCCATCAGTTCATCAATCCTGCATGCCTCAGCGCCGCGTCGATTGCCGCTTCGGTCGCCGGCTCCAGCGTTGGCAAGAGCGGCGAACGCACGGTACGGCTCATCCGGCCAAGGCGGTTCAGTGCATATTTCGCGCCGCAGAGACCCGGCTCCATGAAGATCGCCTTGTGAAGCGGCATCAGCTTGTCCTGGTAGTCGAGCGCCTTGGCGTAGTCACCGGCAAGCGTTGCTTCCTGGAACTCGGCGCAAAGACGCGGAGCGACGTTGGCCGTGACGGAAATGCAGCCGACGCCACCGTGCGCGTTGAAGCCGAGCGCGGTGGCGTCCTCGCCGGAAAGCTGCACGAATTCCGGGCCGCAAGCCATGCGCTGCTCGGATACACGCTCAATCTTTCCGGTCGCGTCCTTGACGCCGATGATGTTCGCATGGGCCTTGCTGAGCGCCGCCATGGTCTCGACACTCATGTCCACGACGGAGCGGCCGGGAATGTTGTAGATGACGATCGGCAGCTTCACGCTTTCGGCGATCGCGGCATAGTGGGCGATCAATCCCTTCTGCGTCGGCTTGTTGTAGTAGGGCGTCACCACCAGGATCGCGTCGGCACCAGCCTTTTCGGCGTGCTGGGCGAGCTCAACTGCTTCCGTCGTGTTGTTGGAGCCGGCGCCGGCGATCACCGGTACCCGCTTGGCGGCCGCCTCGATGCAGAGTTCGACGACTTTCTTGTGCTCGTCATGGGAAAGGGTCGGAGACTCACCGGTGGTGCCGACCGGCACGAGACCATGGCTGCCTTCTTTTATCTGCCATTCCACATGCGCGACGAAACCATCCGCATCCACCGCGCCGGTGGCGGTGAATGGTGTTACGAGAGCGGGAATGGAACCCTTGAACATGCACAACTCCTGACGGCGCAAAGACGCAAAATGCACTCATGCTTTGGCCGTAATCGACGGTTAAAAAACTGCCGCACCATAATCATGTGAGGGGGCTGCGGCAAGCGTCGTGACACGGCATTTCACGCCGGTTTTCGTGCAAAAGCTTGACGTTTGGCTCGTACAATGATCCCGCCCAGCCATCGGCCCGGAGCGGCGTGGTGCGATTGTCATGATCAATATTGGCCGCTAGTCTTGCCTCAGACAATCCGGCGGCAGCTGAATGTGAGACACGGGGAACACGGCCTCTTGATGCGCGGATCATACTTTTTGCCTGTCGCCGCCATCGTCGGCGCAGCATTGCTCACATCGCCGGCACTCAGTTCCGAAACGCTGGAACGAGTACCGGTTCCGGCGCGTAAACCCGACATATCGAACACGGCTGCGCAGGTTGCCGCGGACGAGACCACCAATGCCATTCCGGCGATCGTGACCCCGGTCAACAGCGATCTGAAGACGGGCCTCGACGCCCTCTCCAACCGGCAGCCGGCGACAGCGATCGCCGTGCGTGATGCGATGAACCGCGATGCGCTCGACCGTCACATCCTGACCTGGGCGATAGCCGTTTCCGGCCAGCGCGGCATTCCTTCCTTCGAGATCGCCGATGCCCAGCGCGAACTTCAGGGATGGCCCGGCCTGAAATCCCTGCGCGCCAATTCGGAGCGGGCGCTCTATCGCGAAAACCCGGCGCCGCCTGACGTCCTTGCCGCATTCGGCAACACGCAGCCCGAGACAACCGAGGGGACCCTCATCCTGGCCCGGGCCCTGGTCGCCCAAGGACAAGCGGAAGCAGCAGCGAAACGGTTGCGTGCCGTCTGGCAACAGGACGCGCTCGACAAGGACATGGAGACCCGGATTCTCGCGGAGTTTTCACGCCTACTGACGCCCGTCGATCATCAGCGGCGCATGGCCATGCTCCTCTACCGCAACCGCGTCGAACAAGCCGAACGCTTTGGCGATCTCGGTAAGGCGCAGTCGCTCTATCGTGCCTGGGCGGCGGTCAACCGCGGCAACGACAAGGCAGATGTGCTGATCGCAGCGGTCGATCCGTCCTGGCGCAAGGATCCCGCCTATCTCTTCATTCAGATCGAGTCCTTGCGCAAACAGAAGAAATACGAGGAAGCGGCGAAGTTGCTTGCCCGTATGCCAAAGGACAGAGGGGTGCTCGTCAATCCTGGCGAATGGTGGGTCGAGCAACGTGTTGTCAGCCGAGGCCTGCTCGACGCCGGTGACTTCAAGGGTGCCTACCGGATCGCGGCCGGGCATATGGCCACGGAGGCGACCGATATCGTCGATGCCGAATTCCACGCCGGCTGGTACGCGCTGCGCGGCATGGAAGATCCGGCAATCGCAGCTCGCCATTTCCGTCGCATCCTCGACGCTTCCAACCGCCCGCTTTCAGCCTCTCGCGCCTGGTACTGGCTCGGCCGGTCGGCCGAGGCTGGTGGACCGGGCAATGCCCGCGAGTTTTTCGCCAATGCGGCGCGCTACCCCGGAACCTTCTACGGGCAACTCGCAGCTGCCCGGCTTGGCCGCAAGACACTGAATGTCGCCTACCCTGCCCCGTCGGCTGACGACCGAGCGCAATTCGAAAATCGTGAAGCGGTGCGTGCGATTGCCCGGCTTGAAAATGCCGGCCACGCCTGGCGCGCCGACAGCATCTATCGTGCGCTCGCCGACGAACTGACCAGTCCCGGCGAGCTCGCATTGCTTTCTGCGCGCGCGGAGAAGGCCGGCAACCACCAGCTTTCGCTCCAGGTCGGCAAGATTGCATTCGGACGCGGAATCGATGTCGCGGCCCTCGCCTTCCCCGTTGGCGTGATCCCTCCGAGCGCCAACATCGATGGTTCCGGCAAGGCGCTCGCCTATGCGATCGCGCGGCAGGAAAGTGCCTTCAATCCCGCAGCCATCTCTACCGCCAACGCTCGCGGCCTGCTGCAACTGATGCCCGGCACTGCAAAGGGTGTTGCCAGCCGCTACGGCCTTGCCTACTCGCAAGAGCGGCTGACCACCGATGCCGGTTACAACGCCACGCTCGGCGCCCACTATCTCGGCGAACAGATCAGCAGTTTTGGTGGGTCCTACATTCTCACCTTCATTGCCTACAACGCAGGACCGCGCCGTGTTCCGGAATGGCTGGGCCGCTATGGCGATCCGCGCGGAAAATCGATCGACGAAGTCGTCGACTGGATCGAGCGCATCCCATTCCAGGAGACCCGCAACTATGTACAGCGGGTGATGGAAAACTATCAGGTTTACAAATCGAGGCTCGGACAGAAGGCTGACATCGTCGAGGACCTGCGGATGGGACGACAATAGCCGAGCGCCATCGAATACGTTCAAGTAATCGTGATGATCGCGGGTGGCACAAAATGCGGCGTAAGCCATTTTCCTTCTGAAGGTTCGATCTTTCCTGAAGGAAATGGTGAACACAATGAAGACCTTATCCATTATCGCCCTGTCACTGGCGGCGGCAATGAGCAGCGTTCCTCCCGCCAATGCATTCCCTGTCGTTCCGCAGGTATCTCGAACGACCGACATTCAAAAGGCTCAGTTCCCATACGAGCGCGGTGAAGCCCGCAAGAATCGATCCAGCTGCGCCGTTCCTTACTGCGAATTCGGCGGTCGGCACGGCTACTATCGTGATCGCGATAGACGCGGATATTATCGGGACGGCTACTATCGGGATGGCTACTATCGCGACCGTTACCGCCGCCACTACGGGAATTATGACAACGATGTCGGTGCCTTCATCGGCGGGCTTGCGGCAGGCGCAATCGTCGGCGGATTGCTGAACCAACCGCGATACTACAATGGCCCACGAGCAGTCAGCGGCGATGCGCATACGCGCTGGTGCTACGCCCGATATCGGTCCTATCGTGCCTGGGACAACTCGTATCAGCCCTATGGCGGCCCTCGGCGACAGTGCAATTCGCCGTATTGATTGAGCAGGTGGCCGGTTTAGCGGTGAACCCGATTTTGGCTCTTGAAGTCGCATTCCGCTCGCTGGCGGCATCGGCGCAAACGTAGAATGACGCATCCATGCCAACGGCATGGCTTGCCCTTCCATTTCGAGCAGCTACGATCCTGCCGGTATCCGGGTGGAGGCTGGCAATGAATGAAGGCGAGTTTCGGGAACATTGCTTCCCTGCGGCTGATGGTTTGCAGCTCTACGCGCGGAGCTACGGCCCTGCCCGCAATACAACAGCAACGCCAATCATCTACTTGCCGGGCCTCACCCGCAACAGCCGTGATTTTCACGAACTTGCAATCTTTCTCGCTTCCCAATTAGGGGGTGGAAACACCGTCTTCTCACTCGATTATCGCGGCCGAGGCAATTCGCAGCGAGACGACGACAAGAGCCATTATTCAATTGCAATCGAAACGACAGACGTTATCGCGGCTTGCACCCATTTGGGGATTGACCGTGCAATTTTCGTCGGCACCTCGCGTGGGGGGCTGATCCTGCACCACCTCATCGGCCTTGCACCCGGCCTGGTCGCAGGCACTGTGCTCAACGATATTGGCCCCGTCATCGAAATCGGAGGCCTGCTGGCCATTCGAGACTATCTCAACAAAGCGCCAGTCGAGCCGATAAGTTGGGCTACTGCACCCGGATGTCTGCGAGAACTCCACGGGGCCGACTTCCCTATCCTTGGCGAAGGCGATTGGTTCGCAATGGCAAACGCAATCTACCGCGACGAAGGCGGCGTTCCGGTGCCTGATTTTGATCCGGCCATCGCGCGCCAGCTGCTGAGCTTGTCCGCTGAGATAGCGTTGCCCGATCTTTGGCCGCAATATGATGCCCTTTCCAGATGGCCACTTTTGGTCATCAGAGGCGAGCACTCCCGGCTCCTGTCGGAACGAACGGTCAAAGAGATGCTCAAGCGGAATCCCGGAGCGCTAGCCTTCACCGCACGAGGTCAAGGCCATGCGCCGTTGCTGCACCTTGATGGTCCGCGCCAAGCAGTAAGCGCTTTTCTCGGGACCATCACACCCCGGCGCTAGACCGCACAGATCAACTGTCCACCCGTCCCCTTTTGCGTTGGCTTCCGCAAGCGCATGCGCGCGGTTCAACCGGGTCGCCTGCCACCTCGCGACTAAGCATTGCACATTTCAAAAACGAAAAAACCCGGCTCGAAAGCCGGGTTTCTCTCTTCTGACCGAGGTCAGATGATATTAGAAGTCGCGCTGCAGACGGACGAAACCGAATACTTCGTCGTCGCTGTTGTCAGCATCCTTGTACTGAACCGATACGCGGGTAGCGAGGCCTTCGGTGATCTTGTAGTCAACCGTCAAGCCAGCCTGCCATGCGTCGTCGCTACCAAAGTCGGTGAACGAGTCTGCGAGGCTGCCGAAGTACTGAACGCCCGGGGTGATGGCGAGGCGGTCGGTGGCGTTGTAGCGGTACGAAGCTGCAACGGACCACTCAGAGGCGCTCCAGTACGTGTTCGGGTTCGAAGCCCAGATACCAGCGATCTGGAAGACGCCCGGGCCGAGGTCAGCCGAGAGCAGAGCGCGGAGTGCGCCTTCTTCCCATTCGGTGTCGTAGCCGCCGAGCAGGTCGAAGGAAACGCCGCCGACCGAAGCCGAAACGATACCGGAGACGCCGATGCCGTTTGCCTTGGTGGACCAGCCTTCGAGCTCGTCAACCGAGATACCAGCCTGGAACGAACCGCCGTCATAGAGGTAGGCAATCGAGTTGAACTCGGTGACGTTGCCGAGCGAGTCGGTTTCGCCGTTGATACCCTTATCCCACCAGTTGTAGAAGAAACCAGCCTTCAGGCCGCCGAGCTGGATGTAGGCTTCATCAACGTCGATGAAGTCGCTGTCGCCAGAGTCGGTGTCGTTGTCGGCGTTGAACTCAGCAGCGAAGAAGCCGGTGAGCGTGCCGTACTCGGTGTCGCTCTTGGCGTCGAACGAGATGTAAGCGCGCGAGAAGGCATCCCAGTCAGACGTGGAGTAGTTCGGGCCGCCGTTGTCGAGGAAGTCATGATCCGCCTGGTTGTAACGGCTCTGCGAGGCGTTGTCACCGAACGAAGTCTGGAAACGGATGAAGCCGCCGATCTTGAGGCAGGTTTCGGTGCCCGGGATGTAGAAGTAGCCAGTGCCGAAAGCGTCGCAAACGCGAACGTATTCCATGGGCTCCGGCTCGGCTGCGACGATTGCGTCGGCTGCCTGTGCGCCGGAAACTGCTGCGAGAGCAGCAGCGGAGCCGAGAAGAAGGCTCTTGATGTTCATTTCTGACCTCCAGTCAAAAGTTTCAAACGGGTCTGGGTATTTTGCTGAAGGACAGCTTTCCCTGCCCCATCCCCAACGTTCAAGAAGTCGGACGATCAACCGCCCTTGCTTCCGGAGTTGAAAATACAAGACCGGATCATTGGCGCAATGTCCAACTAGCGAGATCATGTGCTTTGCATCGCCCTTCGCCGAACCCTGTTGCTGAAACGACACAAAATCGCCGCAGACCCCGGAAGAAAATTAACAAAGCATTAAGAAAACCCTTTGGTGGCAGGGGTTTAGCATAAGGGAAGTGCACACGTCCTGTTTCAGAAAGAGGCAGAAAGCCGCTCAAATTAGGGGAAAGCACGGTCACAAACGCCGACTCCACCTCGGCGGCAACCGACTAAAACAGCATTTGCTTCAAGAAATGAGAGCTGAACGGATCGTTCGCAATCGAAAGATTCATCAGAATCAACGCCAAGATTCGCAAACCAAACCTATCCTTGATTCTGGTTCGGCGAGAATCGCGGCTGGCACCCGCAGGAAGACAACGTCAATCGATGGGCATCACCCGCGGCGATCTCTGAAGATGGTTGATGCCAGCACAGAGAGAGAGAGAGAGAGAGAGAGAGAGAGAGAGAGAGAGAGAGAGAGAGAGTGTGTGTGTGTGTGGACATCGGCTATGTCGCCACCATCGCGATTTTGCGAAGGCAGGGCAGAACAGACCATCGGCAGCCCATTCAGCGCGAAGCTGTCACCAAGCCTAAACTCGGACGGCTATTGATGTTTCTGGATAGATCAAGGGAATGGCGGAGAAGAAGGGATTCGAACCCTCGATACCGTTTCCGGTATACTCCCTTAGCAGGGGAGCGCCTTCGACCACTCGGCCACCTCTCCGTTAGCGCCTGACTAGTGACACTCAGCGGCCTTTGCAAGATTTTTTTGTCGGTTTCCAGCAATTCCCCTCATTTTCCGTGTGGGTCTCGCCAGCAGCAAGCAAACGTATGGGCGTCGCGGCAGGCCACTCGCGCATATGGGCAGGAATGGCTGGAACGTTTCGGCGCTTGCCGTCGACCGATTCCCCCACCCGATACAAAGGGAACCGCAAGTCCGCTGTCTTGCCTCCAACTCTACGATTTGCGTGCGAGACGCTCGATCGCCTGCTGTGTGGCGGCCCCGAAGTCGCCGTCAATCGGTCCGCCGTAGTAGCCGCGGTCCTTAAGCAGCGCCTGCATCTCCTTACGGAAAGCCGGTGTGAAATTGTTGGGCTGGGTTCGCAATTCTTCGAGCTTGGCCGGGTCACCACCCTCGATGCTCGCCGCCGCCCAGCGAACCGCCTCCTTTGCATCCGCCTTGGTGCCGAGGCCGTAGTCATAAAGACGACTCAGATTCCCCATGGCGTAGGCACTGCCGGCATTCGCCGCCATTTCGTACCAGGTACGGGCCTGCACGTAGTCCTGCGAGACGCCGTTGCCGATGTCATAGAACCAGCCGAGCAATGCCATGGAATAGGAATCGCCCATATTGGCCGCCTTCTCATACCAGACCTTGGCCTCGCCGTAGTTCTGCTCGGTCCCCAATCCGTTCTGATAGGCCCATCCGAGTGACGACATGGCATTGGTGTCGCCGCTTTCGGCGGCTTTCTTGTACCAGGAGAGCGACTGCGCCAGATCCTTGGGCAGACCGAGCCCTTCCCGATAGAACCAGCCCATCGTTGCCATGGCGTTGGCATAGCCCTGATTGGCTGCCTGCTCATACCACCTCGCCGCCTCGGCATAGTCCTGCGCGATGCCGCCGTAACCCTCGCGATAAAGCCAGCCGAGCGACGCCTGACCGTAGGCATTGCCGCCTCTCGCCGCCTCCTCGAACATGCGCTTTCCCTGGTCTATGTCGACCGGACCGTCGGTCCCATAGACTGAAAACCAGGCCAGATTCGTCAGCGCATACATGTTGCCGCCATCAGCGGCCTTCCGGTAATTGCGCCGCGCGTCGACATAATTACGGCCGGCATCCTGCGCCCGCCCCAGCATGTTGACGAGCATCATATCGTCGGGATTCTCGTTGACGGCCTGTGCGCAGGCGGTCAACGCCCGTTCGGAATCGAGCTTCAGGAAGTTGACCCCGAGGAAGCCCGGCATCGATTGCGGCTCGCCCGCCAGCAGATAACAATCGCGCGAGGCCTGCGTGTCCTTGCCGGTCGGCGAGACGTTGAGGCCCTTCTGTGGTTCGAGCGCCGCGATCTGCTGCTCGGCCTCCGCCTTGTGGCTGCTGTCCGGATAGCGCTCGATGAATCGTGTCAGTGCCGCCGCGTCAGTTGATTGCTTCAGCGCCTCCCAGGCGATTTCGTCCGGCGTCACGCTGGACGTCTGTTCGGCCTCGGTCAGAAGCTTCAGCTTCTTCTCGGCGAGCATCTTATAGACCGGGTCCGATCCATGCTTCGCCAGGAACGCCGCGATCAGATCCTTGTCGGCGAGGTCGCGAATGTTCTGCCAATCGGCAGCCGCCTCCGATTGGCTGTTTGGCGAGAGTTGGCCGCCATTATTGATGACGTTGATGTTCACCTCTTTGATATTGAGGAAAATCTGCGCACCACCGAGCGACCCATAGACGAACGGCTCCTGGCCGCGATTGGTCGCCGATACCACCTCGTCGCGTACCTTGCCGAGCGCAATGCGGACATCGACACCCGGCTCGGTCAGGTATTTGGCGAGCGCGGTGGCGAAGGGGCTGTTCTTGCCCTCCCCGTCGAGCGCGACCGTGCCGGCCTTGGAGGCAAATGCGACGAGTAGGTCGGCTGATTCCGGTTCGACCCGCGCCAGGCCACGCGAAACTGCCCTGGTCGAGATCGAGCGCGTCATGCTCTGCTCAAAGGGATTGTTGCGGCAGGCGTCGAGAATGACGAGCTTGAGCTTGGTCGCACCTTCGAGCGAACGTTGAACCCGGTCGAGGCCGATCGCTTCGTCCTCCACGTCCTTGTCCGTTTTCAATTGCACGTCGACGGGAAGCAGAAAATTCTCGCCATTCATCTCCATGCCGTGGCCGGAGTAGTAGACGATCGCGACTTCGGCGCCGGTTGCGAGATCTTCGAAGTCGCGCAACGCCTTGACCATGTCCTGGCGACTGACGTCGTGCACCGTTGTGACGGAATCGAAGCCGGCATCCTCGAAGGAGGCCTTCATCAGTTCCACGTCATTGGCGGGGTTGTTGAGCGGCGACGTCGCTTCATATTTCTCGTTGCCGATCAACAGCGCGACGCGCTTGGCGGCCCATGCATCGGACACCGACACAAACAACGCCATACATAGAATAGAGAGCGGCAGAAAACGCCGCGAATGCCCCGTGAACATGCCCTTCCCTCCGGCACCGACCATCGTTCTTCGCCTAGCCCGGCTTGAACGACGGACGATGCCCTCGCCCATTTGTCCCTCGGAATCACCACATCGGGCGTCCCGGTCATGCCTGACGAAAGTATTACGTATGAGGTGGGGGCTTTCAATGTACGCACGCGTCATAATTTATCGTGCACGCGCGTGTGAACGCGCAAGGTCGAAGCAAGTCGGTGTGATTAGCTGAGACACGATAGCCCGCACAGGCGTCGATTCCATCGATGCCGTCGCTGCGGGAGGTTACGAAGGGCTATCGGTCGCGGAGCTTGTCATGTCGATGAAAATGCATGTCGCGGAAGGAAAGCCCGGCCAGCTCGCGGCCACCCATCAGCACTATTTCATCGAGCGGCCCTGCCGTATCCTCGTCATCGGTCAGCATCTGAAAGCAAAGACCAAATACCAATGCCTGCTGCGCCACATCTCGATTGCCGGCGCAATGCTCGACTTCAATGCCGCGATCCTGCTGCCGAAACACTTCTTTCTGGAAATCGAAGGTTTCAAGGAGGAAATCGGCTGCTCGCAAATTCACCGGGAAGGCTCCGAACTCGGCGTGCGTTTCAACATGCTGCTCTCACCGGATTTCTTGAGACGCCTCATTCGAATCCAATTCTCCAGTGGCGGGCTCTGATTCTCATCGCAAATCGAGCGACATTAGATTTTTAGTGATCGATTTCAGGGGATTGCAAGTTTCTCCTGCAAGACTGATTCTAGCATCGGTGGAAATCGCCCATCGATACAATGTGGGACAAATGAATTGTCCGGGGTCTAGGCATGCTTTCAGAAGCTGATCGCGCCGTCCGACCCGGCACTGGCGGAGAATGACGCATGCAGAACCAGACGATGTATTCCTGCGTCCCCTCGCCTTTCTACGAGCGGCGCTATGAGCGTTTCTCCATTGGGCACGCGGGCACGCTTACAGCCGTGCAGCCGGGGCTTGGCAACGTCTCCGTGCGATCCTGCCGGATGATCGACATTTCGCGTGGCGGCGCCAGCTTTGCCGTCGACACCAATATCGGCCTGCCGCAACACTATTATCTGCATATCGTCGGCACTTCGCTGAGAATCGGCTGCGCCGAGGTCTATCGCAACGGCGAGCGCATCGGTGTCCAGTTCATCAAGCCGATCGAACAGACCCTGCTGCGCGAGATTATCCGGCAAGAGTTCTTCACCGGGCAGGTCAAGAACGCAAAGCCGCGACGATAGGTCCGCAACCGGAAGCGACCGACAACGGAATCCTGCAGCTTTTCTCGCGGGAATGATTCCGAATTGCCAAAGCATGCGATAAGTTCCCGAAACGTCATTCGAACGGGGCCAATTAATCAGCATGTCCGCTTTCTCTCGCTTCACGCCGCTCATTCAATCCCTTCCGTCTACCATTCCGTTCGTCGGCCCGGAGGCGATCGAACGGCAACGTGGAAGAGCCATCGCTGCGCGCATCGGCGCCAACGAAAGCGGGTTCGGTCCGGCCGCAAGCGTCTTGGCGGCCATCAATGAAGCGGCTCGCGATGCGTGGAAGTATGCCGATCCGGAGAACCACGATCTGAAACAGGCACTTTCGGCTCATCTCGGCACCACACCGGCCAACATCGCGATCGGTGAAGGCATCGATGGGTTGCTCGGCCAGATCGTCCGCATGGTGATCGAACCGGGCATGCCCGTGGTTACATCGCTCGGCGCCTATCCCACCTTCAATTATCACGTCGTTGGTCATGGTGGTCGGCTGGTTACCGTACCCTATGCCGAAGACCGGGAGGATCTCGACGGTTTGCTTGCGGCCGTAAAACGGGAAAATGCGCCGCTCGTCTATTTCGCCAATCCCGACAATCCGATGGGAAGCTGGTGGCCCGCCGAGCGCATCGTCGAATTCGCCAGGGCGTTGCCGGAGACAACGCTCTTTATCCTGGATGAAGCCTATTGCGAGACCGCGCCGACCGAATCCCTGCCGGCCATCGATGCCTTGATCGATCGCCCGAACGTCGTGCGCACGCGCACTTTCTCGAAGGCCTACGGTCTTGCCGGGTCGCGTGTCGGCTATGTCATAAGCACGCCGGGCACGGCGCAAGCCTTCGACAAGATCCGCAACCATTTCGGCATGAACCGGATCGGTGTCGCCGCGGCGATCGCCGCGCTTGCGGACCAGGACTATCTAAAGGAAGTAACTGCGAAGATCGCAGCGTCACGCCAGCGCATCGCTGCAATCGCTGTGAACAACGGCCTGACGCCGCTCGCCTCCGCCACCAATTTCGTGGCGATCGACTGCGGCCGGGACGCGGCTCATGCCCGTGCGATCGTCGATACCCTGATGAACGACCATGGCATCTTCATCCGAATGCCAGGGGTGGCGCCCCTCAACCGCTGCATCCGTGTCAGCACCGGTCCGGAGGCGGAGATGGTCCTGTTTGAGGCCGCCCTGCCCGAGGTTCTGAAAAAGCTGGCCTGATCCAGCCTTCTGATCGGCGGCGCCCTTCTGGGGGCCGCCCAAGTCGTTCAGTGAACCGTCATCCATTCGCGAGCGGCGCGCAGAGCAGCGGCGAGATCGGCCTTGCTCATCGTCATCGCCAGGTCGGCGCGCAGATCGACGGCGCGGTCGCAGCCCTTGATCGCGGCAATGTTCAGCCACTTGTGTGCGGCGACGAGATCGACCGGGCGACCATGGCCTGTCGCGTAGGCCAGACCCATTTCGCAGAAGATTTCCGCCTGGTTGTCACCACCCATCGCGGCATCCGAAGCAATCTGCATATCAAAGCGTGCCATTGTCTTGTCCCTGTTTTGCCTGGTTGGTTTTTCCGAAGCGGCCCGCCCGTTTGGGGCGGACCATGCTCCAGATCAGCACTTTGTTCGGTCCCTGTTCGACCTTGCCTCTTAGCGGGCCTTTCCGAAGCGCACCGTCTTTTTGCAGCGTCGCCTTCGGTGGTTTGTCGGAGCGTTTTTGTCCGCTCGTCTTATGGCTCCAATATGCAGCAGGGCCTTCAATACGCGCTTAAAATGCATGCTTAATTTGCGACAAACAAAGTTCAAACGCTTGGTAAACTTGAGTTTTTGTTAAACATCGGAAGTCCGGAAAACCGGTGCATTCGCTTCAAAATTTACGAAAAATTCAACTGCCGATTTCAACCAAACGCTAACCACAAAAAGATCGACGGTGGCGGAGCCGCCGCGAATTTCTAGATTCGACCTGTTTGAAACGGGCAAGAAAAGCCCCGAAAGCCGTTGTCGGCCTTGTTTACCTTTACGTGCGCGTAAGCTATCGTGCGCGCGGCGGTGAGGAGCCTGCCTTTTGCACACGAGGACATCTCAAGAGCTGCCGGCGGAGCGGACCACGCCGGCAGCCTCGATCTGGAGGACTGGAATGTTACGTACTTTGCTCATGACCGCGACGCTCGCCCTCGGCATTGCCGGGACGGCGGCGGCGGCAGAACCGATCGTCGGCAACTGGAAAACCGCAAGCGGCGCAACCGCGGAGATTGCCCCTTGTGGCGGAGCCTTCTGCGTGACGCTGAAGACGGGCAAGCATGCCGGCAAGCGCATCGGAAACCTCGCCGGCACAGACGGCAGCTATTCGGGTGAAATCACCGATCCGGATACCGACAAGACCTATAGCGGTTCTGGCTCCGTCAACGGCAATTCGCTGAAGATGAAGGGCTGCGTCCTCAAAGTGCTCTGCAAGTCACAGACCTGGACGCGCCTCTAAGCACTCGTTGCTGTCACTAGGCACAATTGACGAATTGAAAGGGCGGCCATCGGCTGCCCTTTTCGCATGGGTGGTCCATGGGCTGAGCACGCCATTACGCGGCCGTTTGCCGCGCCGCCACCACTTTGGCTCTCCCGCGCGCACCCGCGGCGATCACACTCCTGTCGCAATATTCCATATGTCCCGGTTCGAGCGGATCGGCTCCCCATGCAACCGAAGATGAACGCCAGATGAACGGACATCTCAGCATCAATTCAGTTTGGGTGTGCGAAAACACACTCAATCGATTTGAACCTGCCTCCAAACAACGGACAGAACCATGGATATCCTTGCTCGGCGCCTCACCATCATCAGCCTTCTGATGGTCGTTTTCGCTGTAACTCTCGCCGCTGCCGTCAGCGCGGACACCGAACGTCGCCGCACCAATACCTATCTCGGTTCGCTGACGGATTGCACCGCACATACGGCGCAATACTGCCAGGCCAAACTCTAACCCCGAGCACGAGACGGGCTACGCCCTGCTCCGCCGCCAAGTGAAACCGATCACCTCGTGATCTGATGGAGGAACGAACATGCTGACCGCTCTTTCGACATCCGCGTTTCTCTCGCTGCGCGTGCTTGCACTGGCCGGCCTGCTGATGGCACCGGTTGGAGCACTTGCCTACTCCAAGGCCAACGGTGCCGGCATCGGCAAACAGGGCGCGGGCCTCGTCCTCTTCGTCACCCTACAGCGTCAATCGATGACCTGAGGCGGGTGCCACCCGATCGGATTGCCTGGAAAGGGGCGCTCGCGCCCCTTTGTTGTTTCCGCCTTGCACTTGACGCCGCTTTCCTGTCCTCTCGCACCTGCAGCGTCGTGCTTCTTTTAAGATGCGCTGGGGTTGCTGCAGCACTTTGAGTTGCTGCATGCATTCCTTGGTCGGATACGACTGAGGGAGACATGCAGTGGGATTCACCACAACAGCCCCCTGTCAGCCCCGATGCCCGCTTATCTCGTCTATACGCTTGCCGCCCTTGCCGAAATCGCCGGCTGCTTTGCCTTCTGGGCGTGGCTGAAGCTCGACAAGTCCGTCCTCTGGCTCGTTCCCGGCATGGCCTCCCTGGCACTTTTCGCCTGGCTCCTTACCTTGATCGACAGTCCGGCCGCAGGCCGAGCCTACGCTGCCTATGGCGGCGTCTATATTGCCGCCTCGCTGCTCTGGCTGTGGCTGGCGGAGGGCGTCAAACCCGATCGCTGGGATCTTGCAGGCATGACGGTTGCCCTCCTCGGCAGCGCCATCATCCTTGCCAGTCCGCGTTGAGCCTTTCGACACGCCAGTCGCGACGCGGTTGTGCAAGCCAATATCTTGTCGTTTGCTTGTCAGAAGCCGCAGCCTATAATGCGACATGAACAAGCGAATCTCTTCACACTCCGTCCTTTCCGTCGCAACGCCTGAGCCTTTCGAGCCGCAGTATTTCGAAGATCCTGCGGCCGCCGTCGATTGCCTCGAGGCGCTTTACGAGCGCAATACCCGGTTCCTCTGCGAAGCGTTCGAGGGCCTGGGCAAGACCGACGAGCCGCTAACCCGTTATCGTGCCTGCTACCCTCAGGTCAGCATCGAGACGAGCAGCTTCGGACACGTCGATTCCCGTCTGTCCTTTGGCTATGTCAGCGCGCCCGGCGTCTATACGACCACGATCACCCGACCGAAGCTTTTCCGGCACTATCTGAAGGAACAACTCGGGCATCTGATACGCAACCATGGCCTCGGCGTCACCGTCTCGGAATCGGCGACCCCGATCCCCCTGCATTTTGCCTTTGGCGAGGGCGCCTATGTGGAGGCGTCGGCGGCAAACACCATCGACATTCCGCTGCGCGATCTGTTCGATGCGCCTGACCTGACGACGACCGACGACGAGATCGCCAACGGTTCCTACGAGCCGGGTCCGGGGGAACCCTCGCCGCTCGCGCCGTTCACGGCCCAGCGCATTGACTATTCGCTGGCGCGCCTCAGCCATTACACCGCGACGAACGCCACGCACTTCCAGAACTTCGTGCTCTTCACGAATTACCAGTTCTACATCGACGAGTTCTGTGCCTGGGCTCGCCAGCAGATGGCCGAAGGCGGCAACGGCTACACGGCCTTCGTCGAGCCTGGCAACATCATCACGCCCGCCGGTGCCGACAAGCCCGAGACCGACTATACGCTTCCGCGACTGCCACAGATGCCCGCCTATCACCTGAAGAAGAAGGGCCACGGCGGCATCACCATGGTCAATATCGGCGTCGGCCCGTCCAACGCCAAGACGATCACCGACCATATCGCGGTGCTGCGCCCGCATGTCTGGCTGATGCTCGGCCATTGCGCCGGTCTTCGCAACAGCCAGCGCCTTGGTGACTACGTCCTTGCGCATGCCTATATGCGCGAAGATCACGTTCTCGACGACGACCTTCCGGTCTGGATCCCCTTGCCGGCGCTTGCCGAAGTGCAGGTGGCACTGCAGGACGCCGTTGCCGAAGTCACCGGCTATCGCGACTACGATCTCAAACAGATCATGCGCACCGGAACCGTCGCAACCATCGACAATCGCAACTGGGAACTTCGCGACCAACGCGGCCCGGTCAAGCGCCTGTCGCAGGCCCGCGCCATCGCGCTCGACATGGAATCGGCGACGATCGCCGCCAACGGCTTCCGCTTCCGCGTGCCCTATGGAACGCTGCTTTGCGTGTCGGACAAGCCGCTGCACGGCGAGTTGAAGCTGCCGGGCATGGCGACCGCCTTCTACAAGACGCAGGTGAGCCAGCACCTGAAGATCGGTATCCTCGCGCTGCAGAAGCTTGCAGCCATGCCGCCGGAGAAGCTGCATTCCCGCAAGCTCAGAAGCTTCTACGAAACCTCGTTCCAGTGACCATTGGAATTGCGCAATTCCGGACGGAAAACCGCTTCACCCTTTTCCTGGAATTGCTCAGCGCCGTCTGCCGAGGACCATCGACAACATCGTGCCCGCCACCGCGGACACGATGATCAAGAGGTGTGCGTTGACGCCGGCCGCCGCAAGCTGCTCCAGTCCGACGCGATCGGCGCCAGCGCCGAAGGATACCGCGCCGGCCGCGATCGCGGCCGGATAGGTACCGACGCCGGCGGGCGCATGCATCGGCAGCACAGAGGAAAGTTCGCCGCCAAGGGCGCCACCGAAACAGGCGGCCAGTGGCGCAACACCCATGAAGGCCAGCACCCAGGCAAGTACGAGCACCTTGACCGCCCAATTGAGGATGGTCATGCCCCAGGCGCGCAGGAACGCGACGATGTTGGCCGGGACGCCCGCCTCCAATTCATCGACAATGGCATCGAGCTTGGACGGCAATAGCCTACGTGCCAGAGCAATCACTTGCCCCTTCACAAGAAAGAAGAGAAGCGGCGAGACGAACGCAGCAAACCATGCAATCCACAGGGCGGCTGATCCGCTGCCCATGACGAGGCCGACGGCCGCAACGACGAGAAGGGCATGCAGGTCGAGCAGGCGCATCACCAGAAGAGCGGAGGTGCCGCGTGCAAGCGGCACCGAAAACTCGGAGCGCATCAGAAGCGGGAAGCTCGTTTCACCGGCGCGAAACGGCAGCATGATGTTCAGGAGATTATGGACCTGGGTGACACGAAACAGAGGCAGGAAGCGCCCCGCCGTTTCGTTCGGGAAGTAATCATAGATGCGATAGCAGCGAATGAAGTAGGTCGCGACAAGTAGCACCAGAGCAGCGCCTGCCGAACTGAAGCCAATCTCGGACCATTGCCTCAGCAGTGCCGGCCACCCCCAGAACCATTCGACGAAGGCCGCATAGGCCGCAATGGCACCTGCCGAAAGCAATGTCATCCGGTTGCGGGCGAGCCAGGATCGCCGGTCGGACTCGCAATCCGAAGTCATCAGGTCTCGATTTCCCGTGTTGAAACGCAAGATTGAACGTTGGTTATCACTGATAACTGTGCAAGAAAACGGTTATGTAAGGCCCAATCCAAATCTTGCGGCATTGTAAGCGTCGCATGTACGAGCTGTTCCTATGTACCCCATCGAACTATCCGTCGTCATTCCCGTGTTCAACGAGGAGGACAGCATCCAGCCGCTGATCACACGTGTCCGCGATGCGCTGGCGAACTATCCGTCTCCGTGGGAACTGATCCTCGTCGACGACGGCAGCACCGACCGAACGCTTGCAAATGCGCGGAAGGCTCTTTCCGATCCGAACCTCGATCTCAAGATCGTCGAACTGCAGAAGAACTTCGGGCAAACGGCGGCGATGCAGGCCGGCATCGATGCTGCCACCGGACGCCTGATCGCTACACTCGACGGCGACCTGCAGAACGACCCGGCCGATATTCCCGAAATGGTCAAGGCGATCGAGGAGCGCGAGCTCGACCTGCTGGTCGGCTGGCGCAAGAACCGGCAGGATGGCCTGCTGCTCAGGAAGATCCCTTCCTGGTGCGCCAACCGCCTGATCGGCAAGATCACCGGCGTCAGGCTGCATGACTATGGCTGCAGTCTCAAGGTCTATCGAACCTCGGTCATCAAGCAGGTGAAGCTGATGGGCGAAATGCACCGCTTCATCCCCGCCTGGGTCGCCGGCGTGGTGCCGAGCAGCCGCATCGGCGAGATGCCCGTGACCCACCATGCCCGTCAGCACGGCCAATCCAAGTACGGGATCTCCAGAACCTTCCGCGTGATTCTCGATCTGCTGTCGGTGCTCTTTTTCATGCGTTACAAGGCGCGCCCGGGACACTTCTTCGGCTCGATCGGGCTTGCGACCGGTGCGCTCAGCGCTCTGATCCTCGTCTATCTCGGCTTCGACAAGTTCATCCTCGGCAACGATATCGGAACACGACCGATGCTGATCGTCGGCGTCATGCTGTTCCTCTCGTCGGTCCAGCTCATCACGACGGGCATTCTCGCGGAAATGATGGCGCGAACCTACTTCCGCGACGACGACACCACCAACTACATCGTGCGGCAGGTCTTCGTCCGGGACCCGGCCGATGCTTGACATCGTCAACCGTCGGCCAAACACCGTCGTTGCGCTGATCGCCGGTTACTTCCTGCTCTGCATCGGCATGCGCCTTGCCATTTCCCCATCGCTCGAAATCGATGAGTCGGAACAAGCCTTCGTCTCGCAGTTCCTGATGCTCGGTTACGGTTCGCAGCCCCCGTTCTACAATTGGCTGCAATACGGGCTCACCTCCGTTTTCGGGCCGTCGCTTGCGACGATGACCGTGCTGAAAAACGGGCTTCTGTTTCTCTGTTGCCTCTTCTACGGCCTCGCAGCACGCGAGGTTCTCAACGATCGACGCCTGACAGCGATCGCAACGGTCGGCGTCCTGACCTTTCCGCCGATCTTCCTGCTTGCACAGCGCGACCTTTCGCATACGGTCGCGGCACTGTTTGCCGTGTCGCTGTTCCTCTACGCTTTCGTCCGGACGATGACACGGCCAAGTCTGTTCGCTTACGTTCTGACCGGCGCGGCGGTCGGTATCGGCGTCATCTCGAAGTACAATTTCGCACTCGTCCCGACCGCTGCGATACTTGCGATCCTGCCCGAGCCGAAGCTTCGCGCCCGCCTCTTCGACTGGCGCATTCTGGTTGCGATCGCCGTCTGCACGCTGATTGCGCTGCCGCACGGCTACTGGATTCTCGAAAACCTCGGCGCCGCCTCGCGCAATACCCTCAATGAAATGGGAACGGCCCAACAGACGAGCTACCTGACGAAGGCGCTCAAAGGGGTCGTTGCGCTGGTCGCAGCCACCCTTCGTGGCGCCGCCATCCCGCTGATCGTCTTTGCTCTCGTCTTCCGCAAAGACCTGCCGGCCATCTGGCGCGCCGAAAGCCAGTGGACACGTGTCATCGGGCGCATGTTGCTGCTGTGCCTCGGCACCGTGCTGCTGATCATGCTGACAGTCGGCGCCACCCACATGCGGGAAAAATGGCTGGTTCTCTTTCTCGTCCTGCTGCCGCTCTATCTCGCCCTCAAGGTGGAGGCTTCCGGCGTCGACACCGCACGCAGCGTTCGTCCCTTCCTGCTTATCGTCGCCTTGATCGTCGTCACAACGTTGGTGGCTGTCTCGGCACGCGCGGTTGTTCGCCCCTGGTTCGGCAAAGTGTCGAGGCTGAGCATTCCCTACAGCACCCTTGTCGATACCGTGGTCCGACAGGAGGGAGCCGAACCGGCGATGGTCATCGCCGCGGACAAACTGCTTGGAGGGAATGTGCGTACGCGCCTGCACGGCGCCAAGGTATTCGTGCCCGGCAACAGCAGCGGCTCCCCGATCGAGCATCTGACCGGGCCGCTCCTCGTGGTCTGGAGCGACAATGGCAAGCTGGACGCTCAGCCACCCGAATGGCTTCTCGACTTCCTGACGTCGCTCAGCGTGCCGGAAGCGGCGATGCAGCCAAAGCTGCTCGCCCTGCCCTATCTCCACGGCAATCTGCCGGATCGCTACGGCTTCGGCTATTTCTGGATCGCCGACCCGTCGCGATCGGCACCGACGAGCAACTTGAGCTCACCCGGGTGAATGCGAAGCGCGACGTCACGGCCCATCGGCAGGAGTTCACCGTCGATGACGCAGTTGATCTTGCGCTCCACTTTGGGGAAATGCAGATCGAGCGCATGGCCGCTCATGGCGGTAATCAGCGGGCTGTCGCGGAATTTGCCGCGCATCACGTCAAAGGCGAGCTTGGCCACGCCCGGCGGGCTCAGCGGTGGCGCCGTGTAGAAACCGAGATGGCCGGCTGTGACATCGTCGGCATACATCAGCGTATCGCGGCCGAACGGATTGTTCGAGACTGAGACCGCCGAAACATGACGGCTCTCCTTGTGGCCGTCGACGTCGAACTCGATCTCGAAATCGGGCGGATTGAGGATGACGCCCACCGCGGCGCGGGTGCTTGCGGCGATCTTGCCTGCCCTCGAACGAAAGCTGAAAGACTCGCGATAGCGCACCATGCGGGCATGCAGGCCCATGGAAAACTGATGCACGAAGGCCCGGCCATCGGCGCTGCCGATGTCACCATCGATAATCACGCCCCTTGCCAGAACCTCCGGCACCTTCCAGATATCGAGCGGCAGCTTCAGCGTGCGGGCAAAGAGGTTCATCGTCCCGGCGGGAACGACGCCGAGCGGCATGCGGTTCTTCCAGGCGACACCGGCAGCGGCAGAAATCGTGCCGTCGCCACCGCCCGCGAGGATTGCATCGAGGTCGTCGCGCCGGCACGTGCGCTCCAGGGCCTCCTGCATCTCGCTGCCGCAAACCGCCGCAATTTCGATCTGGTGGCCGGCGGTCTGGAAAACCTCCTCGACCTTCCGGCCATAGGCCGCCATATCTGTCGTGCGGAAGGTTCCGCCGTCACGATTGAAGATCGCCTTGATTTTCATGAATGGGTCACTGGCTCCGTTGCCGCGGCAATGCTGCTCACCGCGATCAGATAATCGCGTTTGCGGCCAATTCCAGGACCTTACCGAAACTTAACGGGAGTCGAGCGCGTGCCGGTCGGCGCTCCGAGACCGGCAAGGACGGCGGTTCAGCGCGGCTCGGGTAACTTCAACGGCCCGCCCGTCTTGATCGATCGGATCGCGAAGTTCGAGCGGATATCGGTCACACCCGGCAAGGCAAGCAGCGTCTCGGTCAAGAGCGTCTCGTAGGCCGGGAGATCCTCGACGACGACCTCGGCGAGGAAGTCGGCGTTGCCCGAGATCAGGAAACAGGACACCACCTCGGGAATGGCGAGCAGAGCCTCCTGCTGCAGCTGCGCATTCTCGCGGCTGTGCCGTCCCACCTTGATCTCCACGAAAACCGTGAGCCCGAGACCGGCTTCCTTGCGGTCGATATCGGCCCGATAGCCGCGCAGGATGCCGGATTTCTCCAGATTGCGGATGCGCCTGAGGCAGGGCGACGGCGAAAGATTGACCTTTTCGGCGATCTCGACGTTCGTCGCGCGCGCATCCTCCTGGAGGATCCTGAGGATGGCGAGGTCGAATTTATCGAGATTTGGCATGTTCGCAAACTTCAAAGGTTACAATTGGCACATAATTGCTGATGATAGTCTATTTCAGGCACAAATCGCAAGGACATGCCCGGCCTTCCGGGCGTAATCTTCCTTCCAGACCCAAAAGCCTCTCAGATATCCAAATCGGGAAGGAAATTCAAATGGTTGCGCTTACGCTTGCTCGCGGCAATACGTCGCCCGCCACCGCCGGCTATGCCGGGGCCGTCGTGACCGTCCTCATCTGGGCGGGCTGGATTCTCGCAACGCGCCATTCGGCCGGCACCGCGCTGGGCACGATCGACCTCGGCCTGATCCGCTACGGCGTACCGGCACTCCTGCTCACGCCGGTCTGGCTCAAGACCGGGCTCCTGCCGCGCAAGCTGCCGATCCTGCTCCTCGCCCTGATGGTTGCCGGCTCCGGCGCGGTCTTCTTCCAGGTCTCCGCCTTCGCGATCCACTCCGTTCCCGCCTCCTCTGTCGGCATTCTTCTCGGCGGTTCGATGCCGCTTGCCACGGCCCTGATCGGCATGACGCTCTTTGGCGAACGTCCGGACCGGATGCGGATGGTGGGTTTTGCCGCGATCGTCGTCGGCGTCGTCATCCTGCTGGCACGCAACCTTGCAGCTTCAGCGTCCACAGGGTGGGCCGGATATGCGCTGTTACCCGCAGCGGCCACGCTCTGGGCCATCTACACCCACGCCTTCCGCCGATCGGGCCTGAGCCCCCTTCAAGGGAGCGCCTTGATTGCGGCCTGGTCGTTCCTGATCCATCTGGTGCTTGCCGCCTGCTTCGGAAGCACACTTGCCGGCGTCCCGATCAAGGAGATCGCCCTGCAGATCACCAGCCAGGGCATCCTCTCCGGGCTGGTCGCCATGGTCGCCTACGGCTTTGCGGTGAAGAGCCTCGGCAGCACTCAGGCGGCGGCCTTCACGGCGTTGACCCCGGTGCTCGCGATGATCGGCGGTGCGGTCCTGCTCGGCGAGCAGATCGGCCCGTTCGAAATGCTGGCTGCAGTCGTCACGGCTGTCGGGGTGGCGCTTTCGACCGGCGTTCTTTCTACCCGAACGTAAAACCGGAACGTCCCAATAACAAAAGCCCCGGACGCTTTCCTCCGGGGCCTTTTCTTTTCTTGAGATCGCTCGCCTCAGCCGTGGATGATTTCGCGATGCTTCTGCAGGCGATGACCATAGGCCTGACTGACACGATCGAAGATGATCGCAATGCCGACGATCGCGAGACCGTTGAAGATGCCGAGCGTAAAGTACTGGTTGGCAATCGCTTTCAGCACCGGCTGGCCAAGCCCCTGCACACCGATCATCGAGGCGATGACCACCATGGCGAGCGCCATCATGATCGTCTGGTTGATACCCGCCATGATCGTCGGCAGGGCCAGTGGCATCTGCACGTTCTTGAGCTTCTGCCATCCCGACGAACCGAATGCGTCGGCTGCCTCCAGCACATCCTTGTCGACCAGGCGGATACCGAGATTGGTGAGCCGGATCATCGGCGGGATGGCATAGATGACGACGGCGATCAGTCCCGGAACCTTGCCGATGCCGAGCAGCATCACGACCGGGATCAGATAGACGAAACTCGGCATCGTCTGCATCACGTCGAGGATCGGATTGACAATATTCTGGAACCGGTCCGACCGGGACATGACGATGCCGATCGGAATGCCGATGGCGATCGACAATACGGTACAGACGAAGATCATCGAGATCGTCTTCATCGTATCGTCCCACATGTCGAAGTAGCCGATCAAAAGCAGCGTAGCGATGCAGCCGCCAACGATCTTCCAGTTGCGGCTTGCAAACCAGGCGATCAGCGCGATCAACACCAGGATGATCGGCCAGGGCGTCTTCGTCATGAAGCGCTCCGACTGGATCAGAAAGAACTGCAAGGGCTCGAAGAAGCCCTCGATTGCGTCACCATAGGCGCGCGTAAAACCGCGAAATCCCTCGTCGATCGCCTTCTTGAGCGCTCGCAGGCTTTCGTCGTCCATGTGTGGAAACTGGGTCAACCAGTCCATTCCGATTCCCCTTCACATCTCACCGGCCGCGATTGTTGTTTTGCTGTTGCCGGGCTCAAACAAAGAGGCGGCGTGGGAATCGCGCCGCCCATGGGTTCAATCGGTCGCGGTCAGAGCGCAGCCTTGACCTTATCGGCGACCTCGGGCGAGACCCACTGGGTCCAGATGTCGGGGTTTTCCTGGAGGAAGTGCTTGGCGCCCTCCTCGCCGCTTGCCTGGTTGTCGGTCATCCAGGCCATCAGTTTGTTGACCGTATCATTGGTCCAGGCGCGCTTGTTGAGATAGTCCATGGCCGAGCCGGCACGATCGGCAAAGGCTTTGGTGACCAGCGTCTGTACCTTGTCCTTCGGCCAGTCATTCTTCTTCGGGTCCGGGCAATCGGCGACCGTGTTGCAACGCTTCCATTCAGCGGCATCCGCCTCGACACCATGCCCGAGCTTGACCATCTCGTACTTGCCGAGAAGTGCTGTCGGAGCCCAGTAGTAGCCGACCCAGCCCTGCTTGCGCTCATAGGCCTTGGCGATCGAGCCATCGAGGCCGGCGGCCGAGCCGGTATCGACCAGCGTGAAGCCCGCGGCCTCACCACCATAGGCCTTGTAGAGCTGCGTCGTCACGACGGTTCCGCCCCAGCCCTGCGGGCCGTTGAAGACCGCGCCCTTGCTGGCGTCTTCCGGATCCGGGAACAGTTCCTTGTGTTTCAGGGCATCATCGATCGTCTTGATGTCGGGATTGGCATCGACGATGTACTTCGGCACCCACCAGCCCTGCACCGCACCATCGGAAAGGGCGACGGCGGCACCGACGAGCTTGCCTTCCTCGAGCCCGCGATTGACGACATCCGGAAGCAGGTCGACCCAGCCTTCCGGCGCGACATCCGGTTGTCCCTTCTCGATCATCGAGGTGATCGTCGGCACCGTGTCGCCAACGACCAGTTCGGCGTTACAGCCGTAGCCTTCCGTCAGGATGATCTTGTCGACGCTCGCCAGCACTTCGGCGCTCTGCCAGTTCATGTTGGCGATCGTCACATCGCCGCATTCGGCAGCCGAGGCGGTGCCGGCAAGGCCAAGCAGGCCGGCGGCCAGGCAGGTCGTTGCAAGAAGCTTCATCATTTCCGTTCCCTTTGTTCTGGCGGTGCATCCCATCGCACTGCCGATCTCACCGCGGGGATCGGCAGTGTCACAGGGCTCAGTCCAACTCGAAACAACAGGGACCGAAAGGCCTGCGGATTCGTCGGCTTTGAGCCGATGACACCATGAAAGCTAACGGGGTTTTCCGGCAAGGACTTTCCCATTTGCGTCAGCGGGTGCCTCTCCCAATGTTGTGATCGCTGAGGCGCGGGTCAGGACGCTTTGCTGCGCTGATAATAGCGTGACACCCGGACACGGTTTCCGCAGCGCGTCGTCGAACACCAGCGCCGCCGGGCATTGTTGCCGACGAACAGCATGACGCAGTCATCCGCCTCGCATTTGCGGATCAACTGGCGCTGCGGACCCGCCAGCATGGCGGCGGCATCCTCCGCAAGAAGCGCCGCCAGGGCTGCCGCGGCTGATCCTTCCCTACGAGTTTCGACAATGGGCGGGTCGCCCCAGTCGAGTCTATGGATGGCGGGGGCGGCTCGCATCGCTGCATTGAGCCCCTCGATCGCCCTGGCCGGCACGGCAAGCCCGCGCATCTGGTGATCGAGCGCCATCGCCAGACAGGCGCGCACGGAATGGATTTGCTCCAGCTCATCAGTGGAGATGGCTGCCAATTCATCCGAGGGCACGCCTGCAAGCCGCTCTTTTTCCAGCTCGACCCATGCCCTCAGCCCATCGCCATCGGCAATCAGGTCAATCACTTCCGCTGACACCTGGGGCCGCGTGTTCACGAGGTCCAGCGCCAGGGGCTCACCCACAAATGGCGACACATCCATTTTCAACCTCGCTCAAGCTAATGTCTATTTTAAGAATTGACACATTAGTCTTCCCGGTGCAATTCTAATGCATAAACTCACAAATCAGGAGTGTTAAATGTCGATTGCCGGCATCCCCGTCATTCGCCATCGCTTCATCGAGATCGACGGCATCCGCCTGTTTTACCGGGAGAGCGAACCGCGGAGGGCCGACGCCCCGACGCTCCTGCTTCTGCATGGTTTCCCGTCATCCTCCCACCAGTATCGCCGCCTGATGGATGCGCTTGGCGGCCACTACCGTCTGATCGCGCCCGATTACCCGGGTTTCGGCCATAGCGACGCGCCGGTCTCGGCCAGAGCCGGCGGCCAGTTCACCTACAGTTTCGACCGCCTGGCGGACCTGATCGAGGGTTTTGTCGACGCGCTGAAGCTCAGGCGATACATGCTCTACGTCTTCGACTTCGGCGCGCCGGTCGGCTTCCGACTCGCCACCCGCCGACCGGAACGGATCGCAGGCCTGATCGTGCAGAATGGCAACGCCTATCACGAAGGCCTGTCTGAGGCGGCGCGGAGCTTCATCGCGCTAACGCCTGATGACGCCGACGCCGGGGAGCGAATCGGGCAATTGCTGACGGTGGAAATGACACGCGCCCAATACGAGGGCGGCACGAGCGAACCGGATCGGGTTGCGCCGGACGGCTGGACGATGGACCAGCATTTTCTCGATCTGCCGGAGCGGCGCCAGCCGCAACACGACCTCTTCTTCGACTACAAGAGCAACCTTGCGCGCTATGCCGAATGGCAGGACTGGCTCAGGCGTGATCGCCCGCCGACACTGATTACCTGGGGCAAGAACGACCCGTTCTTCACAGAGCCCGGCGCGCGCGCCTATCTGCGCGACGTGCCCGAGGCAGCATTGCATCTCTTCGATACCGGCCACTTCGCGCTGGAAGAAAAGCTGCCCGAGATAGCGCCGCTCATCGCCGATTTCGTCGACAGGGTCTGGTAGCCTCAAGAAAAGAAACGGCGCCAGAGAAATTCTCCGACGCCGCTTCGTTGTTTGCTTGCGCTGTTGGCTTGTCCGTCGGACCAGCCGGCCCGAGCCTTACATGTTCGGATAGACCGGGCCTTCGCCGCCCTGCGGTGGCACCCAGTTGATGTTCTGGTTCGGATCCTTGATATCGCAGGTCTTGCAGTGCACGCAGTTCTGGGCGTTGATGACGAAGACGTCCTTGCCGTCCTTCTCGACCCATTCGTAGACGCCCGCCGGACAGTAGCGCGTCGACGGGCCGGCAAAGACGTCGTGCTCGGAGCGCTTCTGCAGGTCCAGATCCTTCACCTGCAGATGGACCGGCTGATCTTCCTCATGGTTGGTGTTCGACAGGAACACCGAGGACAGACGGTCGAATGTCAGCACGCCATCCGGCTTCGGATAATCGATCTTCTGGTGCTGCGCTGCGGGCTCGAGCGACTGCGCGTCGGTCTTGCCGTGTTTCAGCGTGCCGAAGAAGGAGAAGCCGAACAGCTGGTTGGTCCACATGTCGAGACCGCCGAGCGCCACGCCCACCGCCGTGCCGAACTTCGACCACAGCGGCTTGACGTTCCTCACCCGCTTCAGGTCCTGGCCGATGGCGCTGTCGCGCCAGCCGCGCTCGATCTCGATCGGCTCGTCATTGGCACGGCCGGCCGCGATCGCCGCCGCCAGCTTCTCGGCCGCAAGAATGCCCGACAGCACCGCATTGTGGCTGCCCTTGATGCGCGGCACGTTGACGAGACCGGCCGAACAGCCGATCAGCGCGCCGCCGGGGAACGACAGCTTCGGCACCGACTGGTAGCCGCCCTCGGTGATCGCACGGGCACCATAAGAGAGCCGCTTGCCGCCCTCAAAAGTGCCGCGAATCGCCGGGTGCGTCTTGAAGCGCTGGAACTCCTCGAACGGGAAGAGATACGGGTTCTTGTAGTTGAGGTGCACGACGAAGCCGACGGCGACCATGTTGTCTTCGAGATGGTAGAGGAACGAGCCGCCGCCGGTCTTCATGCCGAGCGGCCAGCCGAAGGAATGCTGCACCAGGCCTGGACGATGGTGCTCGGGCTTGACCTGCCAGAGTTCCTTGAGCCCGATGCCGAACTTCTGGACGTCGCGGTCTTTCGACAGATCGAACTTGGCGATCAGCTGCTTGGCGAGCGAACCGCGCACGCCCTCGCCGATCAGCGTGTATTTGCCCAACAGCGCCATGCCGCGGGCGAAGTTCGGTCCCGGCTCGCCATTCCGCTCGATGCCCATGTCGCCGGTGGCGACACCGATGACGGCGCCCTCGTCGTTGTAGAGCACTTCGGTTGCGGCAAAGCCCGGATAAATCTCGACGCCGAGCGCTTCGGCATGGCCTGCCAGCCACCGACAGACGTTGCCGAGCGAGACGATGTAGTTGCCGTGATTGTTCATCAGCGGCGGCATCAGGAAATTCGGCAGGCGGATCGAGCCGGCGGGGCCCAGGAACAGGAAGTGGTCGTCCGTGACCTCGGTCTTGAACGGATGGTCGGCTTCCTCGCGCCAACCCGGCAGCAGACGGTCGATACCGATGGGATCGACGACCGCGCCCGAGAGAATATGCGCGCCGACTTCGGCGCCCTTTTCGAGCACGACGACAGACAGATCCGGATTGACCTGCTTCAGCCGGATCGCGGCCGCAAGACCGGCCGGCCCCGCGCCGACGATCACAACGTCGAACTCCATGCTCTCGCGTTCGGGCAGTTCTTGCTCGGTCATTCCGCCTCTCCAGTCTCACCGGTCTTCTGCCGGCTCAGTTCCCAGGACATATCATCCCGTCATGGCAAATGCAGTTTGGCTTGTCGAGCCGGGATGCGACAGACGATGCCCGCTTTTGCGCATGAGGTCATGAGTTTAGGGCAATTATTTATATGACGTGTACGTAAACGTAAATACATCATTTTGTCGCGTACGGACGCTATTGACCAACTGGCCTTGCTTTTGCCGAAGAGCCGTGCGACGAGGCCGCCGCCCTTCCGGTGGTAGGCGCTGGCACATCCCATTCGCAATCGGCACTCGACAAGGCGCCCTCAGGCGCCGGAGCAGCGTGTCTTTTGTCGGTCGTGGACTCGGCTGCCTGCACACGCGGAGGCGGCCCTACAGAATTCAAGTTGCGTTGCGCGCCACCGGCCTCACACCGGTCGGCGAAGCGACGCCAGACGCAAGGAGAGACACCCCATGGCCAAGGCACTGGGCTTTGATTTCGGTACGACCAACTCGGTTCTGGCGGTCGCGGCCGGCGACACCACCCATTCGATGCGGTTCGACAGCCTCGCCGGCTCGACCGATGCCATGCGGACGGCCCTCTCCTTCATGAAGGACGCCCATCTCGGCGCCCAGGCGCTGAAGGTCGAGGCGGGCCAGGCCGCGATCCGCGCCTTCATCGACAATCCGGGCGACTGTCGTTTCCTGCAGTCGATCAAGACCTTTGCCGCAAGCCCCCTCTTCCAGGGCACGCAGGTCTTCGCCAAACGCCACAGCTTCGAGGATCTGATGCGGGTGTTCCTGACGAAGCTGCGCGATTATGCCGGCGACGGCTGGACAGACCAGTACAGCCGCATCGTCGTCGGCCGGCCGGTTCACTTCGCCGGCTCCAGCCCCGATCCGGCGCTGGCGCTTGAGCGCTACGGCGCCGCACTCTCCGAATTCGGCTTTCCGGAAGTGCACTATGTCTACGAGCCCGTGGCAGCCGCCTTCTACTTCGCGCAAAACCTGAAGCAGGATGCCACCGTGCTCGTCGCCGACTTCGGCGGCGGCACCACCGACTATTCGCTGATCCGCTTCGAGACCAAGGCAGGGCGGTTGACCGCAACCCCGATCGGCCACTCGGGCGTCGGCATTGCCGGCGACCATTTCGACTTCCGCATCATCGACAACGTCGTCTCGCCGCTGATTGGAAAGGGGAGTCTGTTCAAGAGCTTCGACAAGCTGCTTGAAGTACCATCGAATTACTATGCGAATTTTGGCCGCTGGAATCAGCTTTCCATCTTCAAGACGTTGAAAGATTTCACCGATCTGAAAAAGCTCGTGCGCCAGAGCCTGGAGCCGGAAAAGCTCGAGGCGTTCGTTGACCTGATCGAGCATGATGAGGGCTATCCGCTCTATAACGCGATCTCGGCAACGAAGATGCAACTGTCGAAGGAAGACGAGACCGAATTCTACTTCGCCCCACTCGGCGAAATGTCGCGCCGCACCGTTCGCCGCAGTGACTTCGAAGGCTGGATTGCACCAGAGATCGCGCGCATCGAAGGCGCACTCGACGATGTACTGCAGTCGACCGCGACGCGGCCAGAGACGATCGACAAGGTCTTCCTCACTGGCGGCACGTCCTTCGTCCCGGCGGTGCGCTCGATCTTCGAACGCCGTTTCGATTCAAGCCGCATCGAGAGCGGCGGCGAGCTGTTGTCGATCGCCCATGGCCTGGCGCTGATCGGCGAGCACGACGACATCGCCCACTGGACGGCGAACGCAGCCTGATCTGACGGCACCCCAAGGGCAGGAAAGACAGGCGATGACCTTGGATAGGGAAGCGGCAGGCCGGAAAACGTGTTCCGGTTCGGCGGCTTATGGGTTAGGTTGGCGGCCATGATTTCCGCCCACGACCTCTCTCCGGCGCAGCTTGCCGCCCTCCTCGCCTTCCATGCTGATGCGGGCGTCGAATGGCTGCTGGAAGAGGAGCCGGTCGACCGCTTCGCCGAGTTCGAGGCAATGAAGGCGGCGCGCGGTAATGCACGCGCGCAGACGGCCAACAACCGTGCAGAGGCGCCGGCTTCGCAAGCGCCGGCGCGCCAGGCAGCAGCAACAGCCCCGGCCTCTGCCCCCTCCCGCGCAACCGCTCCGGCTGCGAGCGCCCCTGCCGTCGCCATTCCCGACGCGCAGGCCATCGAAGAGGCGCGCTTTGCCGCCGAATCAGCCCGATCGCTCGCCGAGCTCAGGGTTGCGATGGAAGGCTTTGCCGGCTGCAATCTGAGGAACAGCGCCCGCAACCTCGTTTTTGCCGAGGGCGACCCGGCAAGTGGCATCATGATCGTGGGCCCGATGCCCTATGCCGACGACGATCGCGACGGCCAGCCATTCGCAGGCCGGCTTGGCGAGATGCTGACCCGCATGATCGCCGGCATCGGCCTGACGCGGGAAAGCGTACTGCTGAGCAACGTCGTACCCTGGCGCCCGCCGGGCAACCGCGTGCCGACGGCGCGCGAAGCCGACATCTGCCGTCCCTTCATCGAACGACAAATCGCCCTTGCCGAGCCCAAGCATCTGCTCCTGCTCGGCAATTTCACCGCCCGGTTCTTTTTCGGCGGCAGCGACACGATCCATCAGCTTCGCGGCGAATGGCGCGAGCTTGCGATCGGCGGCATCACGGTGCCGACTCTTGCGACGCTACATCCGCAGGACCTGGTGACGGCACCGGTCAACAAGCGCTTCGCCTGGCAGGACCTGCTTGCCTTCAAGGCCCGGATCCAAGGCTGATTCTCGCCGAAGAGCGGTGCGCCCATGCGGCGCCAACCTCGCCTGCCCGCTTTATGAACAAAGAATGAAGAAAGCCATGCGGTTTGCGCATATCAGCGGCGCATTATGACGCATTGCAAAATGAAATGTTGCAGCGCAATATGCTGACACGGGAGGAATGGAATAAGGAATTGAACCATGACTGCCCGCTTTCGTCCGATCCACAGCAGCTTTGAGACGCTCCGTCACACCGGCGCTGCTCAACGGACGCCGTTCAACCGTTTCGGCACGGCAGCCAACGAGCAGATGACCGCGATCGGCCTTGCCCGGACCACCCGTCCGGCGCAGATTTTTGCCGATTTCATTCAGCGCTGATCCCCACGCGATACGCGACGCCAGCGTATCGCGTGCCGCATCGTTTTTACGACCCGACGACGAGACAAGGAACGAAACCATGACCAAGCCCATCGTAAGCCTCAAGGTCCTGTTCGATTCGATCTCCGACATCGGCACGGCGGTGCGCGCCTCGCGCGAATACACTGCCCTTAGCACCAAGAAGGACGCACGCCGCGCCCACCGCGTGGCCGTGAGCCCGCTGCTGCCGAACTGATCACTGCCGGCAAAGAAGCTCACCGCCTTTTTGCCATCGCCTGTCGCAATCGACAGCGCCTGAAAAACTGGATAGAGCCACACTCGTCCCGACCCAGGAGTGTCAGGCTCATCCGGCCCCTGCCAGACCGTCCTCGCTCCCCATACCCTGCCTCTCATCAGGCTTGATGAGAGCGTGTTGCGTTTTTCAGGAGCGCCGATGCTGGCCAGCCTCGCTTCCGTCTTCAGCCTGATGGTATCGACCCTGCTCATGATGGTCGCCTTCGGCCTTCAGAGCTATGTCATCCCGGTGCGCTCCGTCGCCGAAAACTGGTCGACGCTGACGGTCTCGGTCATCGCCACCGGTTACACGGTCGGCTTTACGCTTTCCTGTGTCGTCACGCCCAAGTTCGTATTGCGCGTCGGCCATGTGCGCGTCTTCACGGCGCTGATCACGCTTCTATCGATCGCGATCCTGCTCTGCGGCCTCATCGTCGACTGGCGCGCCTGGATCGCCTTTCGCGCCATCGCCGGCTTCGCCATCTCCGGCAGCTATCTCGTCATCGAGAGCTGGCTGAACGAGCGCGTCACCAACGAAAACCGCGGCCTCCTGTTTTCGCTCTATCTGATAACGACGATGGTCGGCACTATCGGCGGGCAGTACATGGTGCCGCTCGGCGACCCAACCAATACGTCGCTTTTCATGCTCTGCAGCGTGCTGTTCTCGCTGGCGCTGCTGCCGACGGCACTTTCGTCCTCACCCATGCCGGCCCCGCCGGCACAGGCGAAATTCGACATCCCCGCCCTTTTCCGCCGCTCGCCGGTCGCCGTCGTCGGTGGCTTTCTCGCAGGCGCGCTCTCCGGCGCATGGCTCAATCTCGGTGGCGTCTTCACCCAGAAGATCGGTCTTTCCACTGCCGAAGGCGCGACCCTGCTCGCCTCGCTCCTGACCGGTAGCGCTATCTCGCAGATCCCGATCGGCCGCCTCTCCGACAAGATCGACCGGCGCATCGTCATGGTCGGTTGCGGCATTGTCGGCGTCGCCTCCTGCCTGGTGATGTCGGCCGCAATCGGCAGTTCACCGGCGGTGCTCTACGTGATCGCCGCCTTCATCGGCTCGGTGCTGTTTCCGATCTATGCGCTCAATGTCGCGCATGCAAACGATCTCGCCAAACCCAACGAGTATGTCGAGACGTCTTCCGGCCTGATGATCACCTACGGGCTCGGCACGATCTCCGGCCCGCTGATGGTCGGCCCGGTCATGGATCGCTTCGGCCCGTCGGCACTATTCCTCGTTCTTGCCGTCTATTTCGCCCTTTATGGCGGCTATGCCGCCTGGCGCATCCTGCAGCGCGAGCAGCACAAGGGCCTGGTTGCCAAGACCGACTTCCAGGCGACGAGCGTCATGCCGACACCCGGCCCCGACGTGACGAGCCCCGTCGCCCAGCATTTGGCGCACGAACCGCTGATCGACGACGACACGGTTCCGGCCTGGGAAAAGCGCTCATAGAGCCACCGATGGAAGAAGGGGACGAACGCGCGCCTCGTGCTCAGCCCTGCGGCGTCACGTGCTTGCGGGCGCCCCGGCGCTCGAGGCCGAGACGGTGTTCGCGGAAGATGATGAAGATGCCGGCCCCGACGACGATTGCGGTGCCGGCCAGCATGGTCGCCGTCGGGATGTCGTCGAACAGGAAGTAGCCGATGATCAGGCCGAGCACGATCGACGTATATTCGAACGGTGCGATCGTCGACATGTCGGCATGGCGATAGCTTTCGGTCAAAAGGATCTGTGCAACACCGCCGCAGAAGCCGGCGACCATCAGAAGCAAAAAGGATTCGCGTGAGATTGACGGCCAGCCGAAGGGCAGCGTCGCCAGCGAGAAGACCGAGGCCGACAGCGAGAAATAGAGCACGATCGTATGGGTGCGTTCATTCTTGACGAGTTTTCGCACCAAGACCATGGCCACCGCGCCAAGCGCCGCCGAAACCAGCACCGCCGCGGCGCCCAAGGCCTCCAGTGAACCGAACCCGCCCTCACGGAAAAGGGTCAGCCGCGGCCAGGTGATGATCATCACGCCGACCAGGCCGATGACTACCGCCGACCAGCGATAAAGCCGCACCGTCTCCCCGAGGAAAAGTGCCGCGAAGGCGACGGCGATCAGCGGCATGGCGTAGCCGATGGCGATGGCTTCGGGCAGCGGCAGGTGCACGAGACCATAGAAGCCGAAGCTCATCGCGAGAATCCCGACGAAGCCGCGCGCGATGTGGCCGGTGAAATCTTCGGTCTTGAAGGCATCGCGCAACTGTCCGCGAAAGGCGAGATAGGCAAGGATCGGCACCATGGCGAAGGCCGAGCGGTAGAAGGTGATCTGGCCAGTGGCGATCCCGTTTCCGGCCGCCTTGATCAGCGTCGACATGCAAACGAAAATGACGACGGAAAGGACCTTGAGCAGGATCCCCTTCATCGGGCTTTCGACTTCCGCATCCATTGAGGGCACTTTTCGAACAGCCTCCGCCGGCGATCAGCAGACACGAGGGCTGGTTTGGAGATTTTCAGGCGGAGAAACCGCCAAAGGATTTCGTCACCTTAACGACGCTCGGCAAGAAAGTCGGATCAAACTTCGTGATGATTGAAGTTTTTTCTTGATCGATTGCCGTTCGACAAAACGGCGTCAGGCTTTTGTTTAGCTTGCTCGAAAAAAACCTTTCCAATTCATGTCTTGTTAGTCCCACTTCGATACACGTCAATCCGATAAGGGAGCGGGAAGACCTTCGGAAGCCATGCCTTTTCTGTCGAAAGTGCGGTCGCCGGCATCACAATCGTGTGGCATTATCCGACTTTTCGCCCCTTGGCCTTTTCACCATCACAGGCGCCCACTACAAATTCTCCAGTAGAACGGCGCAAGCGGGACTGACCATGCGGACAAATACTGGCCAGATCATTCATCTGGAAGACTATCGGCCGACCGACTTCGTTCTGGAGAGAGTGGATCTGACCTTCGAGCTCGACCCGAAGGAAACCAAGGTCGAAGCCCGATTGATCTTCCATCGCCGCGAAGGCGTCGACGCATCAGCGCCTCTGCTGCTTGACGGCGACGAGCTGAAGATGACCGGCCTGCTCTTGGACCAGGAAGAGCTCGCGACCTCCCTCTACGACGTTGCCGACGATACGCTGACGATCCGCGGCCTGCCGGAAACCGTCCCTTTCGAAATCACCATCACCACGCTGCTTTCACCGGATACGAACACGCAGCTGATGGGGCTTTACCGCACCAACGGCATCTACAGCACCCAGTGCGAGGCCGAAGGTTTCCGCCGCATCACCTATTTCCCCGATCGCCCTGACGTTCTTGCCGTCTACACGGTCAACATCATCGCCGACAAGGCATCGGCCCCGCTGCTTCTGTCCAACGGCAACTATCTCGGCGGCGCCGACATGGGCGACGGCCGTCACTTCGCCGCCTGGTTCGACCCGCATCCGAAACCGAGCTACCTCTTCGCCCTCGTCGCCGGCGATCTCGGCGTCGTCGAGGACACCTTCACGACGATGTCCGGTCGCGAGGTCGCGCTGAAAATCTATGTCGAACACGGCAAGGAAGCCCGCGCCTCCTACGCCATGGATGCGCTCAAGCGCTCGATGAAGTGGGACGAAGACGCCTTTGGCCGCGAATACGACCTCGACATCTTCATGATCGTTGCCGTCTCCGACTTCAACATGGGAGCGATGGAGAACAAGGGTCTCAACATCTTCAACGACAAATACGTGCTTGCCGATCCGGAAACGGCGACCGATGCCGACTACGCCAATATCGAGGCGATCATCGCGCACGAATACTTCCACAACTGGACCGGCAACCGCATCACCTGCCGCGACTGGTTCCAGCTCTGCCTCAAGGAAGGCCTGACGGTTTACCGCGACCACGAGTTCTCCGCCGACATGCGCTCGCGCGCGGTCAAGCGCATTGCCGAGGTGCGGCACCTGAAGTCGGAGCAGTTCCCAGAGGATGCCGGCCCCCTCGCCCATCCGGTACGCCCGACGAAGTATCGCGAAATCAACAACTTCTACACGACGACCGTCTACGAAAAGGGGTCGGAAGTCACCCGCATGATCGCGACGATCCTCGGCCGCGATCTGTTCAAGAAGGGCATGGATCTCTATTTCGATCGGCATGACGGCCAGGCCGTGACGATCGAGGATTTCGTTACCTGCTTCGAAGAGGCAAGCGGGCGCGACCTTCGCCAGTTCGCGCTCTGGTACCATCAGGCGGGTACGCCGCTCGTGACAGCTTCGGGCACCTATGATGCCGCCAAGCAGACCTTCACCCTGTCGCTCGAGCAGACCGTACCGGCCACGCCCGGACAGGGCGCGAAGGAGGCGATGCACATTCCGCTGAAGATGGGTCTGCTGCTCGAAGGCGGCGGCGAAGCCGATCTTTCTGCGGTCTCCGGCGCCGACATGACCGGCGACGTCCTGCACCTCACGGAGCGCAAGCAGACGGTCGTTTTCTCCGGGATTCCGTCACGCCCGGTGCCATCGTTCAACCGAGGGTTCTCCGCGCCGATCAATCTGCATATCGAGCAGAGCGCCGAGGACCTCGCGCTGATCGCGCATCATGAGAGCGACCTCTTTGCCCGCTGGCAGGCGCTCAATGCCATCGCGCTCACCAATCTGGTCGAGGCCACGGCGAATGTCCGAGCCGGAAAGCCGGTCGTCTGCAACGAGGCGCTCATCGACGGCCTGGTCCGCGCTGCCGCGGATGAAACGCTGGAGCCCGCCTTCCGTTCGCAGGCGCTGGCGCTGCCGAGCGAATCCGACATCGCCCGCGAGATCGGCACGAACAACGATCCGGACGCGATCCACGCTGCCCGTCAGCAGATCCTGACCGCCGTTGCCACCGCCGGACGTGACACCTTCCTCAAGCTCGCTGACGACCTCGTTTCGTCTGGCACGTTCAGCCCGGATGCTGCGAGCGCAGGCCGGCGGGCGCTGCGCAACAGCGCCCTCACCTACCTCGTCCAGGGCGATGAAGGGCCTGAGCGCGCCGCCAGGGCCTTTGCCGCCGCCAACAACATGACCGACCTTAGCCATGCGCTGGCGTTGCTCGCTCACCGTTTCCCGGATGCCGCAGAGACCGCGGAAGCGCTCGCGGCCTTCCGCAAGCGCTTTGCCGACAACGCGCTCGTCATCGACAAGTGGTTCGCCGTCCAGGCGACGATCCCCGGCGCTGCGACGCTCGACCGCGTCAAGGCGCTAATGGCCGAGCCGCTGTTCAATGGCAACAATCCGAACCGCGTGCGCTCGCTGGTGGGCACCTACGCCTTCGCCAACCCGACCGGTTTCAACCGCGCCGATGGCGAGGGCTACCGCTTCCTGGCGCGCCAGATCCTCGATATCGACCCGCGCAACCCGCAGCTTGCTGCCCGAATCCTCACCTCGATGCGCTCCTGGCGCTCGCTCGAGGACAAGCGCGCCGGTCATGCCCGCAAGGCCCTGAAGGAGATTGCCGGAGCGTCGAAGCTTTCGGCCGATGTCGGCGACATCGTTGAGCGGATGCTCAAGGCCTGAGCCCTGGAAGCCATTGATTTTGCTAAAGGCCGGGTCGCTCACGCGACCCGGCCTATTATTTCCCAACGATAAGAAATGGTTAATAATTCTTTACTAACGCCTCTGGACAAGGCGAATCGCCCTGTGATTCATTGAGTCAGATTCGGGCGAGCGGCGCGCCGAATCATCAGAGGGTTTTGAGAATTGGGAAAGATGGCGGACGCGCGACAAGCGAGCGCAGCCGACGGGCGGCTGCGACTCAAGTTTCCGGGGCTTGCCGGCCGCCTGGAGCAGGAGTTTATCTCGCAGGCGAAGATCTTTGCCGGACCGACCTCTCGGCGTCTGGCGAGTGCTGAGCCTATTCTCAAGCGTTCCATTCCGATCCTCATCATCGCATTCCTGATCATCGTAGCGGTCTCGCGCATGTCCAGCATCATGGACGAGCACGCGCGCATGGAAGAGAGTTCGCGCCAGACGGTCGGGCTCGCGGCGGCCATAGCGGTTGCGGCATTCCAGACGGACGGGGCAGCTCTTTTTGACGAGGGCCGCCGTGCAGACGCGGAGCAACGTTTCAGCCAGTATCTGCCGACCGGTATGCTCGATCCCGGCACATTTATCCTGGCGGTCCGCAAGGACGGCCGGATCTTCGCCAGCACCCAGGAGGGCGGGCCGCTCATCGGCCGCACGCTCGCGGCGGTCGCGCCTGACATCGCGACGCTTCAGTATTTCGGCGAACATTCCAGCGTCATGAAAACGTCGATCGTCGGTGTCGACCATATCGTGGCACTGGCGCAACTGCCCGATGCGGCCGGCGTCGTGCTGGCCGCGACTCCGATCACCCAGCTCGAAACGACCTGGCGCGACGAGGTGTCGCTCAACGTGACACTCTTTGCCGGCATTTCGGCCATCCTGCTGATGGTGCTCTATGCCTATTACATCCAGGCGAAACGGGCCCGCGACGCGGATTCGGTCTTTGTCGAATCCAACCTGCGCGTCGAAACGGCGCTGTCACGCGGCCGCTGCGGTCTCTGGGATTTCGACCTCGCCAACCGTCGGCTGTTTTGGTCGCGCTCGATGTACGAGATGCTCGGCATGCCCGGAGAGAGCAGCGTGCTCTCCTTCGGCGACGCCGCCCGGCTGATGCATCCCGATGATCGCGGCATCTACAGTGTGGCGCGCACCATTGCGCGCGGCGACGCGCGCCAGATCGATCAGGTTTTCCGCATGCGACATGCGGATGGCCACTATGTGTGGCTACGCGCCCGCGCGGAAATCATCCGTACCGTTTCCGGGCGGGCGCATCTGATCGGCATCGCCATGGACGTGACCGAGCAGCACCGCCTTGCCCAGCGCTATGCCGAAGCCGACCAACGGCTCGCCGACGCGATCGAATGTACGTCGGAGGCCTTCGTCCTTTGGGACAAACATGACCGCCTGGTCATGTGCAACACGCACTTCCAGGAAGCCTACAAGCTGCCGGATCACGTGCTCGTTCCGGGCACCGAACGCATTGCCGTGCAAACCGCGGCAGCACGTCCCGTAGTCGAACGGCGCATCGCCGATCCCGATCGCAGCAATCAGTCGCAGACGAGCGAGGTTCAGCTTGCCGACGAACGCTGGCTGCAGATCAACGAGCGACGCACGCGCGACGGCGGCCTCGTCTCCGTCGGCACCGACATCACGCTCCTGAAGCGTCACCAGGTGCGCCTGCGCGAATCCGAGCGGCGGCTGATGGCGACGATCGGCGATCTCTCGGCCTCGCGCATGACACTGGAGCGCCAGAAGACCGAGCTTTCGGTCGCAAACTCCAATTACCAGGCGGAAAAGGATCGCGCCGAAGCGGCCAACCGCGCCAAGTCGGAATTCCTGGCGAACATGTCGCATGAACTGCGCACGCCGCTGAACGCCATCCTCGGCTTCTCGGAAATCCTGCAGAACCAGATGTTCGGGCCACTCGGCTCGGAAAAATACAACGAATACTCGCGCGACATCCACGAGAGCGGCAAGCATCTGCTCAACGTCATCAACGACATCCTGGACATGTCGAAGATCGAGGCCGGGCATATGCGCATCAGCCGCGAGAGGATCGATCTGGCGCCGTTGATCGAAGAGACGTTGCGCTTCACCACCATACCGGCGGAGCAGAAGAGCATCCATGTGGTGCAGCAGATCTCGTCGGGCCTCACCATGGTCGCCGATCGCCGCGCCATGAAACAGGTGCTGCTCAACCTGCTTTCGAACGCAGTCAAGTTCACCAATGAAGGCGGGCGCATTTCGCTCCGAGCCCGCAAGGTGACCGGGGCCGTGACGCTGACGATCGCCGATTCCGGCATCGGCATTCCGCGCGACGCACTTCAGAAGATCGGCCAGCCCTTCGAGCAGGTGCAGAGCCAATATGCCAAGAGCAAGGGCGGATCGGGCCTTGGGCTCGCGATCTCGCGCTCGCTCACCCGCCTGCACGGCGGCAGCATGAAGATACACTCGACCGAAAACGTCGGCACCATCATCTCGGTTCGCATACCCGACCGCGCCTGACGCATCGGCAAACGACGCTTTATCCCGAAACCACCGATTGGAAGACACGCCGCACGGCCTTCGAGAGCCGACGGATGTCTCCCTCCAGTGTCTTCAGGTCCGGATAGTCCCCTGCCCGGCAGACGAGGTCGATCAGCCCGGCCGGTGCCTCCTTCGGCTCGAACTCGCCCTCGATGCACAGCCGCACGATCTGCGACAACTCGGTAAAGAGGTGCAGCGCCTCCAGGGCGACATCGACATCGTTGGGGTTCATCAACGCGGCGCCGAGAAGCTTCAACGCATCGCCGGTGTTGGTGCCGGCAGGCAGTGGCTGAACGCCCTTGGCGGGCGCGACGAGCGCCAGGTATTGCGTGATGAACTCGATATCGACGAGACCGCCGGGGATCAGCTTGAAGTCCCAGATGTCGCTCGGCGGCTTCTCGCTGTCGATCATCTCGCGCATCGAGATCACGTCGGCGCTCACCTTGGCAACGTCTCGCTTGCGGTCGAGGATTTCGGCAAAGATCGCGTTGGCCTCGCCAGTCAGCTTGTCGTCGCCACAAATGCAGCGCGCCCTGGTCAGAGCCAGATGCTCCCAGGTCCAGGCCTCTTCGCGTTGGTACTTGGCGAAGGCGTTGATCCTGGTCGCGACCGGCCCCTTGTTGCCGGACGGACGAAGCCGCATGTCGACCTCGTAGAGAATGCCTTCGGCGGTCGGCGCGGAAAGTGCCGCGATCAGGCGTTGCGTGACCCTCGTGAAATAGCGCGTCGGGTCAAGCGGTTTGGCGCCATCGGACTCGGTTGCCGCCTCATCGTAGTCGTAGAGCAGGATCAGATCGACATCCGAGCCCGCAGTCAGCTCGTGGCTGCCGAGCTTTCCCATGCCGACGACGGCGATACGGCCTCCGGGGAAATCGCCATGGGCCGAGCGAACTTCGTCCTGTACCGCCTTCACCGCGGCGGCGATGATCAGGTCGGCGAGATCGGTAAAGGCGCGGCCCGCCTGGGCGCCCGAAATGGCGCCAGTCAAAAGCCGGATGCCGATCAGGAAGCGCTGTTCGGCGGCGATGATGCGCAGGCGGTCGAGCACTTCCTCATAGTGCCGTGCGCCACCGACGAAGTTGGCGATGCGCGGCGCAAGGTAGTCCCTGGTCGGAAGTTCAGCGAGCAGGCCGGGATCGAGCATACCGTCGAAAACATGCGGGCGCGCGGCAATGATTTCGGCAAGCCGCGGCGCCGACGACATGACATTGACGATCAGCGACAGCAGCCCCGGATTGTTGCCGAGCAGCGAAAAGAGCTGAATGCCCGCAGGCAGGCCGGAAATGAAATTGTCGAACCGCAGCAGCGCGTCGTCGGCCCGGCGGCTTTCGCCGAAAACGCGCAGGAGCTCCGGCGTCAGTTCGGTCAGCCGCTCGCGCGCTTCGACCGATTGCGTCGCACGGTAGCGGCCGTAATGCCAGGTGCGGATCGTGTGGGAGATGTCCGACGGCCGCTGGAAGCCGAGTTTCTTGAGTGTCTCCAGCGTATCGGGGTCGTCGCGCTGGCCGGTGAAGACGAGGTTGCCGGTCTCGGTCGAGAGTTTTGCTTCCTGTTCGAAAAGCTGGGCATAGCGACGCTCCACCGTTTTCAGCACCCGCGAAAGGGCCTTGGAGAAGGCGGCGGTATCCTCGAAGCCGAGCATGTAGGCGATGCGCTTCAACTCCGCCTCGGTCTCGGGCAGCACATGGGTCTGCTCGTCGCGCACCATCTGGATCCGGTGCTCGACATCGCGCAGGAACCAATAGGCCTCGACAAGTTCATCGGCCGTCTCCTCGTCGATCCAGCCGGCCTTGACGAGCGCACGCAGCATCGGCTCGGTTGCCCGCTGGCGCAGTTCCGGCATGCGGCCGCCGGCAATCAGCTGCTGCGTCTGCACGAAGAATTCGATCTCGCGGATACCGCCGCGGCCAAGCTTGATGTTGTGTCCCTTGACAGCGATCTCACCATGCCCCTTGTGAGCGTGGATCTGGCGCTTGATCGAATGAATGTCGGCGATTGCCGCATAGTCGAGATATTTGCGGAAGACGAAGGGAACCAACTCGCGCAGGAAGCCCTCGCCGGCCTCGATGTCACCGGCCACCGGCCGCGCCTTGATGAAAGCGGCCCGCTCCCAATTCTGCCCCCTGCCTTCGTAATAGAGCATCGCCGCTTCTACCGGGATCGCGAGCGGCGTCGAACCCGGGTCCGGCCGCAGGCGCAGGTCAGTGCGGAAGACATAGCCGTCACCGCTGCGCTCCTGCAGGATGCGGATCAGGCGACGCAGCAACCGGCCGAAGGTTTCCGAGGCATCGTCGCGGTCGACGATGATGCCGGACTGCGGATCGTAGAAAACGACGAGGTCGATATCGGAGGAGTAGTTGAGCTCGAAGGCGCCGAGCTTGCCCATGCCGAGCACGACGACGCCGGAATCTACGCTTGGGCAAGCAACATCCTTGACGATCAGCTTGCCGCTCTCGTGCGCGCTCAACAGCAGGTGATCGATCGTTGCCGACACGGCAGCGCCAGCAAATTCGCTGAGCCAGCGCGTGGTTTCGCGACCATCGAAATGCCTTGAGAGATCGGCGAGCGCCACAGCGAAGGCAAGCTCGCGTTTGGCCCTTCGCAGCCGCGCCATGATCTCCGTGTCCGGCAAGGCCGCGCCGCCCTCGTTCGGTTTCCAGGCATCCCGGGCCCGACGCACCCGCTCGGTCAGAAAGGTCGAGAGATCAGTGGACAGGAGTTCTTCGAGAATGGCCGGCCGGCTGTCGCCGGTGTCGCGCAGGAAGGGCGACAGTGCAAAGGCCGAGACGACGAACGTCTTGAACGGGCTCTCGGTGGCAAGCAGACTTGCAATCCTCTCGTGACCCTTGGCCATGTCTTTCAGCACGGAGAGCGCCGCCTTGGCGTCGGCCTGCGTCGCCGGACGGATTGGCACCGTCTCGATCTCCCAGCACTGCTGCACCTGTTCCTGCATGCCGTCTCCCCTTGCCTGGAACGGGACGCGGCCAGCAAGCCGCACTTCCCCATTCCACTCTCACTCTCCGGGAACCGGTCTATCAGGTTGCAGCCACGGGGAAAACCATCCGTACTGTCAGACCCTTGCCGCCGTCGCCGGCCGCGGGCTCGGTATCGGCAAGACGCAGCGAGCCGTGATGCATCTCCATGACCGCCTCGACCAGCGACAGGCCGAGGCCCGTGCCCGGCTTCGACCGGCTCTCGTCCAGGCGGACAAAGCGCTTCACCACCTCGTCATGCATCGAGGTGGGGATGCCGGGGCCGTGATCTGCCACGGACAAGAGCACATGGCCATCGCGGTTTTCCAGCGAGACCTTGATCAGCGGATTGTCCGCACCGTCGGCATACTTGATCGCGTTGTCGATGAGGTTGCCGAGGGCTTGGCCGACCAGTTCCCGGTTGCCTGAAATCACGAGATTCTGGGCGACGTCGGCTTCGAGTTTCAAACCGACATCTTCGGCCACGGGCTCATAGAGTTCGACGCTATCGGAAACGATCTGCGAGAGATCGATCTCGCTCATCTCGGCGGCGGACGAACCGGCCTCGACGCGCGAAATCATCAGCAGCGCATTGAAGGTCCGGATCAGCTGGTCGGACTCGCCGATGATCTCCTCCAACGCGCCGCGCTGGCTGGTGCCTTTGCGGGAGAGTGCCGCTTCCGCTTTGTTGCGCAGCCGAGTCAGCGGGGTTTTGAGGTCGTGCGCGATGTTATCGGAGACCTGGCGCAAGCCTTCGTTCAGCTTCTCGATACGGCCGAGCATCGCGTTCAGCGATTCCGACAACCGGTCGAACTCGTCGCCGGAGCCGCTCATCGGCAGGCGCTGCGAGAGGTCACCCGCCATGATTTTTGTGCTCGCCTCCGACATGCGGTCGATGCGCTTCAGGGCGTTGCGACCGATGCCAAACCAGATGACGAGCGCGCCAAGTCCCATGATGCCGAGCGCGACCATCAGCGCCTGGCGCACAAGAGCGCGAAACTTCTGCGGCTCCTGAAGGTCTCGGCCGACGAGAATGCGCAATCCATTGTCGAGCACCAGCACATGGGCGAGCGCCACATGGCTGTCCGTCTTCGTCTCGTCCGTGTAGCGCTGATAGGCAAAGGGACGCTCGGTCCAGCCTTCGCTGTCGAGCAGTCCCGGCTCGAGGCTCGCGACGTTGCCCGCGAGGATCTCGCCACTCGGTCCGGCGATCACGTAAAGATTGGCCCCAGGCTGGCGTGCGCGGCGCTCGAGCGAGCGCAACAGACCGTTCATGCCGGCTCGGTTGTAGACCTGCTCGATCTGCGACACTTCCGCGGTCACGGCATCGCGAGTCTGCTGCTGCAGCAACCGCTCCGACATGCCCGTGACATAAATGACCAGAAAGGCGGCACAGAGCGAAAAGAGGACGAGGTAGAGGGCGGAAAGCCGAACTGCGGTCGTTCTGAAGAGAACGCGAAGCTTGCTCATGCGGGGGCCCGGTCATCCTTGATCATGTAGCCGGCGCCGCGCACGGTGCGCAGCAGCGGCACATCGAAGTCCTTCTCGATCTTCGAGCGCAGCCGCGAGACATGCACGTCGATGACGTTGGTTTGCGGGTCGAAGTGATAGTCCCAGACGTTTTCCAGCAGCATGGTGCGGGTGACGACCTGGCCGGCGTTCTTCATGAGATATTCGAGCAAGCGAAACTCACGTGGCTGCAGCAGGATCTCCTTGCCCTGCCGGCGGACCGAATGCGACAGGCGGTCGAGTTCGAGATCGCCGACGCGGTACACCATGTCTTGCTCGGGGGTGCCCTTGCGGCGGCCGAGTACCTCGACACGCGCCAGCAACTCGTTGAAGGCATAGGGCTTTGGAAGATAATCGTCACCGCCGGCGCGCAAGCCCGTAACACGGTCGTCGACCTGCCCGAGCGCGGAAAGGATCAGCACCGGCGTGTGGATATCCTTGCGCCTGAGTTCGGTGATCACAGACAGGCCGTCACGGCGCGGCAGCATGCGATCGACCACCAGAACGTCGTAGCTGTTCTCGCTGGCCATGAAGAGGCCACTCTCGCCGTCGCTGGCGTGATCGGAAACGATACCTGCCTCACGGAAGGCTTTCGCCAGATAGGCTGCCGCCTCGAGATCGTCTTCAATGATGAGAATCTTCATACGCGCGACCATAGTCCCGGATCCCTATCTGTCTCAACCGGTTTCGGCTTTCCCGACAACCGGATTGGCGAGTGCTTCTCGTAGCCAAGAGCCGGATTCTGGCGGACCACACACTTGCCTTTCCTCCTCCCGCTCCAAAACGGCGAGCGCCGCGAAATCACTTGGAAATCGCGGCGCTCCGGTCAATCATTTGACTGCCGCGATCAGCCCTGATCGATCGGGAGGGCCACGAAGCGGCTACCGTTCTCGGCCTCTATCTGGAAGAGCGCCTTGCTACGGCCGTCCTTCTTGGCAGCGTTGATGACCTTGAGGATATCGTCGGCAGACTTCACCTCCTGATTGTTGACGGAGACGATCTTCTCGCCCGTCTTCAGGCCACGGTCACTGGCGTCCGAGTCCTCGTCGACAGAGGCGATGGTGACGCCCTTGCCGTCGTCGGACGGCACGACGGTGACACCGAGGTCAGCCAATGCCTGTTCGCTCGAAGGCTGTGCTTCTTCGGACTGGTTGTCCTGGCTCTTGGCTGCTTCCTTGTCATCCTTCGGCAGCGTGCCGATTTCGAGCTTCACGCTTTCGGACTTGCCGTTGCGCCACAGGCTCAGATCCACGGTCGTGCCGGGGCGCATCGCAGCAACCTTGCGAGCAAGGTCACGCGGATCCTTGACGGTGTCGCCGTTGAGCGCTGTCACGACGTCGCCCTTCTTGATACCGGCCTTCTCACCCGGTGAACCCGTCTGCGGCTCGACGACCAACGCGCCGCTTGCTTCCGCAAGGCCGAGCGATTCAGCGATGTCCTTGGTGACGGGCTGGATCTGTACGCCCAGCCAGCCGCGAGAAACCGAACCGTCCTTGATCAGGTCGGCGACCACATCCTTGGCGACCGCCGCGGGGATCGCAAAGGCGATGCCGACGTTGCCGCCCGACGGCGAGAAGATCGCGGTGTTGATGCCGACCACTTCGCCGGAGAGGTTGAAGGTCGGACCACCCGAGTTGCCGCGGTTCACGGCAGCATCGACCTGCAGGTAGTCGTCATAGGGGCCGGAGCCGATGTCACGGCCACGGGCCGAGATGATGCCCGAGGTCACGGTGCCGCCGAGGCCGAACGGGTTGCCGACGGCAACCACCCAGTCACCGACACGGACCTTGCTGTCATCCGCCCAGCCGACATAGGTGAACTTGCGCTTGTCATCGACCTTGAGCACGGCGAGGTCGGTGCGGCTGTCCTTGCCGATCAGCTTGGCATCGAGTTCGGTTCCGTCGTTGAGGATGACGGTGAAGGCCGAGCCGTCGGAAACGACGTGGTTGTTGGTGACGAGGTAGCCGTCTTCCGAGATGAAGAAGCCCGAACCCTGGGACGTCGGACGCAGGCGGCCCTCGCCATGCGGGCCACGGTGACCCGGGCCACCGCGCTCGGCGCGATCATCACCGCGCGGGCCGAATTCCTTGAAGAAGCGCTTCAGCGGGTGATCGTCCGGCAGTTCATCGAAACCGCGGCCGCCGAAGCCGAAGCTGAAATCGCTACCATCTTCGGAAACCGGATTGACGCGCGACTGGACGCGGACCGAAACGACGGCCGGCGAAACCGCGTCGACGACATTGGCAAAGCTCGGCACCGACGGTGCTTCCACCTTCACCGCTTCCGCAAAGGACTGGGAGATGCTGGCCGGCAGGCCGGAGGTCAGCATGACGGCGGCAAGGCCGGCAACCGTCGAGGTCTTCAGGACGGTCTTGAGGGAGGGACGCAGGGATTTGGTCGTAAACATCCGTTTTGCCTTTTCTCTTCCTTGATGCAGCCAGAAAGCCGCACCGAAACCTGGTTGCGATGCCCGCCTTCAGGAAGAGGCGGGCTCGTTTGGCTGACTGGAGGAACAGCCGATGACGAAAGATGTAACGGATGGGACCTTACTGAGTTCTGTCCGGAGAATGAATTTTTGGTAATGTTGCGGAACGCGACAAAGGGCGCATGCGCGGCTGGCCGTCACGCGACGCCGCGCAGCGCGACGGTCGTGCGGTACGGCGGATAATTTCCAACCATTTCAAGATATTCTGTCGCCGAACCACCCCGGCGACAGGCTAGGGCTGAAGCAGTTTCTTCAGCTTTTCCTTCTCGTCCTCGGAAAGCGGCGTTCCCTTTGCTTGGGCCCCGCGGCGGCGGGCCGCAACGACAAGGGTGATCGCCCCGACCAGCAGCAGGGTCGCCGGCATGCCCCACAGGATCAGCGTCTTCGTTTCGAAACGCGGCTTCAGCAGCACGAATTCGCCATAACGGGAAACGACGTAATCGATGACCGCTTCGTCGCTATCGCCATTGGCCAGCCGCTCGCGCACAAGCACCCGCAGGTCCTTGGCGAGCTCGGCGTTGGAATCGTCGATCGACTGGTTCTGGCAGACCATGCAGCGCAGTTCGGCCGAGATCGCCCGTGCCCGCGCCTCGAGCGCAGGGTCGGCGAGCACTTCGTCCGGGTTGACCGCGAAGGCCGAGCCGACAGGCGAGAGGAACAGCAGAAGCGCCAGGAGCAGACGGGTCATTCGGCAGCTCCCACCGGCACTGTCTTTGCCCGCTTGGCCCGCGCCGGAGCGCCGACCCGTAGACGACGGTCGCTCAACGATACGAAACCGCCGGCCATCATGAACAGGGTTCCACCCCAGATGCACAGGATCATCGGCTTCCACCAGATGCGCACGACGATGCCGCCTTCGCTGATCTGGTCGCCGAGCGAAACATAGAGCTGGCTGAGGCCGAAGGTGCGGATGCCCGCTTCCGTCGTCGGCATGCGGCGCGCCTGATAAAGGCGCTTTGACGACCAGACCTCGGAAACGGCGACGCCGCCGCGGCTGATGGTGAAGTGGCCGGACTCTTCGGTGTAGTTCGGGCCGCTGCCGTTGCGCATGCCATCGAAGCGCAGGGTATAACCACCGGCGTCGACCGTCATCCCGGGTTTCATCTCCACCACGGTCTCGGTTTCGAACGCCGTGACGGCGACTATGCCGATCAGGGTGACGCCGAGGCCAATGTGGGCAAGCGCGGTGCCGAAGGCGGAACGCGGCAGGCCAGTGAAGCGCCGCCAAGCCACGTTGCCTGCGACCTTGCCGAGACCGGAGCGCAAGGCGAGATCGGTCAGGGAGCCGGCTATCAAATAGACGCCAAGAGCAATTCCGAAGAGCGCCAGAACCGGGCCGCCATTCATCACGTAATAGTAAACAGTGCCGAAGACGAGACCGATCGCAACGGACGCGAAGAGCCGCTGGGCGACGCCGAAAAGGTCACCGCGCTTCCAGGCGAGCAACGGGCCGAACGGGACCGCGAAGAGCAGCGGCAGCATCAGAAGACCGAAAGTCATGTTGAAGAACGGCGGGCCGACGGAGATCTTGTCGCCGGTGAGCCCCTCCAGCACCAGCGGGTAGAGCGTGCCGGTCAGCACCGTCGCCGTTGCCGTCGTCAGGATCAGGTTGTTGAAGACCAGTGCGCCCTCGCGCGAAATCGGCGCGAAGATGCCGCCGGCTTTCAGGTGCGAGGCGCGCAGGGCGAAGAGCGTGAAGGCGCCGCCAATGAAGAAGACGAGGATCGCAAGAATGAAGATGCCGCGCGTCGGATCCGTGGCGAAGGCATGAACCGAGGTCAGCACGCCTGAGCGCACAAGGAACGTGCCGAGCAGCGACAGCGAGAAGGTCATGATCGCGAGCAACACGGTCCAGATCTTCAGCGCCTCGCGCTTCTCCATGACCAAGGCCGAATGCAACAGCGCCGTGCCCGCGAGCCAGGGCATGAAGGAGGCGTTTTCCACCGGGTCCCAGAACCACCAGCCGCCCCAGCCGAGCTCGTAATAGGCCCAGTAGGAGCCCATGGAAATGCCCGCGGTGAGGAATGTCCAGGCCGCGAGCGCCCACGGGCGCACCCAGCGCGCCCAGGCGGCATCGATGCGCCCCTCGATAAGCGCCGCAATCGCGAAAGAGAAGCAGACGGAAAAGCCGACATAGCCGAGATAGAGCAGCGGCGGATGAATGGCGAGGCCGACGTCCTGCAGGATCGGGTTCAGGTCCTTGCCCTCACCCGGAGCCGGCATCAACCGCGCGAACGGGTTGGACGTCAGCAGAATGAAGAGAGCAAAGGCCATGGCGATCCAGGCCTGGACGGCGAGCACGTTCGCCTTCAGCGTTTCCGGCAGGTTGCGTCCGAAGGCTGCGACCAGTGCGGAAAAGAACGTCAGGATCAGCAGCCACAGCAGCATGGAGCCTTCGTGGTTCCCCCACACACCGGAGATCTTGTAGATCAGCGGCTTCAGCGAGTGGGAGTTTTCCCAGACGTTTCGAACCGAGAAGTCCGAGGTCACATATGCGAAGGTGAGCACGACGAAAGCGAAGGCGACCAGAAGAAAGCAGGCAACGGCTGCGCTCGACGCCAGTTCCATCAAGCCGCGATCATTCAGCCGTGCTCCGAGGATCGGCAATGCGGCCTGGATGACCGCGGTCGCCAATGCCAGGACCAGCGCATAATGTCCGAGCTCGATGATCATTTAATGGTTTCCTTCCCGCTGAGCTCAACGCCCTGCGCCTTCAAGCGGTCGGCGACATCCTTCGGCATATAGGTCTCGTCGTGCTTGGCGAGAACCGTATCCGCCACGAAAACGGAGCTCCCTTGAACGAAGGCTCCCTCCGTCACCACGCCCTGCCCTTCGCGGAACAGGTCGGGCAGAATGCCCGTGTAGGTCACCGGCACGCCGGCGAGCGTATCGGTGACGGTGAAGGTGACGGTCTTGCCGTCGCCGCGCTTCACCGACCCCCCCTCGACAACGCCGCCGAGGCGGATGCGCGTGCCTGGAGAGACGCTCGCCTTGGCGAGATCGCTCGGCACGTAGAAATAGGCGATCGCCTGGCTGAAGGCGAACATCACAAGAAAGGCTGCGAGCACCAGGAAGCCGACACCGCCGCCGATGATCGCCAGTCTTTTTTGTTTGCGCGTCATTGCGTCACTCCATCGGTCGCAATCCCGAGTTGACGAGCAAGCGCCAGGAGCTGTTTGCCCCCGTCGCCATCGGCCGGGAAGGTCTTTAGGCCTTCCTTTAGCGCGGCCGCGGCCTTGTCTCGTTGATCAAGGACAACATGGGAGCGGATCAGTCGCGCCCAACCTTCGAGGTTGTCCGGATTTTGCTTGAGGCGGCTTTCGAGGCTTTCGACCATGCCGCGGATCATTTCCTGACGATCGCCGGAGGTCATAGTCTGCGCGGCCGCGACGTCTTCGGCGCTCGGATTGCCAGGTGCGGCCGCGCTGGTGGCGCCGGCACCCGTGAGTTCTGCCACATGCTGCTTGACGAGCGGCAGCCAGGGTGCATCCGCAGGCGATGTCGCAACCAGCCTGTTGAAGGCGGTCAGCGCCTCGTCCTTCTTGCCTTCCTGCTTGAGGCCGAGGGCAAGGTAGAACTCCGAGCGCGGGTCGTTTGGGTCGAGCGTCAATGCCTGCTGGAGTGCTTCCTGCGCCTTCGTCGTCACGAGGCCGTCGGACTGCACGACGAGGGCCTCCGCGTATCCACCGAGACGTGCGGGCGTCGGCCCCAGCAAGCGGATCGCCCGGTCATAGGCATCCACCGCTTCCTCGATGCGGCCGTTGCGCATGTAGATCGGCGCGAGCAGATCCCAGCCGGCGCCATCGTTCGGGTTCACCGCAAGGTGGTTTTCGGCCTTGGCAATCAGAACATTGATGTCGCCATTGGGATCGGCAAGACGAGCGGCAAGCGGCTGCGCCGGCACGCCCGGGCTGCCGGTCAACAAATAAAGACAGAGCCCGACGGCGGGAAGACAGAGCAGCACGAAGGCCTGGGCCAGACGATTGGCCCCTCGCCGCGGCGAAACGGGCAGTGCCGCATCGCGGTCGCTCTCGCCGGCGGCCAGCAACCGGCGCGCCACCTCGGCGCGCGCAAGCTCGGCATCGTCGCTGCCGATCAGGCCGCTGTCCTGATCGCGCTTCAGTTCGTCGAGCTGGTCGCGATAGACCTCGATGTCATGGCTGTGGGGAGACGATGGGGCTTCCCCTGCCCGCATCAGCGGGAGGATCAGCACGGCGGCGACGGCCGCCGTCAAAGTGGCGACGAGGATCCAGAACAACATGGACGCTCAATACTATGAGGCCCATGCCATTCCAACTCGAAAACCTGTCATGACGGAGATTTGAGGCGTTTCGCCGCAACGTCCGATCAAGTCGCCTGCTAACGCGCGGACGCCTCAAAGAAGCTGCGCTCAGGTCAGCGGCGTCCAGCTGCCGTCGGGATTGCGGCAGGCAGCACCCCGGGCCGTCTTCGCCTGGCTCTTGATCGTAACAGTATGGCTGTACTGGCGGCAGTTCTGCGATCCGACCTGATAGGGGGCGGCAGCAACGACGGAGCCGCTGACGCCGCGTCCGTTCCACGTCACAGGCTGGCCACCCGGTGCCGCCTCGAGCGCGCGATATTCGGCCTCAAGTGCACGCTGGCGGTCGGACGTACCGATATCGAGATCGCCAAGGCCACCGATCACGCCGCCCTGAAGCGCAGCGATGTAGGTCGTCGAGGAGACGCCGCGGGTCGCGGTCGAGCCGAGGCCGGCTGCAGCACCCTTGCCGCCCGCGGTCGTGCCGCAACCAGCAAGAGCCACGGCCGACGCGATCACCACGATCCTACCGCCAACGACAAAAGTCCGTGCCATTTCTGCCTGGTTCCTCATGATCCGCGACACTCAACCATCCCTATCCGAAGCCGCACCCAAGAACCCCATACATTCGGGTCAAACGACGACTTGTCCTTGATTTTCTTTTGGCATTCCCCGCCTACCGAGGCAACGGCGTGCCCTGCCGATGCGACATTTTCGAGCACGGGTGTGACACCTAGATCACGAAACCGTGCACGCGCTTCCTCATCTTGCTCTAGGCCGCGGCCGGCAGGAGGAGCTGCGCACGCAAGCCCCCTTCGTCCCGCCGCGACAGCGTGATGGTGCCTTGGTACTCCCGGACGATCTCGCTGACGATCGAAAGCCCGAGCCCGGTTCCAGGCTTGCTTTCGTCAAGCCGCTTGCCACGCTTCATCGCCAGCGCAATCTGGTCGGGATTGAGCCCCGGACCGTCGTCATCGATGTCGAGCACGATCCACTGCCGTCCAGGCTCCTTCGCATGCAGTTCGATCGGCGCTGGCCGCACATTCAACCATACTTCGCCACGGGCGTGGCGGGCGGCGTTTTCAAGCAGGTTGCCAACGGTTTCCTCGACATCCTGCAACTCCATCGCCAGCACCAATGCCGGCGGATTGATCGACAGATGGACCTGCTTTTCCGGGTTGAGCTTGCGCATCACCCGAACCAGACGCTCAAGCGCCGGCTGTGCCTCGGTCCTCGCCAGCACGGATTCCCGTTGCGCCGCAATCCGCGCGCGGCTGAGATAGGATTGAACCTGGGTCTGCATCGCGTCGACCTGGCTGCGCACCAGCTCGCCATGCGACGCATCGAGCACGCGGGCCTCGTTGAGGAGCACGGCGATCGGCGTCTTCAGCGAATGCGCGAGGTTGCCGACCTGCATGCGGGCACGCTCGACGATGCGGCGATTGCTGTCGATCAGGGCGTTGACTTCGTTGGCCAGCGGCTGGATTTCGCGCGGGAAGGCTCCATCGAGCCTCTCGCTTTCGCCGGTCCGGATTTTCTCCAGCGAGCGGCGGACCTGATCGAGCGGACGCAGGCCGAAGAGAATGGTCAGGGCGTTCACGCCGAGGCCGCCGAGACCGAAGATGGAGAGCGCGATAGTAAGATTGCGGGTGAAGCGATTGATGTCGGCCTCGAGCACGTCGCGGTTGCCGGCCACGCGAAAGCGTGCGGTGTGGCCCTGGATGTCCAACACGACCTCGGTCTCTGAAACCTCGACCTCGTTTCCGAACGGATCCTTGGTGGTGTAGAAGCGGACGTAGCCGGTGTCGAACGGAACCTCATCGACGCTGGCGATCGGTAGCTTGCCGTTGCCGAGCGACGTCGAGATCAGGGGCGGTGTATCGAATTCGCCGATCGGATCGACGATCCAGTACCAGCCGGTCTGCGGCTGTGAAAAGCGGAGGTCACCGAGCTGCGGGCTACCTGAAAGCACCGTTTTCTCATTGACGGAAATCGAATTGACGACGTTGAAAAGCTGCGCGCGCAAAAGGTCCTTGAAACCGCGCTCGGAACCCTGGCGATAGAGCTCGGAAATGACCACGCCGATCACGACCAGGGCGACGACGGCCCAGACGGTTGAAACCGCCAGGACGCGGGCTGTGAGCGATCTAATTGCCATTGCCCGGCGCTTGCATTCGGTATCCGAGACCGCGCACCGTTTCGATCAGGTCGTTGCCGATCTTCTTGCGCAGCCGGCCGATGAACACTTCGATCGTATTGGAATCGCGATCGAAATCCTGATCGTACATATGCTCGACCAGCTCCGTGCGCGAAACGACCTGCCCCATGTGGTGCATGAGATAGGAGAGCAGCCGGAACTCGTGCGACGTCAGCTTGAGGGCCACGCCATCGACGGTTGCCTTGGAGCCCTTGGTATCGAGGCGCACCGGGCCGCAGACGATCTCCGAGCTCGCATGGCCGGCGGCACGGCGGATCAGGGCGCGGATGCGGGCGAGAACCTCTTCGACATGGAAGGGCTTGGCGACATAGTCGTCGGCGCCGGCGTCGATGCCCGCGACCTTGTCGCTCCAGCGATCGCGCGCCGTCAGGATCAGCACCGGCATAGTCTTGCCATCGCCGCGCCACTTCTCCAGGACCGTGATGCCGTCCATTTCCGGCAGGCCAATGTCGAGGATCACGGCATCGTAGGGCTCGGCGTCGCCGAGATAATGGCCCTCCTCGCCGTCATAGGCCTGATCGACGACGTAGCCGGCCTCCTTCAGCACTTCGGCGAGCTGCCGGTTCAGGTTGGCGTCGTCCTCGACAATCAGAATGCGCATTCGTCTCTACTTCCTCTCGCGGCCATCCCCGCTGCTTGTTTCGTTAGATCCTAGCCGATTTAAGGACAGAAACATGCAGGCATTCAAAGCGCTGCAGCGACCTTTTCGCGTCGGACAAGACGCACGGTACCGCAGGGTCGCTTACATCGGCACCTTGACGGTCACCTTTTTCGGTCGCCCGCCATTACCGGGAACAAGCACCGTGATCACACACTGGCCATCGGACGTCGGTTGTGCCGACAGCAACTCGCCGCCGGTGTCGGCGACCACCTGTGCAGCGGCCGCGCTGCAATCGCCAGCCACACGGACGACATTATCCGACGGCACGTTGATCGCAGGCGGGCTGAAGCCCGCGAGGCCTGCAGCAAGCGCGGCTATGATCACTGGTGAAGACATGAACGCACTTTCGACTTGGGAAGCATCATGGCAGAAGCAATAACCGAACGAGGCTGAATGGCAAATGAATGTCGGCCTTCCGAGCCGTCTGGCACCCACTGGAATACCCATCGACCTCACCGGAATTCCGACCCTAGATTGCAGCGATTCCGTTCTTGACGGAACCCTTCCCGGGGCCCGGCCCAACAAGCGATAACCGCTTCATGCGACCGATTCTTCTGTCTGGCCGCTGAGAGAATGGAGCTTGAAGCTCACCGTCCTTCGTCGAGGCAATGCGAAAATCAGCCTTTTGTTAAGCATGTTTCGCTAGACTTCAGAAATCATCACTGGCTCGCGCGTCGCGGTGGCCAAGGCATCGGCGATAGCCCGATCGCGGAGACTAAACATCAAGCAGCTAGCGATTCCCGATTCCTTTGAATCCCTTGGCAGCGATCGTTCGGAAATTGAGTCAACACCCTGCGAAGTTGAGTCACGTTGATCGCATCTTGATTCCGGCAGCCTGACTAAGCCCCTGACACCCTTCGATTTCGTAGCGATGGTTTTCGCCACCCATGACGCAAGCGTGCCGACTTTCGGCACATCCTATTCGTGCCTGAATACGTGAAGATTGGTGTTCGCGCAGAGGAAACGACGCTCGCGAAAATACTTCAAAAGAACAGCCAATTTAGTCGCATCTGCACTGCCACATCTGCGAATTGACAGACGGCTGTGGATCAACGAAAAATTAATCGATTTAAATATTTTTCAATCGTTTAAATGATTTAAGCTACTGATTTACAAAGTCTTTACGATATGAAATTGTCCGCCGCATCAAACGTCATGAAACCGTCATAGGCCCGGGAGGATCGGATGCAGACGCTAGCGAACAACCAGCCCGCATCTCAGCAGTCCAAAGTACCGCAATCGCTGCTCGACCGTTTCGAAAACGAATGGCGTGCCATGCGTGCTGCCGGCGAAAGCACCCCCAAGCCGATCCAGCCGGCTGAGTAATGCCCGTCATCGGCGTGTCGAATTTCGCGCGCCATGACCTTCTTCCCAACATAGAGTAGACGCAACTCGGGGTTGAACCTTCGGATCAGGGTGAAGCACGTCCTGTAACACCGCATGCTTCGTTATCGCCCGACCTGATATGCGCTGCGGCAATTGTCTTAGCCCTGCGATTTTTGTGGCGATTTTCAGCCTTTTGGCCATTCGGAAAAACCATGTTACTCTTTCCGAATGCTAACCGAAGAGATCGAAAAACTCGCGCTAAGCTTGCCGGGAACGGAAGAGAACGCGCATTTCGGAACACGGGACTTCCGGGTTGGCAAGCGCATTTTCATGACCTTGCCGGAAGCCGGTCGCGCGGTCTTCAAATTCACGCCTGACCAGCAGCGCATGCTCCTGGAAATGGAGCCCGGGGTCTGCGCCGCCGTGCCCGGCGGCTGGGGTGATCGTGGCTGGACCTCATTCTATTTCGTCGAAGCGGACGAGGGCCTCGTGCGCCAGTCGATGGAGACCGCCTGGCGCAATGTCGCGCCGAAAAACCTCGTCAAGAAGAACGGTGGCGGCCACTAGGCTGGATCAAGAAAAGCAGATTGCCGGCTCACAGGAGCGCGAACCGCTCCGCCCGCAAGACGATTGCGAAACGCCGGCCAATCCCTTCTCAATCCACGCTTTCCTGTCCCACTTCCAGCGGCCAGGTAACGAGATAGTCTTCATAGTCTTCGATATCGATGCCATCCTCGGCGACGGTGCGACCGCGCACCGAAATGCCGGCGGCATGAACCGTGTCCGGGTCGCCTGAAACCAGCGGGTGCCACCAATAGAGATCGCGCCCCTCGGCAACGAGGCGGTAGCCGCAGGTCGGCGGCAGCCAGGTGATCTCGCGCACGGCCTTGGGCGTCAACTGGATGCAGTCGGGCACCGTCGCCTGCCGGTTTTCATAGTCCTTGCAACGACAGCTCTCACCATCAAGCAAGGTGCAACGGATCGAGGTCCAGGCGATCTCGCCGGTATCCCAATCTTCCAGCTTGTTCAAACAACAGAGGCCGCAACCGTCGCAGAGGCTTTCCCACTCCGTATTGGTCATGTCCTCAAGGCTCTTCGCCTTCCAGAAAGGCATTTCGCCCATCGTCATCACACTTTCGTCAAATAGCCCGCGATACAGAAATCTCGCAGAAAATTGCCGGTTTTTTAAGGCCGGCGGCGCGATATGCAAGTAGATTGGAATTTGACGCCGTGCAAATATTGCCGGCGCCGGCATGATGCCACGAAGCCTTCAGGACGTTGAGACGTGCGGGAACCGAGGAAAGACGATAACCGGCCGAAAAAACGGCACATCTTTCTCAGGATCGACTCCTGGATCGATTCCACGGTCTGGAGCGCGGGCTTCAAACTGGCGCAATGGTGGGAAGATACCACCATCTTCTTCCGCCGCTTCCGCGTCACGGGTTGGAAAAAGGTCGTCTTCGAGGTGCTCGGCGAAGGCATGACCTGGGGCACTGTGGGCTCGGTGCTGATGTTGGCGCTGGCGCTCCCAGCCTTCGAGGAAACGAAGGGCAACTGGCGCGCCCAGAGCGACTTCGCCGTCACCTTCCTCGACCGCTACGGCAATGAAATCGGCCACCGCGGCATCATTCACGAAGATTCCGTGCCGATCGACGAACTGCCCGACCATCTGATCAAGGCGGTACTGGCGACCGAAGACCGACGCTTCTTCGACCATTGGGGTATCGATTTCCTCGGCCTTGCCCGTGCGATGACCGAGAACGCCCGCGCCGGCGGCGTCGTCCAGGGCGGTTCGACACTGACCCAACAGCTTGCCAAGAACCTCTTCCTGTCGAACGAACGCACGATCGAACGCAAGATCAAGGAAGCCTTCCTGGCGATCTGGCTGGAATCCAACCTGTCGAAGAAGGAAATCCTCCGGCTCTACCTCGACCGCGCCTATATGGGCGGCGGCACCTTCGGGGCGGCCGCGGCCGCGCAATTCTACTTTGGCAAGTCGATCACCGATGTGAGCCTGGCGGAATCGGCGATGCTCGCCGGCCTCTTCAAGGCGCCGGCCCGCTACGCACCACATGTCAACCTGCCGGCCGCGCGCGGTCGCGCCAACGAGGTTCTCACCAACCTCGTCCAGGGCGGGCTGATGACCGAGGGCCAGGTGATCGCCGCACGCCTCAACCCCGCCACCGTTATCGACCGCGCCCAGGTGAAGGCGCCCGACTTCTTCCTCGACTGGGCCTTTGACGAAGTCCAGCGCATCGCCCGCCCCTTCGCGCAGCATTCGCTGATCGTACGCACCACAATTGACATGGGCCTGCAGAACGCCGCCGAGGACTCGGTGGAATCGAGCCTGCGCCAATATGGCGAAAGCTTCCGCGTGAAGCAGGGCGCGCTCGTCATGCTCGAGAATGGCGGCGCGGTGCGGGCCATGGTCGGCGGCCGCGACTATGGCGAGAGCCAGTTCAATCGCGCGACCCGCGCCCTGCGGCAGCCGGGCTCGTCCTTCAAGGTCTATACCTACGCTGCGGCGATGGAGAAGGGCATGACGCCGGAAACGGTGGTCGTCGACGCGCCGATCACCTGGCGCGGCTGGTCACCACAGAACTACGGCCGCAGCTATGCCGGGCGCATCACCATCCTGACGGCGATCGCCAAGTCGATCAACACCATCCCCGTACGGCTCGCCAAGGACAAGCTCGGCACTGACCTCATCGCCCAGACCGCCAAGGCGATGGGCATAGAGACCCCAATCCGCACCGACAAGACCATGCCGCTCGGCACATCGGAAGTGACAGTGCTCGATCAGGCGACCGCCTATGCGGTGTTTCCGGCCGGCGGCGTGCAGTCGCGCCGGCATGGCATCAGCCAGATCCTCAACTACGACGGCGACATCCTCTACGACTTCGGGCGAGACGAACCGCCTGCGCGGCGCGTGCTTTCGGAAACCGCAAGTACGTCGATGAATTCGATGCTGACGCAGATCCCGATCATCGGTACAGCGCGTAAGGCCGCCCTCGACAACGGCATCGTCGTCGGCGGCAAGACCGGCACGACCCAGGCCTATCGCGACGCCTGGTTCGTCGGCTTTACTGGCGACTATACGACCGCCGTCTGGTTCGGCAACGACGACTACACGTCCACCAACAACATGACCGGCGGCTCGTTGCCGGCGATGACCTTCAAGCGGTTGATGGACTATGCCGAGCAAGGCATCGAGCACCGCGCTATCCCCGGCATCACTGCCCCGGCGGCGCCGGCGAAGCAGCCTGAGGTCGCGACCGCGAAACCGGACGAGAACGCCCTGCCGCCACTCGTCCGCCCGCGCTCGTTGTCGGCGGAGGTCACCCGCCTGCTGCGTGCGATCGGCGAGACCTTTGAGAAGGCACCGGCACTGAAGGCGCCAGAAAAGGCCGGCGGCAGGCTCGCTGCGCTTGGCGCCGCCGAAGAAAAGCGTTCCGGACAGACGGATCCCAATGCCGCCAGCAACTAATATCTCCCGGCCAGACCTGCGGCAGCCATCTCATCGTGAGGCTGTGCGCGCGCCGTCAGTCGCCGTTGCGCGAGGCGCCAATTTCGGCGAGATATGGGGGCAACCGCATGTTGCCCCGTCGCAGAACGATTTCCGATAGAGCCGCCCTTGTTTCGAATCCCCTTCCTCGTCGCCCTCGCTCTTGCCATCGCCTTCGGCGGCGGCATTGCCTCGGCCGTATGGGCGCTGAAGGCGACCGTCGGTTTCGGCTCGATCGCGATCGGCCCGTGGGTCGCTTTTCCAGAAGCACAGACGATCAATGCCGACCCCTATGCCAAGGCGCACCGGGCCCGCGCTGGCGAGCTTCTCTACGGTGGCGCCGAAGGATTGATGTTCAGCGCTCAGACGGACGACAAGGGCCAGAAGCTCCAGGCGACCTGCTCCTATGACGTCACGGGACTGACGCCACAGGCCCGCTTCTGGACGCTTTATGCGGCGAATGCCGACGGTCTGCCGTTGCGCCCGGGATCCGATCTGCCCTCGGCCCTCAATTCCTGGACGGTGCTGCGCAGCGGAAACAGCAACTTCACCGTCCACGTGTCGCCGAACGCCCAGCCGGACAATTGGCTGGCCGTACGCCATGCGGGCACCTTCCGGCTGGTTCTGACGCTGCTCGACACGCCCACTGCAGGTTCCTCAGGCTTGATCGACCTCGCCATGCCCGTCATCACCAAGACCGGATGCGGCGATGCGTAAGGTTCTCTTCGTCACGGTCCTCGGCCTTGTCGGCGCCGCCCTGCTGCACATCATCATCATTCTGTCGCTACCGCAGTTTACCGGCCGCGACGCTTATACCCGCGTGCTTGGGCTGCTCGAGATGGACAGTTTCTTTGCACTGACGAGCACGCCGGGACAGACCGGCCTTGCCAATGACGACCCCTATCTCAGGACGGCCGTTTGCAGCTTCTCGATCTCGGACGGGCCGGCGCGCTTTCTCGCCAGCGGCAACGTGCCGTTCTGGTCTCTCGCGGTCTTCGACAGCAATTCGAACGAAGTCTTCAGCATGAACGATCACACGTCGGTCAACGGCAAGCTCGATCTTGTCGTCGCGACGCCGATCCAGCTGGTAGAATTGCGCAAGTCGCCGCCGGAGGCGCTGGCACAATCGATCATGGTGGAGATGAAGGAACAGGACGGCTACGCCGTTTTGAGGGCGATGGCGCCGGTCGACAGTTTCGAGGAGCAGGTCCGCAATTTCCTTGCGGAATCAAGCTGCGAGCCATTTCGACGCTAGATGCTATGATCGCACGGTCGCGGCGAAGTGCACACGCAAATGCTACGTATTGTGCAAGAATTGTGGTGAAGGGGCCTGATGTTTCCGGCCAAGGACGCGCGCCCGGTCGCAACCGGTCGCTAATGCGGGAAATCGAACGTTACTGCTTCTTGATCCGCCGTCCGTCCGGTGCCGTCGGCTGCGGGTCGCGGTCGAGGCGTTCGTAACGGATTCCGGTGAACAGAAGCACTTTGGCCCCGCCCGATATGGCCGCGGGTCTACGCGGCGGCACACGAACCTTTCGGTCCTGAATTCTGATCACGTCTGCCATGCTCGTCTCCACAAAGTCTTGAGACGGATGAACTACCGTACAGATTTCACCCTGCCCTCTCGGGCCAGCGCATTTTTCCAGGCCTTGCCTGGACAGGCGCGCTTTTCTCGTTTGCTCCTTCTTCCGGTCGCCCGGATGTTGCTCTTCTGGTTCACACGACGCAGCCCGATGATAGCGGGCTCGCCCCGATTGAGCCATAGGCTGGTTAACAGAATGCTAATACAAGCTGCGACACCAACCTTGATTCATTATCTCGCCAGCCGAGCCCTTGAGATGTATCCAAGGTAACAACCCCGGAGCGGCATTGGCCTTAGCGTCGCGATATCAGGCCAAACAGGAACGACACCCCGGCCACCGCCACAAGCGTCGATAGCGGTTCCTCGCGCACGCGCTCGCGAACACGTTCCACCATCAACTCAGCCTCGCCCTGCACGACTGCCCTCGTCCCACTGCCAATGGCTGTGACGGCTTCGGTCAGTCGGGCGATTTCCGCTCGCAGTTCGGCGATTTGTACATCAACCTCAGCCCGCGCTTGCGCCTGCGAAACGTTTTCGCTGACTTTCTGCACAGCCTCCAGTTTCTTTTCCACCATTACAACGCTCCCTTGTCTGCGCCGTCTCAACGCCCTGCATGGCGTTTGGTTCCGCCAGATGCCGCAGAAAACGTGAGCACCAAAAGCAAACGGGCGACCAGAGCCGCCCGTCTTCCAATCCGCCGCAAGGACGCCGTCTCAGGCGCTCCACATTAGTTTTCGCAGTCTGGATCGTCGAACTGGCACCGAACAAACGGCGCCGGGCGCGCACCTTCGTAGATGCCGTCATCGCTCTGGCGAACGCGTACGCCGTCACTGCGACGTTCCCACTCGCTGCGCTCTTCACGCACCGTCCGCTCGCGGTTCCATTCGCCTTCCCGGCGGCGCCACTCCTCTTCACGCTGGCCGGTTTCCCAATCGCGCTGATCGCGGCGACGATCGCCCTCCCAGTCGCGACGGTCCCGTCGGTCGTCGACCCAATCCGGTCCCCGGCGCCAGCGATCGCGCTCACGGTAGAAGTCGCGGCCACGGTAGTTGCGGTCCCAGTAGTTGTCGAACTGGAAGACGACCGTTGGAATTCCGAGCGGGCGATAGTAGCGGGGCTCGACGTAAACGCGATTGCGGCGATAGTCGGCCTGGACGTAACGCCCGGCAACCCAGCCACGCCCACCGTAGAACGAGACGTCGCACCACGGCAGATCCGCAAGGCATCCGTGGATTTCCACCGATTCGCCGACCGGGATCATCGATACCGCCGGATAGCGGGTGCTCGGACCGGAGCGCATGTTGACATTGGCAGTGGCAAAGCCTTCGGCAGCCTCGGCGACAACCGGGGCCGCGAGGAGCGCGCAGACCGCCGCTGCGCGCAGGATAAATTTCTTCACAGTTCCATATCTCCCATGGAGAGGCCCCTCTTCACTTGACCTCCAAACGTCGGCGGGCGTCCGGAGCCCTTGACCGTCGCCGCGATAACTCGTGACCGCATGTGGATTTTTTATGGCTGATACCGCGGATGTCCCCGAGAAATGCGGGGCCAGCGGAGCAATCCGTCGACGCCGTCGCACGCCACGCATGTGCCGCAAGCCTGAATAAAGCTCCAACATCCATAGTTAACAGTGCGCTAACGCTTTTCTTCTAATTTTTGCGACGTGTGCCTTTCCGGATCACCGGAAAAGGCGATCATGTTTTGCGTGCAGGGAATTACCGTGACGGATCGCTTTCGTGAGTTGGAAAGGCCACAGACTGGCCGCTTGAAGGACGTTGTCCTGATGGCGACGGTTACCGGTTTCGAAAGCCTGCGCATCCCCCGCAAATCCGACATGAAGCAGTTTGCCGAACTGTTCGAGCCGCTCTTCCTCGGCTCCAGCAACGAAGCCCGCCGTCAGGCGGCAGCCGCCCTTTCCCAGTGCCCGCAGATCCCGGAGCCGGTCGCCGCGCTGATCGGCGGCATGCCGATTTCGATTGCTGCGATCTTTCTGACGCGCTCGAAAGCCATTGGCGACCGCACCCTCATCGCCGTCATCCGCGAGCGCGGATCGGAGCATGCCGCAGCGATCGCGCGGCGCCCCAACCTCTCCCCCCTTGTCGTCGACGCCCTGGTCGAGCACCATAATCCACCCGGGCTCGCCGCGCGCAGTAGCAGCGGAGCGAAGCACGCGGAGGCGGAACAGCCACATCCGGAGCCGGAAGCCGCGTCCTTGCGGACTGCCCGCGAAGAAGCGCTCAGGCACGAGATCAAGACTCTGGCACGAGCGGGGTCACACCCTCCGGCGCCCACCGCCTCTTCCGAGGCAATCAATGACGTGCATGCCGCGCTGCTTGTGCGCTTTGCCCGCAGCGGCGAGATCATCCTGTTTTCGCGCGTCCTCGGCCAGGCGCTTGGCACCAGGGACACCCAAGTCGAACGCATCCTGCTCGACATTTCCGGGCAGCGGCTCGCGACGAGCCTCGTTGCGCTCGATGTCCCTGCGACCGATGCCGGTTTCGTACTTCAAGCCTTGTATCCGCATCTGCGCGAGCCCTTCGGCGAGACGAGCCATGCGCAAGCATTGATCGGCGCCATGAACCGTACCGCCTGCCGCGAACAACTGGATGGCTGGTTCGAGGCGGAGGCCGAAGAAGCCACTCCAACGGCGAGGCACGAAGCCTACTTCGCCGAAAATCCGGCCAATGATGCGCGCCAAATCAGCCCTCGCAGGATTGCAGCGGCCGCCGGTAACGTGCCGCCACAGCGGCTTTTCGGGCGGCGACGCGGCTAGACGCAGAAATCTGACATCATGCGCGTCGCCTTGGCGCTGCATGCTCCGGTGTCGAGTGCATGCCGGGGCAACAGCTGACCTGCAGACGGATCCGCCGGTTCCCCGCCGGTGTTCTAGAAGAGCTGTTTCATCGCGTCGATGATCCAACTCCACTCGCGGCCGGTCGGTGTCTGCGGCCCTTCCGCTGCAGAACGGCCATCAGTTCCTGGTACCGGGCAGAACGGGCGTGGTGTCTGCGATACTGCTCGAGTTGCCAATCCAGGAATTCCTTGTCCGGAGCCCGCTCATCGCCTTTGCCGAGCGCGTCAACCAGTCGGTGGCGATCTCCCGACCCACGGCCGACTGGGCCCCCAAGCCATCTTCGATCGCAGCCCGCACCCGTGCGAAGGTCGCATCAGCTGCCTCGGCATAGGCGGCGGGATCGAATTCTTCTGTCCATAGGTGGACATGTGGGCGCGCATTTCGGCCGCATAGGTCTTGTCGGACAACATATCCATCAGCTCAACCCACGCGTCGATCTGATCCGGGGTCGGATCGTCAGGAAGATCCGGCGTGCCGGCATCCATCATTTTCTTCTTCCACTTCACATCCACCGGTGCGCCACCGGCAACGTCGTCATAGAAGCGTTCGAGTGCGTTCCGAAATTCCGTCTTTGAAAGCCTGGTCACGGTCCATAACCTCCTGAGGTCCGCTGGGGATGGTTCACGGAGTTTCAAAGCCATTCGCAAGGCTGCGGCGATCCGGCGCTTTGACCGGATTTCGGTTTCGAGCGTTCGAAGTCTCAACGCCAGGACATCGCCAAACGATGCCCCGTTGGTCAGGATCTTTCGGATCTCCGCGAGGCTCACGCCCGCTTCACGCAGAGCAAGAACGAGATCCAGCCGGGCAAGATCCGCCCCGGAATACATCCGGTAGCCGCTCTCCGTCCGTGCGGAAGGCAACAGTCCCTTGTCCGAATAAAACCGAAGCCTCCTGACCGGGATTCCGCCCATCTGCGAGAGTTCGCCTATCGAGTAGATTTGATCGTCCATGAGCGCGTCCTACGGCCCCCACCAAGTGGAGAGTCAAGCGGGTCCACGTGATCGGCAAGACGGTGTCAGGGCCGGCTTGCGCTATCCTCCGGGACCACCTCGAACAGATCGGCATGGTCGTCCAGCTCGATCTCCACGATCCAGCAATCCGGGTCGAACCGGATCTCGCTTGCAAGCGCCGCATCAACCCGTTCGGCGTCGCTGTCGCGCAGTCTCACTTCGAACTTGCGGCCGAGATCGACTTCGTCGGAGAAGAAATTCTGCGGCGCCGGGGCAAAGAGCGTCTCGGTACCGAGCCGCGTCCGCTGGCGGATGAAAATCGCACCGGCGTCCTCCGCTCCCTTGCGCAACACGGCCGCATAGCCGCCGAGCGAAAACGCGCGGCGCAAGAGGGACGACACGAAGATATGAGACTTGAGACGCATGGAAGGCTGATACACGCGCTGGACGGCGCAGGCAAATCGGCGACGCCCTCAAACCCCGCCAGCGATCAGAGCGCGCCGATTTCCTTGAGCTTTTTCAAGACCTGGGGATTCGGCTCGCCGGTCTGCGGCAGGCGGTAGTGTTTCTCGAAATGGCGGATCGCCGCCCGCGTCTGCTCTCCGGCGACGCCGTCGATTGCGACATCCGCGTAGGCGAGGTTGCTCAGCCCCTTCTGGATGTTCAGCACCAGGTCGCTCGAAACCGGGATTTCGGCAGGCGGAATGAAATTGTTGTCCTTCTCGGAGGAACGAATGGCCGCAGCGACCGGATCGATCTCCACACCGCTGCCCTTTGCCTCGGCAAGCGGCCTTCCCGCCGGCATGACCTGAGCGGCCTTATCGCCTGGTGCTGCCCGAAGCGCCTGCAGCAACTCGGTGCTGGCCGAGCCTGTTTCGGCGCGACCAGCCTGTGCTTCGAAGCGCAAGATGGCAGCCGCCGTCCTCGGGCCGCTACGCCCGTCCGGCGCGCCGTCATAAAGGCCGACGCGGTTCAGTTCCTTCTGGATGTCGGCAACGAGCTTCGAGGTCGCGTTACCGGGCACGCTTGCCACGCGCTCAGGCGACGGCTTTTCCGTGGGAAGATCCGCGGAAGCCGCGGCGATCACATCCTCGACATTGTCCGCCTTGGCCTCGCCTTCGCGCTCGATGACGAAGGTGGTCACATTGCGCTGCTCGATCTCTTCGCCCTTGGCGATGGCGATCCGCTGCGCCGTTTCGGCGCTGACGAGCGGCACACGGGTGCGCATGAGCGGCGACGGGTGCACCCCGTGCTGGTACCACATGGCGTTAGCCGCAACGAAGGAGAACACGACCACGAAGGCAGCGGAGCCGCCGGAGACCAGGGGATGGCGCGCCATCAGGCGGCCGGCAAGTCCAACACCCTGTCCGGCAAGTGCCAGCCCGCGCACGGCCAAGCCAGGCGCACGCTGCGCGGCCTTTTTCCGTTCAGGCTGTTTTCGCTTGCGCGGCGCCATATCCCCGTTCCTCGTTCAAACCAACGTCCTCGGACCGCCCTCCTTCGGCGGCCGGCCTCGTTTCTCCGTCGCGCAGGCGCGGCGGGAATTCCACCGTCACCGGCGAACGCTGCTCCTCCTGCTCGGCAATGGCAATGCCAGAACCGTCGCGCGGTATCGTCACGACGATGACAGTCCCCTCGCCCTCGCGGCTGCGAATCGTGAGGTCGCCACCATGAAGCGCAACGAGGCCCTTGACCAGCGAAAGGCCGAGACCCGTGCCTTCGTAGCGGCGGGTATAGTCGTTCTGGATCTGGACAAAAGGTTGACCGAGAAGCTCCAGCTTGTCGGCGGCGATACCGATGCCGGTGTCGCTGACCGAAAGCTTCAGCATCGCACCATCCACTTCGGCGTCGATCGTCACGACACCGCCGTGATCGGTGAACTTCACGGCGTTTCCGACCAGATTGATGAGAACCTGCTGGAACGCGCGCTGGTCGGCATTGACTTCGCCTATACCGCGGGTGACGCGGCTGACGAGCTTGACGCCCTTTTCCGCGGCCTGGTGCGACAGCATCGCTTCGCAGGCGGCAACCGCCTCGGCGACGCGGAAAGGCTCGGGCATGAGCTCGTAACGGCCCGCCTCGATCTTGCTCATGTCGAGCATGGTGTTGACGACGGAGAGCAGATGTTCGCCCGACTTGTGGATGAGCCCCACATATTCGCGCTGGCGATCGTTCTCGAGCTTGCCGAAATACTCGCCGGCCAGCACGTCGGAAAAACCGAGGATGGCATTGAGTGGCGTGCGCAACTCGTGGCTGACGGCGGCGAGGAAACGGGTCTTGGCGTCGTTCGCGGACTCGGCTTCGGCCGTCCGGGCCGCCGCCTCGGCGCGCAGGCCTGCTTCCTGAGAGACATCGCGCGACTGCGCAAGGATTGCCGTCAAGTTGCCGTCACGATCACGCAGCGGCGCCAGTTCGCAGGACATGTATACGAACTGTTCGCCTTCGATCGGCAAGGTCCGCCGTTCGATGCGGATATCGACCGTCGCCCGGTCGCCGCCCTGGCGAAGGATGTCGATCGCGCTCAGGAACGTAATACGGTCGGAGACATGAATCTGCTCGATGAAACCGCGGCCCGCCGGATCGCGCATCAGCGTCAGGTGCTCGGCCGCATCGCGCCCATGCACGGAAAGAACATTGCCGCGCAGGTCATGCACGGTGACGAGGCCTGCAAACAGATCATAGGCTGCCGAGAGGTCCGGGAGAACGGGATCGGCCGGAATCGACGCCGCAGCTTCCGGCGCTCGTCCGCGCGCGATCGCAACGGCTGCCGCCAATAGCGAAGCGGAAGCCCAAAGCGCCGTGCCGAGCGGCAGGGCCGAGGACACCGGCATGGCGAGCGACAGGGCGAGCGGCGCCACCGGCAGCGTTGTCAAAGACATGGCAGCAACAGTACGCAGCCGTTTCGTATCGCGGCGTCCGGCGAGCGAAGAAGCCTCACGACGGGGCAGCCACAGGGCCGCGATCTCGTCCACGCGGGACGCCCATCTGCCAGCCATGTTACGCAATACGCTCACGCTTTACCCTGCTAAATTTGTTGTTCTTGCGAGGCTGGCGCACCCGATTTTCCCTAATTGAAAACCGCGATTCAGACCGCCTCGTGACATGTCGGAATCTCGCATCCCCGGCTTAATGAAAGAATAAACGCGCCCGTGCCGGAACGGTGCGAAACCGCCGAAAAATCCCGATTTGGAGCAAATCGAGCGACCTTCATTTCTTGTGGTTAACGGGGCGTAAGCAACGGATTTCTGTGCATTTTCTGGACGGCGTTAACGATTGTGGCGCGCCTGCCGGCACGCCACCGCCGACGCTTCCGGGCTTCGCACACAGGGCCCTGCCACGAACCTTAACGGCGAAAGCTAAAATGCGACACAAATGCGCGGCAAAGCACGCGACGACGGCATTTCATTAAAATTTGAAGCAAATGCCGGTCGATTTTGAAAAGCCGTCTTGTGATTCCCACCCTAGTGTCGGTGTCAACGAAGGGCCGGACGCTGCATTGAAAGCGGCAGGTTCCCTAAGGAAACGACGGCAGCGTGAACGGGTATCAG